>JAZOMO010000023.1:0-5197 GCA_045654025.1 Candidatus Scatosoma sp.
CAAACAATATCTGGTTGATATAGATACTTAGATATTACCCCAATGGAAAGAAAAAGACGATACAGCCCTTTGACGAGGATATTTTGATATCCGCATACCATATTGACGTCTTTGCGCTTAAAGCCGTAAAGGGTATAAATAAATTCCAACCTAGAAGCATGCGAAGAAAGCAAAACTGCCGGTTTTCCCTTAATGGACTTTGAATCATAGTCGTAATCAAATTTTACCTTGTACCGCCTATTGAGAATCCCCAGCACCCACATAACAATAGACATAAGGAATGTATTTGGCTTTTTAATTTTTCTATTTATCAGCCCTGTTTTTAAATCCTTTTTCATTGAAAACGCATCCTTTTCGTATTGTTGCCTATATATTACTGCTTAAAAGCCATATGCCAACTTTTCCATGATTGTTTCTATTGTACCACCATTCTCCAATTTTCGCAAGGGCTTTTTGAAAAATTTTTCACTGGGAAAGGCAACTTTTTTCTCATTTCTCCCTTTTATAATGTAAAAACGCACCCCTAAGGGGTGCGCCTGCATGCTGCGGATGAAGGGATTTGCGCCTTTAGCGGCATTTCTCACGCAAAGCTGTTCTTTGCGTTCGGTCACGCTCACGCCTACCTATCGGCGTTCGCTTATCTCGTCCCTAAAAAGCATTATTAATGCTTTTCTTAACGGGCAACTCGTCCTGCTCCAAAAAGACAAACGCACCCAATGCGGTGCGTTTTTTCTTTTAAGAAAAAAAGTATGTTTCTTGCGTAAATTGCGTTTTTTAGTCTTATTTATACGATTTGCCGACGCGAAAAACCCTATTTTTATATGAATATAAAATACTATTGACAAAACCCAAAAAAAATGTTATAATGACCACGGAAGCGAACTTCTTTATACGTGGAGGTATCTATGAAAAAGAAATTTTTAATTTTCATACTGGCTGTTACGGCTATGCTTGCGAGCATATCCGGTTTTTCTGCGTGCTCTCCAAGGTCTCATAAGCATTTTTATACAAGACAACACACGAAGGAAGAAACATGTACAGAAAAGGGCGAATGGACGTACACTTGCCAGTGTGGCAGTAAGTATACGGCGGAAATCTCTGCGCTTGGACACGATGAAATAACGCACGCGGCAAAAGCGGCAACTTGCACAGAACCCGGCTGGGCGACATACGTAACCTGCCAAAGAGAAGGTTGCGATTATTCCACCTACCAAGGGGAAATCCCTGTGACGGACGTACATACTTGGGATAAAGGCAAGGTAACGACCGCGCCCACTTGTACAGAGGCTGGCGAGATGACTTACAAGTGTACTGCGTGTGAAGAGACGAAAACTGAGTCCATCGAAATAGTTTCCCATACCTATGCGCAGGAATGGTTGAGCGATTCCACGCACCACTGGCATGAATGCGAATGTGGGGATAAGACAGACAAAGAAAGCCACGTGCCTTCCGCGCCTGCTACGGCAACCACAGCTCAAGTTTGTACCGTTTGCGACCGCTTGTTGCAGGCAAAAACGGGTATCGTATTCAACACCCTTGCTGTGGACGGTTTAAGTGTAACCGGCGAGAAAAGCAACGCTACGACGCAATTTTCGTTTATTGATGAAATAACAGTTGAGGGTGAAACAACGTACGTGATTGCGCTGGATGAAAACGCAGACCAGACGGTAGAAACAAAAATCGTTTCACTTGATGAGGGGGACAACGTATTCTACGTACTGCAAATGAGAGGCGACGAACTTGTCAACACGTACACGGTAAACATTCGCCGCCGCCCGATGTATGAAGTAACCTTTTACACCAACGATGGTGTAGCGGTTGAAACGCAAATGGTTGAAGAGGGCTCTTCTGCGGCAATTCCACAACTTAGCCCCACAATGGATGGTTATACATTTAAGGGTTGGGATTATGATTTTGAGTTGCCTATCACGGAAAACACCGAAGTTAGAGCGATTTGGTCGGCAAATCTCAACACGAAATATACCGTTGTTTACTATCTGCAAAATCTTGAAAAAGATGATTATAAGGTAGATAAGACCTTAGAACTCGCAGGCGAAACAGATATGACGGCAACCGCAACGATTAAGTCGTACGAACACTTTACGTACAATGAAAGCAAGAGCACAATCAGTGGTAAAATCAACGGTGATGGAAGCCTTGTTCTGAGTGTATATTACACCCGTAACAGCTATACGATTGTGACGGCTTGCAACAACGAAAAGGCGGGCTCTGTTTCGGCGGGCGGCACTTATCGTTATGAAGAAGAAGTTGTTTTGACGGCAACGACGAAGCCGGGGTATATTTTCGACGGTTGGTACGATGATAAGACGCTTATCGGGGAAACGGAAGAATTTACCATAGTGGTAAATAAAAACGCAACCTATACCGCAAAATGGTCTGCTGCCACTGCGGAATATACGGTAAATTATTACTGGCAGAACGTTGAAAACGACAACTATACGTTGCATGAAACGACGCGACTGACGGGCACGACGGATATGACGGCGACCGCAACGATTAAGTCGTACGAACACTTTACGTATAATAAAAGCAAAAGCACAATCAGTGGTAAAATCAACGGTGATGGAAGCCTTGAATTAAGCGTATATTACACCCGTAACAGCTATACGATTGTGACGACTTGCAGCAACGAAAAGGCAGGTTCAGTTTCGGGGGGTGGTACCTATCGTTATGGATCTCAAATCACGGTGACGGCGACGACCGAAGCGGGATACACCTTCCTTGGTTGGTACGAGGGAAAAACGCTTGCCTTTGAAGAGGAGCGATTTGCCTTAGAGGTAAATAAGAAGACAACCTATACGGCAATCTGGTCGGTGAATACTGACACGAGGTATACGGTTGAGTATTATTTAAAGGAAGACGGTGCGTCGAAATACACGTTGCACGAAACGGTAGAATGCTATGGTGAAACGGACACGACGGTGACCGCGGAAATTAAATGGTATATACCTTATGCGTACGAGGAAGACAAGAGTGCCGCTACGATCAGTGGTGTAATCGCTGGCGACGGTAGCCTTGTATTAAAGGTATACTACGTATACGATGAAAGTTTGATACCTACCTTAGCATTTGAGGAAATCGAAGGCGGTGCTGCCTACAAAGTTGTTGGCATCGGCACGTACAAGGGTGGTGTATTGACTATCCCTGCAACCAACGAAGGCAAACCCGTTACCACCATTGGCGAAGAGGCTTTCTATCAGGTTAGAGGCATTGGTAAGGTTGTCATTCCTAACAGCGTTACTACGATCGAGGACTCCGCGTTTGCAAGCTGTCTTGACCTGACGGAAGTTGTCATGGGCAACGGTGTGACCTACATCGGTAAATATGCGTTTGCATACTGCAACCAGATGGATACGATTACTTTCTCGAATAAGCTTGACACCATCGACGAACACGCATTCTATGGCTGTTTGAGGATTAAGTCGCTTGCATTCTCTAACACGCTTACGACCATTGAGAAAGAAGCGTTCAAAGATTGTAAGAAAGTGAAGTCGATTACCTTTGGTACAGGCTTGGTAAAGATTGGCGAAGGCGCGTTCTATAGATGCGAATCGTTGTTTACGCTAACCATTCCTGACAACGCGGCTACTGTTATCGGCGATAAAGCGTTTATAAATTGTACTAGCTTGCGTACGGTTATCCTTGGCAACGCAGTGAAATCAATTGGTATATCGGCGTTTAGTGTTGACGATTACGCTGGCGGTGGTGGTTTGAAACTTCGCGAGCTTGTCATTGGCGACAGTGTAACGACGATTGGCGACTATGCATTTAAAGGTTCGCGTAAGCTGTGTAAGGTTACCGTTGGTAGTTCCGTGAGAACGATTGGAACGGATGCATTCTTAAACTGTCATGTATTGCGTGAGATCTGCGATAAAGCGAGATGGTTGAACTTTACGGCGGGTGCGACAACATATGGCGGCATAGCGAGATACGCCTTCTATGTTCGCCGGTCAAGTGAGGAGACCAGAATTTCTTCGGATGAAAACGGACTCGTTTATTACACGGACGGCACGTCAAAGCAATTGATTTGCGTCATTCTTGACGATACCCAAGACATCGTTATCCCTGACGACGTTACCGAGGTTGCTAAGTTTGCATGCTATAACGAACAATACATCACTGGTGTTACGGTCGGCGACAGCTGTACGACAATCGGGGAAAAAGCCTTCGGAAATTGCTACAATATCCGCAAGATGGACCTTAGTGGTAGCAAGCTTACCACTCTTAAATCGCACGCTTTCTATCACAATCAGTCGGTTTCCCAGCTTATTATCGGCACCAGTTTGAAGACGGTCGAAGAGGCCGCGTTCTTAAAGAAGGGCGATCCGAGCTCGGCGGATGGATGGAAGAATTATATGGTATTCTACGAGGGCACGGCATCGCAGTGGACGACGTTTACGACATCTTCTTCCTTCACTGCGACGAATAACTATCACTTGACGGGTACAGACGTGCCTGCCGAAGATAAGAAGTATGTTATTCCTACGATTGCCTACTATTCGGCATCGAAGCCCAGCGATACCAGCGTGAAGTACTGGAGATACGTAAACGGCCAGCCTACTTATTGGTGATAGACGGCTTTTGGTGTAATTAGGGTTCATACCTAAACCCATTATAATGACAAAAGAGAGAACGAATCGGTTAATTGCCGAAACGTTCTCTCTTTTTTGTTTTGCGAATAAAATGATTGTAGATAGCGGTGAAATGTTTGCAGTACCTGCTTTTCGGGCTAAAAACGGCAAAAAATGCGATAAATTTGCTTTTTTTTGAAAAGAATTTTTTTAAACTATTGCAATCACACTTTTTATGTGTTATAATTTAATAGCCGAGTTGTTTTAATTGCGGGCACGCGCCCGCGAGATTGCTTTGGCAAATCAATTTTTATATAAAATATAAGGAGGGGTAAAACATGTACGAGGAGCTCAAAATTACAGTAGTAACTTTAGGCGAAGAAGACATCGTTCGCACGAGCAATGGTGAAGGCATTGTTGAGGGCGATGATAATGTTGGCAGATGGGATTGATGATTCAATAGACTTGTTATAGTATTTAGTTGACTTGCAACAAAATCGTTTCGTTGCAAGTCAACTGTTCTATAAGGGACACATTAAAAACAAAGACAAGGAATAAAATCGAGAAATATGAAAACGAGAAATAAATGGATTAGAATATTAGCC
>JAZOMO010000024.1:0-31262 GCA_045654025.1 Candidatus Scatosoma sp.
ACTCTCCAAGGTAGGCGCTTTCGTAGAAATCGCTCCCGGTAAGGACGGTATGGTACACATCTCCCGCTTGTCTGAAAAGAGAGTAAACCAGGTTGAGGATGTCCTCAACATTGGCGATAAGGTCAAGGTTGAAATCGTGAAGATCGGCGATAAGGGTATCGACCTGAAGTTGCTTGAAAAATACGAAGACTAAACAAAGAGGAAGACGCGGAGCGATTATGCTCCGCGTTTTTTGCAGGTATGCGTTTTTGATAGGTGCGCAGATTGTCTTGACAAACACTTTGCACAGTAGTATAATAAAGGTATGGAAAAGTTAACCTTAATCATTCCTTGCTATAACGAGGAGCAGGCTCTGCCGCTTTTTTACGACGAGGTTTGCCGCGTGGGTGAGGAGCTGACAAATTATCAATTAGAACTGCTGTTCGTGGACGACGGCAGTAAGGACGGTACGCTTTCCGTTGTCAAGGGCTTTGCGGAAAAAGACGAGCGCGTAAAGTACCTCTCCTTTTCGAGAAACTTCGGGAAGGAAGGGGCGATGTACGCAGGCTTTTGCAACGCAAGTGGCGACCTCGTTGCCGTCATGGATGCGGATATGCAAGATCCGCCGTCGCTGTTGCCGCAGATGCTGCAAATTTTAGAGGAAGGGGAATACGACAGCGTAGCAACCCGTCGTGTCACCCGTAAGGGCGAACCGAAGATTCGTTCCTTCTTCGCGCGTATGTTCTATAAAATCATGGGCAAAATCTCCGATGCAGACATCGTGGACGGCGCAAGAGATTTCCGCCTCATGAAACGCAAGATGGTGGATGCAATCGTTGCGATGTCGGAAACCAACCGCTTTTCGAAAGGGATTTTTGGCTGGATAGGCTTTAAGACCTACTGGCTGGAATACGAAAACGTAGAGCGCGTGGCAGGCGAAACCAAGTGGAGCTTTTGGAAACTGTTTAAGTATTCCTTGGAGGGCATCACCAACTTCTCCGACGCGCCCTTGAAGATTGCTTCTTGGAGTGGGATTTTCTTGACCTTAGCGGCGGTGGTGGCGTTGCTTGTCGTGTTTATTCGCGCCCTTTGCGTGGGAGATAGCGTGGCGGGTTGGCCCTCAACGATTTGTATCATTTTGTTCATCGGTGGGGTACAGTTGTTCTGCTTGGGGATTATCGGGCAGTACATTTCTAAAATCTTCCGGGAAACGAAAAAACGACCGATTTATATCATATCGGAAAGCAATAAGGACAATGTCAAATAAAAAAGCGAATAATAAAAAGACGAGTTGTAAAACTCGTCTTTTTTCGTTGATTATAAGGCTGATTAGCTGTGTTTCATTTGCGCAAGGTAGACCATTAAGACGGAAACGTCCGCGGGGTTTACGCCTGAAATACGGCTTGCTTGCCCCAAGTTCAAGGGGCGGATTTGGTTCAGCTTTTCCCTTGCCTCCAACCTCAAGCCCTCAATCTGCATATAGTTGATATCGGTGGGCAGTAGCTTTTCTTCGAGGCGTTTTGCTTTTTCAATCTGCTCGTAGCCCTGCTTCAAATACCCCTCGTATTTTACCGTGATTTCCACCGTTTCGAGGACGTCCTTGGAATATTCCGCAAACAGCCCGAAATGCTCGATAATATCCTGCAGAGGTACGGAGCGTTTCATCATCTCCGCATACGAAATACCGCTGTTTAAGCCGTTGTAGCCGTACTTTTCCAAGAAGGGTTGCGCCACCTTCGGGGAGAGGCGTTCGTTCAATCTATCCAACAGCTCGTTATACAATGCGTATCTGCGTTGATAGCGCGCGTAGCGTTCCTCGCTGACCAAGCCCATCTCATACCCAAGGGGGGTCAGACGGAAGTCAGCGTTGTCTTGTCTTAAGCAAATGCGGTGCTCTGCGCGCGAGGTCATCATACGGTAGGGCTCGTCCGTGCCCTTGATGACGAGGTCGTCGATGAGTACCCCGATATACGCTTCGTCGCGACGGAGAACAAAGGGGGGCTTGCCTTGGAGTTTTAACGAGGCGTTGAGCCCTGCCATAAGCCCCTGCGCCGCCGCCTCCTCATAGCCCGAAGTACCGTTGATTTGACCTGCGGTATAGATGCCCTCTACCTTCTTAAATTCGAGGGTGGGCAGGACGTCTAGGGTGTCGATGCAGTCGTATTCTATGGCGTAGCCATAGCGCACGATTTGCGCGTTCTCTAACCCGACGACGGAGCTATACATTTGCCGCTGTACGTCGTGGGGCATCGAAGTGGATAACCCTTGTACGTAGACTTCTAAGGTGTCAGCGCCCTCTGGCTCGATGAATATCTGGTGGCGTTCCTTGTCCTGAAAGCGTACCACCTTCGTTTCAATGGACGGGCAATATCTGGGGCCCGTGGATTGAATCACGCCGTTATAGAGGGGAGAACGGTCCAAGTTCTCCATGATGATTTCGTGCGTTTTGAGGTTGGTGTACGTCAAGTAGCAGGGGAGCTTGTTTTCGGGAGGATTGTCGTGCAGGAAGGAGAAGGGATAGATATCCGTATCGCCGTGTTGCACTTCGCATTTGTCGTAATCGACCGTGCGCCCGTCTAATCTTGCAGGCGTACCCGTCTTAAATCTGCGTACGTGAAAGCCGAGGTCAATGAGGCTTTGCGTTAAGTGGGTCGCCGCAGAAAAGCCGTTTGGCCCTTCCTTTTTAACGACGTCGCCCGTGATTGTTTCGCTGTTTAAATACACCCCCGTACAAAGTACCACCGCGCGGCATTGTACGATGCCACCGTAGTGGGTGACAACGCCGCAAACCTTGCCGTCTTCAACGAGGATTTCGGTTGCCTCAGCTTGCAGAATTTTGAGGTTGGGGGTGCTTTCCAACACTCGTTTCATTTCGGTGTGGTAGGCGTTTTTGTCCGACTGCGCGCGCAGGCTCTGTACCGCCGCGCCTTTGCCGACGTTGAGCATGCGGATTTGCAGGGCGGTCTTGTCCGCAACCAAGCCCATCTCACCGCCCAAAGCGTCGATTTCACGGACGAGGTGTCCCTTTGCCGTGCCGCCGATGGAAGGATTGCAGGGCATAAAGCCGATGCTGTCCAAATTCAAGGTTAAAAGGACGGTGTTTTGTCCCGTCCTTGCAAGGGCAAGCGCCGCCTCACAGCCTGCGTGCCCTGCGCCAACGACTACTGCGTCGGCGGTATATTCTAAAAAGGTCTTGCTCATAAACAAATTATTGTTTTAACAGAATGCTCTTGATGTCGTCTACTTCCTTGGCGGTCTTGTCGCTGGTGTTTACCAGCTTTTCCATCTTATCGCGAGCGTACATAATCGTCGTATGATCTCTGCCGCCCAAGATGTTGCCGATGGAAACGAGGGGCAGGGAGAGCATTTCGCACATCAAATATGCGCAAATCTGTCTTGCCTTCACGACTTCGGCTTTTTTGCCTTTGCCGAGCACGTCGTCCTTTCTCTGCTTATAATAATGGCAAACGGCAGAGAGGATGCGTTCGGGGGTAAGCTCTTCCTTTTCGTCCGGTTCGCGTACCGATTCGGAAAGCGCGGTCTGCGCGAGGGCGAGGGTGATGGGCTCTTCTTTCAGCTTGCTGGCGAAGATGACCTTGGTCAATCTGCCTTCCAGCGTTCTGACGTCGTGGCCAGAATCCTTTGCCAAGTATTCCAAAACGTCCTGCGGAATCATCGGGCATTTTCTGTCCGCCGCCTTCTTTTTCAAGATGGCAATTTTCGTTTCCAGTTCGGGGGGCTGAATGTCCGCAATCATACCGCCTGCAAAACGGGTGCGAAGTCGGTCTTCCAAAATCGCAAGCTCCTGCGGGTGCTTGTCCGAGGTGAGCACGATCTGCTTGTTTTGCGCGGACAGCTCGTTAAAGGTATGGAAGAACTCTTCCTGCGTGGTCTTCTTGTCCTTCAAGAACTGAATGTCGTCAATCATCAAAACGTCCACGTTTCTGTATCTTTGACGGAACCGCGCAGAGCTTGCCTGCGAGGACAGCGAATCGATGAATTCGGTGACGAACTTATCGCAGGTGGTGTACAGCACCTTCTTTTGAGGGGCGTGCTCTGCCATATAGTTAGCGATAGCGTGCATGAGGTGGGTTTTTCCCAAGCCCGATTCGCCGTAGATGAACAACGGGTTGAACATTGCGCCGGGGTTTTCTGCAACCGTCTTTGCCGCCTCGTATACGAGCTTACTGCCTGCGCCTGCAACGAAGGAGGAGAAGGTAAAGCTCTTATTGATAGGGCAAGCGTGATACGCATCGTCCTCTTCGAGGGCGTCCAAGTTATATACCTTACTACCGTTTACGATGATACGGAAACCAACCAAACCGTAGCCGCCTTCGTATTTTAAAATAGCGTCCTTGATTTGGGTGGAGTGCTTGCTGATAATCGTTGCGGCGGCAAGGTCGGTGCCTGCGCGCAAGATGAGATGTCTGCCGGAGATATCCACTGGCTCTAAATCGCGGATAAACGTATCAAAGGAAATGGGGGTGACCACCTTTTCCAAACGCTCACAAATCTTCTCCCATAAAATTTTCAGTTGGCTTTTTCCCTCGTTCATATTCGTAAACTCTGCCATTTTTTCTTTCCTGCCTACTTTTTTTCTCTGTCGTACCCTTAAATCTTTGTCTTTTTTAAAATTCTTTGGTATAATTATAATATAAATCGCGACGAAAAGAAAGTGTTTTTGACGGTATTTTTTGAATTATGCTTATAAAAAAATTATTCTTGCAAAATTTCAGAAACTACGAACGGGAAGAATTCGTCTTCTCCGACGGGTTGAATGTGCTGTTCGGGAAGAACGGGCAGGGGAAAACCAACTGTGCTGAGGCGGTATTTTACCTTTGCACGGGCGCATCCTTGCGAATTCGGCACGACAAGCAACTCATCCGTTTGGGGGAGAATTCGGCGCGTATCCAAGCAGAGGCGGAAAACCGCTACGGCAAAGTCAATATCTCTGCGGAGATTTTTGAAAACAAGCGTGAACTGAAAATCAACGGAAGCGCCATTCGCAAAAATGCCGACCTTATGGGCCACGTCAACAGCGTATTCTTCTCCCCGGGGGAACTGCGCCTCATTCAGGACGGGCCGGACGAACGCCGTCGGTTTATGAACATTTCCATTTCGCAGACTTCTCCTGCGTACTATACGGCGCTACTTCGCTACAACAAAATCCTCGACCAGCGCAACGCGCTCTTGAAGGACAAGGACGGGGCGATGGTGCTGGAAACGTTGCCGATTTGGGACGAACAGCTCTGTCAATACGCCGCCGTCATCATTCAAAAACGAGTGGAGTTTTTGGAAAAGCTTGCCCCTTACGCGCAGGAATTGCACGCCTACCTTACCGAAGGTAAGGAAAAGCTGACCCTCACGTCCACGAGAAAGTACGGCGAAGGGGAAGAGGAGATTGCGCAGGCGCTGTTGCGACGCCTGAAAAATAATTACGAAAACGACCTCTATCGTGGGTTTACGACGGTGGGCCCTCACCGTGACGACATCGACTTCTTTATCGGGGAAATGGACGCAAAGGCGTATGCCTCACAGGGGCAGACGAGGACGGCGGCGCTGTCTGTAAAGCTTGCCGAAGTGGAGATTTTCAAACAGCTTTGCGGGGAATATCCCGTACTGATTTTAGACGACGTGATGAGTGAATTAGACCTGCCTCGTCGCAAAAAGCTAGTGAAGAAGATTGAAGGCTTGCAGACAATTTTGACCTGCACGCACGCCGAGCGGGTATTGTACGGCGCAGAGGCGAATAAAATTCGTATCGAGGCGGGGAAAATCAAGCAGGAGAAGGGCGTATGATGCGTGCGGATTTTCACACGCACAGCGTGTATTCGGACGGGATTTACACCCCTGACGAGGTCTGTAAAAGGGCGAAATTTGCAGGCGTGGAGGCGATTTCGATTACCGATCACGACACGATGAACGGCTTGGAAGAAAAGCGCGCGGCGGCGAAAAAATACGGCTTGACCTACGTGGACGGATGGGAGATTTCCGCCTATTTAGACGGGGATAGAATTCACGTTTTGGGGTATGGCTGTGAATGCAACGAGGCGTACCATGCCTTCAAGCAGGCGCGTGTGGATGCCGGGCATGCAAGGGCTTGCGAACGGATTAAGAGGTTGAACGAACTGGGTGTTCCCGTGACGTTGGAAGACGTGCGCGCTTGTCAATCGGACAAAAACGCTCCTTTGCACACGATGCACGTGGCGCGCGCAACGGCAAAATATTTAGCAATCACCCCCGGTGAGGTATACGTTCGGTATCTAGACAGCGGAAAAGCCGCGGATAGCAATATCGGCAGACCTGACCCCTATCAAGCCATTGACTGTATTCGCGCTTGTGGCGGCGTGGCGTTTTTGGCGCACCCTGGTAGAATCCGCTTTGACGAGGATAAAAAGGAAAGGTTGATAGCCTCGCTGAAAGAATACGGTTTGCATGGTATAGAATGTCATTATTCTACCCATACTCCCTTGCAGACGGAAACCTATTTGGGCTATGCGAAAAAGTATGGTCTGTGGGTCAGCGGCGGTTCGGATACCCACTGGGAAGAAGGGACGTCGCGTTCAATCGGCTCGCCCGTGTTCTATGCAGGCGAGGAGTTGCTGACTTTGCTAAAAGCAAGAGGCTAAGCCGTCTACATAATCGTAGATGAGGGAAGCCATGCAAAAAAGAAAAAGAGAAAGAAAGGTTTTCATATACGCGTCTGCGCTGGCAGGCGCGTATCTTTTTTTGTGCGGCATTTCGACGTACGTTTTCTCCGTATCGTCCGAATCGCACCCAAGGGAAAAATTATCCTCCTATACCACCTATTTCAACGAAAATGATGGGGGCAGGTGTGAGAATATCCGCTTGTCGGCTCGGCGTTTGAATGGAATTGCGTTGCAACCGTACGGCGAATTTTCCTTCAACGGCGCGGTTGGCCCAAGGACGAAGGAGAACGGCTACCAAGAGGCGAAAGTGATTGCAGGGGGTGAATTTGTCGTAGGGGTTGGCGGCGGTGTTTGTCAGGTCAGCACCACGCTGTACAACGCCGCGATTTTGTCGGGTTTGACGGTGCTTGAATATCATCCTCATTCTCTGCGTGTTGGCTACGTTCCGCCCTCACGCGATGCGATGGTGTCGAGCTATAGCGACCTTAGGCTGTATAATCCTCACGCCGAAACGGTGTATATTTCTGCCGAGGTAGGGAAGGACTGGTTGCGGTTTACACTTTATGGAAAGTCGGACGGCAGGACGTATTCTATCGAGAGCAGAACGTTGCAGGAAATCCCACCGCCAGAGCCGATTGTCGAGGAGGGGGCAGAGGGGATACTTCGCTATGGGGTAAACGGGCTGAAGAGTGAAAGCTATCTATACACCTATGAAAAAGGGGTTTTGATTGCCGCGCGGCGGTTGCGCGCGGACGAATATGCGCCCCAAAGGGGCGTAATCGGAAAAAAATCCGAAAAAGCAGGGTAAAAATTTCGTTCAAACCCTTGTCTTTTCTGGGAAAAAATGTTATACTTATTTTGTATAAGTATAAAGCAAGGAAGGCGCCTCAAGAAGAAAATATCGCTTTTCCTAAAAAAGGCAGGTTGATTATGGAAAGATTGCAACTGAAAACATTGGCAAAGGATTTGGGAAGTTACGGCGGCAAGACGGTTGTCGTGGCTGGTTGGGCGAAGAGCATTCGCGATTCGAAAGCGTTTGGCTTTATCGAGCTGAACGACGGTAGCTGCTTTAAGAATACGCAGATTGTATTCGAGCGTGAAACGCTTGAAAACTACGACGAAATTGCGCACCAAAACGTGGGCTGTTCTCTCGTTATCACGGGCGAAGTTATCCTGACCCCTGAAAACAAACAGCCGTATGAAATCAAGGCGTCGAAGATTGTGGTAGAGGGCGAATCCACCCCCGACTATCCCCTGCAGAAAAAACGCCACACGGTAGAGTTCTTGCGTGAAATTGCTTACCTTAGACCGAGAACGAACTTGTTTGGGGCGGCGTTCCGTATCCGCAGCGAGGCGGCGTTTGCTATCCACAAATTCTTCAACGACCAAGGGTTTGTTTACGTGCACACCCCCATCATCACCGCAAGTGACTGCGAGGGCGCAGGCGCAATGTTCCAAGTGACGACGGTGGATCTTGACGAGCAGGTAAAATCGGGCAAGCCCGTGGACTATAAAAAGGACTTCTTCGGCAAGAAGGCGTCCTTGACGGTATCTGGGCAGTTGTCGGCGGAAACGTACGCGATGGCGTTTGGCAACGTGTATACCTTTGGGCCTACCTTCCGCGCGGAACATTCCAACACCACCCGTCACGCGGCGGAATTCTGGATGATTGAACCGGAAATGGCGTTCTGCGACTTGGCAGGGGATATGGACGTAGCCGAGGCGATGGTCAAAGCGGTTATCGACCACGTGATGAACGTCTGCGCAGACGAGCTTGCCTTCCTCAACCAGTTCGTGGACAAGGGCTTGTTAGAACGTTTGGAGAACGTACGCAGCAACGCTTTCGTACGCTTGACCTACACTGAAGCGATTGAAATCTTGAAACAGAACGCGGACAAGTTCGACGACAAAAACATCTTCTGGGGCAAGGATTTGCAGAGCGAGCACGAACGCTTTATCACCGAGCAGGTGTTCAAAAAGCCCGTATTCCTCACCGATTACCCGAAGGAAATCAAGGCGTTCTATATGAAGCAAAACGACGACGGCAAGACGGTTGCGGCGGCAGACTTGCTGGTGCCTGGCATCGGGGAGCTGGTAGGCGGTTCGCAACGTGAAGACGATTACGAAAAGCTGAAGGCTCGTATCGAGGAACTTGGTATGAACCCCGAAGACTACTGGTGGTATCTCAATCTTCGTAGATTTGGCGGCACGCAGCACGCAGGCTTTGGCTTGGGCTTTGAAAGAATGGTGATGTACCTGACGGGTATTGCCAACATTCGTGACGTCGTTCCCTATCCTAGAACGGTGGGCAACTGCGAGTATTAATTGGGAGAAATAATGATGAGTATGATTAGAATTGCAGTCGATGCAATGGGTGGCGATTACGCACCCGAACAGCAGGTAAAGGGCGCGGTGCAGGCGCTTGAGCAGCAAAAGGACCTCTTCCTTTATCTTTGCGGCGATAAGACGGCGGTAGAGGCAGAGCTTGCAAAATACAAGTATGATACGAGCCGTGTTGAGGTCGTACATACGACGGAAATTATCACGAATGAGGAAGAGCCTGCAAAGGCGGTAAAAATGAAGAAGGATTCCTCTACCGTGGTGGCGTTCCGTTTGGTGAAAGAAGGCAAGGCAGACGGCGTGGTTTCGTCTGGGTCTACGGGGGCGGTGCTCTCCTGTGGCGTGCTGATTTTGGGCAGAGTGCGCGGCATTTCCCGTCCGGCTCTTTGTCCTTCCCTTCCGAATGCGCACGGTGGGATTACCCTGCTTTGCGACTGTGGTGCAAACCTTGAATGTAAGCCTTTAAACCTCGTGCACTTTGCGCTGATGGGTACGGCGTACGCAAAGGCGGCGTACGGCGTGGAAAACCCTTCGGTTGGTCTCCTCAACAATGGCACGGAAGACCACAAGGGCGACCTCGTACACCAAGAGGCGAATATGGCTTTGAAGACGACCCCCGGTGTCAACTACGTGGGCAACGTCGAGGGTAGAGAGATTATGCTGGGCGACGTCAACGTCGTGGTGTCCGACGGCTATACGGGCAATATCGCCATGAAGTCGATTGAAGGCACGGGCAAGGCAGTCGGTCAGATTATGAAGCGTGAATTCAAGCGCAATATCTTCACGATGCTGGGAGCGGCAATCGTTAGCGGTATCATCGGCAAGATTAAAAAGAGCTTGGATTATGAACGTTGTGGCGGCGCGATGATGCTGGGGCTTTCCAAGGTTGTGGTGAAGGGCCATGGCAACTCCAAGGCGAAGGGCTTTGCGGTATGTATCGGACAAGCGGCAGATGCCGTTCGTGGCGACATGGTAGGTAAGATTTCCGAAATGTTGGAGGAAATCCGCAAAGCAGAAGAGGCGAAAGCGCAGGCGGCTGAGGCAGAGAATGCTTAACCTTGCGGCGATTGAAAAGAAAATAGGCTACGTATTTTCCAACAAAGCTTTGTTGGAAACGGCGCTGACGCACGTATCGTACGCGCGGGCGCACGGGGGCGTTGACAACGAACGGTTGGAATATTTAGGGGATGCGGTGCTCGAACTGCTGATTACCGAAAAACAATATTTCGACAGCGTTTCGACGGAAGGCGCGATGACGAAAAACCGTCAGAGCCTCGTCAGCAAATTGCCCTTGAAAGAGGCGGTACTACGTATGGGCGTGGCGGAACATTTGCGCTACTTCGGCGGTAAGGACAACGTCGGTGATAAGACGGTGTCCAGCCTTTACGAGAGCCTGCTTGCCGCGGTGTATCTGGACGGCGGCATCGAAGAGGCGCGCGCGTTCCTGCGGCGGCATCCGTTGCTTGCCGACAACGCGACCGAACAAAACTATAAAGGGGCTTTGCAGGAATACCTGCAAAAGGACGGCAAGGATTTGCCTACCTACGACTTTCGAAAGGAAGGACTGGACAACGCGCCTACCTTTTATTGTTCGGCTACCGCGCAGGGCGAAACGGGTATGGGCACGGGCGCAACCAAGCGTGCCGCAGAACAAGAGGCGGCAAAGGTGCTTTTAACAAAGTTAAAGGCGCTGAAAAGAAAGAAAAAGGAGTAAGAAAGTGGAATTAAAGGAAATTCACTTACACGGCTTTAAGTCGTTTGCAGATAAGACGGTCATTCGCTTTGAAGAAGGGGTTACCTGTATCGTTGGCCCGAACGGCTGTGGTAAGAGTAACGTTGCCGACGCTGTGCGTTGGGTGCTTGGCGAACAGTCTGCAAAGCAGCTTCGCGGCTCGAACATGCAGGACGTCATCTTCGGCGGTACGGTAGAGAGAAAGCAGAGCTCTTACAGCGAGGTCACGCTGGTGTTTGACAACACTAAGCGTATTTTCGACGTGGATCTTGACGAGGTTGCGATGACCCGTCGTCTGTATCGTAACGGGGACAGCCGCTATCTTTTGAACGGCGACCCCAGCAGATTGAAGGAATTCGTGCGCCTTTTCCATGGCGTAGGTTTGGGGAAAGAGGGATACTCTATCATCAGCCAAGGCAAGGTAGAGCAGATTATGAACCGCCGCCCTGCCGAACGCAGAGAAATTTTCGAAGAAGCCGCAGGCTTGATGAACAACAAGAAGCGCAAGGAAGAAATCGAAAATAAAATTGCGGCGGCATCGAATGATTTGGCGATTTACGCCCAGCGTTTGGACGAGGTAGAACGCCGTTTAGGGCCTTTGGCAAAGCAGGCAGACGGCGCTAAGTTGTACCAAGAGTACGCTTCGATGCTCAAGGACAACGAAATCAACATGTACATATACCGCATGGAAAATTCCGAAAACGAAACGGCGAAGTTTAGGAAGGAGATTGCGGCGATTTCCGATAAGATTATCGACCTGACGGCAGAGATTGAACGCACCAACCGTCTTTTGGAAGAAGGCAGGGCTAAGATTGCGCGCGCGGACGGCGAGATTGCGGAGTTGCATGACCAACACGTCGCGCTCTCCGTCGGCAACGAGCGTAAGGACGGCGAATTGAAGCTGGTGCGCGAAAAAATCAGCGCGTACCGTTCGCAGATTGAGGCGGCGGCGATTTTCTTGGAAGGCGGCAAGGTTCGCGTTGGGGAAATCGGGGACGAGCTTGCCCGCGGCGAACGGGAAAAGAAAGTGGCAATCGAACGCATTTCCCATATCGAAACGGAGACGGACGTACTTCGTAGCTCTATCGCATCGCTTGAAAGCAAGATTGCGGTCTTTGAACGACTCTCCGAAGAACAGCACAAGAGTCAGCTTTCCTCCGCAGAGGAAATTTCCGAATTGAAAAAGAACCAAGGCGCGCTGGATTCCCAGCTGTCGGCAACGAGAGAGCGTATTGCAGACGTCGAGGCGGCGCTTGCGAAAAATCGTGCGCGCAAGGACGACCTTGCGGACGAGCTTTCTGCCGTAAAGAGCGACTTAAAGAAACTGATGGAGCTGGTCGGTGGCGGTGTCAGCAAGCTGGAAGAGCAGGTTGAAGAATCGCGCGAACTGCAATCGAATATCAACAATTTCAACCAGGAACTGTTCAATGCAAAGGCGCAGCTTGCGGCTTTGGAAGAAAAGCTGGAAGGCTTTATTGCGGCGAAGAACCGCTTTGAAGGGTATCGTGATTCCGTTCGCAGATTGTTGCTTGTTGCAAAGACGAACCCTGAAATCGGCAAGCGTATCTGTGGTACGGTGGCAGACGTCCTCAAGACCGAACAAAAATACGAATCGGCGATCGTCACGGCTCTTGGTGGCGCGATGGAAAACATCGTCGTACCCAAAATGGACGACGGTAGATACCTCATCGAATACCTCTCAAGAACGGGCGGCGGCAGAGCGACCTTCTTCCCCGTCGAGAGTATGAAACCCCGCAACAACACCCGTGAAATCGAACGCGCTTTGGACGAGCGAGGGGTGGTTGGGCTTGCGACTGAACTCGTTAAATTTGACGAATACTATTATAACGTCGTATACAATCTGCTTGGTTGTACCCTCGTTTGCGACACGATTGCAAACGCAACGGTCATCGGCAGAAAGTACGGCAACGCCTTCAAAATCGTTACCCTTGACGGCAACCAAATCCTGACCAGCGGCGCAATGAGCGGCGGTAGCCAGGAACGCAGAAATTCCAGTCTTCTTTCGCATGAAAGAAACATTCAAAACTGCAAGGAAGAAATTGCAAGAAAACAGCGCTACATCGACAAGATTACGGCGACCTTGCGCGACCACGAACAGGAAAAAGAGCAGCTCGACCAAGAGGTAGAGGACTTGCGCGCGAAGTACCAAAACGCGAACACGGAAATTGCATCCTTGACGCAGAGGGAAAGCTCGCTGATGCGTTCGCTTGCCGAGGTAGAGGCAGACGTGCAGATTTACAGCGGTACGCTGGAAGATTTCAAGGCAAAGCTTGCTTTGCTTGAAGGTCAGGCGGCGAACTCTACGCAGAGCGCAGAGGAATTGCTTGCGCTTCGCAACAGCGCAGAGGAAATGCTCTCCTCGCAGAAAAATCAATGCGAGTCGTACAAGGCGGAACGCGACGAAAAGAGTAAGAAATTGCACGAATTAGAGGTGGAAATGGCGGCTCTGAATGCAAGCTTGAAAAAGTTTGCGGAGGACTACGACCGCCTGAGCGTAGAAAAGGAAGACCTCTTAAAACGCATCGTCGATACTTCCCGTGAAAAGCTGACGGCAGAGGAAATGCTGCAGGGGCTGGAAACGGAGGCAGAGGCGAAGGAACTCACCGAGGAAGAAAAGGCGGCGGTGCAGGTCATCGTCGAACGCTTAGAGGCGCTCTCCAAGGAAAAGGAAGTCATCAACGCACAGCTTGCTGAGCTGGAAGGCAAGAAGGAAACGGCGCAACAAGAGCTTTCCGAACTCACTGAAAAACGTCACGAAAATGAAATGTCGGTTAGTATGGTACGCTCTCGTCTCGAAGGCTTGCGCGACCATATTATGGAAGAGTACGGCCTCGATTATGAGGCTTGCCTGCCGTATAGAAAGGAAGGCTTTAAGGTCACCGAGGCGAACAATACCATTTCTGCATTAAAGCGCAAAATCACTTCGCTGGGCGCAATCAACCACAACGCTGTGGAAGAGTATGCGGCGGAGAAGGAACGCTATGACGAGATGACCACTCAGCGTGACGACATCGTCAAAGCGATGGAAGATTTGGATAAGATCCTGCAGGACGTTCGCGCAGAGATGTTGCGTGTGTTCAACGAGAACTTTGCGCGCATCAACGAGAACTTCCAGCTGACGTTTAAGCAGTTGTTTGGCGGTGGTAAGGCAGAATTGCAACTTGACTATTCGGTGGACGAAGATCCGCTGAACGCAGGCGTAGAAATCGTGGCTTGCCCTCCCGGAAAGAAGCTGTCGAAAATCAGCTTGCTGTCGGGTGGCGAACGCGCTCTGACTGCGATTGCAATCCTCTTTGCAATCCTGAAATCCAACCCGATGCCCTTCTGTATTTTGGACGAAATCGAGGCGGCGCTCGACGATGCGAACGTAGATCGTTTTGCAACCTACTTGAAGAGGTTTGCGGCTGACACGCAGTTTATCGTCATCACGCATAGAAAGCCGACGATGAACCAGGCAGACACCCTCTTTGGTGTAACGATGCAGGAAAAGGGCGTTTCCAAAATCATCTCCGTCAAGCTGGCGGAGGTCGAGAGTATGGGCGCAGGTACTGTGGAATAATAGAAAAAATGGGTACTGCCTGCCGTGCATACGGCGGGCAGGTATCGCATAAAGGAAAGATATGGGAATTTTCGATAAATTTTTTAATGCGCTCAAAAAGACGAAGGACGGCTTTGGCGCAAAGCTGAGAATGTTGTTTGCGAAAAACAAACTCGGCAACGAATTTTACGAGGATTTAGAGGAACTGCTGATTGCATCCGACGTTTCGGTATCGACGGCAGGCGAGGTGGTAGAGCGTGTAAAACAACGCGCGATGGACGAAAAACTGAAGGACGGCGACTATGTCGTGTCTTTACTTCGGGACGTTCTGGTGGATATTTTAGAGGAGAGCGAGGTGGAACAGCCCGCTTATCCTTGCGTGATTATGCTGGTGGGTGTCAACGGCGTTGGTAAGACGACAACGGTGGGCAAGCTGGCGCACTATTATCTAAAGCAGGGCAAGTCGGTCACCGTTGCGGCGGCGGACACCTTCCGCGCGGCGGCAAGCGAACAGCTGGCGGTTTGGGCGGATAGGGCAAAGGTGCGTATCGTTCGCCACGAAGAGGGCAGTGATCCTGCGGCGGTTGTGTACGATGCGGTATGCTCTGCCAAGGCAAAGAATACGGACGTACTCATTATTGACACGGCAGGCAGATTGCACGTGAAGGACAACCTGATGAACGAACTGAAGAAGATGGATAGGGTTGTCCTGCGTGAATACCCTGAGGCGGACTTCTTAAAATTGCTTGTTTTGGATGCAACGACGGGTCAAAACGCCGTCAACCAAGCCCGTGTCTTTGACGAAGCGGTTTCCTTGGACGGCTTAGTGCTGACCAAGCTCGACGGCACGGCAAAAGGCGGCTTTGTGTTCTCTCTTGCAGAGGAGCTTGGCTTGCCCGTTCTCTACGCAGGCGTAGGCGAGAAAATGGACGACCTTGAATACTTTGATTCCCGCGCGTTCGTAGAGGCAATTTTGTAATTTTTTGACAAAGCATATCAAGAGAAAGAAGTATGAGAATTGATATTTTGACTTTATTTCCCGAGATGTTTTCTGCGTTGCAGGAGAGTATCTTGGGCAGAGCCCAAAAATCGGGAAAAATTGAAATTAATATTGTGAATATTCGCGACTACACGCAGGATAAGCATCTAAAATGCGACGATTATCCCTTCGGCGGCGGCGCAGGTATGGTCATGATGCCCCAGCCTATCGGTAGCGCAATCGAGGCGATTGACCCTGATCACGAGGCGCATCGCATCTATCTGTCACCCAAGGGAAAAACCCTCTGCCAACAAAAGGTATTCGAGCTGGTGGAATATCCCCGCTTGCTCCTTTTGTGCGGGCATTACGAGGGGGTTGACCAGCGTGTTATCGACCTGTTTATCGACGAGGAAATTTCCATCGGGGATTATGTGTTAACGGGCGGTGAGTTGCCTGCGATGGTGCTTGCGGACAGTGTTTCTCGGTACGTGGACGGGGTGATTTCCACTTCGTCGTTGATTGACGAGAGCTTTTCGCAAAACCTCTTGGAATATCCGCAGTACACCCGTCCGCAGGAATATAAGGGGCTTTGCGTGCCCGAAGTATTGCGTTCGGGCGACCATGCCAAGGTGGATGCTTGGCGCAGGGAGCAGGCGCTCATCATTACGCAGAAATGCCGTCCCGATTTATTAAAAAAATAGTACCCATGTACGGGTAGAACGGAGAACGACCCATGAAAAATATACAATGGTTTCCGGGGCATATGACCAAAGCCATGCGTGATATGGAGGCAAAGAGGGATCTTTGCGACGGCGTAATTTGCGTTTTGGACGCGCGCGCCCCGATTGCCACGTATAACAAAAACTTGAATAAAATCTTCGGCGCAAAGCCGATTTTGTACCTTCTTAACAAAGCCGACCTTGCCGACCCGAACAAGACGGATGCCTTTGTTCGCCTCATTGAAAGCAAGGGTAGGGTATGTATCCGCACGGACAGTACCAACGTTTCCACAAAGCGTTTGATTACCCAAAAGCTGACGCAGATGACCGAGGAAAAACGGGAACGGGCAGAGGCAAAGGGCTTAAACCGTACTTTCCGCTTTATGGTGGCAGGGATTCCTAACTCTGGAAAGAGTACGGTCGTCAACCTGATGAGTGGTGAAAAGCGCGCGAAGACGGGCGACAAAGCAGGGGTGACGAGGGACGTGCGCTTTATCAAATGCGGCGCGTTCGACCTTTTGGACACGCCCGGCACGATGCCCCCTTCGTTCGATAATCAATACCATGCGCGCCACTTGGCGTATATCGGTTCGATCAATGACGATATTTTGGATATGGACGACGTCGCGTTGGAGCTTTTGGGCGAGCTTGCGGAAAAATATCCTGCGTGCCTCACCGAACGATATGGCATCACCGATTTTTCCGAAAAGCTGGGGATGTACGAGGCGCTGTGCAAACGTCGTGGCTTTATCCTGCGCGGTGGTGAATTTGACTACGAGCGTGGCGCAAAGGCCCTCATTGACGATTTCAGAAAGGGCAGAGTGGGTAGAATTACCTTGGAGAACGCAAGCGATTATAAGGACTGGGATTTCTAATGGCGAGAAAGGTTTGGAATGCAGACGAAAAGTTGCAATATGAACGGGCTTTGCAGGCAAAGGGTTTTCAATATATCGCAGGGGTTGACGAAGTGGGCAGAGGCCCTCTGGCTGGCCCCGTCGTGTGCGCGGCGGTGATTATGCCGATTGAGGAGGCAGACCTCATCGTTGGTGTGGACGATAGTAAAAAGCTCTCTGCAAAAAAGCGTGAGGAGCTTGCGAAAAAAATCAAAGAAAAGGCAATTGCCTATACCGTGTACGAGGTCAGCGAGAAAATGATTGACGAAATCAACATTTTAGAGGCGACCAAGCTTGGCATGAAAAAGGCGATTGAGGGGCTGGAAATTCAGCCTGACGTGGTACTTACCGACGGCAATATGACGATTGACGTTCCCCAACGTCAGCACAGCATCATCAAGGGGGATGCGCTCTCCTATTCTATCGGCGCGGCGAGCATCGTTGCCAAAGTACATCGTGATGCGATGATGGACGAGTATGCAAAGCAGTACCCTGCCTATGCCTTCGACAGCAACAAGGGGTACGGTACGGCGGCGCACATTCAGGCGATTAAGGAGCAAGGCTTATGCCCGATACACAGACGGACCTTCACAAAAAACTTTTAGGAAAGCAAGGGGAAAAGCTTGCGGAACAGTACCTCAAAAAGCAGGGCTATAAGCTGTTAAAACGCAACTATACAACCCCGTACGGCGAGGCGGATTTGGTGTTTTTGGACGGCAAAGAGGTCGTGTTTGTAGAGGTAAAAACCCGCACGAGCGCCGACTTTGCCACGGCAAAGCAGGCGGTCAACGCCGACAAGCAGGCAAGGTACCGCAAGATTGCCCTGCATTACGGAAAGGGGATAGAGCCGAACGCACGCTTTGACGTAATCGAGGTGTACCCTGACGAAATCGTGCATATCCCGAATGCTTTTTAAAGGACGGACAAGATACTATTATAAAATATGCCAACTCCCTTCGGGGAGTTTTTCTTTTTTTTAAAAAGACAAGACGGGAGAAACTTCGACGATTTTCGCCATAAAAAGCCCTTCCAAATCCGTTATAATGGGCAGAGCGGAGGAAGGTGGGGTGGAAATTTACCTTGAGGATGCGATTATTGAAAATTTTTTGCTGGACGGGGCGTTATTATATTTGGCGATGTCTGCGGCTCGGCAGGAGGTTGTTTGGTGGCGAATCGTTCTTGGCGGCGTGGCTGGGGCGGTGTTTGCCGTGCTGTTTCCCTTTCTCCCCTTTCCCGCTTGGCTAAACTATACAATCAAGCTTTTGGCTGGCGGGGCGCTCGTTCTTATCGCCTTAAAACGGCAAAAACATAGGGGCAGGTATGCGTTGACTCTTGCCTTATTCTATGGGTTGTCATTTTGCTTTGGCGGTGGACTGGTGGCGATTTTAGAGGGTTTTCAAATTCCGTACTACACGGCGGTGGGAGGTGGAATACTCACGAAAATCCCCGTCGGGGGCTTACTGGCGGCGGTGGCGGTATTCGTTGGCTTGATAAAATGGGGAGTTGCAAAATTATATGAAAGAAAGCGCGCGTGCGCGCATATAGTATGTTGTGAGGTCGCGCACGGACAAACCCGATGTAAGCTGAAAGGCTTGGTGGACACGGGCAATCGAGCCACTTGTGATGGCAAACCCGTCTGCTTTGCGTCTCCAGACCTATTATATCGGCTGTTTGGGGTGTCGCCGCCCTGCCGTTATATCACCGTCAGCACGGTGTCGGGGGAAAAGCGCGTAGGCCTATATGCGGTAGACCAGGTTTGGGTGTTTGTCGGTAAGGGGAAAAAGCGGATAGAGGGCGCGTATTTATCTGCTTCGATACATATGTCAGGAAAGGAGTACCAGCTGCTGTTGCCGCCGCTGGAATAGAGAGGTGAAAAAATGGGATTGAGAGAGATTGTCAATATTTTTTTGGATTATTTCCACGCGGTCGAGGTAAAGCCGACGGTGGATTATGTTTGCGGTGGGGGCGAGGCTTTGCCAAGACCCTTGTCTGCCGAGGAAGAAGGGGAGGCTTTGCGGCTATTGTTCGCAGGAGAAAGCGAGGCGGAAGAGGCGAAAAGCAAGCTCATCCAACACAATTTAAGGTTGGTGGTGTATATTGCGAAAAAATTCGACAATACTTCCGTTGACCCCGACGATTTAATTTCTATCGGCACGATAGGTCTCATCAAAGCGGTTAATTCCTTCCGTGTGGACAAAAATATCAAGCTAGCAACCTATGCCTCTCGGTGCATTGAAAACGAGATTTTGATGTATCTTCGCCGCACTAGCAAACTGCGTACGGAGATTTCCTTTGACGAGCCGTTAAACACCGATTTTGACGGCAACGAGCTACTGTTATCCGACGTCTTAGGACTTTCTGCGGAAACGGTCTACGGCGAATTAGAGGGGGAAGTGGAACGCCAACAGCTGAAAGATGCCTTGGAAAAGCTGACGGAACGGGAGCGAAAAATCATGTATTTGCGCTTTGGGCTGTTTGGGGGCGAGGAGATGACGCAAAAGGACGTTGCCGACATCTTAGGCATTTCCCAAAGCTACATTTCACGCTTAGAAAAGAAGATTATTGCTCGATTAAAAAAGGAGCTTTCAAAAACATACTGATGTATAAAAACTGGGATGGTTTTCCATACTAAACGCATACCTGCCTAACGGTTTTTCCTTAATTTCACGGCTTTTCTACATAAGAAAAAGGAGGAACAGATATGCAAAAGGTAGCCATTTGTGGGATTAGCGAGGCAGGCTTGCCAAAACTGACGACGAGGGAAAATGAGGAACTGATGCTCCGCGCAAAGGCAGGGGATAGTTACGCGAGGGAGAAATTGATTGAAGGGAACTTACGGTTGGTGCTTTCCCTGATGAAACGGTTTCGCAGCCGCAACGCTTGTCAGGACGATTTGTTTCAGGCGGGCTGTTACGGTTTGATTAAGGCGATAGATAATTTCGATATCAGCATAGGGGTGCGTTTTTCCACCTACGCCGTGCCGATGGTCATCGGGGAGATGAAACGGTTTTTACGGGACGGAAACTCTCTTAGGGTGTCGCGCAGTATTCGTGACACCGCCTATCAGGTCTTGAAAGCAAGGGAGCGTATCGAGGAGCGTGACGAAGAGGCGACCATACAGAAAATCGCCGAGGAAATGCAGGTAAAGGAAAGTGAGGTTGTATACGCTTTAGATGCCATTTCTGACCCGATTTCGCTGTACGAGCCTGTGTATAACAAGGCAGGGGATACCTTACTTCTTATGGACCAGCTCTCCGACGAGAAAAACACCGACGAGATTTGGACGGAGCGTGTTGCCTTGCAAGCGGCGTTAGAGCGCCTTGGTCAGCGGGAAAAGAAGATTTTATTGCTCCGATATTACGAGGGAAAAACGCAGACGGAAATTTCCGAAGAAATCGGTATTTCGCAGGCGCAGGTTTCCCGCCTTGAAAAAACTGCCCTGCAATCCATTCGCAAAAATATATCGTGAAAAGAGAAGAAAAGGGTGGCGTGAAGCCACTCTTTTTTGATATATAATCTTTCCATAATCCTGCTTTGCAGGATTTCATCGCCCCCGCGATTTCATTCACTAAAGGTGAATTTCACTCGTTGAAAACGAATTTCATTCCTTTCACTTGGGACAGGCACGAAAGCTGTTTACGTTGCATATAATGAGGTATGGGGGTGGGATATGGAGCTTAGCTTTAACGAACTTCGGAAAAAAGAGGTTGTGAATACGATGGACGGCAAAAAGCTGGGGCGAGTGTGCGATTTGGTGTTCTGTTACCCAGAAAATCGCATTTTGGGGTTTGTCGTTCCCGGTAGCCGCGCCTTTGGGTTCAAACGAGAGGAATATTTTATTGATCTGAAAAACATCGTCAAAATCGGGGAAGACGTTATTTTGGTGAATATCGGTTTTAAAGGGCAACGGCCTGCAGTGAAAACAAACGCGCCGCCTGCGGAATGCAGGCGTTCCTTTGAGGAATGCGAATAAAAAGGCTCTGTCATCTAGCCAAAAAAAAGAGATTACGGGTATTGACAAAATACCCGTTTTTTGTTATACTGAAAACACAAAGTCGTTATTTTTTTGCATTTTCTGTGTAAAAGAAGAAAAAACGTCAAAATTTCATTTATCTTTCACAGTATTTTATGGTAAATTCTTGCGTTTGTCGGTTATAATCTAGACAAGGCAATACACGGGAAAAGGAAGTAAGGAACATGAGAGTTTTAATCGTGGACGACGAACGAATGATTCGTGAAGTGTTAAGAGAATATGTCATTCACGGCGGTTATGAGGCGGTGGAGGCATCGAACGGCGAAGAGGCAGTGCAACTTTGTCGGCAGATGGAATTTGATGTCGTCCTGATGGACGTTATGATGCCGAAGATGGACGGGCTGGAGGCGGTGCGTCGGATTTTACGGGAGAAGGATGTGGCGGTGATTATGCTTTCGGCGCTGGGAGAGGAGTACGACAAGCTTCGCGCGTTTGAACTTGGTGTGGACGATTACGTGACCAAGCCGTTTTCCCCCAAGGAAGTGTTGGCCCGTATTCATGCGGTGGCAAAGCGCCGCGCTGTAAAGGAGAAAAATCGCAGTAGTGGTCTGCAGTTCGAGGGACTTATGCTTGACCCGGAGGGCAGAAACGTCTACGTAAACGGGGAAAAGATTTCGCTGACCCCGAAGGAATACGAATTACTCTTTTATATGGCAAAGAACAAGGGGATTGCCCTGACGAGGGAGAGGCTTTTGTCCGAAGTGTGGGGTTTCGACTTTTTTGGGGATGACAGAACGGTGGATACGCATATCAAAATGTTACGTTCCAACCTCAAGGAATATCGAAAATTCATCATTACGCTGCGTGGCTTAGGGTATAAATTCGAGGCATAGAACATGGCAAGGAATGGTTGGCTGACAAAATGGAAAACGAAAAAACGGAAGACGAGTATGTTTTTCGTTCTTTGGGCTGTGTTTGCGGGTCTCTCGTTTCTCTTATTGTTGGTGTTTTCCTTAACCCAGCGCTTCGTTTTACGGGATACTTATCGGCAACAAGCAATTACCAGCTTAAACGATAAGGGTGGCAGGATTCAGGAAGCTTTGCAAAAAACGCCCTCGGAGGAATTTAGCGGCAATTACGATGCTTTTTTGCGTTATTTGTCCATGCGCGAGGGGGTGCAAATTTGCATCTTGGACGAAGATGGGAATATATTGATGCCGCTGGAGGAAAATATCGACCCGACTTTGCCGCTTTGGAAGGAAAATTTTGATTTTTCCAAGGTGATTGAAACGCATAAAGAACAGCTTGCGAATGATGGCGCAACGGTGGAAAACCATAGAAGCGTTATCTATGCTGCCAGAGGTGGATTTGTATACGGCGCGGCGTTGCCTGGGTACGACGGGCAGAGCGAGGATACCTATCTGTACGTGTATCAATCGTTGGAGCTGCTATTAGCGGTTGAAAGAGAGTTGGGCGTGCGGATGCTCTGGATTGCATTGTTCGTATTCGTGCTTTCGTTTGCGGCGTCCAGCGCGATCTCCGGGGTGCTGATTCGTCCTTTGGACGAAATTTCCGCCAAGGCGCAACGGTTGGCGCGCGGGGATTTCGAAGTGGACTTCCATGGTGAAGATTATTTCGAGGAGATGCAGGGCTTGTCCTCCTCCCTAAATTTTGCAAAGGACGAGTTGTCCAAAGCTGACCGCATGCAAAAGGAGCTAATCGCCAACGTTTCCCACGATTTTAAAACGCCGCTGACTATGATTAAGGCGTACGCGGAGATGCTGGTGGACTTCCATGGTGAGGATAAGGAGAAAAGAGAGCAAAGCGCGCAAATTATCATTGATGAAGCAGACCGTCTGGCGTCCCTCGTTTCGGACGTTTTGGACCTTTCAAAAATCCGTTCGGGGATACAGGATCTTTCGTTGGAACCGTTCGATCTCTGCGAATATTGCTGTGAAATACTTACTCGGTTCGACTATCTTTCTGAAAAACAGGGATATCGCTTCGAGGCGGAAATCGCGCAGGGGCTTTATACGGTAGCAGACAAGCAAAAAATCGGACAAGTGTTATACAATTTAATCGGCAATGCCGTCAACTACACGGGTAAAAACAAGAAGGTTCGCGTGGTGCTTAAGAAGGAAAAGGCAGCGATTTACTTTGCCGTCATGGACACGGGAAAGGGGATTAAAGACGAGGAACTGTCGGAGATTTGGGACAGATATTATCGTTCTGCCGAATCACATAAACGTCCCGTTAAAGGGACGGGCTTGGGGCTGTCAATCGTGAAAACGATTTTGGAAAGACACGGCTTTGAGTATGGTGTAGAAAGTATCGTAGGGGTAGGCAGTACCTTTTACGTATATTTCCCTTTGAGTGGGGAAGAAACGAATGAAGAGGAATAAAGGAGGAAGTTATGAATCCATTGGAAAATTATGAGCAAGAAGAAATGGTTTCGGACGCGATGCCTGAAGAGCAGAACGAGTCGATAGCCGCTGAAGAGCAGAACGAGTCGATAGCCGCTGAAAAGCAGAAACCGTCGAAAAGAGAAGCCTTCTTGGCTTTGAATCGCAATCGTCCTAAAATAACCGATTTTACGGGGCACTCTATTGTGGATGCTCGCTATTCGGCGGAGGAAGGCGTAGGGCTGGTTTTGAAGTCCTTAAGAGAAAATTATTTCCACTTAGATGAGGAATTTTTGCGGTTGGCAGAAGGTAGACAATCGTTTGTTATCACGCGCCTTTACGCCCCCGTGTATTGCTCGGTTGGCGTTGCGAATTATTACTGGAAAAAGGGCGGAAAGCAAAACTTGGAGGAGTTTACCTCGTCGGAGAATATCAGTGCAACCGTTTCTGCGGCACCGGCTTTTTTGAAGGCAGAGGAATGGGGCACGCAGGAAGTTGCTCCCACCGCAATCATTGTGGCTGAGGAGAAAATGCTTGCGACGAAGAAGCCCTCGTTGAAGGACGGAATTAGGCTTTTGAAGGAAAAGGCAGACAATTCAAAGCCTATTAAAAAGGCGGATTGTATTATAACGCAGGAAGATTACCAGCTTGTATACGTGCCGATTATAAAGGCGGAGCTGACCTATGGTGATACGGTATATACACAATGGGTCAACCTCGTCAACGGCGCAGTGAAGGTGGAATATGCTGTTGCAAACGAAGTATTGTCTACCGCGGATAAGACCTTGGAAAAGCTGAAGGGTAGAAAGCGTTCGATTTTCTCTTGCTTGCTCTATTCGCTGACCTTTGTTGTTTTAAGTATTCTGCAGGGCTCGGTTGGCGACAAGTCGGAAGGAGTGAAGGGCGGCCTAGAGAGTTGGTTGCTTTCGGTCATTTTAGGCGGCGTTGCCTTTGGGGTATTGATGCTGTGGTTGGCTTGCTTTAGCTACAGGAAAAACAAGTTGGTCAATCGGGCAGTCTTAGAAAATAAAATGCCCTCGGCAAAGCTCACCGTGCTTTGGAACGTGCTGGCGGGATTGCTGGCGGCCGCATCGGTGGTATTGTTTGCGGTATTTGCGCTAATGTAATTGTTTATCATAGTGTAAAAATCATAGAGCCGTTTGTCTGCTATGCGTTGACAAACGGCTTTTTCTATGCTATACTAAGCATAGAATTAAGCAGGAGAAAAAGATTTTGGAAAGAGAGAGTAGAAAACAAAATCGATTTACGGCAAAGCGCTTGGCAATGATGGCGCTTTTTGTTGCGCTCTCGTACGCCGTCAGCTTTTTGGAAACGCCCCCGATTGCGGGCTTTTTAAAGCTGGATTTTGGTAATGTGTTTATCCTGCTTAGCTCCCTGCTGTTTGGGCCGATTGAGGGGGTTATCGTCTGTCTTTTGAAGGAAGGTTTGCGCTGTTTGACCAGTAGTACGCTGTGTATAGGCGAGCTGGCGAACTTTGTTATCACCTCTGCGTTTATTCTTTTGCCGTCCGTTTTATACCGCTATAAAAAAGGGATTAAGGTGGTTATCCTTTCCCTGATCGGCGGTTGTATCATCGGGGCGGGGGTAGCGCTGCTAATGAACCGTTTCGTGCTGTTGCCGTGGTTCTACGAATTAGGGTTTATTCCCGTGTCGGGGGCGGAAATGTTTGCCCAAGTTTGGTGGATATTATTGCTGTTTAACCTTGTAAAATGTGTCCTGATTTCCGTGATCGTATTTTTGCTGTATAAGCGTCTATCAAACTTTTTAAAAAGGTGGGAACAATAAACCGTGGCTATATTTATTTCGAAATCAAGAGAGGAAACGCTGGCGTTTGCGGAGAGCTACGCCAAGACCCTGCGAGGGGGCGACGTCGTCCTTTTGGACGGGGAGATGGGCGCAGGAAAGACGGTGTTTACCAAGGGGCTTGCCAAAGGCTTGGGGATAGAGGAAGAGGTCACTTCCCCCACCTACGCCTACATGAATGATTACGACGGCAGGCTGTTCCATTACGATTGCTATCGCATAGAGAGCGTGGAACAGGCAGAGCGTTTAGGGCTTGCCGATTACTTTGATATGGGCGGTATTTGCGTGATAGAATGGTCGCAAAACATCGCGCCGCTGTTGCCCCGTAAAACCAAACGAGTGACGATAAACAAATTGAGCGAAAACGAAAGAGAGATTGTCTGCGAATGAAATTTTTAGCCATTGATACCGCAAATGAATATATGTGCGTGTTGGCGTACAAGGACGGCAAGGTCGCAAAGGCGTTCTTGCCCGATTGCAGTATGCGCCATTCTACCGAGCTCATGGGGCAGGTAGAAAAAGCCTTGACCGAGTGCGGATTGACCTTGGACGAATGTGACTTTTTTGCCGCCGTCGTGGGGGCGGGCTCGTTTACGGGCATTCGTATCGGGGTTTCTGCGGCGAAGGGATTTTGCTTGGCGACGGGAAAACCGTCCTTGCCTATCACCTCTTTTGAAGTGGCTGCATATAATGCCTTAGAGCGTGGTGAAAAAACACTGTGCGTCGTCGATGCGTTGCACGATGCTTATTATGCGTGCGGCTTTGATAAGGAAAATCACGTCATCCTTTCCCCTGCGTATTTGGCGGAAGACGAAGTCTTGGCGCTGGCGGGCGAGGGCTATGCCCTGCGCGCTTTGCGTAGCAAAGAGGAGTGGGATATCGGTCTTGCTGGGAAGGCTACGGTGCAGGCGTGCGACCCTGCGGAAGGGCTTTTAAGCGCCGTGCTTTCCAAGGCGGAGGCGGGCACGTTTGGGGAATTGAACGCCGTGTACGTACGAAAGAGCTCTGCGGAGCTGAACTTGGGGAAATAATATGCAGTTGCGTGCCTGGGAAGAAAAGGATTTGCCGTTACTGGCAGAGATAGAGGAGCGGTGTTTTCCGTGTGACGCTTGGTCGCAAGGGATGCTCTCCGAGGTCTTAAAAGCCCCCTATCAATGGTCGGTTTTGGCGGAGGAAGAAGGGAAGATATACGGCTATGCGTGCCTATTTTCCCTATTTGAAACGGCGGAGCTTCTGAACATCGCCGTGGATACCGCCTATCGTGGTAGAGGCATCGGCGAAAAGCTGTTGACCGCTATCCATGACCAAGCCAAGGCGATGGGCGCAGAGCGTATTTTGTTGGAGGTGCGTGTTTCCAACGCCCCTGCGATTGCTCTGTATAAAAAACACGGCTACGAAAAAATTGCGGTCCGCAAGAACTATTACGCCAACGGCGAAGATGCGGACATTATGGAGAAAAAAATTTAACCGAACTGCATCGGTTTTTAGGAGGTAGGCGAAACGGTGGATTTAGACGGCGTTTCGTTTATACAAAAGGGAAAGGGCAGGGATTTGGTTTTTCTGCACGGCTACCTCTCGTCAAAGGAATCCTTTGCGGCGCAGGTCGCCTATTTTTCTCAGTTTTATCGGGTGACGGCGTTCGACTTTATCGGGCAGGGCGCAAGTCAGCCTTTAACGGAGCCCTTTTCGGTAGAGGACTATGCAATCTGGACGGAAGAGGTGCTTTCTCTTTTGGGGGTGCAAAACCCCTCGGTGGTGGCGCATTCGTTTGGTTGTCGAGTCCTTGTAAAAATGGCGAAACGGGGCAGGCAGGTGTTTGATAAGCTTGTTTTGACGGGCCCTGCAGGGGTGGTGTTGCCGAGGGGATTGCGTTATCGGTGTAAGGTGGGCGCGTACCGTTTTGTAAAACGGTTTTTCCCTTGCTTTGCCGACAGACATTTTGGCAGCAGAGAGTATAAAACCTTATCCCCCGTCATGCGTGGAAGCTATAAAAAAATTGTGGGCGAAGACCTGCGCGAAGATGCGGCGCAGATAGGAAACAAAATACTGATTATCGAGGGGAAAGCGGATACGACCACGCCGATGAAAGAGGCGCAGGCGTACCTTGCCGTGATGCAGGACGCGCACCTTGCGGTCATGGATGGCGGACATTTTGCTTTTGCGGAGCATCCGCTTGTATTCAACCTACTCGTGGAGGAGTTTTTAGAAAATGTTAGAACCGAGCACGATTTGGATATTTAGACTGGTGGCAAGCTTGCTGTGCGCTTGCTTTTATTTCGTTGCAACGGCAAAGGTGGTCGGGGTTTTGCAACAAAGCGGCTACCGTAATGGAAGGGTTCTGAAATGGTTGGGGCAGGAGAAAAACACCTACCTTTTAAGACTAGCTTGTCTGTCCGTGCTCTCTCTGTTCTCTACGGCGCTGTTTATCTTGGTCTTCTATTTCATGGGAGACGTGGTGGCGATGGCAATGGGGGGGATTCCCTTCTTTGGTTTTGCCATTCTCTTCTTCCTCGTGGATAGACGGTATGCCTTAAAGGTCGGGGCGGTGAAAACGGGCAGATGGCAACGCCTTGCCATTGCCTATTTATTCTTGATTGCATGCCTGTCCTTTGGTTTGATTTGTCTTTGTTCGTTGCTCAAATGCGCGGACGGTTGGCTGTGCGCTTTGCGCTTCTTGCCTCTTTGCGGCGTTCCTATCTTGTTGCCGTTTGTGGCGATGCTAGCGAATGCAATTCTCTCTCCGTTTGAGAACCTTCGCAACCGCAAATTCGTTGTAAGGGCAGGCGAAGCGTTGAAAAACAGCAAAGTGGTCAAAATCGGTATCGTGGGTAGCTACGGGAAGACTTCGGTGAAGAACGCGCTTGCGGGCTTGCTGTCGGAAAAGTACACCGTGGTGGTTTCCCCTGCTTCGTACAACACGCCCGTAGGGGTGGCGAAGACGGTGGCTCTGCCTGAATTTGCGCAGGCGGAAGTGGCGATTTTCGAGATGGGGGCGCGCCGCGCTGGGGACATCAAGGAGCTGTGCGATTTGGTACAGCCCGATTATATTCTTTTCACGGGCGTATGCGCGCAACACGTTGAAACTTTTGGAAGTATAGACGGAGTATTCCACGCAAAGTGCGAGGCGCTTTCTTCCTCTGCAAAAAGGGTTATTTGCGGTGGCGGTCTGCGTGAAAGAATAGAAAAAGAATACCCTGCCGAGGCAGAAAAGTGCCGTTTCGTCAGCGAGGCAAAGGACGTCTGCCTGCGTGCGGACGGTACGGCGTTTACCCTGCCCTTGCAAACTGGCGACATGGTAGTGGATACCTGCCTGCTTGGAGAGGCGGCTGTGGAGAATATTGTGCTGGCGGCGACGATGGCAGAAACGCTTGGCTTGACTGCGGAGGAGATTGCTTCGGGTGTGAAAAAACTGCAACCGACCGAGCATCGTCTGCAACTCACAAAACAGGGCGGCGTATATATTTTGGACGATGCCTACAACTGCAACGAAAAGGGAGCAAAGCTGGCGATAGACGCCTTGAAGCGTTTTGAGGGAAAGAAATTCATTGTCACTCCGGGGATTGTGGAAACGGGCGTTTTGGATGCAAAAATCAACGGTAAACTTGGGGCGATGCTGGCAATGGCGGCTCTGGATATGGCCGTTTTAGTGGGCGAAACGCAGGTAAAAGTCATTGCGGAGGGCTACAAAGCCGCAGGTGGGAATATGGACGTTCTGCACATCGTTCCTTCCTTGCAGGATGCCGTGCAAGTACTCCAAGGACAGCTCGCTGACGGCGATTGCGTTCTCTTCATGAATGATTTGCCCGATTGTCTATAAAATACGGCGTAATACTTTGTCGAACTTGCGTTTTCCCTCGCTCATTTACTCTTGTAAATGTCCCGTCGGGAAAGCCGCGTTCTTCTCGTCTTACTTGCATTTTATAACGGCAATACCATAAAATACGGCGTAATACTGCGTCGAACGTACGATACAAAAGCATAGAAACACCAAAGCAAAAAATAAATTGCGGAGGTGTTTTTTGTTGAAAACGATAGCGGTTTTGTTTGGGGGAGTGGCTTGCGAACGGGAAATTTCCATCATCACGGGTACGCTTGCCTGCAATCTTTTACGGGGCGGAAAATACGAACCTTTGCCCATCTATCTTGACGAGGACGGTCAGGCGTATACTTCGTCGAATTTCTTTGAAATCGGTGAGTTTAAGAAAGACGGTTTTTTGAAAAAAGCCAAGAAGGTTTTACTGCACGGCGGCAAGGTATATCAACTGATGGGAAACGGCGTGCGGCTGAAAAAGATTGCCATGTTGGACGGCGCGCTCAATTGTTGCCACGGTGGCTTGGGGGAGGGCGGCGGCATTTCTGCGGTGCTGGAAATGCAGGGCGTACCTCTTGCTTCGCCCACGATTGCCCCGTCGGCAATCTGTATGGACAAATCGCTGACAAAGCAGTTTGCAAAATCCTTAAACATTCCCGTCGTGGACGGGATTCGGGTACGCGAGGCGGATTATAAAAAGCGTGGCGCGTTTTTACTCAGACACATGATTCGCCGCTTGAAGTTTCCCGTGATCGTCAAGCCCGCCCACCTTGGTTCTTCTATCGGGATTGCCGTTTGCAAGGACGAGGAAGAGGTAAAGGCGGCGCTTGCGGCGGCGTATGCCCTCGACGATTGTGTGGTGATTGAAAAGTTCTTGGTGGATAAAAAGGACGTCAACTGCGCCGCGTATTCTTTGGGGGATGAAGTGTTCGTTTCTGAGGCGGAAGAGGCGTTTTCTTCCCGCGATGAGGTGTACGGATTTGAGCAAAAATACATAAAAAAGGAACAAAAGAGTGGGGGCAGGTCCTTGATGACGGGGGTATTGCGCCAACGAATTCGTGGGTACACGAAAACACTGTATAAACGCCTGAATATGTCGGGCGTGGTGCGTATGGACTTCCTGGTGCAAGGGGAAAAGGTGTACTTGAGCGAAATCAACACCGTGCCTGGATCGCTGGCGTACTACCTTTTTTGCGACAGACTCTCCGAGGCAAAGGAGTTTTTGGAAGGGCTGATAGGCGATGCGATTGCGCGGTCAGAGGCGAGCAAAAAACAGCTTGTCAAAACGGGGATTTTGGAAACAATCGTCAAATAACGGCGATAACGAGAAGATGGCGGTGTAAAAACCGCCGTTTTTCTTTGAAAATATATTTTCAAACATGGGTTATTCTTATTGATTTTTTGTATTTGGTTTGCTATAATAAAGGGGAAAATGGACAAGTATGCCTCAAATGATTAGGACGAGGCGTGCGAAGGAGGATTGCTATGGCAATTGCAGAATTTACCGACAAAGTGCGAATTACCATCAAGGCTGGCGACGGCGGCGACGGGATGAATTCGTTTAAGGCGTTTAAGGGTAAGCCTGCCTGCGGCCCAGACGGTGGCGACGGCGGCAGAGGCGGCGACGTGTATTTTGTCGGCGATAAGAATATGACAGACCTGTTTTCCTTCCGTTTTACCTCAAAATACTATGCGGGCAACGGTGAAATGGGCGGCTCGAATAAGTGCTACGGCAAGGGCGGCGACGACGTGTATATCAAAGTGCCTTTGGGCACGCTCGTTCGCGATGCGGAAACGGGCACGCTGATTTGCGACGTTTTCTTTGATGGACAAGAGGTGTTGGTGGCTCGTGGTGGCAACGGTGGCAAGGGGAACGTAAAATTCACCACCGCTCGCAGACACGCCCCCAATTTTGCGCAGAAGGGCGAAAAGGTCAAAGCGCACGTGGTTATTTTGGAAATGAAGGTGATTGCAGACGTCGGTTTCGTTGGTTTCCCCAACGTGGGGAAGAGCACTCTGCTCTCCAAAATCTCGGCGGCAAGACCGAAGATTGCCAACTACCACTTCACCACCCTTTCCCCCAACCTTGGCGTGGTACGCTACTACGAAAAATCGTTTGTGGCGGCAGACATTCCCGGGCTCATCGAGGGCGCAGCGCAGGGCGCAGGCTTAGGTCACGACTTCCTTCGCCACATCGAAAGAACGCGTATGCTCTGCCACGTGGTGGATATTTCGGGCTGTGAGGACCGCGATCCCATCGAGGATTTCAAGAAAATCAACGACGAGCTGAAGGAATACAGCGAGGTGCTTGCGGAGTTGCCGCAGATTGTCGTCTGCAACAAGTGCGACATTTACGGCGCAGAGGAAAACCTCAAAGCGTTCAAGAAAAAGTACGGCAGAA
>JAZOMO010000025.1:0-49524 GCA_045654025.1 Candidatus Scatosoma sp.
GTGAAGGAGCATATCAAGGCTCTTTGCGTCGATTTGCATAAGCGCTTCTTGTTCGGTAATCATACCTTCGTCAATCAAATCGCAAGCGATTTTGATTGCAGCCGCAGCCGTTCTCTTACCGTTACGGGTCTGCAACATATACAATTTACGGTCTTCAATCGTGAATTCCATATCCTGCATATCGCGATAATGATTTTCAAGCGTTTTGCACACTTCGAGGAATTGCGCGTATACTTCGGGGAATACTTCTTTCATTTGTTCGATAGGCATCGGGGTACGAACGCCGGCAACAACGTCTTCGCCTTGCCCGTTGGTGACGAATTCACCCATAAGTCCCTTTTCGCCCGTTGCAGGGTTACGCGTGAACGCAACGCCCGTACCAGAAGTTTCGCCCATATTACCAAACGCCATCATCTGTACGTTAACCGCCGTACCCCAGCTGTAAGGAATATCGTGGTCCATACGATAGATGTTCGCACGGGGGTTGTCCCAAGAACGGAATACTGCCTTAACCGCCTCGAAGAGTTGTTCTTTCGGGTCGGTAGGGAATTCCTTGCCAAGCTGCTTTTTGTATTCAGCCTTGAACTGGTTAGCAAGGTCCTTAAGGTCGTCAGCGGTCAATTCAACGTCCTGCGTAACGCCCTTTGCTTCCTTCATTTCGTCGATGAGCTTTTCGAAATACTTCTTACCAACTTCCATAACGACGTCCGAGAACATCTGTATAAAGCGGCGATAGCAGTCCCAAGCCCAACGAGGGTTACCGGACTTCGTCGCGATGGTGTTAACTACTTCTTCGTTCAAGCCGAGGTTCAAGATGGTGTCCATCATGCCGGGCATGGAAGCGCGCGCGCCAGAACGAACGGAAACGAGCAAGGGGTTTTCCTTGTCACCGAACTTCTTACCGCAGATTTCTTCCATCTTTTCGATGTATTCCATAATCTCTGCTTGGATATCGGGGTTGATTTGTTTGCCGTCTTCATAATACTGCGTGCAAGCTTCGGTAGAAATGGTAAAACCCTGGGGAACAGGCAAGCCGATGCGGGTCATTTCCGCAAGGTTTGCACCCTTACCGCCGAGGACTTCACGCATTTTTGCGTTGCCTTCGCTGAAGAGATAGCAATACTTTTTAGCCATAATGATATTTCCTCCAAATGATAATTTTTCTTGCTTAATTTTTTCTTCGATTTTTGTTTGATACTTAAATCTTATATATTTTAGTATAAAATACATAAAATGGCAAGCATAAAACCCCTTATTTTTAAATTTTTTCTCGATTTTTTCATTTTCTTCCACAAAAAATATGCAAAAAATGCCTAAAAGCCACGCCTATATGAAACAATCAAAGAAAAACGGGGACGCATAACCGCGCCCCCGCATAGGTCTATGGTATTGTTTTTTCTACAAAATCATCAAAGCATGAAAAAGAAGGATTTTTTGCCCGAGAGCAATTCCTCGTCAATCTTCCAGCCGCCCTTACCGTCTTTGATTAAACCAAACTCACATTCCTTTGCCGTTTCATACAACTCGTCGCCGTCATAGCCAACAAAGCGGTCGCTCATCTTTTCCAACATTTCCCTTGCGCCAGCCGTAAACGCCGAGGTGGTGATATACATCCCACGACAATGCTGTTTGCCCTCTTTTGCCTGACGATACGCCACCGCACCGATGAATTGTTGCAACAGCGTTTCGCCAATCCACCACCTTTCGTCCGTCGGCTCCCAGTTCTTCGCCTGAACGTAGATGGTTTCTCTAAAGCCCAAGCGGTCGGTCAGCTCCAGCTCGCCGTCGATACCGCCGTCGTATTCGCCACCCGAAATCCGCAGACATTCCAGCCGCCTGCCGTTCATACGGGAATACCTTTCCAGTAAATAAATCGCGTAGTATTCAAAGTAGTTTCCACCCAACGAACGCAGTTTTTTCAAGAACGCCTCTTTCAAGGGGTCTGCCTTTGCGGGACGGGTCAGTTTACGGACGGTCAGTTCTTTGCGCGCCTTCTCCGCAGACGCTTTTTCCGCGGAGGCTTTTGCCTCGGATTTTTTCTCCGTTTTGACAGAGGGCTTTTCTTCCTTTTTAGGTGCTTGCGGTTTTTCTTCCGCTTGAGGCTTGGTGCTTGCCAACTCGTCCGCCTTTTCTTTCGCCAAGTCGCCCACCGATTTTTGAGGAGCATCCTTCTTCGCCGAGCGCCCCTTATCAAACAGAGCGCTTAAGTCATAAACAGGTGCGGGCGCAGCCGTTTCCACCTTGGCAACAGCCGTCTTTTCGTCCGCTTTTTTCGTCTGTTCTTCCTTGCTAGGAAGTTCGATTTCAGCTTGTTTTTCGGTTTGTTTTTCGTCGTTCGATGCGGACACGGTGCTTTCTTTTTCCGTTTTCTGCTTGTTATCAGACAATTTCACAAGATTGCCTTCTACCAGAATTTCCCCCTCCTCTTGCATCACGTACAAAACAGAGCCAACCCTGCCCTTTACGTCGTTCAAATTTGCATTTTCAGAGGTGGGATATTCCTCTTGATAGCGCAGAGCTATACGGTCCACAAGGTCCGCCCATTTACATTCTGTTTGAAGGACTTCTTTGGTCAATTTTTTGACGATTTCCTTCTTTTGCGCCCTCGTCAAAACGACCGTTTTTTCTGCCTTTTTGGAGGTCTTTTTTTTCTCTTTTTCAGGCGTTTTTTCGCTGTTTTTTGCCGATTTTTTCGCTGTTTTTTGTGCCTTTTTTACAGGTTTTTCTTCTGTTTTTTCGGGAACTGCAACGGGCTCTTCCGCCTCCTCAACAACAACCTTTTCCTCTGCCTCGATAACAGCCGTTTCCTCTGCCTTATCCTCTTCTTTTACCGCCTCTTTTGCCTGTTTTTTACTCGACTTCTTTTTTGCAGGTTTTGCTGCCGCAGGCTGCTGCTCCGTTTCCGACTTGATAGGCTCTACCTCTTCGGTTTTTGCCGCAGTTTCCGCCTTTTTACGGGTGCGTTTTGCAGGCGCTTTCTTCTTCGTCTGCTCTGCGACCGCCGCCTTTTCCACTGCCGTTTTCACCGCCGTTTCTTCTGCAACTGCCGCCACCTCTACCGCCTCTTGCGGTACACTTTCGCCCTGCGCCGACTTCTTAGTCGCGCGAGGCTTTTTTGCCTTTTTTACTTCTTCCATTTTCATTTCTCCTTACTGCCTTCCCAAACCACTTTAAGGCTCGGTACAAATTTGCAAAAGTTCCCCGATGCAGGCAAGCTCGGTATCTGTCTTGCCCTCAAGGAACGCCTTCATAAGGCGTAAGGCACGTTTTTTGCCACCTTGCGTTTTTCCCTCGTCATAGTTAAGCGAAGCGCACTTTCTAAGAGTATGGTAAGTCGATACGCTCGCGCGTGAGCCGACCGAACACTCTCGACAGGTAAAATGCCCAGCGTCGAAATCAAAGTAGGGTTCGCCCTCGATTTCCGCGCCGCAAATACCGCAGCCGTCCAAATCGACGAAGTACCCTGCTTCGCCCGCCGCCGTTAGCATAAACCCGACCAGCGTTTCGATTGTATCCGCTTCCGCGTAAGCAAGCGACTTCAACGCCTGCACAGCAGAAACGAACAAGGAATGTAACCGTTCTCCGTCGGGCGCAACAGCCTTACAAACGGCAAGGATACCGTTTGCGGCATAGAAACGCTCCACGTCTAAACGCAAGGGATAAAATCCGTCGTATAAATAGGCGGATTTTACCGTGTAATGCTCTCCTTTTTCCACAAGCACGTATTCCGCAAAGGCGAATGGTTGGGCGGCAAACGCTAACTTAGCGTTAGGCTTTCGCACCCCCTTAATCCCGGCGAATACGACACCCCTCTCCGCCGTAAACAGCGTGAGGAGCTTATCGTGATCCTTATAATCAATTCCGCCGAGCACCAGGGCATCCGTCTTCCATTCCACTTTTCTTTTTTTCCTTTTGTACCGCACTTGAGTTAAATAACCGTTAGCTTTTCTTACTATCTTAACTTCACACCGTTGCCGTAGGAAAATGCAAGCAAGACAAGGCGCACGAGGAAAACCTGAGGGAGTTTACTTAAGCGTAAATGACCGAAGGTTGCCACAGTGCAACGCCGTATTGCGCCGCATTTTGTAGGCGCTCAATGATGTTGACGATTATTTAGTTCGAGAAATAGCATATAGTAGGCAATACTGCCTGTTTTTTCAAACATATCCCACGCCAGCTTTGCCGCGCCCTCTGGGTTTTTCCTCTCCTTCACAGCCACCCCTCCTTCTTATCCACAGTTTGTGTGAAGGGGAGATAAGCTATTCCCGAAATTTAAACTCAAAGCACGCCGCACTGCCAACGCAAAATATGACGCCTTTTTTTGTCAACGACAGCCCATCAGGGCTGTCTATTAAAACTCTTCGTCCTCTTCGTAGCCGTATTGCTTTAAGAGGTTGGGTCTATCACGCCAGTCTTCCTTGACTTTTACATAGGTAGTCAAGAAGACCTTTGCGCCCAAGAATTTTTCCATATCCTGACGAGCAAACGAGGAAACCTCTTTAATCGCTTTTCCCTGTTTGCCGATCAAAATCGCCTTATGGCTCGCCCGTTCGCAGACGATGTCGAGGTTGACTTCCCATACACCGTTTTCCTGCAAGCGGAAAATATTGATGACGATTGCTACGCCGTGCGGAATTTCCTTATCGAATTTCAAAAGAATTTTTTCACGCATGATTTCTGCAATCATAAATTTCTCGCTCTTGTCCGAAACGATTTCCTGCTCGAAAATCTTTTCCCCTTCGGGCATTTGCTCTACCAAAAACTCCTTCAAAGCCTTGATGTTTCTGCCCTTTCTCGCCGAAACGGGGAAGACGTCCAAATCAAGCTCCTCATCAGAGAATTTCGCCATATCCAGAGGGATATTCTCCTTGGGCATAATGTCGATTTTCGTGTACGCAATCGCCATGGGAATACCAAGTTCCTTATATTTTCGCATCAGCGCAAAGTCCTCTTCACCAACGCCGTCGTGCCCGTCTACAACGTAAAGGATATAATCCACACTGCGCGCGCTGGTTTCCACCGAACGCATCATGCGGTCGGTCAGTTCATTTCTCGCCTTGTAGATACCGGGGGTGTCCACGAACACGATTTGGTAATCGTCCTCCGTCAATACCCCTAAAATTCTGTCCCTCGTCGTCTGAGGCTTGGGGGAAACGATGCTTACCTTTTCCCCAACCAGCACGTTAATCAGCGTGCTTTTTCCTGCGTTTGCTCTGCCGATGACGGCAACGTATCCACTTCTCATTCTCGTACAATCCCTAACTTTTTCAGTATATATTCTTCCTTTTCACGCATCTCTGCCTTGTCCTCGTCCGTCATATGGTCGTAGCCAAGACAATGCAATACACCGTGCGTCAACAGATAGTGCAACTCTCTTTCTAAGGAGTGCCCGTATTCCTCCGCCTGCTCCTTTGCCCGTTGCAAACAAACGACCACCGAACCCATAAACAGTCGATCTTCTTCATCTAACTCATAAGGGTAATCATCTGCGTACAGAGGCTCGCCCTTGATATCATCCAAGGACGGGTAGCTTAAAACGTCGGTGACCTTGTCCATCGAACGGGTTTCCCGATTCAGCCTCTGGATTTCCTCTTCGTCTACCAACAGAAATTCAAAGGCAAGAGGGCAATCCGCCGTCACAACGTCCGAAAACGCGCCCTCTAAAGCCGTAATTTCTTCGTCGGAGAGCAACCCCTCGTCTGCGTCAAAGCAAAACTTCGTCATACCTCACCTCGCGCCGAGCCGTCCGCGCCTCTGCCATATTTGATATTCGGGTATTTCACACGGTGATGATAGACCCCAGAAAGGGTTTCCACCAACGTCTTGCGGATAATCGTCAAATCCTGCATCGTGATATTACAATCGGCGAACTGTTCTAATTCCATACGCTCCTCAATCACACCACGAACAACCTTTTCTACTTCTTCAGGTGTACGCTTGTTTAAGGAGCGCACCGCCGCCTCCGAACCGTCCGCAATCATGATGATAGCGGCAATCTTCGTCATCGGCTTCGGGCCGCAATAGGAGAAGTCCTCGATGTTCAGCTCGCCGTCCGTCATTTTCAGTGCCTTCGCATAGAAATAGCGAATAGGCAACGTACCGTGGTGTTGCAAGGCTACGTCCGCCAAGAACTGCGGCAGACGGTGCGAGCGAATCAAATCGCTGCCATCCTGCGCGTGCAAGCGGATAATGTCCGCAGAAAGCTCGGGCGTCAATTCGTCGTGCGGGTTGTAATCCTGCTGATTTTCCGTGAAATATTCCGGCTGGTGCAATTTCCCGACGTCGTGATAGTACGCCGCCGCGCGAGCATAATCGACGTTTTCGTTCAGCGCCGCCGCGCACGCTTCCGCAAGCTGTGCCACCATTACCGAATGGTTGAACGTACCGGGTGCTTCCTGCCGAAGTTTTCTCAGAAGCGGAGCATCGTGCGCCGTGATTTCACGCAAACGATACGCCGTCAAGCAGTTGAACAACCACTCATAGATAGGCAATACAAACAGGAACAGAACCGCCGAAGACATTCCTCCAAACACGCCGTACCCCATCTGCATCAGCATGTCCGGCCAGAAGATTTCGCTGGGCGTATAGATGTCGATGTTGACGATGTCCGTCAGCTTTAAGAGGAAAATAATCAAAACGATGGGGATAACGATACATATACCCACCAGTACGATACTAAATCTTGTCTTCGCTTTACTTGCAAGGAAAATCGCCAACATACCTGCCACGAAGGTGATAATCAGCGAGGTATACGCCGTCTGCGTAATAACCATGCGCGCGCTGACGATATCCAAAAGGAACATCAAAATACCGCTGAAGATATTGAGGAAAATTGCTTCCTTTCTGCCAATCAGCGCAAGAATTAACAGCGCTACCAGCGCCACCGGACGGGCAAAGATACCAAACGAAAAGGTAGTTTCACCTACTGATATACTGCTACCCTGCTTGCCCATCAAGAATGCAATGATGATATATACGTTTAAAATGGTGAATATCAAAGCGATGGATTTCCCGCTGGTCAGAGTATGCCGACTCTCGAAGAAAAAGTAAATATACATCACGATCGTCAGCATTAAAAGACAGAATATCATATACAGATAATCTGCGCCGTTCTGATTCATCTCCTCTGTAAACGCATCCATCTTGTCCCACAGAAGCAATACTAACGACACCAGTACCATAACCAGGAAATGCACCACAAACAGCACAACGCTTTTCGCGGCGATACTTCTTGTCCATTCTACTTGTCTTTTGTTCATTTTTTGCTTTTCTCCTTTTGTGCCGCGGTTTCCTCAGCCGCCCTTTCCGCATCCTTTTCATAGGCGCGAATAATCCGCATAACCAGCGGATGCCTTACGACGTCCTTCGCCGTCAAGCGCTGTACCGCTACCCCTTCCACGCCGTCTAAAATCTTCGTTGCGTGTATGAGGCCACTTTGCTTTCCTTCCGGCAAGTCCATCTGCGTAATATCGCCAGTGATGACCGCCTTACTTCCTTCCCCTAAACGGGTGAGGAACATCTTCATCTGTTCACGCGTGGTGTTTTGCGCCTCGTCCAGAATGATGAACGCATTCGACAGCGTTCTACCGCGCATGTACGCAAGGGGCGCAACCTCAATGTCCCCACGCTCCATCAGTTTTGCGTACGTTTCGAGTCCCAACAGCTCCTGCAAGGCATCGTACAGAGGACGAAGATAGGGGTCTACCTTCTCGTGCAAGTCCCCCGGCAAAAAACCGAGTTTCTCCCCTGCCTCTACCGCAGGACGAGTCAAGATAATCTTGTCTACCTGCTTACTCTTGTACGCCATTACCGCCATACAGACGGCAAGATAGGTTTTTCCCGTACCCGCAGGTCCTACCCCGAAGGTGATGGTGTTTGCCTTAATCGCCTCGACGTAGGTCTTTTGCCCTACCGTCTTGCATTTAATCTGTTTCCCACGGGCGCTGACCGCAATCACTCCCCCGCAAAGGCAGGCAATCTCCGACGCACGTCCCTCACGAGCGAGCTCGATGCAATACGCCATGCGTCCTTTATCCACCGTTTCGCCGCCCTCTGCCAAGGCACGCAGAGAGGTCAATACCTGCTCTGCCAAAGCAACGTCTTCCGTCTCCCCCTGTAAACAAATTTTCACGCCGTCTACGTAGGGGATAACCGCCAACTCGCTTGCCAGAAAGTTTAAATTTTCATCGAAGGTTCCCAAAATCCTTGACAGCTTGTCAATCGACCCGAAATCCACACTCATTTTGCAACGTGCCAAATGCCTTCTCCTTCTCTTATCTTTCGATTTCACTTACGTACGCACCCATTAGCATGCGTGCGCGTATGTAATAACGGGCGTTTTGCCCGTCGGTTATTTTGTTTTAAAGAGCCTACTTATCTTTCTTGAAAGGGTGCGGTCTGCACCTCCACCACCAGCGTAGAGCCCACCTTTTTTACACTGCAAAACCCCACCCCGTCAAGGCGCAGAATGTCCGCAGAAATCAGATCTACCTGCTTTCCTGAATACGGCTTATATTGCTCGATTCCGTATTTCCCCAAAATCTCCACAACCGCCTGCGTATACGCCACCTCGCCCGACACCCGAATCCGTAAAACCAAGGTATCTGAAAATAAGGTCAACGCCAAAAACAACACACTACCCAGCCATAAGCCTGCGCGCTTTTTTAACAAAACCCATGCTTTTTTACCTCCCGCAGGCGGTAAAATCCGCGCAGTATAGGGCGCATACTTATCGTTATTATAGCACACATTCGGGTAAATTGCAAAAATTTTTGCAATATCTTTACTATCAACCGTACAAATAATCTGATTTTTTTGCGCTTTTTGGACGTTTTTTAGGCAAATTCCCTCTCGCCGAAGTCGGTTTAATGCCCGATAGGGCATCATCCCTTCGATTAGCACTCGTTCGGTCATGCTCCCTCCAAAAGGGAGAGCGAGCACACCTTGCCCAAAATGCACAAATCTCCGTCTGTGTATTTTCCGATGGATAAGCCTTCCCCTTCTACCGCAATACTGCAGGCAGGAAAGCAGACCTCTATACGCTGTTCCGAAAAATCTCCAAGAGCTTTTACTCCCTCGCAGTACGCCGCGCGAAGCGGCAAAAATACCACTCTTGCGCCCGTAAACGCCAAAAACGCATCACTCTTTGTCAGCTCGTCATACAATCTCATAATTCTCTCCGCTTTTAATATACGCCAAGCGGTAGGAAAATATGAAATTCCACGTCGTTCTCGCCGTTAGACGTCAGGCAAATTGTCCGTTGTAGAGAGCGGCGTATGCGCCAGCCCTTGTAAGCAACTGTTCGTGCGTGCCCTGTTCAACGACATGGCCTTTTTCCATCACCAAGATAAGGTCAGCGTTCTCAATCGTGGACAGACGATGCGCCACAATAAAGCTGGTTCTGCCCTCCATCAGCTTGGCAAAGGCATCGGCGATTTTCAACTCCGTGCAGGTGTCAATCGACGAGGTTGCCTCGTCCAAAATCAACATCGGGGGTTTGGTGAGCATAATTCTTGCAATACACAGCAGCTGCTTTTGTCCTTCGGAAAGGTTGCCGCCGTCCTCCGACAATACGGTATCGTACCCCTTTTCCATACGACGAATAAAGCTGTGGGCGTGCGCCGCCTTTGCCGCCGCAATCATCTCCTCGTCAGTGGCGTCCTCTCTGCCCAGCTTGATATTTTCGCGTACCGTACCGCTCTTGAGCCACGTTTCCTGCAATACCATACCAAAGCTTTCACGCAAAGAACGGCGGCTGACCGAGCGCACGTCGTTGCCCTCAATCAATACCTGCCCTGCCGATACGTCGTAAAAGCGCATCAAAAGGTTAATCATCGTCGTCTTGCCACTGCCCGTTTTGCCAACGATTGCAACACGCTTACCCGGGTCGACGGACAGACTTAAGTCTTCAATCAACGGCTTTTCGGGAAGGTAGGAGAAGTCCACGTTTTCAAACGCCACTCTGCCGTCCACCGTCTGCAGGTCTGCCTTGCCCTCGTCGGAAGGTTCTTCCACCTCGTCTAGCAGGGCGAAGATACGCTCGGCGCAGGCAACCGCGCCTTTCAGCTCGGTGATAACGCCCGAAATTTCGTTGAACGGTTTCATATACTGGCTGGCGTAGGAGAGTAGCTTTGTCAAGCCACCGGGCGTAAAGCCGCCCCCAACCACCGCAAGTCCGCCAAGCAGCGCCACCGCCGCATACACAAGGTTGTTGAAAAATCTCGTAGACGGGTTGACCAGCGAGGAATAGAAGGTGGCGTTCATCGCCGCCTTTTCCAGTCGTCCGTTAATCTCGTCAAATTTTGCTTGGCTCTCCTCTTCCTGCCCAAAAGCGCGCACCGCTTTCAAACCAGAGATACGCTCCTCCGCGAACGCCGTCTGTTCCCCCCTCGTTGCCGCCTGCGTGTGGAAGAAATGAGAGGTCCTCGTCGCAATAAAGCGCGCCAAAAGCAGGGAAAGCGGGCTGACAAAAATGACGATGAGCCCGATCTGCCAGCGGGTAATCAGCATAAACACAACCGTGCCCGCAATCGTCAATACACCCGTAAAAATCTGCGTAACGCCCATGAGCAGTCCGTCCGAAAAATGGTCGACATCCGCTACGATACGGCTGACCGTGTCGCCGTGCCCACGTCGATCTAAGTAGGAAAGCGGCAGGCGAGAAAGCTTGTGGAACGCCTCTTTTCTCAAATCACGCACAACGCCTATGGAAACGTGGTTATTGCACAGGCTCTGTAAAAACTGCGCCAACGCCGACAGCAAGGTACAGCCGCCGATTAGCGTCATAATTTTCGTCAATTCTTCCCACAAAATCCCACTCTCGACAATGCAGTCAATCCCCTCGCCAATGAGGACGGGAACGAGCAGGGAAAAGAACACCGATACCGCCGACAATACGAGGGAAAGCACCATCGCAAACGGATAGCGGAAGGTGTACTTCAAGATACGGGAAAGCGTACCTTTTTGGGGGTTGGGGGTTACGGGCCTGTTCTTACTCATAACGACACCCCCTCACCGCGAGCAGCACATTGCAAGCGGTAAATTTCCTGATATTCTTCGCAATCTTTCAGCAGTTCTTCGTGCGTGCCTTTGCCTACGACTTTACCGTCGTCCAACACCAAGATTTGGTCGGCATTCTGCACGGAGGAAGCGCGTTGCGACACGATAATCACCGTGGTATCCAGTGTTGTTAACGCCTTTTTGAGCGCCGCATCCGTCGCGTAGTCCAGCGCCGACGAAGAATCGTCCAAGATTAAAACGTCGGGCTTTCTTGCAATTGCGCGCGCAATCGTCAAGCGTTGCTTTTGGCCGCCAGAGAAGTTTTTACCCCCCTGCTGTACCTCGGCATCTAAGCCGCCCTTGTCTGCAACCACTTCCAACGCCTGCGCCACTTTCAGGGCTTCGTACAGCTCCTCATCGGTAGCATCTGCTCTGCCCCACAGCAGATTTTCACGAATCGTGCCTTTAAACAATCTCGCCTTTTGTGGAACGACACCGATGCGTTTTTTGAGGTACTCCTGCATCGATTTTTCACGCACGTTTTTGCCGTCAACGTATACCTGCCCCTCGCAAACGTCGTAAAAATGAGGGATGAGGTTGACCAGCGTCGTCTTGCCGCTGCCCGTACCGCCGATAACACCCAACGTCTGCCCACGACCAAGCGCAAAGCTGACGTTCTCCAAGGCAGGGTCGCCCCCCTCGGAATAGCGCATACTGACGTTTCTAAATTCAACGAAAGGAGCGTCTACAACCTCGCCGTTTTCTTCCAAGTCTTCGTCCGTTTCCAAGCTCGGTTGCATCGCAAGCACAGAGCCGATACGGCTACCGCTTGCCGCGCCTTTGGACATCGTGACGATGAGGTTGGCAAATTTGATGAGTTCAATAAGGATTTGCCCCATGAGGTTGTAGAGGGCAATGACGCTACCCTGCGTCAGCAAGCCACCCTCTACGCGTCTTGCGCCCACGTATAAGAGCAATAATATCCCAGCATTGACCAGCACGTAGGTCAAGGGGTTGGTAATCGCCGAAATCGCGCCTACCACCTTTCTGCCACGGCTGAGTTTTTCGTTGCGTTTGTCGAAAATCTGCTCCTCTTCCTTTTCTCTGCAGAAGGCGCGCACCACTCTTACACCCGTCAGGTTCTCCCTCGTGGACAGCGTGAGCGCATCAAGGTCTTCCTGTGATTTTTTATAGAGGGGCATCGTGCCCAGCATCACGGCAAATACGACGACTGACAGCGCGCCAACCGTCAAAACAAAGGTGAACACCGAACCGGGGTCTACGATCCACGCCGTGATCACCGCGCCAAAGACGATGAACGGAGAGCGCAAAAACAAGCGCAACGCAAGGTTGATGCCCGATTGCAGACGGTCGATATCCCCCGTGATACGCGTGAGCATCGTGGACGTACCCAGCCTATCAAAGTCCTTATAGCTCAAGGATTGCAACTTTCTAAAAAGTTGACTGCGAATCTTCGCAGAAACACCCGTTGCCGTGCGCGCCGCAAAGTATTGCGCAACCACGGCAAAGACACAGCCCAGCACCCCGAACAGTACGAGGAGCAGACTCATCTTGACGATATAATCGACGTTCGCATTCGCATAGCCAACCCCTTCCACGTACGCGCCCAAGCCTCTGTCTACCAACAGCCCGACGACGATGGGAACAAGCAATTCAAAGGTCGCCTCCAACAACTTGAACAGCGGCCCTAATATACTATGCCAAATATACGGTTTGAAATATGGTAATAGTCTTTTCATACAACCACTCTTAGCGGTAATTTTACCCGTCATAAACGCGCAGAAAACGAGCGAAACACCCACCCACAGGCGAACGCTCGTTATTTTTTAGAATGATGTGACAGAGCCTCTTAAATAAATTGCTGATACAGCCACTTATACGCCTCAAGCTCCTCCAACCTTGCACCATCATCCGTAGAAGAAAGCTTCTCGTTCGCGCGGTAAATTCTGCACGCATTGATATACTTGTTCGTGAATACGCCAAATACGATAAACGATACGAACGCCACCGAACCTGCAATAATCGTCGGCAGGATATACGAATCGTCCTTGACCGTGAAATTACTCAAGCCAAACACAACCGTCAAGATCAGCGACACCAAGAAAGGCACAGCCGATACCAAAAACCCAACGGCGCTTTTCGTACGTCTAGGCTTTAAAACCGCCCGACGGCGCGCCTGCGTCTCTTCCACCTCTACACGCAAGGGGGCTTCTTCCTTGGCGATCTCGTCATAGCGACGACGAAATTGCTCACTATAGTTCATACGGATTTGCTCAACTGCCTTGCGACCCAAATCGTATTCCAAGCTATCGTACCCTTCCTCGACATACTCATCTATCAGCACGTCGGGCTTCGCAAAATTCTCCGTCTTTGCACGCCAGTAGCCTACGGTTGCCTCCGTAGCCACATCATCCATCATCAGCGCCTTTTCAAATTTCAACTCCGCAGAACGATAGCTACCTTCTTCAAGTAACGCTTCGCCCTCGGCAATCAGGCGGTCGTATTCCGCGCGCTTTGCCTCCGCCTCTGCCTGTTTTTTTCTGCGAAGCTCCATCGCCTCTTGAGGTGAAAGCCCTACGAGGTCTTCATCGTCCTCCAAATATTCGGGGAGTTCAAAGGTATATTCCTCTTCATTTTCAACAATCTCTTCCGTCGTTTCATCCAAATCATCCACAACGTCCATTTCCCCGTCCCGCGTTTTCTTGATGCGGATTTTTCTGCCGATTTCTTCGTCTAAAATTCTTTCTTCCATACGATATTACTCCCTGTTATAATACAAACGGTGATTTCAAAAAACTCTGCTTTTGCGGCTCAATCGTCCTAAGCACCGCCGCGCGGCATTTCCCTCTATAACGGCTCTTGGCATAGCGGCACAGCTCCGCCGTTTCAAAGATCGCCAGCACCGCGCTGCCACTGCCCGTCATCACCGCCCCCAAAGGCCCGAACGAGAGGGCCGCCTCCAGCGCCGTCTTCACGTCCATGCAAAGCGTTGCCGCAGGCAAGTACAAGTCGTTTTTTAATTGCCGACCAACCTCTGCCGCATCTCCCTCTACCAAAGCGGAAATCGCCCGCCCCGTACAGCCCGTGGGGTTATCCGTTTCGTTTTGCCGATCATACTCCCGATAGCAAGCCCCCGACGACACCCCCGCGGACGGATACAGCATCAATAGATGTAACGGTTCTGTGACGTTCTCGATAGGCGTCAAGATTTCCCCTCTGCCTTGCATCCGAGCATAGCCGCCCTTCAGCATATACTTTACGTCACTGCCCAGCTGTTCCGCTAAGTTTTCCAGCTCCTCTTCAGTCGCCGCGCCGTACAAGCGTTGCATCCCGACCAGAACCCCCGCCACGTCCGCGGAAGAACCGCCCATGCCCGCGCCGATGGGGATATCCTTATACACCGTAATGTCCGCGCCGTCCGTACCAAAGGTTTCCGAATACCTCTCTGCCGCCGCCAAGGCGTTGTTTCGTTCGGGGGGAATACTCTCACTCCCCTGCCCGTGCATCAAAATTGAAGACAGCTTGCCCTTGCGCTTTTTTAAACGAATGGTATCGCAGACGTCCACGCTGGCAACGAGTGAATCCAGCTGATGATAGCCGTCCTCTCTGCCGACAATTTCCAAGGTTAAGTTGACCTTCGCATAGGCGCGTACCGTCGTTTCGTTCATTTGAATACTCCGCTTGTAATAAAGTTTTGGCGACGAGATGCCTCGCCGCCGAAAAATCTCTTTTTAAATTGTAGCATATTCTTTGCAAAAATACAATACTTTCGCGCTTTTTTTATGGCTATTTTTGCAAATTTTCCTGCTTTTGACGGTAGATGAGAACTCTTTCTTCCCCTTTTAAGGGGAAAGTCAGGTGTGGATTGCTCTTTTTCAGCGTTTCCTCCGTCATCGACAGCCGCTTGGAGAGAGTCCACGCATCCTCGCCACATGTGGGCATATAGACGGAAACCGCGCACGTCTTTTTGGGCTTTTTCTCCCCTTCCGCCACCTCGCAAAGATACGCCGTTTCCCCTTCCACGTATGGGGTCATTCGTACGCGCACCGTACCCTCTGCCTCCGTTTCACCGTCCGCGCGAACACGAAACCCAAAGCCGTACACGCTACATTCGGCCTCGGCATTCGTCCAAGTTTTTCCGTCCTGCCCTGCGCCCGGCATCGGCAAAAGGATAGGCAGAGCAACGTCCACCGCCGTCACACCGCCCTCGACGGGTTGATACAGCGCCTTCGCCTCGATTACCCCCTGCAATTCCCAGCCGTCGTCAGCCTTTTGCAAGGAGACCGCCGTCTTTGGACAGACCACCGCAATCAGCTTTCCACCCTCAGGCAGACTACCGCCAAAAATGGGCGTACCATGTACCCGTTCCGTGGTCGTTTTTGCCTCCAACGCATACCTGGTGGCTATGTTTTCATGTTTTAATGCGACTTCCACGTCAGTTGCGTACGCATCCACCACGCAGTCTATCTCCGTCTTTTCATCTGCGCAGACCTCCACCTGCACCTGATAGGAAAGGACAATTTTACTCTTTTTACGCTCCTCATCCGTCGCCGCAGACACCCGCGCAGAGAGTACGCGAATCTTCGCGCAGCAGGCGGTGTTTGGCAATACGGTATCCAAAAGCACCTGCGCCTTCATCGGGGTCATCCGCTCGTACGAGCATAAACTGCCGTCCTCTTTCAAGAGGCAAAAACGCATACACAGCTCGCCTAAAACATTGACCTCGCCCATCCCCGCACGCACCTCAGTGACGGCGGCGCATTCGGTATGCAATAATACGTCCTTCGCAAAATCACATTCAAATTCGTCCTCTTCCTCGACCGTCGTAGTCGCCGTATAGCGGCTGTACACCGCCGCCTGTTCTTTACGCACCTGCAAGCCCTCGCCGCCCGATACGTAGGTATAACGCTTCTCGCCAAAGACGTCGAACTTTGCCTCTACGATGCATGAAGCAATCAGCTGACCGCCCTCTCGCCGAAGCTTGACGCCCTGCGCGGACAATTCCCCCGACAGAGTATGCGCAGGCGCAATCTGCGGATGTTCCGCTTTGTGATAGAACTCTGCGCCACGCTCTGCGCGGCAAATTCTGCCCTCGACGTCCTCGTATAAAAACGCTAATAAGAGCTTACCGCTGTATTCAATTTCGCCGTTTCCACAGGTCGCCTGCTCCAAACAGACGGTCGGCTCGCATAACAAAACCGATGCAATTTCCCCACCGTTTAACCGACATTCCACAATTGATTGACCGCTTGCACTGCAAAGCCGACGTATAGAGCTTACACTTTGATAATTCGCTTTCATATCCACCCCTCGTATTTTTCGTTGCCTTGTATCCTATGCAAAAGGCGGGGCTTTTATGTTTAAATTTGGAAAGAACGGGGGATAATGGTAGTATGATTCAGCAAAAAAAGAACCTTCAAGACGTAAAACAAATGGTGCAAAGCTACCTTTCCAAACGGATTGCCGTCAAGGTCAACCTTGGAAGAAATAAGAGCATGGAATTTGTCGGCACACTCTCGAATATCTATCCTGCCCTCTTTGCGGTCACCCCCGATGAGAAGGAATTTCGCGGCAAAACGGTGTATTCCTATTCCGACGTGCTGTGCGGGACGGTGAGGCTTAAGAAGATTTCGTGAGGCGCAAAGCGCAAAGCGCAAGGCTAGGCCTTGCGGCGATATGCCTTCGGCTCGATATGCCTAACGGCTCGATATATTTTCCTGACGAAAAATTCGATATGCTTGCCTACGGCAACCGTTGTGGCAGATATTAAGATTTTTCCATAACGCAAGGCGGTTGCCTTGCAATTCACGAACGCGTTTTAGCGTTCAATTCACGATGGCTATGCCGTCAATTCACGAAAACCATAGGTTTTCAATTCACTAAAAAAAGAGCCTTTCAAGGCTCTTTTTTCTTATTTCAATACCAAATGACAGGGAAGGCCGTTTTCGTACATCGGCGGCATTTCCCCTTGTATGAGAGGCTTTGCGTATTCGATATACTCTTCCGTCAAACCCGTGCCGTCTTCAGTAATCCAGGATAAAGGAACAGTCTTTTCCATGTTTGCAATCTTTTCAATCTCCGCAATCGACACGCCGCAACGATAAGGCTTGTTCGAGGTGCGCGTGAAGATAGCGGCTACGCCCGTGCGGCCTGCAAGCGCCGCTTGTACCGCGCCTTTGCCGACCTCGTACGCCTCTTGCACGTCCGTTGCACTGGAAATATGCGCCGCCGAGCGTTGCAGTGTGGACAACTCGATTGCGCGCGTTTTAATCGACAGCTTGCGCGCCAGCTCGCCTGCCAAGAACAGCGCCGTGCCCGTCAACTGCTTATGCCCGAAGACGTCCTCTTTTTGGTCTGCAGAGGCCAGCTCGCACACGTATCTGCCGTCTGCCAGTTTTACCCCCTCGGATACCGCAACCACCAGCGCCTTTTTGCTCTTTAACAGCGTAGACACCTTTTCCATAAAGCCGTCCATCGAGAAGGGAACTTCGGGCAGGTAAATCAAGTCCACGCCCTCGCAGTCTTCCCCCTTCGCCAAAGCCGCCGCCGCTGTCAGCCAGCCTGCGTTTCTGCCCATAATCTCTACGACTGTGACTGCCTCCAGCTCGTAGATGCTGCAATCACGCACCAGCTCCTTCATCGTCGTTGCGACGAACTTTGCCGCACTGCCATACCCAGGGGTATGGTCGGTTTCCGTCAAGTCGTTGTCTATCGTCTTCGGTACGCCGACAAAGCGAATAGGGCTGCCGATTTTTTCACCGTACGCCGCCAGCTTTGCCACCGTGTCCATACTATCGTTGCCGCCGATGTAGAAGAAACAGCCTATCTCGTATTTTTCCAAGACGGCAAAAATTTTCTTGTATTCTTCCTCGCATTTTTCTACCGCTTTCAGCTTATAACGACAGCTGCCCAAATAGCACGCAGGCGTACGCTTTAACAGCTCGATTTCTCTCTCGCCTTTCAAGAAGTCGTTTAAGACAACCAGCCTCTCTTCTATCAAGCCGCTGATGCCGTTGCGCATACCGTATACCTTTTCTGCGCCTGCCGCTACTGCCGCCGCATACACCCCGGCGAGGCTCGCATTGATGACGGACGTAGGCCCACCTGACTGCCCTACCACTACGTTCATTCTCTTTCTCCTTCGTACGCTGTCTATCGTGACTTTTATCACGCCTACGGCTATTATACATCTTCCGCCGTCTTTTGTCAAGAGGGTACAACGAATAACAAAAAATAGACGGAAAGTATATGCTTTCCGTCCAAAATTCTTTATTAAAACATAGGGATTACGCCAAAGTTTTGCAATACGAGCACGGTGACAAACGCAACGTATACCCCCAGCATCACGCCGCCTTGCCACTTCTTCGTCTGTTTACAAAACAAACTAATCATCAGCAGCGCAACGGCACTTGCAAACATCAAGCCCATCGTCAGCCCAGCATCCGCCGCAAGGGCATGCGGCGTAATCACCGCAGACAGCCCTAGAATAAAGACGATATTGAACACGTTGCTGCCGACGACGTTGCCGATGGCAATGTCGTTTTCCTTCTTAATGGAAGCTACTACGCTGGTTACGAGCTCTGGCAAGGAAGTGCCTACCGCCAAAATCGTCAAACCGACTAAAGATTCGCTCATTCCCCATTCCAGCGCCAGTTTCTCCGCGCAATCAACCGTGAACGTACCGCCCGTAATGATTGCTACAAGCCCTAAAACGGTGAACAAAATCGCCTTCCAAATAGGCATTTTTGTTTCTTCTTCCGTCTCGCCAGTGAGAGGCTCTGCCTCCTGCGGCGTCTTCTTTGCACGCAAGAACAGGAACGCCATATACCCAACGAACAGCACGAGCAACACGATTGCCTCTACGGTGTCCAAAACCCAAGGGGTAATGACAAAGGAAAACAGCAACATCACACCGTACAGCCCCAGCATAATGGGAATGTCAAACCGCTTCATATCCTGATTGATTGCAAGCGGTACAATCAACGCCGAAATCCCCAAGATAAACAACGTGTTAAAAATATTACTACCTACCACGTTGCCTACGCTCATTTCGACGTTTTGCCCGATTGCGCTAGTGATACTCACCGCCGCCTCAGGCGCACTCGTACCCATCGAAACGAGGGTTAAACCGATAATCAACGAAGGGATTTTTAATGCCTTAGCAATACTGCTTGCGCCGTCCACAAACCAGTCCGCACCCTTTACCAGCAGCACCATACCCACCAAAAGGAAGAGTATGTATAACGCCATTTGCCACCATTCCATACCGTACCTCCAAAAAAGAAAGACCTTCGCCTGATTGTATTCCACAATTTTTACAATCAGGTAAAAGTCTTGAACTTTAATCGTTACCGAGCAGCCCTTTAACAGCCTGCTGTATTGACGGCGCGCGCACACGGCTAAGCCGTGCATTCTACTCCCTTTTACAGGTCATTCAATTTTCTTTATTATATTCGCTTTGGGAATAAATGTCAAACGTTTTGAAACAAGTATTTTACCCAAGCAAAATATCCATCCCAAACATCAGGCAAAAGCCGATGAGTAAGGCGTACGTTGCCGCGCGCTCCATACCGTGGGCGTGCGTTTCGGGGATCATTTCGTCGCTGATGACGTACAGCATCGTCCCGCCTGCAAACGCCAACGCAAACGGCAAAATGACATGCGCGATACTTACCGCAAAGTACCCGATTAGCGTGCCGACGACTTCGACTAAGCCCGTCGCCGTAGCGCAAAGCAGGGTGCGTTTCTTGGAAATCCCTGCCGCCAGCATCGGGCCGATAATGACCATGCCTTCAGGTATGTTTTGCAGGGCGATACCGCCTGCAATCATCAGCGCCTGCGCTGTATTCTCCGAACCAAATCCTACGCCTGCCGCAATCCCTTCCGGAAGATTGTGGATGGCAATCGCCAGCACGAACAATAAAATTTTGTCCAAGTTCGCGTTGTTGTGCGATTCCGTATCCGCGCCCATCAATTTATGCAAATGGGGAACGGCGTGGTCGGTGAGATTCAAACACAACGCGCCCACGAAAATGCCGCCGATTGTAATGAGTAGCGCCCAACCCAAGCCGTACTTCTCTTCTCCGTAGGAGAAGGACGGCTCTATCAAGCCAAACACCGCCGCCGCAAGCATCACGCCTGCCGCAAACGACAGCACGACGTCGGAAAATTTATGCGTCAAATTCTTAAATGCAAAACCGAGCAGCGCGCCGACGACGGTTGCTCCGCCGACGCCCAGCGCGGTCAATAATACCATATCCATATAGAAATACTCCTTATAGATATAGTATACCATTTCCCTCTGAAAGTGTCAATCCCTCAAAAGCAAAGAAAACGCCCTATACAGGCGTTTTCTTGTCGTTATTCTTCTAAAATTTTGGCAATATCCTCTGCGATTTGTTCGCCTGTCAAGCCACATTCTTGCAACAATTCCTGCAAAGAGCCGTGGCGTACGTAATTCTCAATCGCACGTATACGCACCTTTTTATCCCCGTTAGCGGAAAGCTGTACGGCGATTTTTTCTGCAATACCGCCGCTTGCAATCCCTTCCTCGACCACGTAGACGAGCTTTGCAGAGGCGGTCAAGCCTTCCAACGCCGCATAGTCAAGAGGATAAATCTTTTTAAGTTTCACCATTCCCACCGAATTTTTGCCCTCCAAAAGGCGCAATGCACGGTAGGTTTCATAGCAAATTCTGCCGTAGGAAATCAGAACGATTTCTGCGTTTTCCACACCCTCGGTGTAGCTGTATTCGTTGTTTTCCGCAGGAATAAAGGTCAAATCTTTTTCGTAGTCGATAATTTCCTGACCTTTGGGATAGCGCACAACGGACAGAGCCTTACTCTCCACAGCCGCCGTAAACGCAAATCGCAGGTCATCGTAACTTTCAGGCGAGTAGATTTCTACCCCCGGCAAAGCCGTCAACATCGAACAATCAAAAATCCCTTGATGTGTAATACCATCCCCCGACACGATACCGCTTCTATCCAGCGCCAAAACAAGCGGCAAGCCCTGAATGGAAATATCGTGGAAGAACTGGTCAAAGCCCCTCTGTGCAAAGGTGGAATACAGGAATAAAATCGGCTTCATCTGCGCCACAGACAAGCCGCCTGCAAAGGTGATGGCGTGCTCCTCTGCGATACCTACGTCAAAGAACCGTTCGGGATAGACTTTCGCAAAGTTCGTCAAGCCCGTTCCGTCACACATCGCCGCCGTGATCGCGCACACGGTGGGGTCGTTTTCCGCTAACTTGCAAACGCAATCCCCCGCCACAGACGAGAAGGATGCCTTTTGAGCGCCCCCTGCGCCCTGCTCGATTGTGAACGTACCGACAGAATGGTAGTTCTCGGGATGTTCTTCCGCATAGGAATAACCGTGCCCTTTCAGTGTCCTCATATGCACCACGCAAGGTGCATGCTTGGTCTTCGCTTCTTCTAAGACGTCCGACAGCTTTTCCACGTCGTGTCCGTCAATCGGGCCTAAATACAATAAGCCCATATCCTCAAAGAGGTTATCGCTTAAAACTCTTCTGTGAATACGGTTCTTAATCCACCTAAAGAAGGAGGCAAGCCCCTTACCGATGAGTGGAATTTTTCGCAGGAAACCGCCAAGCCCTCTCTTGAACGAGAAATACCCCTTACTGTTGCGGATTTTGGATAAATATCTATGCAATCCGCCAACGTTTTTAGAAATCGACATCTCATTATCGTTAATGAGAATGATTATATTCAAATTTTTTCCAGCGCAGTTGTTCAGCGCCTCGTAAATCATACCGTTGGTCAGCGCGCCGTCACCGACAATCGCCACCACGTAATCGTCCTTGCCCTGTATGCGGTTCGCCTCGGCAATCCCCAGCGCCGCCGATAGCGAAGTGCCACAATGCCCTTCGTATAAGGGATCGTGTTCGCTCTCTGCAGGGTTACAAAAACCGGACGTGCCGCCGTATTTACGTAAGGTATCAAACCCTTCCGCGCGACCCGTCAACAGCTTGTGCGCATAGCATTGATGCCCCACGTCGAAGATAAACTTGTCCTTCGGGGAATCAAATACACGGTGCAAAGCAATCGTTGCCTCTACCATGCCCAAGTTCGAAGCAAGATGTCCGCCGTTTTTGGAAACGGTGTCCATAATCGTTTCCCGTATTTCTTGCGCCAGCTCGGCAATTTCCGACGACGATAAAGACTTTAATTGTTCCGTTGTGATATTCTTATAAACGTTCATATCGCCGTCCTCCTTTTTTTATTTTAGGCGTTTTTCGCCCCATCTTAGCTTTTTTATCAAGCGTCAAGGATAATCAATCCCACCCGGTTCATAACAACGGTCCAAGCGTTTGAGACCCTTGTGAATCCCTCTAATAACCCCGTATTTTTGAATGGATAAAATCATATATTCCGAACAGCTGGGGGTATAGACGCAACGCATACGCGTCTCGTCGGATGCATAGGCTTGATACATCTTTACAAAGAAGATGAAGAACCGTTTCCGCACGAAAAACATCACCAGCAAGAATACGCCTATCGCAATCCAAATCGCAGTTGAATTGCAAGGGAAATCCTCTGCCAGCGTGCCGTTTGCGGCAAACATTGTCAGTAGAGCGTTGCTGGCAAAATACATACCGATACTGCCACCAACCACCAAGACGACGTATAACGCCACCAAAAAATAGTTAATTTTCGGGCGCACTAACGTACGATGAAAATAGGGAACGTCAACGACGTTCTCATACGCTTGCGAACCGACAGGGTATAACGTAGAAACGTACCCCAAGTCCCCTTCTTTTGCCGGCTCTATTTTTTCCTTTTTTCGAAATAAACCCATGATGATACTACTACCATATTACGACAGACAAAAACGCTGCCGATTTAAAAAAGTAGGCGGTGGCTATATGGCCACACATATAGCCGCCGCCTTTGAACACTCAATCGAGATTATAACTCGTTAGTTCTTCTTTTCTCTAAGCTTCTGCTTAACTGCAGCGATCGTCTGATCAACGTTTGCAACACCGGACGTAGCGCAGTAGAATGCATCGCCGGGAACAACGAGAGCGAAACGGGACGTTTCAAGATACTTCTTGTTGTAGCCGTCCTTCTTGCAGCAGGTAGGCTTCAAGATAACGTATTCATCCGTTTCATTGGTGGTGGAGAAGCTGGTGATGTCTTTGTAGAAGTATTCTTCCGTTCTTTCTTTCTTGTCACCGCAATCCATGTTGAATTCAACGTTGTACATGTAAACCTGCGTACCGGAGAAAAGCAACCAAGTTGCGCTGTATCTGGAAGTACGTCTTCTACCGTCTTTACCAACCTTGCTGTAGTTACCGCCATCGTAACCATGGAAGAATACGGGAGGGATTTCCTTCAGTTCATCTTCGTCAAGACCGATCTTTTCAATTGCTCTTTTCAAGGTATTAAGACCGTTGAGCTTATCCAAAACCAATTTGTCATAAGCTTCGTCTTTCATGGCACGATTCAGACAGCCGCCGCTAGGTGCCGTAAAGTATTTAATAACCTTCTTTTCTTCAGCCGTTTTACCAAACGTCAAAGGAATTTTCTTTTTATTGAACAATCCCATAATTATAACCTCCGTGAATATACTAAATTAATTTTTTTTATTATTGTTTTCTTTTACCCGTGGCGGTAAAAGCAAAAATAACCGATAAGTAGTTCCGTCCGATTACATACAATCGGGACGAGCAACCCCAAGCAGTTCATACAGTTCGCGTACGTCCGTCTGGGACAAGCCTGCCTGTTGCGCCTGCAACAGCAACTGCTTGTAGTTAGGGTTCATATTATACGATTTACGGTAGTGATGATCATAACGAATATACGCCCAGAAGTAGTAATAAATACCTTTAGGCTCGATCATCATCGCTGCCTGCAAATACTCCTCAATCTTGTCAATAACAGTGCGAGGAGTCAGGAATGCCTTCTTACCCTTCAACAGCGAAATTGCAAGGTAGAAGTAGGTTTCCGAATTGTCGAAATTGTCCTCAATCGCCTTTTCAAAGTGAGGGATTGCTTTGTCGTACAATTTCAGTTTGAAATAACAGAACGCAATCGAAGTGTTCAGGGTCTGGTCGTCAGGGTTCTGTGCCATCGCCTTTCTATATGCGTTTGCCTGCTTGTTGATGTCCAGCGGCGTCATGCCACGCACGCTGTTAAACGTGGTGATGACGATTTGTCTGCCGCAATAATCACAGCTTTGTGTGCTGGTCGTAATCGATGCGCCGCAGCCGGGGCATTCGAGATCTACTACTTGATGCGCCATATATGTATCCTCACTTAACTAAAGTATTATAATCCGAACCAAGATTTTTAGCGGTAGATTTTGTCTGCTACTTCGTTGAAACCCTTGATAAACCATCAGGTTTACCTGCGGCTTTCGCCTTGTAGAAGAATAAAATTTACTCGCTATAAAATTGCTACGCACCCAAAAGTTCGGATTTTGAAATGATTTTTGGTGCGAAGGAAGAAATTATACTAACGTATTATGATGACGACAAGCCATAAAGCGTTCAAAAGACGGCTTTTGGGCTGGTTTGGATTGTAATACTTTAGTTATCTCTTTTTTAATTCCATACGAACTTTCAGCTTACCCATAATCTTGGTGCAGTTCGTTTCAATCGTTGCCGTTGCCTCTGCGTTCGTTTCCGCACTACTAAGCGCGGGAATCGCCGCCTCAATTGCATCCAAGCAAGCCGCAATCTCGTTTTCGCAGTTGATAACCGCATCCTTGCCAGAGCCGAAATCCGATTCGTTCTTCAAACGTTCGTATACCGAATGTACCGCCGCCTTTGCCGCCGATACGTCCTGGGAGGAAATCGCCGAGATTTCTTCACGTAAGCCCATCGCCTTCATAGCGGGATCTTGGTCCACCAATTTTGCGTTTTCGCTGACGGGCGGTTTGTCAAAGTGCAGACGATAGCCCAGCCAGAACAAGGTTGCAATCAAACCTGCAAACAACGTCCAGTTGATTACAAGGAAGATTAGCGCTATCGTAACCCCTTCCACTACTTTACTCGGGTCGTGAATGAGATTATCAATCAAACCCGTTAACTTGTCAAAACTAGGGTCATCTAACACCCAGTCGGTGACAAAGAGAAATGTTCCTTTATACAGGATGGGAATGATGATTGCGAAAATGATAATCCACGTAATCACGATACCCAAAGCAACCAAGCAAATGCCCCAAATGGGGAATTTCTTTTTGTTTACGTTTGCCATACCCTACCTCCTTGACACGCCTTACAGCTTCGTACCGCAAGCGCCACAGAATTTTTGCGAAAGGTCGTTGTCCATTTCGCACATAGGACATTTTTTAGAGAGTCTCGTTCCACAATCGCCGCAGAACTTCTGACCCTTTTCGTTGACTTTGCCACAGGAAGGACATACCAGCCCTACCACGATCGACTGACCGCATTCTCCGCAGAACTTTCTGCCTTCGGGGTTGGTTGCGCCACAATGAGGACACTTTACGCCGGCAGGCTCAGCCGCCGCAGGCTGTTGAGGAGCTTGCTGCTGAGCCATCCCCCCTGCCATGTTGCCAAACATTGCGCCAGCCATGGGCGCCATGCCAAGGCCCATACCCAAGCCGAGGCCTGCGTTTGCCAGTCCACCGCTGTTCGGATTTTCCGCCATCTTTTCCATAATATCCAGCGAACGGCGTTGCTGATAGAAGTTTGCACCAAGCGCCATCTCTTCCTTGTAGCCACGCAGTTTCTCGTACTGTTCCTTCGGAGGAGAAACGGATTCGATGAAGAAGTTTACAAGATCCACACCGAAGCGTTCGAATTCCTTGTCGAGGGCTTTCTTACACTCGGCGGACAGTTCGTCTAAATACGAGGTAACTTCGAGGAAAGAAATCTTCTGGCGATTCATAAACGCCGAGATAATCGATTTGATTTTGGAATTCAAAAGGCCACGGAAGTAGTTCACCACGAATTCGTGCGTGATGGTCAAGCCGCCGGAAAGCGCGCCGACCAGCTCGACAACGAACTGACGGGAATCTACGATGCGGACACCGTATTTACCACGGCAACGGATGTTGAGAAGCAATCCGTATTTCGGGTCTTCAATCGGGAACGCCTCATCCGAACCCCACAGCATATCCAGACGAGAGGTTTTATTGATGTAATAAACCTCTGCCGCGAAGGGAGTTCTGCCGAAAGGCAAGTTTACAAGCTTGTTTAAAAGGGGAAGGTTACCCGACTTTAAGGTGTGAGTACCGCCGCCGAACAAGTCCAGCGCTTTGCCGCCCTTGAAGAACAACGCCTCTTGCCCAGAGTTAACAATGAGTTGCGAACCGAGTACGAATTGTTCGCCAGGATACTTATGAATCAACCAAGAGCCGCCGTTTGCCCGACCGTCATATTTGATAACGTCAATTAAAGCCATCTTCTTCCTCCAACAATCTATTGTGTTTTATAGGGAGAGCCATGCGTATACGCGCCCGCACCCGACCTATATATACACAAAAAATTCAACTATTATGTAAAGTATACACCCGTTCGACATAAAAGTCAATACTTTTTATAAAAAAATATTTTTTTTTGATAAATATCCTCATGTTCATCAAATAAATGAATAAACCGAGAGGGAAAGCAGAGCCGTCGGGGAGCGAAAACGGCTCCCTTGAAAGTGAATTGAAACAAAGTTTCGTGAATTACATACTTTGTATGCGTGAATTGTTTTGCGATTGCAAAACGTGAATTGATTGCCTTTGGCAATCGTTTCGGAAAAAATTAAATAATCCCGCACTCCTCTTGCCTTCCTCTTAGAGGAAGGTGTCGCAGCTTGCCGCGTAAGGAAGAAGCCTTTTTGTAAGAAAAAAGCCGCCCTTTCTTTTGGCGGCTATTTATTTGTACGACTTAGCAATATCTGTATTTTTTGCGGTTGCAGAGAATGCACACGATGGACACCACCGCCGCCACTACTTCCGCCACCACGATAGACAACCATATCCCGTCCAACGGATTACCGCCGAGCCGTTCGAAGATAATCGGCAACAACAAAACCGCCGCCACCTGAAACACCAGCGTACGCATAAAGGAAATGATTGCCGATATCAGCCCGTTGTTTAAGGCAGTAAAGAAGGACGAAGCGAAGATACTCGCCCCTGCAAACAAGAACCCAAACGAGAAAATATAGAACCCTCGAACAGTCATTTGCTCTAAGTCAGGGTTGTATCCCACGAACATTTTGGATACTGGCGCGGCTAGCAACATCGCCGCCCCCAGCATACACGCCGACATCACCGCCACCACAACCAAGCTCTTCTTAAAGACGTTTTTTAGTTCATCTTGCGACTTTGCGCCGTAATGGTAACTGACAACGGGCGCAACCCCCACCGAATACCCGATTAAACAGGACAAAAAGGTGAAATTGACGTACATCAGCACGCCGTAAGCCGCTACACCGGGCTCGCCTGCGTAGTGCATCAGCTGGGCGTTATACAGCATCGCAACCACCGACATCGCTACGTTCGCCAAGAACTCGGAACAGCCGTTACCCATCGCTTTTAACACCGACTTTCCGTCAAAAGTCATCTTGCCTAAACGGAGCAACGAGGAGTTGTTTTTACGGAAAAAGTAGATAAGAGGCAGTACGCCACCCACCAACTGGCTAACCGCCGTCGCAATCGCCGCGCCCATCAAGCCAAGAGGAAATACAGCCACCAGCAATACGTCAAGCAGCATATTCGTACAGCCAGCCGCTAGGGTAAACCAAAGCCCCAGCTTTGGCTTTTCTGCGGTGACGAAAAAGCTTTGAAATTCGAACTGCAACATCTGCGCCGGCAGAGCAATCAGTATAATTCTGCCGTACAGCACGCAATTTTCCAGCAGCTCTCCCTCTGCCCCTAACAGCTGGGCTATCGGGCGCAAAAAGAGCATGGCTATCACCGCCAAAACCACGCCGATGAGAATGGTCAAATAGACGAGCAATGAGAAAATTCGGTTGGCTTTTTCTGTCTTTCCCCTACCTAAATTTTTTCCGATAAGAGCGCTGCCGCCCGCGCCGATCATAAACCCGACCGCGCCCAAAATCATCAGCACGGGGTAGATGAGATTGACGGCGGTAAACTCCGTTTCCCCTGCGAAATTCGACACGAAAAAACCGTCCACTACGCCGTATATGGAAACGAACACCATCATGATGATGGTGGGCGCAGTAAAACGGAATAATTTCCGGTAATTAAAATGGTCGGAAAGTTTAACAGCCATAATCGTATTCGCAACAATTCGCCGTGCAAAACACGGCGAATTCGTTAGTCCTCAAATTGTTAATCCTTAATCGGCTCGCAAGTGATGTGCATTCCCAAAGACTTCAAGGTCTTCAAATCGACGTCGGACAGAAGAACGGTGGAATGTACCTCGCTCCCCTTCAGCTTGTCCAGCTGAGCAAGCGCCAGCCTTGCCGTCTCGTTCTCTACGGCGCAGATAGCCAGCGCCATCAAGACTTCGTTGGTATGCAGACGGGGATTTACCGCCCCCATATGATTGACCTTTAATGTTTGCACGGGCTCGATGACCGTCGGTGATATCAGCTGAATTTTATCGTCGATACCACCCAGCTGTTTTAAGGCGTTGAGCAAAGCCGCCGCGGCCGCACCCAGCAATTTACTCGTCTTGCCCGTAGCAATCTCGCCGTTCGACAGAGCCATCGCCACGGCAGGGCCTTTCGTTTTTTCTGCTTTCTTCAAGGCGGGTACAACGGGCTTTCTGTCCTCTACCGTCACGCCAAGTCGGCTCATTAACAGCTCGATTTTTCCCACGACCTCTTTGCTAACACGCGCTTTTCTTGCATCCGCTTGCGCGGCATAGAAACGGCGAATGACCTCGTTACGGCTCGCCGCCTTACACGCCTCTTCGTCCACGATACAAAAACCTGCCATATTCACGCCCATATCGGTGGGCGATTGATAAGGGGACTTGCCCAAAATGCGTTCCAGCATCGCGTTCACAACGGGGAAAATTTCCACGTCGCGGTTGTAGTTGACCGACAGCGTTCCGTACGCCTCTAAATGATAGGGGTCTATCATATTGACGTCGTTTAAATCCGCCGTTGCCGCCTCGTATGCCACGTTGACGGGGTGGGAAAGAGGCAAATTCCAAATAGGGAAGGTTTCAAACTTCGCATAGCCAGCCTTCACCCCACGCTTATTTTCGTGATAGAGCTGGGAAAGGCAGGTCGCCATCTTACCACTGCCAGGACCGGGAGCCGTCACCACCACCAAGCGGCGCTCGGTGGGCACGAACTCGTTCTTGCCGTAGCCCTCGTCCGAAACAATCTTCTGCACGTCGGAGGGATAGCCCTCGATGGCGTAATGCTTGTATACCTTCACGCCCAAGTTCTCCAAACGGCGAATGAACGCGTCCACGCGAGGCAACGATTGATACATCGTCATGACCACGCTGCCTACGTACAAGCCCTTTTTCTTGAAAATTTCCAAAAGGCGAATGACGTCTGCATCGTAGGTAATGCCAAGGTCACTTCTGTATTTATTCTTTTCGATGTCGTTTGCGGAAATAACCACCAAAATTTCGGCGATGTCCTTCAGCTTTAACAGCATCTTAATCTTACTGTCCGGCTCAAAGCCAGGCAATACACGCGAAGCATGATAGTCGTCGAATAACTTACCGCCGAATTCCAAGTACAGCTTGTCCCCGAACGAGGCAATACGCTCTTCAATCTTTTCCGACTGCAACGAAAGATATTTTTTGTTGTCAAAGCCTTTCCGTATCATATCCGCGCTCCTTTTGTATACTAACGTTAGTATATCAAAAGCGCAAAAAAAAGTCAACGGCTTGGGAAGGTATATTTCATCCTATTTTTGTTTTTCTAAAGCTTTCCGCCAGGTTTTCCCGGCAACGGCAGGACACGAAACCGCTTTACCCTCTCCACCTTGCAGGTTACAAAAACACGAAAACCGTCTTCCTCCGACGTAATTTCCAACCGCAAGCCTTCACTTAAATCAAAATATTCCGACAGCTTTCTTTCCAAATCTCGCTCGATAATCGCCTTACTTTCTGCGTCCAGCGCCGCCTTATCCGCCTGCAGGACTCCGTACGCCCTTTGAAACATTTTTCCCATCTTATAAGCTCCTTTTTAATCCTCTGCGGATACTGCCTAAAAAGCCTAAATAGCGCTTTGTGGGGTCGTACACCTTCCGTTTTCCACCGCGCAGTATCTGCGCCGCATACCGCATCGCAACGTGCGCCGTAAGCTCCCCCTCGCAGGAGAGAGTATACAAGTGCGGCACAACCCCTAAAACGGGTAGCTTTAGCAGCTTTGCTAATTCCTTGGGGGAGAACTCCTCACCGACGACCACCAAGTCCCCATGCGAGCCGTTGATAAGCAGCGACAGCGTATGGATCCCCTGCCCTTTCATCCGATGAATTGCCTTGTCCGCATCCCGCACAGAGGAGAGCTGTGGCGCAACGACCACCACCCCCTCATCCGCCGCTGACGTCGCAACCAAAAAACCCTCCCCAACCCCTGCTGGGCTGTCGATAAGCAGGTAGTCAAATTCCCCTTCCAACTGCGCTATCAGACCTTGAAAGGTCGGCGCGTTGATAGAAAGAGGCTCTTTCCCCCCTCTAAGCAGGCAGAGCGTGGGGTATTTCGGGTGCCGCAAAAGCGCCTGACGAACACGGCATTTCCCCGCCAAAACGTCTGCAATATCGTACCCGCCATACCCCTCTAACCCAAGGTATAAATCCAAATTATTCAGCCCAAAATCGGCGTCCACCAAGGCGACGTGCTCCCCCTTTTTTGCAAGGGCGATCCCCAGCATCGCTGTCATCGTCGTCTTCCCGACGCCCCCTTTTCCGCTTGTGATTACGATTTTTCTCGCCATAACCTTCTCCTTCCGCGCAGAAAGTATATCAAAAGCCGTAAAAAGGTTTTTGAAGGAGTTTGTCGAAAAAGGGAAAAGAATGAAAAAAAGCAACCCAAAAAAAGGGTTGCTTTTCTATTTTATCACATGGCAAATATCAATTATCTATTTCGCTTGCACAGCTCCGCGCCGACGTCGGACAGTTTCACGCCCTTCGCCGCAAGCAGTACCATCATATGATAGAGGAAGTCGCCTGCTTCGTTAATCGTTTCCTCTTTATCAGGGTTTTTCGAGGCAATCGCAAGTTCCACCGCTTCCTCGCCAACTTTCTTGGCAATCTTGTCGATACCACGAATGAGCAAGTAGTTGGTGTACGAGCCTTCTTCGGGATTTTTAATACAGTTTTCGATCATGCGTTGCAGTCTGCCCAGCATTTCGCCGCCGATACTGTTGTACGCGCCGACGATTTGTTTGGTATAAGCAGAATACGCTTTCTTTTCAGGACAAGCCTTTCCTTTTTGCGCCACTTTCAGTAGCAAAGAATTTCCCTCTGCCGTCAGGAATGCCGCCTTCACCTTTTGGGTGTTCACCGAGCCGCCAAACTTAACGACCTCGCCGTCCTCTACGTAATGCGCATAGCCCGTTTCAAAGGTCTTTTGCGCCGCTGCTTCGTTCATCGAACCAAGCAACAATACCTCGCCACTCTCGTAATCCTGTGCGATAACGGGGATCAACCCATCTTTATCGAATACAAATTCTTTTACGTTTACGTTCATTTCTACATTTTTTTCTGCCATAGGTGATTCCTCCGTGTCGTATTAGAGCTACTTACAAGCCCTCATCATCCTCATTATACACCCGTTTTTCCCATTCGTCAAGAGCGAAATAAAAAATTTTTCCTATTTTTTTGAAAAAACTCCATAGAATGCAAAGCCTTCTTTTTTTCGTTAATTCAACACGACGTCCTTCAAGGCTTCGTATTTTTTGACAGCCGCATCCCGCAACGCTTCCGTATCAAACCGCCCTTCGAACGCCTCGTCGCTCAAGCGTTTTGCAAGGAAAATTGCCTCGGTCGAATATCGCAAATTCTTGATATCCGTCAGCATTTTTCCCGACTGCCTCGTACCAAAGAAATCCCCACTGCCACGCATCTGCAAGTCCTTTTCTGCAATCTTAAACCCGTCCGTATTGTTCTTTAAGGTCAGTAGGCGTTCCTTAGCGCTCTCCATCTCCGCGCCCATGAGTAAAAAGCAATAGCTTTTTTCACTCCCTCTTCCAACTCTCCCACGCAACTGATGCAGCTGCGACAAACCAAAGCGTTCGGCGTTGTAGATAATCATAATCGTCGCGTTAGGAACGACCACACCAACCTCGATAACGGTGGTCGAAACGAGGCAATCCAGTGCCCCATTTTTGAACGCCGTCATAACCTCCGCTTTTTCCTTTTCCTTCATCTTGCCGTGCAGAAGCCCAAACCGAACGGTGGGTAAAGCAGACGAGAGCTGTTCGTGCAGCTCCTTCACGCTGATTAGCTCCCCCTCCTCGTCGTCCTCAATCTTTGAACAGACGAAGTACGCCTGCTTGCCTGCGCGCACTTCCCTTTCCACATAGTAGAGCATGTCCTCGTATTTGCTTTCGGGAATAATCGAGGTGGACACCTCTTGCCTTGCCTTGGGTTTGTCCGTAATCGTGGTAATATCAAGGTCGCCGTAGAAAATCAAGGACAAAGTCCTTGGAATGGGCGTAGCCGACATAACCAACACGTCCGCGCCCTGCCCTTTTTCACTCAGAGCGTTTCTCTGCGCCACGCCAAAGCGGTGCTGTTCGTCGCAGACCACGAAGGCAAGCGAGGGAATCTCCACGTCCGCCTCTAAGATGGCGTGCGTACCGCAAAGGACTTGTATTTCACCCTTTTTCAGTCGCTCTTTCATCACCCGCTTTTCCTTGGCGGTCATACTGCCAGAAAGGTAGCCCACCGCATAGTCGGGGAAATATTTTTGCAGAATTTTATAGTTCTGTTCTGCCAGCACTTCAGTCGGGGAAAGGTACGCCGCCGTGTAGCCACTTTTCACCGCCATAAAGATACCGCAGAGCGCCACGGCAGTTTTACCACTGCCAACGTCCCCTTGCAGTAATCGGTTCATTCTCGTCGGGGCGTACAGATTTTCAAACATCTCGTTCACCGCGCGCTTTTGTCCGTCCGTAAAGTCAAAGCCAAAGCGGAGGGAGAACTCCTTCACCTCTCTTGCAGAAACTGAATATTTATTCAATCTTACTTCTTCCTTTCCACCCTTAATCATCTTGAAGGCGGAAATCAAAACGAAATATTCCTCGAGGGCGATTCGCTCGGCGGCGGCATCTTTCGCCCGTTCAGAGGAAGGATTGTGGATTTCGTAAAACGCCCGCGCCAGCGAAGGCAAACCGTATTTTTGTTGCAGGGGATAGGGAACCAAACTGTCGATATCCACCTTCTTGATTGCCTCCTGCACCGCGCGGCGCACTACCTTCTGGGTGAGCTTGCCTTTCAAGGAATAGACGGGGACAATCCCCTTTAAATGCTCGTTTTTGTCCAGCGGTTCAAAGGTGGGGTTGACCAGCGTGCGCTGCCCAAATTCGTTGCGAACACGCCCGTAGAAGAGGTATTCGCCCGGTTTCAGCTTCGCTGCAACGTACGGCTGATTGAACCATACGATGGTAAACGGATAGCCACCTTGATTGCAGTAGGCGCGCACCGTCTTCATACGGCTGAAGGTATTTGACTGCACACGATTGACTTCGGCCACAATCAATACAACGTCGTTATGATAGGCATCTTTCAGCGAACTGCGATTCGTCAGGTCAAGATAGGCGCGCGGAAAATAGCGCGCTAAATCCTCCACGCTCTTTACCCCAAGCGCGGAAAACTCCTTCTCTCTTTTTTCGCCTATGCTCTTTAGCGACGACAATCGCATTTCCCACCTCACACAAAAAATCAAAGCAGGAAGCAGCGTTTGCTGCAACCTGCTTTTGTGAATAAAATGTACTTTTATGAATAATTATACATTACTCCATGGAGAGCACGTAATAGTATACAGGCTGTCCGCCACTATGAAAATCTACATCGCAATCGGGATACTCCTCTGCGATTTTTGCACACAGAGCTTCTGCGTCCTCTTCCTTGACGTCCTCGCCGTAGTACAGCGTGATGACCTGATGAGAATCCTCTTTCATCTTCGCAATCAAGCGAAGTACCGCATCCTCGATATTCGCAGATTTTGCCAAAATCTTCTTGTCGTCCAAGCCGATGATGTCCCCTTCCTTGATGGCCTTACCATCAATGGTCACGTCGCGAACGGCATGGGTGACTTGACCAGCCTTGACGTTGTCCAAGGCGTGGATCATATTCGTTTTATTCTCCTCTGCGGTTGCATCGGGGTCAAATTCGAGTGCCGCCGCAAAACCCTGGGGTACGTTCTTGGTAGGGATAACGTGCAACGTACGATTTTCCACCAAAGCTTTCGCCTGCTCCGCCGCAAGAGTAATGTTTTTGTTGTTCGGGAAGACGAAGATATGCTCTGCATTGATTTTCAGCGCCGCCGAAGCGATGTCGCTTGCGGACGGGTTCATCGTCTGACCACCTTCGAGGACACGGTCTACCCCCAAATCCTTGAAGATATCCGCAAGGCCAGCGCCTGCGCAGATGGCAAGCATGCCCATTTCCTTCTTTTCCGCCTCTAATTTTGCCTTCAGCTGGCGGTTTTGTTCCAACATATTCTCAATCTTGGGACGATCCAGCTCACCAAGCTCCAGCGCGTAGGTCAACGCCTTGCCCGGCTGGTTGGTGTGCACGTGCACTTTTACAAGCTCCAAGTCGCCGATACAGATAACGCTGTCGCCGAGGCGCATCAAACGCTCCTTCAAGCGGTCGATATCCGACAAAGTCGTGCTCTTTTTTAAGTTGATGATGAAGAATTCGGTGCAATATGCAAACTGAATTTCCCCAAGGTCCATATTCATGATTTCAGAGTTGTCCCCGAAATCGTTTTCAGGCGCAGCCTCCATTTCTGCAGGCGCATCCGCCACTTCCTCGCCCGTCACTACGCAAGCAAAGCCCTTGATTACGGTCATCAAGCCCATACCGCCGCTGTCTACAACGCCTGCTTTCTTCAACACGGGAAGCATTTCAGGGGTCATGGACAACGCTTTGTCGCCCGCCGCCACGATTTCTGCGAAGAATTCCTCAAAGGTCTTCTTTTTCGCGCCTACCTTAGAGGCGTGTTCGCTCATCAAGCGAATAACGGTTAAAATCGTACCTTCCTTAGGCACGGATACGGCGCCGTAAGCAACTTTCGTACCTGCCTCTAAAGCCTTTGCAAACGTCTTTACGTCAATCCCGTCCGTGCAGGAACGCAAGACGGAACAAATTCCTTTTAAAATCTGGGAAAGGATAACGCCAGAGTTACCTCTTGCACCCTTCAATGCGCCCTTAGAAACACTCTCGCAAATGTCTGCGAAGGAGTTGGAAGTGCAAGCCGTCAGCTCGCGTACTGCCGACTGCATCGTCAGCGACATATTCGTACCCGTATCACCGTCGGGAACAGGGAATACGTTGAGTGCGTCTACCTTCGCGCGATTATTTTCGAGCAGTTTTCCGCCCGTATATATCATTTTTCTCAGCTCGGTGCTGTTTATCGTTTTATGCATAATGTAAGATTGAATGCTCCTTATTTTTTTGTGGGGCTGTAATTTAAAAAAGGATTACATGGAAAAATCGCAAGGCACCAACCCTGCTACAAAAAATTACAGTTTTACCCCGATAACGTTTACGTTGACGGTATTGACAATCATCCCCGTAAAACGCTCCACCTTATACTTGACGGCCTGTTTTAAGGATTCCGCCACTGCGTTAATCGACACGCCGTATTTAACGATGACGTAGACGTCAATGTAAATGCGGTTGCCGGAAGTTGTTACTTTAATGCCCTTGCCACCGGTGTCTTTTTTCAAAAGCTCCGCAAGGCTGTCAGTAAAGCGCCGGGATACCATCTCTACGATCCCATAGCATTCCATCGCGGTATGCGAAGCCACCTTGGCAATCGCAAGGTCGGAAATGGATATTTTACCGTAAGCGTTATTTGTATTTACTGACATAAGCGTTCAAAGATACCCTTTAGGTTACTTGGGATTATATTGCTTTGCTTATCATCCCCAAAGTTCTTTCTTATTTTACACCATTTTCCTATCTTTGGCAAGCACTTTTTGAAAATTTGTAAATATTTTTTATTTTTTTATTTTTTCCGCTATAAAATTAATTGCTTTTTATTTTGAAAAATGCTATATTATTAATGCTTGTATTGCGCCTGCATATACGCACGCGCGCTTCAATAATAGAAATACGCAAGAAATTATCTCAAAATTCGGAGGTGTTAATATGTCCAGAGTATGCAATATTTGCGGTAAGGGTCAAACGAGCGGCAACAACGTCAGCCACTCCAACCGTAAAACGAGAAGAACCTTCAAGGCAAACGTTCAGAAGGTGTCCTACGTTGAAAACGGCAAGGAAACGACCGGCTACGTATGCGCGAGATGTCTTAAAAAGGCTGATAGAGCGTAAGTTTTTTTAGCAACATAAGAAATAAGGCTGTTCCCATCGGGGAGCAGCCTTTTTTCGTCTTCTCTTTTCAATTTTTATTTAAACACCTTCACTTAAAATCGAGGACGTTTTCTGCTTTAACAGTTTTTTCAGCAACACTTGAATAACAATAAAGCTCGTCGTACCCGTCAAAATCCAAGTAATAGGATAGCAGATGAAAATCATCGAAAGCGTCGGGTTCATCGGGAAGAAAACCAGCAGCCACACCACACGAAGCAAGCAAGTACCTATCAACGAAATAATGGTAGAGAGCAACGATTTCCCTAAACCTCTCAACACCCCCGAACAATCGTCCATCAAGCCGAATAAGAAATACGGCGCACCGGTAATCCACATACGTAGATCCGCCGCTTCAAACGCCATTCTTTCCAAACTCCCTTCCACGCCTTTCTTGACGCCATAGAGCGCAAACAGCGGCTCTTTCAGCAGCAACAAAACCGCCGTAAATACAAACGCAACCATCAAGGTGTTCAGGAAACAGTTATATAGAATAGGCTTTACTCTTTCGGGTTTTTTCGCCCCCATATTTTGTCCCGTGAAAGTAACTGCGCCTTGGGCTACGGCATTCATTGCCGTATAGATAAAGCCCGTCAAGTTCGCTGAAGCGGCGTTGCCGTTCACGATGGGTTGGTACTCTGTTCCCGCAGGTACGGACGCATTGTTGACAGACACCACCGAAGATTGTACCAGCATATTCGACAACGAAAACAGCGCCCCTTGTATCCCCGCAGGAAGACCGATCCGCACGATTTCCATAAACGATTTTTTATCTATCCGCAGGTCGGAGAAGGAGAACTGTGTCACGCCCCCGTCTTTGGAAAGCTTCCACGTCAGCATCACCACGGAAAAAATATTCGCCGCAGTAGTCGCAAGGGCTACCCCCTCCACAGACATTTTGAGTGCTAACACAAAAAACAGGTTGAGTAAAACGTTGACAAGCCCCGAAATTGACAGAATGACCAAGGGCGTTTTCGCATCTCCCTTCGCACGGAAGATAGCGCTTAAATAGTTGGTCAAGGCAAGAAAAGGTATACCCAAAAAGTAAATTTGCGTATACCTGACCGCTAAGTCCAACAAATTCGCCTGATTACCCATTGCAGATAACACCGGCCGCGCAATCAATAACCCGATACCACAGCCCGACAAGCCAAGCATTAACCCTATCAACAGAGCCGTATGTACCGCTTTTTTCGCCCCTTCACCGTCATTTGCACCGATGGCGCGCGCCACAATGACATTCCCCCCTACCGAAAATCCGATAAAGAGGTTGACTACTAAGCTTATAAAAGAAGTCGTCGTTCCTATTGCGCCTACTGCGTTCGATTCCGAAGACAAGCTAACCACCATCATATCGGCTGCGTTATAAAACGTCTGCAATAGGTTGGTCGCCATAATCGGCAGAACAAAAAAGAGAAGTTTGTCGAATATCGAGCCTTCCGTAAAACCCGATTTCGTTTCAGCTTTTACCATTTATACCACTTCCCATTCCTTATTCTTTCAGCTTCGCAATCATCGCCGCGCGGTCTGCCGCCTTGAATACAGCGCTACCCGCAACAATGACGTCTGCGCCCGCCGCCTTGACCTCAGCGACATTCTCCGCCGTGATGCCGCCATCAATTTCCAACAAGATTTCCTTGCCGCTTTCGTCGATGATTTTGCGAATTTCACGCAATTTTTCGAGGGAAGCGGGAATAAACTTCTGCCCGCCAAAGCCGGGGAATACGCTCATCACCAGCACGATATCGCAAAGGGGAATGACGTCGCGGATACACTCCACGGGGGTGTCGGGATTGATGACTGCGCCGCATTTTACGCCCGTCGAACGGATGAGCTCCAACACCTCGCGCAGGTTGTCCTTGCACGCCTCGTAATGCACGGTGATATAATCAGCGCCCGCTTTTGCAAAACGCTCCACGTATTTTTCAGGATTGACAATCATTAAGTGCGCGTCAATGGGAAGATTCGTGTAAGGACGAATATCCTCCAGCATTTTCAGCCCGAAGGTGATATTATTGACGAACACGCCGTCCATAACGTCGTAGTGCACAACGTCCGCGCCGCACGCTTCGATACTGCGTACTTCCTCGCCCATTTTTGCGAAATCTGCCGACAAAATACTCGGCGCAATCCATACTTTTTTCATTCGTTTTCTCCTTAGCTTTCCTTACTTTTCCTTCCCAAATACATCGTATCGTAAAATTGCAACGATGTTTGCCCCAAGCTCAAAGCAATAGGAAATCACCGCAAAAATCGGCGATGCCGCCCAGATATTAAAGACAATCGACAATACCGTAGGAACCAAAATCGTATACCGTACCACCTTAATATTGCGGATACGGAAAATAAACATATAAAGCACCAGCGCAATCAGATAAACGATATCCGCAGGGTGGAAACTTTCCCCCATCCAAAGGCTAATACCATACGATGCAAACGCCAACGCGCAAAGCAGATAACACCAGAAGATAGGCGCTTCCTTTCCAGCACGCTCGTAGAGGTAAAAGATGATACAGCGCAACAAGCCTACGCCTAGCCCAATCATCGCAAAGTATTGCCCGTTGAAAAGGTACGACCCCATCAAAGCGAATATTCCCAAACCTTGCAAAATCAAGAACATCTCCTTACTCTTGAAAAAATAAGCAGATGCAATCAAGGTCATTGCAATAAAGCTAAATATTAACGCCCATTCCTTTGCCGTCATTTTCCTTCATTACTCTCCATATACTGCGCGCGAAGCTGCCCGCACGCGCCACCGATATCCACGCCGATTTGCCTACGCAAAGTCGCAGACAGTCCACCTTTTTCGAGAGCCCCTAAAAAGCGGTACGCCGCTTTGTCCGAGGTCGATTTCAAGGTCCTCTCCTTCACCTCGTTCAAGCGAATGAGGTTGACGTGGCAGGGCAAGCCCTTCAATAAATCCACCAACTCTTTGGCGTGCTGTTCGTCACAATTTTCGCCATCGATAAGGGTATATTCAAAATAATATCTTCGCCCTGTTTTGTTAAAATAATACTTACACGCCTTCAAGATTTCGGCAATCTTATACGCCTTTGCTATCGGCATCACTCGTGCGCGCGTTTCGTCGTCCGTTGCGTGCAACGACACGGTGAGGTTTAAGGGAATTCCCTCGTCCGCCAAAGCGTACATCTTCGGCACGATACCGCAGGTGGAGAGGGAAATATTGCGCGCGCTAATCTGCACGCCACCCTCTGCCGTCACGTTTTTCAAAAAGCGGACGACTTCGTCGTAGTTATCCAGCGGCTCGCCACTGCCCATCAACACGACGTTGGAAACAGCGCGCGCCTGCGCACCCAGCCCAGACTTTACGTCCGATTTATGCAGAGCGTTTACCACCAAAATCTGCGATAAAATTTCCCCTGCCGTCAGATTGCGAATCAGCCCGTTCAAGGTCGAGGCGCAGAACTTACAACCCATACGACAGCCTACCTGCGTGGAAACGCATTGCGTATAGCCGTATTTGTACTTCATTAACACCCCTTCCACGAGGTTGCCGTCCGCAAATTCAAACAGATACTTTTCCGTTCCGTCTGCAGAATGGAATACCTCTTTGATACGCACGGTTTCGTCCTCGTATTCTTCGAGCAGCCTTTCCTTAAAAGCCTTCGAAAGCGAGGTGATGTCGCTGATATTTTTTCCTTGGTGCAAGCCCTCAAACAGTTGCTTTGCACGGAATTTTTTTTCTCCTAACGCTAAGACGAGCGCCTCAATCTCCGCATAGGATAAATCTTGGATAATCTTTTTCATACTTATTTCCATAACGATTGACAAAGTCAATCATATCGCATTTTTAAAAGAAAATATATCGCGCCGTTAGGCAATTCAATTACACGCGTTTTAACCTACAAACGTAAAAACCAGCCCCAAAAGCCGCGTCGGGCAAGAACTGCAAGCCGTATTGTTTCTTCTCGTGCGCAAGCGGACTGTCGATACTCTCTACCACAAACTCGGGGTGGGATTTGAGAAACGCCCCGACAATGCCGTCGTTCTCCCCCTCAAAAATCGAGCAGGTGGAATAGTACAGCGAGCCGCCTTTTTTGACGTACCCACAGCAAGCGGATAAAATCCCCGTCTGCGCTTTCCGCAAGGAGGCAAAATCCTCCTCTTTACGAAACAGTTTAATATCAGGGTTTTCGCTGACCGTACCAAAGCCAGAACAAGGCACGTCGCAAAGTACGCCGTCAAATTCCCCCACAAACGCAGGGTCGAACACCGAGCTATCCTTTTGCTGTGCCGTCAAGTTTTGCACACCCATACGCGCCTTGTACGCCTCGATGAGCTGTACGCGGTGCGGATGCAATTCAAACGCCGTCACCTCGCCGCATTTTCCTGCCAAAAGCACCGACTTCCCTCCGGGCGCGGCGCAAGCGTCTAGCAATTTTTCACACGGCTGTACAACGTCGCAAATGGCGATACTGCCCACCGATTGAAAGGTGTATATCCCTTCGTCAAAGCCCTCGTCACGAACGAAGTGTTCAAAGATATAATTGCCTGCAAACGGCGTTTCAATATACGCTTTTTTGGCGTACTGTTCGGGCAATTCCTTACCTGCAAACCGCACGGAAACCCCTGCCGATTTTGCCGCCGCAATCGCCGCCGCACGCTGACCGTACTCCTTCTTTAATAAGCGATAGGCGTACGCAGGATAGGAGAGCGCAATCGCCTCGCCGTCCTTTTCTTTTTGCAGAGCCTCGTCCACCGCTTTCTTATCAAACCGCCGCAAAAAGGCGTTGACAAAACCTGAAACACCGCCCTTGCCCAGCTTTTTGCAAAGGCTGACGGCGCAGTCGGTGACCATATACTTTTGCTTTTCCATAAAGAGCAGCATATACAGCGCAACCTTCAAAAGGATACGCACGGCAACCTTGGGGGATTTGGGGGCATAATGCTTGATGGCATAATCCAGCCACCCATCGTTTTCCAGCACGCCGTAGACGATTTTTACCGTCCTTCCGCGATAGAGCTCCTCAATATAGGTATCGGCAATCGCCTGTTTTAGGTGCGCCCCGTCCGAATATACCTTCGTCAGGATTTGAAAGGGATCGTATAAGGGATTGCTCAACATGACAGCACCTGCCCTTTACGGATTTTTTTACCGTTCAAAAAGTCACTGCCCTGCATGCGCTTGCCGCCTGCGGCCTGTACTTCCACAAGCTTTACTACCCCGTCACCGCAACGAACGAGCAAGCCTTTTTTAGGGATATCGCAGACCACTTCACCACATTCCGCTAAGGCGTAGTCCTCGTTCATTTCCGCAACCTCTGCACGGTAGACGTTCAGCGCCACCCCCTCGCAAGCGGTGTACGCCACGGGCGCAGGATTCGCCGCGCGCACGAGGCAGACAATCTCCCTTGCCGAACGGGTAAAGTCGATTTTTACCTGCGATTTTTCGATTTTGCGGTAGATACAAACTCCCTCTTCGCCCTGCGGCGTGAGGGTGTAGTTTCCGCTTTCTAACGTTTTCAACGCCTTGACAATCAACGGCGCAGACAAAGCGGACAATCTATCCGACAGCTCACCATAGGTTTCGCCGTCCAAAATCTCCGTTTTCTCCACCGTCAAAACGTCGCCGCAGTCCAAGCCTAATTCCGTCTTCATAATCGAAACGCCCGTTTCCTTGTCACCGTTTAAGATACAGCTTTGGATCGGGGATGCGCCTCGATAGGCAGGCAACAGCCCTGCGTGGATATTCCATACCCCCAAAGGGAACGCGTCCAATACCGCTTGAGTCAAAATCTGACCGTAAGCGCAGGTGATAAGCAAATCGCCCCCGAGCGCCTTGACCGCCTCTACCTCGTCACGGATTTTCTTGGGTTGGAGCACGGGTAAGCCAAGCTCCAGCGCCTTTGTCTTGACGGGCGGCGGCGTAAGGATACCCTTTCTGCCCTGCGGCTTATCCTCTTGCGTGATGACGCCCACGACGGAAAACCCGCTTGCGACCATTTCCACAAGCGGTTTTACGGCAAATTCAGGCGTTCCTGCAAACACGATTTTCATAGAGACACCTCTCTTATTTTTCCTCTTCCATATGGCTTGCCTTGTCGATGTACAACACGCCGTCAAGATGGTCGAATTCATGGCAGATTGCACGGGCAAAAAAGCCCTTTGCCTGCAAAGTCTTTCTTTCGCCAAAGCGGTCGAAATAGGAAATTCTCACCTTCATCGGGCGGTTGACAACACCGCTTTTTCCACGCACGGAAAGACAGCCTTCCCAGCCTTCCTGCTCACCCTTTTGCGAATGAATGACGGGGTTGATGAACTCGAAATATCCTTCCTCGACGTCCACCACCGCCATACGCATCGAAAGCCCGATCTGCGGTGCGGCAAGCCCTGCGCCATTCTCCGCCTTTACGGTATCGCGCATATCCTCCAAAATCGCCCACAGCTTTTCATCAAACTCCGCAATCGGTTCGCATTTTTTTCTAAGGACGGGATCGCCGACCTGTACTACTTGTTTTACAGCCATTGTTTATACCTTCCTATGTTTAGCTTAAATTCGCAGGGTTTTCCTCTACGGAAATCAGCGCGTCGCGACTGCGAGCCTCTAAGCAAATATCGTAGATTTGCGGCAGCAACGCCCCGTCCGTCAGCCTCATCAGCACCTGATAGCGGTACTTGTTTTCAATCCGTTTGATGGGCGCAGCCATCTTGTTGAAAAAGAGGAATTTTTCTTGATTGTTTTGGTACACTTCCTCTAAGGCAAAGTACACCGTCTTCAATACTTCTAGCGTTTTCTTGTTATCCTCGCCCGATACCAGCACACGCACGATTTTCGAGAACGGCGGGAACGCCGCGCCCTCACGCAGAGAAACCTCCATACCGTAAAAGCCCTCGAAATCATAATCGCACGCAAAGCGCAACACGTCGTTTTCAGGCGAGAAGGTCTGCAATACGACCTTGCCTTTTTCTTCCGCACGCCCACTTCTGCCTGCCACCTGCGTAATCAGTTGGAAGGTGCGCTCGGCGCTGCGGTAATCGTTGAAATGCAGGCTCATATCCGCATCCAAAATCCCAACGAGGGTGACCGCAGGGAAATCGTGCCCCTTGGCAATCATCTGCGTGCCAACGAGGATATCCGCTTTCTTTTCCCCGAACTCTTTTAAGATTTTGTAATGCCCCTCTTTGCCGCTGGTCGTGTCGTTGTCCATACGCAAAATCCGCGCGGTGGGGTACAGTTTTTTCAATTCTTCAACCACCCTCTGCGTGCCCGTCCCCGAATAGGACAGCTTTTTCGAGCCGCAGTCTGGACAGCCCGACAACATATTATATCTCGTTCCGCAATAGTGGCATTTGAGGCAGTCCTCATCCCGATGATAAGTCAGGGAAACGTCGCAAGCCTCACACTTTGCAACGTAGCCGCACTCCTTACAGATAACCGTCTGCGAATACCCACGGCGGTTCAAAAAGAGAATGGCTTGGTTGCCCGTCGCCAGCGTCTTTTCCAGCTCGTCTTTAAGCGCAGAGGAAAAGGCGGTGTTGTTGCCACGGCGCACCTCTTTTCGCATGTCGACGATTTGGATATACGGCATCGGCTTTTTGTTGATACGCTCTTTGAGCGTAATCAGCCCAAACTCGCCCAAAAGCGCCTTTCGATAGGTTTCCACCGAAGGGGTAGCGCTGCCCAAAACCAGCTTACAGCCGTTGCACTTTGCGCGCAGACAAGCAATATCAAAGGTGTTGTACCGAGGGGCGGTTTCGCTAAAATAACTGCCGTCGTGCTCCTCGTCGATGATGATAACGCCCAAGTTTTCAAGGGGGGCGAAGATAGCGCTTCTTGCACCGATGGCGATTTTCGCCTCGCCCGTACGAAGTCTCCACCATTCGTCAAAGCGTTCGCCTGCGGAAAGTCCGCTGTGTAAAATTGCGGCGTTCTTGCCAAAGCGCGCGCGAAGTTGCGCCAACATCTGCGGCGTCAAGGAAATTTCCGGCACGAGGAAAATCGAGCTTTCACCCTTTTCTAAACACTCGGCAATCAAGGTCAGGTAGATTTCCGTCTTACCGCTGCCCGTCACGCCGTGTACAAGCTGTACCGTGCGTTCGTCCGTCTTAATGGCGTTTACCGCCCTTTCCTGCGCCGCCGTCAGCGTACGCGCAGGGGCTTGACCTTCCACCGTTTTGTAGGGGTCACGTTTGACCTGTTCCGATACGACGGTGATGTACCCTTTCTTTTCCAAAGCGGCAACGCTACCGGGGAATTGCTTGTTCAAAAGCGCGCAATCCGTCTTGCCGTTCACGGCAAGATACTCCACCGCCGCCATCTGATTTTTGGCAGACTTCGGCAGGGAAATTTCCTCAGGCGCAACCGCCAAAGCGGCGTATCTCCGATACAATTCCCGTACCTTTCCCGTACGCATTTCCGCAGGCAAAAACAGCCTCAGCGACAGCGCTAAGGGCACGGCGTACCGCCTTGCAATCCGTTTTGCAAGGTCCACGCACTCCTCGGTCAGGGCAGGCAAGCCGTCCTCGGTGGGCTTGATTTTTTTGAGTTTTTTGGGGTCAAAATCGGTGGTTTCCTTCAAGCTGACGACAAACCCCGTCAACATTCTAGGGCCGAAGGGCGCAAGGACGCGTGCGCCGACTTTCGTACTATCGTCGCAAAGATAATCGAACACTCTGTCCGTTTCACCCGAAGTAATATCCACAATCACTTCCGCAATCATCCTTTCCACCCCCTTTCTGATTTTGCCACATACAGCAAGAAAAGCCGACTGCCTTCACGGCAATCGGCGGTTTTTCTTTAGTCTTTTGCAATAACAACCTTTCCGTCTGCGATGTCTACGCAAGCGGAAGACAATTCCTTAGGTCTTGCACTGCCGTCGCGAAGCCCTAAATTCTTTTCTGTCTCCAAGATTTGGCGAGCACGCTTAGACGCCACCGCGCAAAGCGCATAGCGGCTGATAGGGTCCTCTTCCGTCCCAAGCTTTCTAATCAATTCGTCTACCGAAGGTTCGTTTACCATAGTTCTATCTCTCCTTTTTAGGTTATTTATTCTTTTCTTTGTCTATCAAATCGGACAGCTCTTTGAGTGCCGTTTCGAAATCATCGTTGACGATGACGTAGTCGTATTCAGGCAACTTCGACAGTTCAAAGTCCATTCTTGCCAAACGCTTTTCAATCGCCTCAGGCGTTTCGGAATTGCGCCCCGTCAAACGGCGCACCAGCTCCTCTTTCGAAGGGGGCATGATGAACACCAAAATCAGCTGCGGATATTCCTTCTTCGCATTCAAGCCACCCACGACGTCGATTTCCATGATAATCGACTTTTCCTCTAAGGTTTCCTTGACGAAGGAACGGGGCGTGCCGTACTTACCGCTCATATGTTCGTCGTATTCCAAGAAGTCCCCTTCCTCGATACGGCGCGCAAATTCTTCCTCGGAAAGGAAGAAATAATGCTTTCCGTGTACCTCGCCAGCTCTCGGAGCGCGCGTCGTGCAGGAAACGGATTCCACCACGTCGCTTCTGCGGGTAATCAATTCTTTTACCAAAGTGCCTTTACCAACCCCGGAAGGTCCAGACACCACCAACAATACGTTCTTCATTTGTTTGTCCGTACCCCCGAATCGTTATTCTACGTTTTGTACTTGTTCGCGGATTTTTTCAATCTCGTTCTTCAAGGCAAGCCCTGCGCGCGTGATTTCCACGTCGTTGCTCTTGGAGCAGGTCGTATTCGCCTCGCGGTTAAATTCCTGCACGAGGAAGTCCAGCTTTCTGCCCACAATCCCTTCCGTGCAAATCGAACGGAACTGCGCGATGTGCGAATGTAAACGGGTCAGCTCCTCGTCGATATTGCTCTTATCTGCAAACACAGCGACTTCGGTCAGCAATCTTCCCTCGTCCACCTGCACCGCCGACAGATAATCCTGCACTTTTGCGGTCAGCTTTTCCCGATACTCCTCTTGGATTTTCGGGGCGCGCGCCTCGATGATATCCACCGTCTTTTCGATGAGTTCCACACGGGCAAGCATATCCTCTTCCAGCTTCTTCCCCTCCACCGCGCGCATCGCGTTGAGGTTATCCAGCGCCAAGTTCACCGCCGTCGTCAGGGCGGTAATCAGCTCCTCGTCAGCCGCCGCAACGTCGTCCTGCTTTAACACCTCAGGATAACGGAGCACCGAGGAAAGGGTCAAATCGTCCACAAGATCAGGAAACGCCTCTTTCAAAGCCTTTGCCGACGATACGTACGCGTTTGCCACCGCAAGGTCTACGGTAAACGCCGTCGATTTTTCACGCTTGTCTTTCAGGGATATGTATAAATCGGCGTGCCCTCTCGTCAACTTTTCACGCACCAGCTTGCGAATGACGTCCTCGTAAGCGGTAAAGATGCGAGGCGCTTTGACGTTCACGTCCAAATAGCGGTTGTTCACCGTCTTGATTTCGCAGGTCAGCTCTACGCCACCCACCTTGTATTCACCTTTTCCGTATCCGGTCATACTCAGCATATGCGTTTTTCCTTCCCACGCAGAGCGTGGTTTCGTTTAATCTTACCCATTATAGCAGACTTTTTTACTTTTATCAAGAGTTTTTGAAAAATTTTCCTCTTGTTTCTTTAGAAAAAGAGAGGTTATTCCCCCAAAAGCGCGATAAAGCCCGCTTCGTCCAAAATTTTAATCCCCAGTTTTTGCGCTTTTGCAAGCTTACTGCCCGCCTCTTCGCCGGCAATCACCAAGGTCGTCGCCTTGTTTACCGAGCTTTGGCATACGCCGCCACGCGCCTCAATCAGTTTTTGCGCCTCGCTACGCTTATAGTTCGTCAGTGTTCCCGTCAAAACGACGTTTTCACCTGCGAACACGCCCGTCCTTTCGACTTCTTCCCAGACAGGAGAAACTCCCTGCGCCGTCAAAGCCGCAAGCTCCGCACGGTTTTTCTCATCCGCAAAGTACGCCACGATGTTGTTTGCCGTAATCTCCCCGACGTTTTCGAGGGCAATCAGCTCCTCTGCCGTCGCCCCGGAAAGCGCCTGCATATTTTGGAAACGCTTTGCCAAATCCTTCGCCGCCACCTTGCCGATACCATCCACGCCGATGGCAAAGATGAAGGAGTCCAAGGTCGGGGTTTTACTTTTCTCAATCGCCCCCAAGAGGTTGCCCACCTTCTTTTCCTTAAAGCCTTCCAAGTCAGACAAATCGTCTGCCGTCAAGCGGTAGAGATCGGAAAAATCCTTAATACGACCTTTCTTAATCAAAAGCTCTGCCGTGCTCTCCGAAAAGCCCTCGATATCCATCGCGTTTTTGGAGGCGAAATGGGCAAATTTTGCCGTCAAACGAGGCAGGCATTCCTCGTTCGGGCAGAACAAATGCGCCCCGTTTTCGTACACCTCCGCGCCACAATAGGGGCAAACGGTGGGCACGGGCACGGTTTTGCTGTGTTCGTAATGCTCGGTTGTGCCCAAGATTTCAGGAATGACCTCATTCGAGCGGCGCACCAACACGCGAGAGCCGATTTTCACGTCCTTACGCACGATGTCGCCGTAGTTGTTCAAGGTGGCTTTGGACACGGTTGCACCGCCTAAGTCCACGGGCTCTAACAACCCCAAAGGGGTCAGCTTACCCGTTCTGCCCACCTGCCAGATAACGTCCTTTAAGAGGGTGGTGATTTCCTCCGCCTCAAACTTATACGCCATCGCCCAGCGGGGGAATTTGTCGGTAAAGCCCATCAAATCACGCACTTTCGGATCGTTTACTTTAATGACCGCACCATCCGTCAATACGTCGATAGTTTTTCTTTCCCTCTCAATCTCGTCAATGGCGTCCAGCATTTCTTGCCCTGTGCAAACCCTAAAATAAGGGAACACTTTGAACCCCTCTTTTTTGAGAAATTCATGCGCCTCTTCTTGCGAAAAATCCTCGCCGCCCGAGAGATAATTGACGTCGTAAAAATAAATTTCCACACGCCGTTTTTCCGTAATTTTCGGGTCTAAATTGCGCACTGCGCCTGCGACGGCGTTGCGTGCGTTTTTGAGTGGCTCACTCGCCGTTTTATTGTACTCGTCAAGCACGGAAAGTCGAATAACCGCTTCCCCTCTCACTTCGAGCGTACCCGTATAAGAAATGGCGAGCGGAAAGGATTTCACCGTCAAAATTTGCGCCGTGACGTCCTCGCCCACAACCCCGTTTCCACGGGTCGTTGCCCGTACGAATTTTCCGTTTTCGTACGTCAAACAAACGGTCAACCCGTCGAATTTGTATTCCACACAGAACTGCGTTTGCCCGCCTGCCGCCTTTTCCGTTTTCGTGATAAAGCTTTGCAGTTGTTCTTTCGTCACCGATTTATCCAGCGAATATAATCTCGCAATATGCGTGTGTTGGGTAAACCCCTTAATCGGCTCGCCGCCCACTCTACGGGTAGGCGAATCGTCAAACCGCACGCCACTCTCTTTTTCCAAAGCACACAGCTCATCGTACAAAGCGTCGTACTCTTTATCCGAAACGGTGGGCTTGTCGAGTACGTAGTATTCGTACGCCCAACGGTTTAAAATATCCGTCAATTCTCTTTGTCTATTCATCTTCCTTTTCCCCTTATACCACCGTCAGCGGTGCAAGCGATGCGGATAGCTGTTTAATGCCCAGCCCTTGGAATGCGATGTCCAAAATCATCGTTCCCTCCGTGCCACGCACGCCCACAATCGTACCTTTGCCAAATTTCGGGTGCTCTACGCTCACCCCTATCTTGAACGCCGACAAATCCTTTTTCGCCGCCGTCGGTTTTAGCTTGGACATGGTACTGCCGTAGGCAGGTTTTTGCGTATTTCCCCCACCCGTGTACGAGGTCACGCCACTTCGTTTCTCCGTATAACTACCATACGAACCGTAACTAGAAGGGTTGTACGCCGTGCGTTTTATCCCCGAACTTTGCGTATCCGCATACGAGGAAACACTATATCCCCTGCCGCCGTACGCCCTACCGTACTCGAAATCGTCGTTCCCGTAGCCATAGGAAACACGAGGTCGTTCCGCAGGTAATTCCAGCTCTTCGGACAGTTCTTTTAAGAAACGGGAACGCATCGCAGGCTCACGCTTGCCGTACAT
>JAZOMO010000026.1:0-17859 GCA_045654025.1 Candidatus Scatosoma sp.
GATGGTTTTGATTACCGTCGTACTGGTCGTCCTGACTTTATTTACTGCTCTCCCCAAGTTCTGGTTTCCCTGGAACGATGGGCTGAAGGGTTGGAATGCAGTCTCGACGGAATTTATCGATTTCGGTTCCGATTACGAAGGCGGGTATTACGCTTATTACTATCCGGAAGGCGTAATCTCCGAGGCGCAGTATAAGAACGACCTCGAAGCGGCGGAAAAGGCGTTGGAGGCAGCGAAGAAAGAAGCTAACGGCGGCGTAACGGAGGCTGTGAACAAGGCGGAAGATGCCTTGGAAAAACAGCAGAAGGGCTTTATCAAGCGTGGCAGCTTGTATCTGGACAAGTCTGCGGACTTTATCACGGATGGGAAGTCTGTTTCCGACGAATTCGTGACAGAAATGGAAACGCTTCGCGAAGTAATTTCCGAACGCTTTAGTCAAAAGGGCTACAACGGATATTCGGTATCCATTGTAGATGGCTATGCTTTCCGCGTAGAAGTTCCTTCCCCTGCGTCCAACTACGACGAAAATACCAGCGGGAAAGTAAACCCCAAACAGACTTTGCAAATGTTTGCGTTGACGGGCGATCTGACTTTGAAGCTGAACGGCGCAGAAGTGGAAGAATTGGCGGTGGAAGGCGACGAAGGTAAGGCGTCGAACTTTATCAAATCGTTTGCGGTGAACTCTCAGTTCGCATATCGCTACATCCGCGTGACCTTGACCTCTGAAGGCGCAGAATTGATTAAGAACTTAAATTCGGCAGGTTCGATTCTTTCGGGTAGCGGTTCGTCTGCGGGGGACACCAGCCAGGGACTTTGGTTGTACGTTGGCGACACGGCGATCTTGCCTATTTACTCTGAGAGCATTGCGTCGAGCACCGTTTTGAAGTGCGCTTATAACGAAGCGGAATATTACGATTTACTTGAGTCCTACGCAATCGTTTTGAATTCGGCGTTGAAGCACGGTGGCTTCTCCTTCTCCTTTAGTGACGTAAACAGCGAAATTCGTACGCAGTCCCACCCTTATGGTGAATATGCGACGGGCGCGATGCTGATTACCTTGGCTTCGTTGACGGTAGCGGCAATCGTCGTTGCTATCTTGCTTTGCAAAAAGTACGGCGTTGTATTTGCTTATATGGCATGCACCTACCTTTCCTTGACGGGTCTTTCGATGGCGTTTATTGCTCCTGGGATTTTTGAATTCACTCTTGGCACGGCGCTTGTATACGTGTTGGGCTTGGTATTGATGTTGCTGATGCACGTCAAGAACTATACGGCAATCAAGGATGCGGTTGCGCTTGGTAAGACGGTGAATTCTTCCGTTACGGTCGGCTATAAGAGCACGCTTATGCTCACCGTGGACGTATACGCAGCGCTTGCGCTTGGCGCGTTGGCAATGGTTGTCGGCATAGCGGGCGTATCCGTTCTTTGCTGGCAGGCGCTCATTTGCTTGGCGGCTGGTGCGCTTTGCAACCTGCTGTGGGGCCGTGTAATCAACCACTTGCTCCTTTCTGCAAGCAAGGATAAATACAAATACTTCGGTTTGGTAAGGGAGGATGACGACGATGAGTAAGAACTTTACGGCAAAAACTTCCCCGAAGTGGATTTTATGGAGTGTTATCACCGCCGTTATCGCTTTGATCGGCGTTGTGATTATGGCAATTTTCGGCGTTAACAATGCTGTAAACACGCAGACCTGCCAAAAGCTGGTCGTCAACGTCCAGATGGCAAAGACCTTCTACGAAGAAGAGAGAGACGATATCGAAGATATCTGCGAACAAGCGATTGCAGATGCTGGCTTAACGACGATTGCCGTTTCCTATGACGACATCTCCACCTCGGAACACGAGCTGGTATATTCCTTCAGTCTGAATGCGGACCTTACCGCTTTGAAGGACGCTTTGCAGGCAGAGCTTCGCGAAGCTTATCCCGATCATGGTTTCGCAACGACGATGAGCTATAAGCAGTCCGTCTTGGAAAACCTGCCCGGTGGCTATACGGCGTTCTTGGTGAGAAACACGCTGGCTGGCGCAGTGATGGCGGTGCTTGCGTTTGTTTACGTTTCCCTTCGTTATAAGCTGTGGAACGGTATCACCACCTTTGTTTCTGCAATGTCTACGGGTGCGATTGCCTGCGGCTTGACGATTTCAACCCGTATTGTTCTCACCTCTTCGGTGATGTGCGGGGTGCTGTTTGCAGAGCTCGTTTCCATCGCTCTGTCCGTATTGTTTGCGGCGAAGGTAGAGGCAACGGAAAAGAAGAACGGCGCGTTGACGGATGCGGAAGCGCTGTCCGAGGCTGTTCCCGTATGTGATACGGCTAAACTTTGTGGCGCTCTTGCAGTTGCGTTGGCAGTAGTTGGCGTTGTTGGTATCTTCTGCGCAGCGAACTTTGCTTGGTTTGCGTTGGTGGCGGCGTTTGGTCTGCTGGCGGCGGCTTACTCGGCGTTGTTGCTTGCTCCCTCCGTATTCCTCGTATTGCGTAAACCGTTTGCAAAAGCGGCGGCTGAAAAGGCAAGATACGACTACAAAAAAGGTGCAAAAAAGGCAAAGAAAGAAGAAAAGCCTGTAGAAACGACCGAAGAAGCGAAAGCGGAATAAAAAAGAATGTTAGGCGGGGAGGCGGTATACCGCAACCCCGCCTAAATTTATTATCGCGCACAATACGCGTGCGCTAAAACGAGCTTGCCGCACGAGAGTGTGTGGCGAGAAAAAGGAAAAAGTATGAAAAAAATCGTCCCGGAGTACCAGTTTACGCCCGAACAATTGAATACGATTGCTTCGTTGGCGTCCGCTTCGGGGCTGACGGAAAACGTCACTCGCATTCTCTATGCGAGGGGCGTGGATACGGCAGAAAAAATCGACCGCTTTATGCACCCCTCGTCGAAGAATTTTCTCTCCCCCTTCCTCATGCGTGGCATGGCGGAGGCGGTAGAGATGATTACGGAGGCGCGCGACCAAGGCAAGACGGTGGCAGTGTTTGGGGACTACGATGCGGACGGGGTATGCGCCTCTGCGATTATGTATCACGCTTTGCGTGCGTTTGGTATCGAGGCAAATATCTATATTCCCGAACGTTCGGACGGCTACGGTCTGTCTGAGGAGATGGTGGACCGCATTTTCGAGGATTGCAATCCCGAATTGTTTATCACCGTAGACTGCGGTATTTCCTGTGCAAAGGAAACGCAATATATCTACGAGCTCGGTTGTGACGTCATTGTCACCGACCATCACGAATTGCCGGAAACGCTGCCCGATTGCGTTATCATTAATCCAAAGCTTGAGGACGATTATCCGTACGACAACCTCTGCGGCGCAGGCGTAGCCTTCAAGGTGGCGTGCGCGTTGCTTGGGGAAAAGGCGTATGCGTTTTTGGACTTTGCAACGCTGGCGACGGTGGCGGATAGCGTGCCTTTACTTGGCGAAAACCGTGATATCGTGACGGAGGGGTTGAAACTGTTCAACCGTTCGTTGCGCCCTTGCTTTTCGGAGCTAATCGGCAAGACTTACGACGGAATTACGGCGCAAAATCTGGCGTTTACCCTTGCGCCCCGTATCAATGCGGCAGGCCGAATGGGGGATGCACGGGCGGCGTTTGAGTTGTTTATTTCAGAGGACCAGACCGAGATTTACGACTTATCCGTCAAGCTGTGCGCTTACAACACCGAGCGGCAAAAATATTGCGACGAGCTCTATCTTTCCGCTAAGGCAAAGCTGAGAGAAAAGGGTGCGTTTGGCAACATTATCATGCTGTCGGACGAGAGTTGGAATACCGGCTTTATCGGCATCGTGGCGGCGCGACTTGCGGAAGAATACAATCGTCCGACCCTATTATTCGTCCATCACGGCGATATGTTAAAGGGTAGTGCGCGCAGTATTGAAAATATTAATATTTTCAACGCATTGAAGGCGTGTGGTGATCATATCGAGGAATTCGGTGGGCACGCGCAGGCGGCTGGTATCAATATCAAGGCGGAAAATTTTGATGCGTTAGAGAGCGCTTTAAACGAAGAAATCGGCAGAACGTACACGGAAGAGGACTTTGAACAAAGGCTGTACGTGTGCGAGGAAATTGAAGACCGTTTCCCCGATAAGTTCGCAAAGGAACTTGCGATGATGGAGCCGTTTGGCGTGGGACACAAGCGTCCGCAGTTCGCTATTTCGGCGGGGGCGTGTCTTGCTCGTCCTATGAAGAGTATGTCCCCTCATCTTTCTGTCAAGAGTGACTATATCGACCTTGTTTATTTTTCAGGGATTCGCAACCTATCGATTATCGAGAGCGACGTCAAAAAGAAAATCATCTTTGAGGTCAACCTGTCGCACTATCGTGGGAAGACGCAGGTCAAGGGATACATCCGTGATTTGCTGTACGACGGGCGTACGGGCAGACGGGTAGCGGATGGGATTTTCTCCAACGCTATTGCGCGTAGCCGCGCCGAGAGAACGGGGATTCTTCCCACCGTTTTGACGACGGAGGAAACGAAGCGGTTAATTGCCGAAAAACGGAGCGCCAGTCCTTACGGGCTGTGTATGGTGGCGTCCGATAGACGCACCTTACGTTTCTATGAGGAATTAGACGAAATCCCTTGCGATTTATTCTATCCCTCTTCGAGGAACGTTGCCAACTTACTTATCGTAGCGCCTGCGGCTGATGCAGAGCTTTCGGGCTTCCGTGACGTCGTATTTTTGGACACGCCCAGCGATTATAACGTGGCTTCCTTGGCGGAGAAAAACGTCTACGTCAACGGGGATATTTGCGGATATAAGATGCTGGAAGGACTGGATACGGCAAGAGAGAGCCTTTTGGAAATCTATGCGGCGCTCCGTCGGGAAATCAACCGTCTGTCGGGTGGAAGCGTAGAAGAGCTTGCCGTTTACGGCGAGGCGTTGGGCTTTGACCGTCGGGAATTCGTCTTTGCGTTAGAGGTCTTCGTGGAACTTGGCTTAATTTCCTTCGCGGACGGGAAGCTGACCGTCTACCGTGGGGTAAGGGCAGAGCTGAGCGATTCTGCGCTGTATCGAAAGGTGCGACTTTTGCAAGAGGTATAACGCAGATTGCCTAAAAATATCAGCAGAATTTGAGGAAAAATTATGTACGAAACACTCCAAAAAATTCAAGAAACCTACGTTGGCGAAGATAAGGAACACCTTCTTCGCGCCTATACGTATGCAGAGAGGGCGCACTCTGGACAAAAACGTGTGTCGGGCGAGCCGTACTTTATTCACCCCTGCGAAGTGGCGGAAATACTCATCGACCTCGGTATGAACGAGGCGACGATTGCGGCGGCGCTGTTGCACGACGTTATTGAGGACACTGAAACGACGGAAGAGGACATCAAACGTGAATTCGGCGAAGAAGTTTTGAACCTCGTTTCGGGGGTTACCAAGCTCGATAAAATCGAATTTAAGTCGCAGGCAGAGGCGGATGCGGAAAACTTTAGAAAAATTTTCGTGGCGATGGCAAAGGACATCCGTGTCATCATCATTAAGCTTGCCGACCGTCTGCACAATATGCGTACGCTGGATGCGCTGTCGAAGGAACGCCAACAAAAAATGGCGAAGGAAACCTTGGACATCTACACGCCGCTGGCTGGTAGGTTGGGTATTTCGCAGCTCAAGTGTGAACTCGAAGACCTTTGCCTCAAATATTTAGATCCCGAAGCGTATGAATACTTGGCGGTGAACGTACACGAAAGACTGTCCCAAAGACAGGAGCTTATCGAACACGTCATTGCGGAATTAAAGGACTTAATGGCCCGTGACAACGTCCGTGGCGAAGTCTTTGGCAGACCCAAGCATTATTATTCCATCTACAAGAAGATGAAGAATAAGGGTCATTCTATCGACCAAATTTACGATCTTTCTGCTGTGCGTATTATCGTAAAAGACGTGCGTGAATGCTATACCGTTTTGGGGGAAATCCACGAACACTGGATGCCCATTCCCGGTAGAATTAAGGATTATATCGCCACCCCGAAGCCGAACAAATATCAATCCTTGCACACAACGGTGATGACCTCGTACGGCCAGCCGATTGAAATCCAAATCCGTACGGAAGAGATGCACCGTATCGCAGAATTCGGTATCGCGGCGCACTGGAAATACAAAGAAGGCAGGTCGGACGAAGCGAACTCCTTGTTTGAAAACAAGCTTGCTTGGGTCAAACGAGTGATGGAATGGCAGGGCGAAATGAAGGGCTCGCAGGAATTTGTGGACGCCTTGAAGACCGAACTGTACAGCCACGAATTGCTGGTGTTTACGCCGCTTGGCAAGGTTATTTCCCTGCCCCCTGAGGCGACGCCGATTGACTTTGCGTACGCCATTCACTCGGAGGTCGGCAACCGTTGCACGGGCGCGCGCGTCAATTCAAGAATCGTGCCTTTGACCACCAAGTTAGAGGTGGGCGACGTCGTAGAGATTATCACCTCTCCTACGTCCAAAGGCCCTTCGCGTGACTGGCTGAAGATTGTAAAATCGGCAAGTGCGCGTGCAAAAATTAAGCAGTTCTTCAAGAACCTTTTGCGTGACGACTACATCCGTGACGGGCAGGCGCGCTTGGAAGAAGAGGCGCGCAAGAAAGGGTACACCCTTTCTACCTTGCTTACGGACGAGGCGTTTGAACGCTTGGCAGAGCGTTTCTCGTTTACCGAACACGACGAAATGTTCGCGGCGGTGGGCTATGGTTCGGTGTCGGTCGGACAGGTACTGGTCAAACTGATTGACCATTATAAGAAGAAAACTCCGCAGGGCTTCGTGTTCAGCGAGGGCGGGGCAAAGAAGAGCCCCAACGGCATTTTAATCAACGGCGAAAGCGGTATGTTGGTGCGCTTTGCAGGCTGTTGCTCGCCCGTGCGTGGCGATGCAATCGTCGGCTTCACCTCTCGTGGTAGAGGGGTTGTGGTGCACCGCGCAGACTGCCCCAACGTACGCGGTGTCGACCCTGGTAGGCTCTTGCCGGCGTCGTGGATAGAACAGACGGTGGGTGGACGCTATAATGCGCACGTTTCTATCAAGGCGCAGGACCAGGGCGCGGCGCTGTCCGTTCTCTCCCTTGTAGTGTCCGATATGAAGCTGTCGATTACCGCCGTCAACGGCAGAATTGACAAAAACGGCGATGCCATTTTGGAGGCAACCGTCTCCCTTTCGGATATTTCGGAACTCGATTTGTTGATTAAGAAGATGCTGCTGGATAAGCGCATCTACGACGTGCACAGAGGTATATAATGCGGCGCTACAAGGTCTATCCCCGTGGGTTCGGGGCAAACAGTTATATCCTGACGGCAGACGGCAAAAACGCCGTTGTCATTGACCCGTCCTCGTATGCGGTCATCAGGGAGCTGGAGGGGCGTGGACTCGTCCCTGCCTACGTGCTTTTGACCCATTGTCATTTCGACCACGTGATGTTCACGCAGGAATTGCAGGGCTTGGGGGCAAAAGTCGTCTGCCTCGATAAAGAGAAACCCTACGTCAATACCGAAGTCGATTTGTTTGCTTTGGCTGGCGTTGAAAGAAAGCTTTTTTCCGTAGACCGCACTGTGTCGCACGGCGAAAGCTTTGTGCTTGCGGGCGTTCCGTTTACGGCTTGGTCGTTGCCGGGGCATACTGCGGGAAGCGCGGCGTATTTGACGGAAGTGGGCGACGAAAAGTGGCTGTTTACGGGCGACACGTTGTTCGAGGGAAGTATCGGCAGAACGGATTTCCCGACGGGCTCGCTTTCTAAGATGCGTGAAAGCTTGCGTTTTTTGAAGAATTTAGAAGGCGATTATCTGATTTTTGCGGGGCACGGCGAGGACACTGCGCTGTTGCAAGAAAAAGCTAAAAACCCTTTTTTGACGGATATTTGATATGCTGAGTACCGATTGTAAATTTTTAGAAAATGAATTGATGGACGTCGTGCGTTTGTTTGAAAAGCGCCCGACGTCTATTTCCCATTCTTTCCGTTATGAGGACGGGCTGTTCTGCAACGATTTTTGCGTGGACGGCGTAGAATATACCTTTCAAGATAGGGGGCAGGTATGCGACGAAATCGTCTATAAACGCTTGGAGCGGAGGTTTGCAAAGCTTGCGCTCTACCAAATCTTGTCCGACCTTTCTGGGGAGAAAATGCCCTGGGGCGCGTTGACGGGCATCCGCCCCACGAAGATGGCGTATATGGAATTGTCGGCAGGTCGGGACTATCACGAGCTGTTTGCAAAGATGCAGGTTTCGGCGGAAAACGTACGCCTAGTAGAGGATATTTTGGCGGCGCAGAAAGGGATTTATTCGACGGAAGAGGGCGCGGATTTATTTATTTCCATTCCCTTCTGTCCGACGAAATGCGCCTACTGCTCGTTTATCACCGCGCCGATTGACCGCATACGGCACTTTCTTGCGCCCTACCTTGACTGTTTAGAAAAGGAGCTTGCGGCGATCGCTCCGATTTGTCAAAACCTTCGCAGTATCTATATCGGCGGTGGCACGCCCTTCGTTTTGAACGAAGAGGAACTGGAGAGGGTGTTAAAGGCAACCGCTCCGCTCGTCAAAGAGGGAGTAGAGTACACGGTAGAGGCAGGTCGCCCTGACGTATTCACAGAAGAAAAGTTGCGCCTTTTGAAGGATTACGGGGTCAACCGTATCTGTATCAATCCGCAGTCCTTCTCTGACGAAACCTTGCGAAAAATAGGGCGTAGACACACCGTCGAGGACGTCTATCGCGCCTTTGAAATGTCGAAAAAATACGGCTTTATCATCAACGTGGACCTGATTGCAGGCCTGGAAGACGAGGACGTGGCAACCTTCCGTCAAAGTGTCGAAAAAGCAGTGGCAACGGGCGCGGACAATATCACCGTGCATTGTCTGTCCTTAAAGAGTGGCGCAAAACTGAAAGAGGAGCTTTCCCGTGTGGAAAACGACTTCGTGGCGGACATGGTGGCTGTTTCGCGTGAAATTTTGACGGCGGCGGGGTATATTCCCTACTATATGTACCGTCAGAAATATCAGGCAGGAAACAACGAGAACGTGGGTTGGACGAAACCTGGCAAGGCGTGCGTGTATAATATTGACGTGATGGAAGAAACGACGGACAATATCGCGGTGGGCGCAAACGCCGTTTCCAAGCGTGTGTTCGACGGCGGGGCGCGTATCGAACGCTTTGCCTCGCAAAAAGACCTAAAGACGTATATGGAAAAGCTGGACGAAACTATCAAGAGCCGTCTGGAATTTTTCACAAAGTAAGACGAAATAGCCGCCTTTGAGGGCGGCTGTTTTTTTAGACGGGTAAAAGCTGGGGAAACATATTCTATATTTTATATAGTTCTTATTAAAAAGTTTTTAAAAAATTTTTTTGGAAAGTATTGACAAAGGGTTTATAGTAGTATATAATGAAAAAAATCCATCAAAGGAGATTGATTACTTATGAAAAAATTAGGCTTACTTATGGCAATGGTTACTGCTGTTACCGTGGGTGGCGTATACGCAACTTGGACGTACACGCAGAATACCGACGTTGCAGACGAAACGGTAAATATGACGATGAACCTCACGCGTGTTGAATACAGCGGTTCTTATGGTACGTACAACGTGAATACGGAAGGCGTTACGATGTCGATTGACCCGAAACCCGGCACGACCCATACGACGGCGTTGACGATTACGGGCGATATCGTGATTACCTTTACGCCGAACTCGGTAGCGCCTCAGACGGTAAAGGAAAATGGTGTTGCCTCCACATTCCAGTTCGCTTTGACCAACCCCAATTGGGTGTTTGACGCCGATACCACGGATGAAGCTCCTGCTGTTGCCATCGTCACTTTGGAGCACAGCGATAAGGAAGCGATTGATTGGGGTGAACCCGACGAAAAAGGCGTATTCACCTTCACAATTACCGCAGCAGAATTGTCGCAGCATATTCACTTGACGGAATTCAACTTGGATACGAAGGTGAAGTACGATGCCTTCAACACGGCTTTGGGCCAAGGTCAAATCTCCATCACGGTCAGCGACGGTATTACCGCCTCGAATCCTGGTACGGATTCCGGTTCGACAACCTAATATAGTTATAGAGCAATAAAAAGCCAGTCTATACAATGGCTGGCTTTTTAAGCATTTGTACGATAGAGAAGAGAAATGTCTGAATTTGAGATCTATTCGTTAATTCTCTGCCTAATCGTATTCGTGCTGTTGACGGCGGTCTTTTCCTATTTGCTGAAAATTATCATCCAGCAAGCCCTTCAGCATATCCGCGCAGGCTTAGAAGACGAAGACATTGTAAAAGAATTTAATACGTCAAGCGAGAAAAAGCAGAGCAAGTTTGCTAAAATATTCGATGGAATATGCAACGGCTTGTTGTGTGTTTTTTTCGCTGTTATTTTTTTATCTTCTCTGTTGATAAATTGCACCCAAAACGTCTATTTTGATAATGTGCCCACGTATAGGGTTGTTTTGACTTCTTCTATGGAAAAGAAGAACGAGAAAAATCAATACTTATTCGACAACCATCTGGACAACCAAATCAGCGCGTTCGACTTGATTGCGACCTATAAGCTTCCAAAGGAAGAGGACCTCAAAATATACGATATCATCGTATATGAAATGGACGGAATCCTCGTCGTGCACAGAATCGTGAACATTGAGGAGCCGAATGCATCGCACCCCAACGAGCGTTATTTCTTGGTGCAGGGGGATGCCGTCGGGCAGCCCGACCGTTTCCCCGTACTGTATTCGCAGATGAAGGGCATTTATCGCAACGAAAAAATTCCCTTCGTTGGTAGCTTTGTGCTCTTCATGCAGTCGCCTGCCGGTTGGCTGTGTATGCTGTTGGTGGTTTTCGTGACGATCATCACGCCGATTTTGGAAAAGAAGCTGTTGAACGAAAGAAAGGCAAGGTTCTTGCTGTTGGGTCAAGGCGAGGAACTTGCCGCCACGGAAACGCTTGCCGAAATGACGGAGCAAACGCCTACGCAAGCCGATATAGAAGTGGCGATGGTGGCTAGTGTGGAAACGCCTGTGTCGAGATTTGACGGGTGGAAACCGACCAAAACCTTTGACGAAAGGTTGGCTTTGTCAAGCGTGGAAATGCAGGGCAGATACGACGAAGTCGTGGCTACGCTGTTGCGGATTGAAGGCGTGCGCGTGATAAAAGGCAAAACGCAACGCACGTACAAATGGAAATCGCACGGCATCGCAAGGCTGTTCTTTAAGGGCAAGACTTTGTGCGTTGCCTTGGGCTTAGACCCCAAAGAGTACGAAACTCAAAAATATATTTTCGTGGACCTTTCGCAGACGATCAAGCATCAAAACTATGCTACCTGCCTGAAATTGACCAGTCAGCGGCAAACGCGTTGGACGTGCGAGCTCATAGAAGAGCTGGCAAGGAAGAAGGGCATACCGATGCTGGACAAGCCTGCAACGCCAAAAGAGGCAGAGGGCTTTGCGGGTCGAAAGCGGAAGATAAAGCGCAAGAGCTTTCAACGAAAATTGCGCCTTTCGCCGATCGCGAGGGAGCGGTACAACGACCTCAAAACATACTTGAAATCGATTGAGGGAATTCGGGTGATAGAGGGTCGCTATCAAATTACGTACAAATACAAGAACGTTCCCGTTGTGAAATTCGCAATCAAAGGGAAGACGCTGAATGCGTATTTGGGCTTAGCCCCCAAAGAGTACGAGGATACGAAGTACGTCTTTTCTGACGTATCTAACGTAAAGAAATATGCAGGTTATCCGATGCGTGTTCGGGTGAGCTCGGCAAGACAAGTCAAGTGGGTGAAGGAGCTGATTGCAAAAATCCTACCTTAGTAACCTCAAACGAAACGTCAAAAAGGAGGTGGAAAAATGTTTAAAAAATCGAAAGCTTTTTTAGGCGTTTTAGCGGCTTTTGCGCTGTTCTCCTCCGTAGGTGGCGCGTATGCGGCTTGGCGTTTTGCGGAAGAGCCGGCGCGTTCTGTCAGCGATTCGCAATCGATACATCTGTCCGAATTCGTTTGGAAACCCGAAGAAATATTACCCACGGTACAGCCGGGACAAAACTTCTTGGATTTGTATAACTCGATTTTGTACAACGTGAAGGCGGGTTTGAACGGGTCGAAGGACGTGTTAGAGAACGCCGTAATCAAGGCGGATGACGGCTTGTTGCATTGTAACGAGAACGTGCAGGGCGGTAATTTAAAGCACTTGTTCATCACTTCGGCATCGAGGGAGCTGGAGTTCGTTATGGAGCGTGTTACCAACACGACTTTTAACCTGTATATTTACAGGGAGGCGGACACCAACGGCGCGATGGGTGTTACCCGTATTGAGGTCTATAAGTCGATTTTGAAAAAAACGAACGGCGAATGGATCGGCGAAGAAACACAGTTTGGATACGCCACCTTGCAATACTTCCCGGGCACGAGCGTACGTTCGATTGACACATCCACCTGGTCGCGTACCTTATAATCATCGCGTAAAGAAAAAACGTATAGAAAAAAATAAAACAGCCGAATACCCGAGCAGGGCATCGGTTGTTTTCTTATATACAAAAGCCGCCTATGAAAGGCGGCTTTTATTCAATTTCCAGGTTATCAAGGTTAAAAATTTTATCGTCTAAAAATTCGATAACGGTCATATCAAACCCTTTTGCGATCATCATCAAGGTGCTAAGGGTTATCGTTTTATTACGTCCATTCATAATGCATTGCATGCTTCCGTGCTGTATGCCCGATGCTTGCTCTAATCGGTATTGAGAAATATTTTTCTCTTTCAACAATGCGGAAATACGCGTGGCAACTGCGTTATTGACTGTCAATGTACCTTTCCCCCTTAAACTGCGAAGATTTATATGCGTAGTTTTACCTACATATATATTGTAGCAATAATTATTTCAAAATATACGAAGGCGTACCTACACAACGCTTGCTAATTTTTTATTTACAATGTATAATAAGAAGGCAAACCTACATATTGGAAGATAAATATATGGTGATAACCTTTTGTGGGCATACACAATTCATGCCAACGACGGATTGTTTTAATAGGATAACTACCTTTTTAACCGAGCGGGTGGGGAATAAGCCTGCGGATATATACCTTGGCGGGTACGGCGCGTTTGACCTATTTGCATATGATTGTTGTAAAAAGTATAAGGAGAGGAATCCTAACCTTTTGCTATACTACATTACACCCTATATGCCTCAAAAAAGCAAGGAAGACGATTTTGATATGCGAAGAGGAAAATATGACGGGGTTATTTATCCCGAGTTAGAGAATAAACCTAAAAAATTTGCAATTTCTTATCGAAATCAATGGATGGTAGATAGGGCGGATTGCGTAATTGCATACGTTGTTCGTAGCTGGGGAGGCGCTTATGCGACCTATCAATACGCGAAGAAAAAAGGGAAAGAGGTGCTTAACCTTGGGGGTAAGTTTTTAGGATAATGCTTTGAAAAAGAAAGCGCAAATCCCTCCAACTTTTTTACAAAAAACGGTTAAAAACGTTTTACATTCTTAAAAGAATGTGGTATTATATTGATAACGGCTGCAAAGCGCTTCGATTCTCCACGGGCGACTTTGTGGTACGAGATACATTCCATAGGAGGATAAAAAGAAATGGAAAAGAACGAAATTATTGCAGCTTATGCGACTCATGAAGGTGATACGGGTTCTCCCGAAGTGCAGATTGCGCTTTTGACGTACAGAATCAATCACTTGAACGAACACTTGAAGGCAAACAAGCAGGACAACCACAGCCGTCGCGGCCTTTTGAAAATGGTTGGTAAGCGTCGTGGCTTGCTCGACTACCTCAAGGAAAAGGATATCATGAGATATCGTGCAATCATCGAAAAATTGGGTCTTAGAAAATAAGCAACGAAAAGGGGGGCGTTTTTCCGCACCCCTTTTTATCGTTTTTTGATGGTTTTGCAAACCTTCCCATCGAATTTTTTACCTACAAACGCAATCAAAGCGCACAAGTAGGGGGAAATTGATATACCCTGCTTCATAAACCAAAACAATATAATCAAAACAAGATTTTTAGCGGCAAATTATGCCTGCTACTTCGTTGAAACCCTTGATAAACCGTGCAGGTTTACCTGCGGCTTTCGCCTTGTAGAAGAACAAAATTTGTTCGCTATAAAAATGCTACGCACCCAAAAGAAAGAATTTTGAAATGTTTTTTGGTGCGAAGGAAGAAATTATACTAACGTATTATGATGACGACAAGCCATAAAGCGTTCAAAAGACTGCTTTTGGGCTGGTTTTGATTATATTGCTTTGGTTTTAGGCGATGGAGTGGGACAAGAACAAAAAAAGAATTACAGTATAAGGAGAAAAAACAAATGCCTAATTTAGAAAATGCAAAAGTGTTTAAGATGGACTATGCAGGCAGAGAATTGACCGTTGAGCTCGGCAAGTATGCAGAGCAGGCAAACGGCGCGTGCTTGGTTCGTTGTGGCGACACCGTGGTAAACGTAACGGTATGTATGGCGGAAAAGGCGAGAGAAGGTATGGACTTCTTCCCTCTGTCCGTTGACTATGAAGAAAAAATGTTCGCAGTTGGTAAAATCCCCGGCGGCTTTAAAAAGCGTGAGGGCAGGGCGTCCGATAAGGCGATTTTGGTCAGCCGTTTGATCGACCGTCCCATCCGTCCCCTTTTCCCTAAGGGAATTTTCAACGACGTAGTCGTTGTTGCAACGGCTCTTTCCGTTGATCCCGACATCGCTCCCGAGCCTATCGCTATGATCGGTTCGTCCGTTGCTCTGTCTATTTCCGATATTCCTTGGGCAGGTCCTACGGGCTCGGTTATCGTTGGTTGCGTTGACGGCAAGTACGTTATCAACCCCACCGTGGAAGAAAAGGAAAAGAGCACCATTCACCTTTCCTTGGCAGGTACGAAGGACGCTATCCTCATGATCGAGGCTGGCGCAATGGAAGTTACCGACGAAGAAATGGTTGGCGCAATCATGTACGGACACGAAGAAATCAAGAAGGTTTGCGCTTGGATTGAAGGCATCGCAAAGGAAGCGGGCAAGCCCAAGATGGAAATGGAACTCTACCATATTCCCGAAGATTTGGATGCAGCGGTTAAGGCTTACGGCTACGACAAGCTGTATGCGGCTCTCGACACCTTCGATAGACAGGAAAGACAGGCTAGACAGAACGCGGCTGAGGCGGAGATTATCGAACATTTCGCAGAAATCTACCCCGACCAGATGCGTGAAGTGAAGGATTCCATCTACTACATCGTAAAGGGTATCGTTCGTGCGAAGATTTTTGAAAACGGCGTTCGTCCCGACGGCAGAACTTTGAAGGAAGTTCGTCCTATCTGGTGTGAACGCAGTGTGCTTCCTCGCGTACACGGCTCGGCAGTATTTACCCGTGGCCAGACGCAGGCGCTGACGACCTGTACCTTGGGTATGCTTGGCGAAGCGCAGAAGATGGAAGGCTTGGACGAAGAAACTCAGAAGAGATATATGCACCAGTACAACTTCCCCGGCTACTGCACGGGCGAAGCAAAGGCGCTTAGAAGCCCCGGCCGTCGTGAAATCGGTCACGGCGCTTTGGCGGAAAGAGCGTTGGTTGCAGTTATCCCTTCCGAATCCGAATTCCCTTACGCAATCCGCGTGGTATCCGACATCATGTCCTCCAACGGTTCGTCCTCGATGGCATCCGTTTGCGGTTCGACGATGGCGCTGATGGATGCAGGCGTTCCCATTAAAGCGCCCGTAGCAGGCTGCGCAATGGGTCTTATCAAGGACGCTGAAACGGGCGAATACGTTATCCTTACCGATATTCAGGGTTTGGAAGACTTCCTTGGCGACATGGACTTCAAGGTAGCTGGTACGGAAAAGGGTATCACCGCAATCCAGATGGATATCAAGATTAAGGGCATCTCCAAGGAAATCATGTTGGATGCAATCGCTCAGGCGCAGGACGCAAGACGTCACATCTTGGGCAAGATGCTTGAATGTATCCCCGAAGTTGCTCCTCAGCTTTCCTTGTACGCTCCGAAGATCATCTCCTTCCAGATCAACCCTGAAAAGATTGGCGACGTTGTCGGTAAGCAGGGTAAGGTTATCAACAAGATCATCGAACAGACCGGTACGAAGATTGATATCGAAGACGACGGTACGGTATGCGTAGCTTGCTTCGGCGACGTTGCGAATGCAGAGCGCGCGAAGGCAATCATTCAGTCGATTGCACACGACCCCGAAGTTGGTGATATGTTCGTAGGCGAAGTTGTTCGCGTGCTTTCCAAGGTAGGCGCTTTCGTAGAAATCGCTCCTGGTAAGGACGGTATGGTACACATCTCCCGTTTGTCTGAAAAGAGAGTAAACCAGGTCGAAGACGTACTCAATATCGGCGATAAGGTTAAGGTAGAAATCGTGAAGATCGGCGATAAGGGTATTGACCTTAAGTTGCTTGAAAAATACGAAGACTAAGCAAAAGGAAAGCGCGGGGATAACATATCTCCGCGCTTTTTAGTTAAAAATCCGCTAAGTGCGGCTAACGGTGGTATTAGGTATGCAGACGTTAACTTTAATCATTCCCTGCTACAACGAGGAGCAAGCTCTGCCGTATTTTTACGAAGAGGTTTGCCGCGTTGGGCAGGAGCTCAAAAATTATAGGTTGGAGCTGTTGTTCGTGAACGATGGCAGTAAAGACGGTACACTGTCCGTCATCAAGGGCTTTGCGGAACAAGACGAGCGTGTGAAATACCTCTCCTTTTCGAGAAATTTCGGAAAAGAGGGGGCGATGTACGCGGGGTTTTGCAACGCAAGCGGCGACCTCGTTGCCGTCATGGATGCGGATATGCAAGACCCGCCTTCCCTGCTTCCCCAAATGTTGCAGATTTTAGAGGAAGGGGAATACGACAGCGTGGCAACCCGCCGCGTCAACCGCAAGGGAGAGCCGAAAATCCGTTCTTTCTTCGCGCGTATGTTCTATAAATTGATGGGTAGAATTTCCGATGCGGACATCGTAGACGGCGCGCGTGATTTTCGCTTGATGAAGCGCAAAATGGTGGATGCAATTGTTTCGATGGGGGAAACCAATCGTTTTTCGAAAGGGATTTTCGGTTGGATCGGGTTTAAGACCTACTGGCTCGAATATGAAAACGTGGAACGTGTGGCAGGCGAAACGAAATGGAGCTTTTGGAAGCTTTTCAAGTACTCCTTGGAAGGTGTCACCAACTTTTCCGATACGCCGTTGAAAATTGCCTCTTGGAGCGGGATTTTCTTTACGTTTATGTCGGTGATTGCGATGTTCTTCGTCTTTATCCGCGCGCTTTTATTCGGTGACAACGTAGCAGGTTGGCCTTCGACGATTTGTATTATTTTGTTTATCGGCGGCATACAATTATTCTGCTTAGGGATTATGGGGCAATACATTTCCAAGATATTCCGAGAAACGAAGAAACGACCGATTTACATTATATCAGAGAGCAATAAAGAGGACGCAAAATAGCAAAAACCCCGTACCATGTACGGAATGAAAAGAAAAAAACGACGGTTTTACCGTCGTTTTTTTATTTATCCAAATTCAAATGATACATTTCCGAGACCAGTCGACCGCCGATTTTGAAACCGCATTCATAAGCGCAGTCGGTTTCAAAAGACCAACAAGCGCTGTATACGTCTACGTACGAATCAAAAAGCTTTTTTTGTTCAGGGGAAAGGCTGTTTAGCAAAGAATCGGCGATTATTTCTAATTTTTCATGCCGTTCTTTTTGCTCGGGGGCTTGCGTGCATTTTTGCTCAAACATTTTGTTATACAATAAAGTCAAAATAATAGATTCCATAGTTTTACTCCTACATTCACAGATATGTGAAAATACTATAATTCACATATTTGTGAAAGTCAAGTATTTTTCACATATTTGTGATATATTTATATAGAGGTATGGCTATGG
>JAZOMO010000027.1:0-5420 GCA_045654025.1 Candidatus Scatosoma sp.
GGCTAATATTCTAATCCATTTATTTCTCGTTTTCATATTTCTCGATTTTATTCCTTGTCTTTGTTTTTAATGTGTCCCTTATAGAACAGTTGACTTGCAACGAAACGATTTTGTTGCAAGTCAACTAAATACTATAACAAGCCTATTGAATCATCAATCCCATCTGCCAACATTATCATCGCCCTCAAAAATGCCTTCACCATTGCTCGTGCGAACGATGTCTTCTTCGCCTAAAGTTACTACTGTAATTTTGAGCTCCTCGTACATGTTTTACCCCTCCTTATATTTTATATAAAAATTGATTTACCGAAGCAATCTCGCGGACACGAAACTCTCCATAAAAATTAAATTCGGTTATTACATTAGAACACATGAAATTTATAATTTCAATAGTTTTAGGAAAATTCTTTTCCTTAAAAAGCGGATTTATCGCATTTTTTTACCATTTTTACACCCAAAAAGAGGGAAAAACAAAAAATTCACTGCCGTTTATAACCATTTTATTCGTAAAACGAAAAAGAGAGAACAAATCGGTTTACCGCCGCTTTGTTCTCTTTTTTGTCATCATGCTTTTCGTTTTTATTGTTTATCAAAGCAAACAAGTCGCTCTCGCGATTTTCTCCACCCTCAATTCCTGTCGAAAGTCGGTATTATACCAAACAAAAAAGCACCCACGAGGGGTGCCTATTTGTTTGGTGCGGTCGACAGGAATTGAACCTGCATGGAGTTACCCACAAGATCCTTAGTCTTGCGCGTCTGCCAGTTCCGCCACGACCGCGTTAACAGATGATATTATAGCCTACAAGAGGTTTTTTGTCAACTCATTTTATCCCCCATTTTTACTTTTTTTCATTTTTTTTAAAATTCCTGCTATAGGTCGCCTTTCTTCGTGTATAATTTCCCTATTCTTCCACAAAATGACTGTCGGAGGGTTTTATGAAAGCAACAGGAATTGTTAGAAGAATTGACGAACTTGGGCGTGTCGTTATCCCTAAGGAAATCCGTCGTACTCTGCGTATCAAAGAGGGCGATCCCTTGGAGATTTTTACCGACCGTGACGAACTGATGTTGAAAAAATATTCACCCATCGCCACCCTGGAACGGTTCAGCGGTGCGACGGCGCGCTCCTTACACGATTTAAGTGGCAAACTGGCGGTCATCACCGACACGGACGAAGTGTTATTCGCCTTTGGCGAGGGCAAGCGTGAGCTGGACGGAAAACACCTTTCCGAGGAGATGGACAAGATTCTGCGCGATCGGCGCAGCTACACTGCAAACGCCGTGGAAGGGCAGAGGATTTTGCCGCCGGTGAGGGCATCCTCGGAGGAGTATACTGCACAAATTATCGTCCCTATCGTGTCGGGTGGGGATTGCTTGGGGTCGATTGTCTTGCTGTCAAAGGACGAGGGAATGCGAATGTCTGCAGGGGATTTAAACCTTGCAAAATTGACTGCGGAAATCTTGGCGAATCAATTCGATTAAAGGGCAAAAACTGCAAAATGTAGGGGGCAGGTATGCGTTGAATGCGTATCTGCCCTTGATTTAAGGGGGCGACTTGAATGTTCCCACATTCGTGAATTGCATACCGTGTATGCGTGAATTGACGGCGAGCTGTCGTGAATTGATTTTTGAGAAAAATCGTTGCGGATAGGATTTACAGGATTTCATAGCGCAAGGTGATTTATAAATTTCTTTTTTGTCTTATATAGAAAAACGCTTTTACCTACTTGCTTTTTTACAGAAAGTATGTTATACTTTCAGTATGGAACGTGCGATTGATGAAATTTTAAGTGAATTGAACGAAGAACAAGTGGGCCCCGTCTTGCAGACGGAAGGGCCCGTTTTGGTTTTGGCGGGCGCAGGCAGTGGCAAGACCCGCGTGCTTACCTCTCGTATTGCGTATTTGGTAGAGGAGCAGGGTGTACCTCCGCGCGCAATCCTTGCGATTACCTTCACCAACAAAGCAGCGGACGAGATGAAAGAGCGTCTTTCGCACATGGTGAATATCAGCGGTATGTGGGTATGTACCATTCACAGTATGTGCGTACGCATTTTGCGTGACTATGGCAGTGCGCTTGGCATTGCCTCCAACTTCTCCATTTACAGCGAAACAGAAAGAAACAATATTGTAAAACGCTCCTTCCAAGAATGTGGATTTGAGGAAGAAAAACTGCTCAAGGACGCCAAGTGGCACATCGCCAATGCGAAGATGCTGGGCTATGAGCCGACTCGTTATTTGGACGAATACGCAGGTGAGGCGCAGATTGAAAAAATCGTGGCGGTGTATCGCCGTTATCAAACGCATTTGAAGGAAAATAACGCCTTGGATTTCGATGATCTGCTCAGCGAAACCCGTAGATTGCTTCTGACGGATAAGGACGCGAGGGAGTACCTTAGCAGTCGTTTCCGCTACGTTTTGGTGGACGAGTTCCAGGATACCAACGGGGTGCAGTACGACATCGTTCGCCTGCTTTCTTCCACGCATAAAAACCTGTTCGTGGTGGGGGACGACGACCAGTCGATTTACGGTTGGCGTGGGGCAAAATTAGAAAATATCCTGCATTTTGAAAAGGATTTCCCTGACGCAAAGGTGTTTAAATTAGAGCGTAACTACCGTTCGACCAAAGAAATTCTCACCCTTGCCAACGAGGTGATAAAAAACAACGGCAGGCGAAAGAAGAAGGTGCTTTGGACGAAGAACCCAGAGGGGGACAAGACCAAAGTCTACGAAGGGGAGCAGGAAGCGGACGAGGCGCGTTTTGTGGCGCACACGATTGCGGGCTTGATGCGCAAGGGGTATAAGTTCTCCGACTTTGCCGTCCTGATGCGTTTGAACGCCCTGACCCGTTCCTTCGAGCAAGAATTTACCGCAGACGGGATTCCGTTTAAAGTCTTCGGTGGTTTTAAGTTCTTCGAGCGTAAGGAAATCAAGGACTTGCTTGCCTACCTTCGTGTCATTCACAACCCCTTGGATAGCGAGGCAATCGTGCGTATCATCAACTTCCCCAAGCGTGGCATCGGGCAGACGACGGTGGACAAACTGCAGGCGTATGCGGCAAGAGAAGAGCTGTCCGTCTACGATTCCGTGTTGGACCTCGAAGAAATGGGCTTTAACGCAGGGACCAGGGCGAAGTTGGAGGCGTTCTTTGCGCTTATTAAAAAGTGGATTATCGACAGCCAGAGTCTGGCGGTGAACGAGCTGGTAAAGCAAATCGTTGCGGACACGGGTATGCGAGAGGCGTACGCGGACAGCAGTGACGAGAGTATCAATAAACTGGCGAACATCGAAGAATTTATCAGCTCGGTGGACGAGTATTGCAAACTCAACCCCGATGCAACCCTGACTGATTACCTTCAGCAGGTCACCCTCTCCTCGGACACGGACGAAATGGACGACGGGGAGTACGTCAGCTTGGCGACGGTGCACGCCGTCAAGGGTCTTGAATACAAGTGTGTGTTCATCGTCGGCTTAGAAGAAAATATCATGCCCGTTTCCCGTTCGGTGGGCAACAGCGAGGATATGGAAGAGGAACGCCGCCTCATGTACGTCGCTATCACGAGGGCAAAGGAACGGCTGTACCTCACCCGCTCCAAGAGTCGTTATCTCTACGGCAAGCGTGAGCCTTCGATGCGCTCCCGTTTCTTGAAGGAACTGTCAAGCGTGGTGGAATTGCCGACCACGGAGCAGAGAAGAGCCTTCCTTGACGAGGGTGGCTACGGCTACCGTTCTTCGGGGTACGGCGGATATGGCTCGTCCTACGGTGGACAGAGAAGCGGTTACGGCAACAATGGTTATGGCAATAGTGGCTACGGCTCGCAGAGTAGAGGTGGTTCTTCCTACGGCGGCTACGGCAGAAGCGCGGAGGACGATGACGATAATTTCGTGTCCTACGGCAACCAAAGCTATTCCTTCTCTCGTAGAAGCGTGACCTCTGCGGTGCGTGGTTCGACCTACGGCGCAGGTGCAAGCGGCGCTTCAAACAACGGTGCGGCTCGTCCGACCTACGGGGCCGGGGCGAAGCCCAAGACTGCGCCTATCAAAGACCTTTCGGGATTTTCCGTCGGCGTGGCGGTATCCCATCCGAAATTCGGGCAGGGTAAGATCGTCGGCGTACGCGGTAGCGGTGCTGGGATGATTTTGGAGATTGCGTTCGTGGGGCTTGGCGTCAAGCAGTTGTCCGCTTCGCTTGCACCGATAGAAATTATAAGGTAAAACTATGAATAGACAAAGACAACTGACCGATTTATTGAATCGCTATGCGCACGAATACTACGTGCTGGACAACCCGACCGTGTCGGACAAGGAATACGACGTTTTGTACGACGAATTGCGCGCCTTAGAGGCGGCAAGCGGCGAGGTTTATCCCGATTCTCCCACGAGGCGCGTAGGGGGAGAGCCGATTAAGGGCTTTGAGAAATATAAGCACAAGCACAAGCTGTACTCCCTTGACAAATGCACGACGGAAGAGGGATTGAAAAGCTTTTTAGAAAAGGCAGGAAAAGTGGCAGGCGGCGAAGTGGCTTGCAGTGTGGAATACAAGTTTGACGGCTTGACCGTTTGTCTTACCTATGAGGATGGCAAGTTCGTCCGCGCGGCAACCCGAGGCAACGGAGTAGAAGGTGAGGACGTTTCGGCGCAGGTGCTGACGATTAAGTCCTTCCCCTTGACCATACCCTACAAAGGGGATTTAGAGGTACACGGCGAGGCGGTGATTCGTCTGTCCGTGTTGGAGGCGTACAACCGTACCGCAGACGAGCCGTTGAAGAACGCGCGCAACGCGGTGGCAGGCGCAATCCGCAACCTCGACCCCAAAATCACCGAAAAGAGAAAGCCGGAAATCTACTTCTACGACGTCAATTATCGTGGCGAGGGAGAGGTGCTTTCGCAGGACGAAGCGCACGAATTTTTGAAAGAGCAGGGCTTTAAGGTATTCCCCTATTTCCGTCTTTGTAAGACGGCGGAGGAAACGCTTGCCGCCGTGCGTGAAATCGAGGTGGAGAGAAAGACTTTGGACGTCTTAACGGACGGCGCGGTTATCAAGGTGAACGATTCTGCCGTGCGTGAGGAGATGGGCTTTACCGACAAATTCCCCCGTTGGGCGATGGCGTACAAGTTCGAGGCGGAAGAAGTGACGACCCTTTTGAAAGAAGTGGTTTGGCAGGTTGGGAGAACGGGGAAACTCACTCCGCTTGCCCTTTTAGAACCCGTGGAGCTTGGCGGAGCGACGGTATCGCGCGCAACGCTCAATAACTACGGGGATATTCTGCGGAAAAAAGTTCAGCTGAATTCCCGTGTGCTTGTTCGCCGTTCCAACGAAGTTATCCCCGAAATTTTAGGCGCGACGGAATATTACGAAAACAGCGCGGAAATTGAAAAACCCACCCGTTGCCCTGCTTGCGATACTCCTTTGCAGGAAATC
>JAZOMO010000028.1:0-15318 GCA_045654025.1 Candidatus Scatosoma sp.
TGATTCTTTCGCCCGAGGCGGCGGGAATTTTCGCGCACGAATCGTTTGGACATAAATCGGAGGCGGACTTTATGCTCGCGGACGAGGGGATTCGTCGCGAATGGCAAATCGGCAAAACGGTAGCTTCTCCCTTGCTTTCCATCGTGGACTGCGGAAAATCGCTTGGCAGCGGTTACGTACCGTACGACGACGAAGGTACGAAAGCGCGCAAAAATTATCTTATCAAGAACGGGGTTTTGGCGGGCAGATTGCATAGCGGCGCAACGTCGGCGTATTTAAAAGAAAAAATGACGGGCAACGCGCGCGCGATAAATTGTACGTTCGAACCTATCGTTCGTATGACGAATACGTATATTGAAAAAGGCGAATATACGAAAGAAGAATTGTTCGCAGGCGTGAAATTCGGGTATTATATCAAGAGCGTGAAACACGGTTCGGGTATGAGCAAATTTACCATTGCCCCTAACGTAGCGTATGAAATCGTAGACGGAAAAATCACTCGCCCCGTTAAAATCAGCGTTATCACGGGCGACGTATTCACGACGCTTGGTCTTATCGACGGTTTGTCGGACAAGGTCGAGTTCATGAGCTTCGTTTCGGGTGGCTGTGGCAAGAACGAGCAACATCCTCTGCCGGTAGGCTTTGGTGGTCCTCACGTACGCATCTCAAAGATGTTTGCGCAATAAGGGGGTAGTGGTATGGAAAGAGAATATCTGCAAAATAAAAACAACGTAATCACCTTGAATATCACCGACGGCAAAGTCGATTCTTACCGCGAAAAGGAAGAAACGCAGAGCACCGTCCGTGTGTACGAAGAGGGTAAAATCGGCGTAGCAGGCGCGCTGGGAGACGTTTCGGCGGAAGCGCTCGAACAGCAGGCTGTGGAAAAGCTGGCAGGTGGGATTCCCTATCCCTGCAAGTTGAATAAAGGCGTGAAAAAATCGGTACTTCGTACCCGTCCCGTGGTAGCGGACAAGAACTTAATCCCTGCCACCAAGCGTTTGGCAAAGAAGGTTGCGGCGGCTTGTCCCCGTTTCCTTGTCAACGGCAAAACGCAGGCGTCAAAGGCTTCGGGCTGCTACAAAAACTCGCAGGGAACGGAGCTTAAATTTGAAAATAACGCTTTCCAAATCTTCTTCCAAGTGAAGGATAAGGACTCCTCGAATATCGCGGACGCGTACTACGGGGCATCCGTTTCCAGATACGGAAAGAAGACGGAAAAGAAAGTGGTTGCGGACATGAAAATGCTGCACGACGCTTTCTTTGGTGAGAAGGTTACGTTGCCCAACGGCAAGTACCCGATGATTATTGCCCCTTACGACGTGTTGGGGCAGATTATGAAGGACGTGATTGCGGAATACTATATTTCTGGCGGCTCGCTGTTTAGTGGTAAGCTTGGGGAAAAGCTTTTTAACGAAAAACTTTCGGTAGCAGTAGACCGCAATCCTAAAACCAACCGTTCGTCGGCGTTCTACGATGCGGAAGGGGAGATTGCGGCTAAATCTCGCGCGTTCTTAATCGAAGACGGCGTGTTCAAGCGTGTATTGACGACGAAGAACACCTCGACGATGTTCGGCTTGCCTTTGGCGAAGACGGCTGCGGCGGCGTACGACGGCGTACCGACCATCGGCTTGCCCGGGTTGTATGTAAAGAGTACCGCCCCCGACCTGCAAACTTTGCTTGGCGAGGAGAAAGCGGTGTTGATTGCGATCACCTCGGGTGGTGACATTACGACGGAAGGCGTTATGGGCTTGCCTGTACAGCTGGCGTTCTTGGTAGAGAACGGCAAGATTACGGCAAGGGTCAGCGACTTCTCCGCAAGCGGCAACGTCAAGGAAATGTTGGGCGAAGATTTCATCGGCGTCAGCAAGAAGGACGTATTCGATGCGCCCGAGGACGAAGCGATGGTCGTGCGGATGAACCTGATTAACGGATAAAGAGAAGGAAACAGCGGGAGGGCTACCCCTCCCGTTTTGTTTTTATCTAAGCGGCTTGTAATGAAAGAGAATGGATAGCGCATACTGTTATAGAAAAAAATGCTCTAAAAGGAAAAAACAATTAATTTTTTCGATTAAAAGAAAATAATTGATTAATTTTTTCGTTTTTTAAAAGAAAATTGATTGACAAGGCAAAAAAACTGTGATAAAATGTGTGTATACTCGTAAATTTTATCTTTTTTAAGGATTTAAAGGAAAAATTTACGGGAAATCAAAACAAGAGAATCTTTTTTGGAGGAATCACTATGAACAAGAAACTTAGATCTATGCTCGCATTAGTGTTGGGTGTAGTCATGACAACCAGTTTTGTTGCATGTGCAGGCAATCCTGACGGTAGTAGTTCCAGCGTCCCTAGTATTAGCGGTAGCGGCGGCAACTCCAGCAGCACTGGCGGCAACTCCAGCAGCTCCCGCAGCTCCAGCAGCTCTACCACTCCTGGTGACAATCCCGGTGGTGAAATTCCGGATGATGGAAATGCTAAGTATACTTACAAAACGTATACCAGCGTATCTCCTTCTAACTGGAACGAGCTGACGTATCAGGATAACAACGATACGCAGATTATGAACTACCTGAACAGCCCTCTGTTCGAATTCGACTTCAAGTTTGACGGTGAAGGCGAAATTATCCCCGGCGATTTCGAAGTGGAATATTCGTTCGCAACGGCTTTGACCGACCTTTCCGACGGCGATGGCACGAAGTGGGCAATCCAAATTCGTAACGACGGTAAGTGGGATGATGGTACGCCTATCACCGCTCACGACTTCGTTTACACGATGCAAGAACAGCTTAACCCCCTGTTCATGAACTATCGTGCAGACTCCTTCTATAACGGTGCGACTGTTGTTAAGAATGCAGAAGCTTACGTAAAGCAGGGTTCTTCGGAATTCCGTGGCGCGCACAGCGGCTACGCTACGTGGGAAGAAGCAAAGGTTGATCCCGGTGTTACGTTCGACATCATGGGAAGCAACACCTACTTCGGCGCTTGGGCAAAGAAGAGCTATTCTGGTTACTATGATGAAAACACCGGTTGGGCATGGTTGACGACGGGTCTTGGTGCTGCAACGACGGAAGATGCGGTTTTTGCGCTTCAGGGCAAAACGTATGCTGAAATCGAAGCGGATGCAGACTTGAAGGCTGCTTTTGATGCGGTTATCGCTATGTGGAAGACCGAACCCAATGAAGAATTGCACTTCTTCGGCTACAACTATACTTGGGATGCGATGAATTGGGAAGAAGTAGGTTTCTACGCTTCCGACGATTACACCATCGTTCTTGATCTTGCTCAGCCCTTGTATCTTTTGAATGATGATGGTTCGCTTAGCTACAAGGCGGCTTACAATATGGCAAGCCTTCCCCTTGTTAAGAGATCCTTGTATGAGAGCTGCAAAGTAGCTCCCGTAGCAGGTTCTACTCTGTACACCTCTAAATATCATTCCAGCCTTGAAACGACCGCAAGCTGGGGTCCTTACAAACTCACCTCTTTCCAAGCTGGTAAGTGGTATACGTTAGAAAAGAACCCGTACTGGTATGGTTGGAACATGGATAAGTACGAAGGTCAGTATCAGACCACGTCTATCGTCTGCGAAACCATCGCTGAATACAACACTGCATTTATGAAGTTCTTGAAGGGTGAGCTTAGCGGTATCGGTATTGACGTATCCGTTGCAACCGACTATAAGAACTCCGATCAGGCATACTTCACGCCCGACGACTACGTTGGTTCCTTGCAGTTGCAGTCCAGTCCAGAAGGTTTGAGAAACAGAGAATCTAATGGCGTTAACAAGACCATCTTGTTGCAGGAAGATTTCAGAAAGGCATTGTCGCTTGGTTTGAACAGAGACGCTTATGCTAAGGCAACCACGACGGCGTCCTTGATGGGCTTGGGCTTGTTCAACTCCATGCACTACTATGACGTAGCAAATGGTAAGGCTTACCGTGAATCTGACATTGCTAAGATGGTGCTTTGTAGCGTTTACGGTTTAGACCCTGACGAATTTGGAAGCCTTGATGATGCAGTTGATGCTATCACTGGTTATGACATTGAACAGGCAAGAGAGTTGGTTAACAGCGCAGTTGCAAAAGCAATTGAAGCAGGCGACTTGAAGGCTGATGCAAACGGCAACGTAACCGATAGAGTTGTTCTTACCTACGGTACTTCCGTAGACAACGAAGTTACTCGTCGTTACTATGATAACCTTTCCGCTCAGTGGACCGAACTCATGAAGGGCACGAAGCTTGAAGGCAAGTTCGAACTTGAATTCAACTCCTCCTTCGGTACGAAGTGGGCAGACGACTTCCGTGCAGGTGCTTATGATATCTGTCAAGGTGGTTGGACTGGCGCAGCTTGGGATCCTGGTTACTTCCTGCTTGCATACCTCAGCCCCGACTACATGTACTCGGCGGCTTGGGATACCAGCGCTCACATGTTGGAATTCACGATGAGTGGCGTTAACGCTGAAGGTGTAGCAACGAACAATGCAAACGATTCCTACACTGCAGAACACGACCTGTTGACTTGGTATGACTTGCTTAACGGTGAATGGCAGTCCGGTGCGTTGGATGAAGAATTCCGTTTGGAACTGATCGCAGTTCTGGAACACGAAATCCTTATTCAATACTACTCCGTACCTGTAACGTACAGCTTTGCTGCTTCGTTGATTTCCTATCAGGCAGACTATATCACCTATGAATACAACACCTTTATGGGTTATGGCGGCATCCGGTACATGACGTACAACTATGATGATGCTGAATGGGCTGACTACGTTAAGGCTAACGCTGTCAACGGCGAATTGAACTACAGATAAGAAATGATTGCGATTATTTGAAATCGCGTAGTTTGATAAAATCTAAAACCTTGGTTATAGTGGGGAAGTAATGCTCCCCACTATAATTGGGTTATTAACACTTTTTTATTGATTAAAAAAACGGGCGATTTGCACGAAAAAAGTGCAATTTTTGCGTATATTTTACCGTTTTTAGAAGAATTCTAAAGAAGACACACCTAATTTATAGGAGCAAATATACAATGTATATGTTTAAATATATAATGAAGCGTATAGGTCTCATGATTATGACCTTCGCGATCATTATGGCAACCTGTTTTGTCTTGATTAAAATGTTGCCTATCGTTATCACGTTGGCGCCCGGCCAAGACCGTGATATTTTGGAGGCGCAATTAAAGGCACGTGGGTATTACGATCCCATCTTAGTGCAATTTGTCAATTATCTCAAACGTATATTCTTGTACGGCGATTTCGGTATCGGTGTCAATATGCCCGAATTCAGAAATCAACCGGTTTGGGACGTGTTCGTTTCCCAGTTGCCGCCTACCGTGCTCATTAACGTATATTCTACGCTGTTTGCAGTACCTCTGGGCTTGGCGCTTGGTATTTATGCTGCACTCCGTAAGAATAAGTGGCAAGACCATACCATCAGCACGTTGGTAATGGTATTTATTTCCGTACCTTCTTACGTTACGGCGTTCATCTTGCAATATACGTTGTGCTTTAAGTTGGATATTCTGCCGCTTACTATGAAGCCTGGCTATGATTATTTTTCGTGGGACATGTTTGTATCGATGCTTCCCGCGGTGCTTGCAATGTCGTTTGGTTCTATTGCCGGCTATTGCCGTTTCACGCGTGCCGAGCTGACGGAATCCTTGACGGGCGACTATTTATTGCTTGCTCGTACGAAGGGCTTGACGAAACGTCAATCGATTATGCGCCACGCATTGAAAAATGCGATGGTACCTATTTTCCCTTCCATCGTTGCAGAATTTATTGCCGTATTGTCCGGTTCGCTCATCATTGAGCAGATTTTTGCGATCCCCGGCGTAGGGCGTTTGTACTTGAACTCAATTAACTCTTTGGACTACGACTTCTTTATGTTGCTTTCGGGGTTCTATTGTTTGATTGGTTTGGTCGCAGGTATCGTAACTGACCTCAGCTATGGTATCATCGACCCGAGAATTAGAATGGGGGCGAAATAATTATGGAAAACGTTCAAAACGTAGATATTATGAATATCCCCAAGGAGAAATTTGCTCCTGCAAAGAATCGGGACAGATTACGCGACAAAAAGTTGGATACCAAGCCTGTCAGCGCTTTCCGCGATGCGATGCGTCGTTTTTGCAAAAATAAAGGTTCGGTGGCTGCGTTTATTATCATTGTCGCATTGATGCTGTTCTCGATTATTGCACCCATCATCAGTCCTTATACGGTGTCGTATGAAGACGTCAACTTCCGCTACAATTATCCCAAGAATAAGCTTTGCGTAGAGTTGGGCTGGGATTTTTGGGACGGCTGTACGGAGAAGACTTTAAACGAAACAACTTTCTTGGAATACCAAGCAATTGGCCAAGAAACGGGTGGCTTAATAATTAAAAACAATAAGTACAGCGTAGAATCTTCCGATACTGGCAATTATTATACGTTCCGTATGGATTCCTACCGTCTGACGGGCTGTACGTTGGAAAAGCTAACGGCGGAAGAATTTAAAGCATTGCAGGCATATCAGGACGAACATAAAGTGCAGATTGTCTATCCCGCCATCAAGGCGTTGAGCAAGAGCTTTCAGACTAAATATCCACAGTATGTAACCAACCAAAACCTTTGGTATCAGTTGGAAGAAACGTATGTAAAAAATGCGGACGGTACCGTAAACAAAAAGAAGAAAGTCGTTCGCCCCAAGGTAGAGCGTGACGAAAACGGTGAGATTGTTTTCGATGAAAATGGAAACGCAAAGTTTACCATTAATTATCGTTTGAACAGTGGTTTGAACAAACAAGGTCAGCAGAAAGACTTGTACACGAGTACGATGTACGTCGAAGGCGAAGAAAAGTTGTACGATTACGCTGTTAAAAAGCAGGGTGATCAATACGAGGTTCGTGTAGATTATTATCAATATTATATCTACAAGCATGCGATTGCTAACAACGGAGAAGGCGACGGCATCACCGAACCCTTGTTCTTGTTTGGTACGACGCAAGCGGGTAAAGATATCTTCACGTGTCTTGGCGCAGGTGCAAGATTGTCCTTCCTTCTTGCTATCTGCGTATCTGCGGTAAATATGTTGGTGGGCGCAATCTATGGCGCAATTGAAGGCTATTATGGCGGCAAGCTCGACTTGATTATGGAACGTATTTCCGATATTTTGGCGGCTGTACCGTTCATGATTGTTATTACCCTTTTGAAGTTGCATATGGGCACGACCAGTCAGTTGACGATCTTGTTCATCGCCTTCTTCCTAACGGGATGGATAGGTATGGCAGCCCGTGTGCGTATGCAATTCTACCGCTTTAAAAACCAAGAATACGTTTTGGCGGCAAGAACACTTGGCGCCAGCGACCCCCGTATTATGTTTAAACACATATTCCCCAACTCTCTTGGTACGATTATCACCGGTTCGGTATTGTCTATCCCCGGTATGATTTTCTCGGAATCCTCCTTGAGCTATTTGGGTATCATCAACCTGCAGACGGGGTCTATGACTAGTGTCGGTAATATGCTTTCTAGCGCACAGCCGTATTTGTCTACCTTTCCGTATATGATGCTGTTCCCTGCATTGTTCATCTGCTTGTTGATGCTTAGTTTCAACTTGTTTGGTAACGGTTTGCGCGATGCGTTCAACCCGTCCTTGCGTGGTGCGGAGGATTAACAACGTGGAAAAGAAATTAGAAGTTAAAAATTTGGCTGTATCCTTCCGCACGCAAGCAGGTAAGGTGCAGGCGGTACGTGATATCTCCTTCGACCTTTATAAGGGCGAAACGTTGGCAATCGTAGGTGAATCCGGCTCTGGTAAGTCGGTTACCTCCAAGACCATCATGGGGATTTCTGCCGCAAATGCTATGATTGAGAGTGGTGAAATTCTGTACGACGGACGCGACCTTGTACGTATTCCTGAAGAGGAAATGCACAAGCTTCGTGGTGATAAAATCGCAATGGTTTTCCAAGATCCGTTGTCTGCGCTTGACCCTATTATGCGTACGGGTCACCAAATCACCGAGGCGATGCTGTTGAAGAACAAAGCCAACCGCAAGGAAGGTAGAACGACGTTCAACCGCATGCTTGCCGTGCTTTCCACTATGATGAAGGCGGCTTTAAACGAAAATATCAAGGCGGGTGTGAACGTAGAAAAATCTACCGAATACCTTGCCAAGGTTGACGAAACGATTAAGACGTTCGACAATTTCAACATCAAGGCAATTCAATTGCAGGAAAGCTATAACAATGCGCGCAACGCATCGGAAGAGATGGTTTCCATCATCGACGACGCTTTGTTTATGGCGGAAAAGAAGCAAAAGATTGACGTAGGCTTTGTCATCGGCTCGTTGCTTCATAAGCTGAAAGCGGTGGTGGATGCGTACTTTGCAACCAACTATCTTGAAGCGTTGAATGCGTACATGGTACGTCTGAATGAAGTTAAATCGGAAGTAAAAGCAAAAATTAAACCCGTCGCACGTTTAAAGGCGCTCATCGGTATGGCTACGATGAAGATGCTCGTTCCTGAGGAGCTTGTAAGCTTTCTCGGTGAAATGCGTGCTACGCTTGAGGAAATGTTGGCGCAGACGGCATACGACTTCTTCCGTATCGGCTACTACGTTTATAAGAACCCGGAGGCGGATCTCAGCCAGATGCCTGCCGAAGAGGCAAATGAGCTTGCTCTGAAGTATCTCATGGACGATTTCATGACCGAATTCCTTGCAATGGAAAAGCTGGCTGTGGAATATTCCATTCGTAAAAACGTGGAGGCGAAAACGGCTGCTGTTGCGGCTTTGGAAGAGGCTGTTGCTTTCTTCAGGGCAGGTGGGTTCACCGCAAAGGAAGCAAATGCTACTGTTAAAACCCTCAATAGCCTTGTGCGCGCATCCATCAACCCGTTGGAAATTTTGAAGGATAGCGTTGCGCATACCTTCAGCGATGCGATTGCTAAGGAAGTTGAAAAATACTTCTTCTACCTTAAGAATAACCCGAAGGAAGAGGCTCGTTTTGCAAAGCAAACCGCAAAGCGTGACGCTTTGATTGCAAAGGGTAAAACGGTAGACTGGAAGGTTGTACCCAAGTTCATCGTTGAACCGGAAAAGCAAATCGAAAGCATATGCTCTGTTTTAGACCGTATCATCAATAAGTTTAAGGCAGATATCGAAAATGCTCCTTCCATCGACGCTGATAAGCGTTGCCTTGAGTTGGTAGATTACTTTAAGGGAAAGGCATCTCAGGTTGTTTATAAGCTGACCAAGCGTATTGCGAAAGAGAAGGCAATTAAGCTGATGGACGAGGTTGGTATTCCCGAAGCTCGTATCCGTTATAATCAGTACCCGTTTGAATTCTCCGGCGGTATGCGTCAGCGTATCGTTATTGCAATCGCTCTGTCGGCAAATCCCGACATCTTGATTTGCGACGAGCCGACGACCGCTTTGGACGTAACCATTCAGGCGCAGATTCTGGAACTTATCAACAAGCTGAAGAAGGAACGTCAGCTGTCCATTATCTTCATTACCCACGACCTCGGCGTTGTTGCAAACATGGCGGACAGAATTGCCGTTATGTATGCGGGTAAAATCGTTGAATATGGTACGGCAGAGGATATTTTCTATAATCCTCGTCATCCGTATACGTGGGCGTTGCTTTCCTCGATGCCCGACCTCGATACCAATGAAAAGCTGGATGCGATTCCCGGTACTCCTCCCAACATGATCTATCCTCCTGTTGGCGATGCGTTTGCGGATCGTAATAAGTACGCGATGGAAATCGACTTTGAAATGCAGCCTCCTATGTTCAAAATTTCGGATACACACTTTGCGGCGACTTGGCTGTTGCATCCGAATGCGGAAAAGGTGGAAATTCCTAAGGTGATCACCGAACGTATTAAACGTATGAATGAACGCGGAGGTGCGCAAGATGAATAACAACGAAGTTTTGTTGAAAGTTGAACATCTCTGTCAGTATTTCCGTTTGGGCAGACGCGACTTCAAAGCGGTTGATGACGTCTCCTTTGAGGTTAGAAAGGGCGAAGTATTCGGCTTGGTTGGCGAGTCTGGTTGCGGTAAAACAACCACCGGTCGTTCGATTATCAAATTGTACGATATTACCTCTGGTAACATCTACTTTAACGGCGAAAGAATAGGGGCAGGTACGCGTTCATACAAGAATGCGATTGCAAAAGCTCGCAAGGAAACGGCGGCGGAAATCAAAGAACTGCGCCAAAAGGCAAAAGAAAATCCTGAAAGAATGGACGAGGTGAAAGCAAAGGTTGCGGCGTTGCAGGAAAAGTGCTCGGCAATCGTTGCTGAGAACAGACGGCAGATCCGTGAGGCGAATGCGATCACGAGAGGCAGTCGTTGCGTGAAGCAGATCCAGATGATTTTCCAAGATCCCATCGCTTCGCTTGACCCCCGTATGACGGTACGCGAAATCATTTCGGAAGGCTTGATTATCAACGGTATCCGTGACAAAGAAGTCATTAACCAAAAGGTGTACGATATTCTGGAAATGGTCGGCCTTGTAAGAGAGCATGCAGACCGCTACCCGCACGAATTCTCCGGCGGTCAGCGTCAGCGTATCGGTATTGCAAGAGCGGTTATCATGGAACCGGAAATGATTATCGCAGACGAGCCTATTTCGGCATTGGACGTTTCCATTCAGGCGCAGGTAATCAACCTCTTGAACGATTTGAGAGAACGTCTTGGTTTGACGATCCTGTTCATTGCGCACGACCTTTCCGTTGTAAAATACTTCTCGGACAGAATCGGCGTTATGTACTTTGGTAAGATGGTAGAGCTTGCGGACGCAGACGAGCTGTTTAAACACCCCTTGCATCCGTATACGAAGTCGTTGCTGTCGGCAATTCCTTTACCCGATCCTCGCTATGAAAAACAGCGTGTGAGAATGGTATACAATCCCTTGGCGGAACACGACTACTCGAAGGACCTTCCTTCGATGCGTGAAGTTTCCCCTGGACACTTCGTGTATTGCAACAACGAGGAAGAGAAAAAATATAAAGAGCAGCTGCAGTAAGCGGCTCTTGAGGCAGGTTTTGTGGAAAAAGATAAGAAAGCATTGCTCATTCGATATATCGTATGCTTTTGCGTGGCGTGTGGCATGGTTTTAGGGGTGTTTGCCCTTAAAGGATTCTTCACGGGAAACGCAAAGGATAACATGCAACTTTTGCATGACGCTTTCTTTTCGGCGGGCATACTCATGGTGTTGTTTTCGGGCATGATGTTCGTTGCTGGCGAGGGTGCGTTTCTTGGTGTAGGCTATGTGCTGGAACGTGCGTTTAAAGCGCTGATTCCCTTGGGAAGAAGGGAGTATGAATCGTACGCGCAATATCGCGAGCGCAAGCTGGGAAAGAAAAAAGTGAATAGTGGTACTCCGATTTTCTTGACGGGGTTGCTGTTCGTGGTTGTTAGTATCGTATTCCTCATTATCTGGTATCAAATGTAAAACAAAAAGAACGTTTCGGTTTTCCCGAAGCGTTCTTTTTTGTAAGGCTCAGTTGTATGATCTATTTTTTAATAGTTTTTTTCACTGTACTCTTGCAAACTGTTTGCGTATGTGTTATAATATTTTAAGACTGAAAGGTTCAAGTCTTGTCAGCTTACAATAAGGAGAACATTATGGCAAAATTGTATTTTAAGTACGGCGCGATGGGCTCGTCGAAGACGGCAAACGCTTTGATTACGAAGTTTAACTATGAAGAACGCGGCATGCAGGTATGGCTGATTAAGCCGTCCGTGGACGTGCGCGACGGCGCAAACGTAGTGCGCTCCCGTATTGGATTGAAGGCGGATGCGGAAGTGATTACGCCCGACAAGGATATCTTCGAGGAGTACAAAAAGCGTGAAAATTGCGACGTCATCATTACGGATGAGTGTCAATTTTTCACCCCCGAACAGATTGACCAACTTCGTAAGATTGTAGACGAGGCGGATATTCCCGTACTTTGTTACGGTTTGCGTACGGACTTCTTGACGCACTTATTCCCGGGTAGCCGCAGGCTGTTTGAGGTGGCGGATTCGATCACGGAGATTAAGACGATTTGCTCGTGCGGGAAGAAAGCGATTGTCAACGCACGTATTGACGGCGAGGGCAGAGTGCTGACCGAAGGTGGACAGATTTTGTTGGGAGGCAACGACTCGTACGTGGCGATGTGTCATTCTTGCTGGAAAAACGCCACTAAAAAGGGCTAAAGAGCAGTCGTCGATAAGTTGAGCAGAGTAAGCGGATATTGCCGAAAAAACGGCAATTACGGCGTTGTGAGAGGGGAAAGATAAATTTGACAGAAAATCTTTTCAAGGCAATCAAAAAGGATTGACTTTTAAAAAGGCATTTGGTATAATATATGCGTTTTCTGTGGCAGGAGCGGTGGTAGAAAGATCGCGTAATTGTCGAGAAAACGCAACAAAGATCGGGGCGTAGCGCAGCTGGTAGCGCGTTGCGTTCGGGACACCGCCACCGGTCTTAAAGCAGTGATTTTTGAAAATCGCTGACCCCCTTGAAAAACCTAACAATTCAGGCGGTACACTTTTCTACAAAACGTTCGAAATAAGTGGCTTGACCACATGTTTGACCACTTACGAAAATAGATAAAAAATTAAAAAATCGAGGCGTAGCGCAGCTGGTAGCGCGTATGGTTCGGGACCATAAGGTCGTGGGTTCAAATCCCGTCGCCTCGACCAAAAACCCGTGAAAATCGCTTGATTTTCACGGGTTTTTTATTGCTTATTATTGGTGATTTTAATCCTTTTTTGTCTACAGCCAAGCAAGGATAATTAATGTTTTGTGCAACGATAACATAAAACGATCGAACAACCGTCTTCACAATTTATACCTTTTCTAAATTTTTCAACAAGCTTACAACAGTAGATACTGCCAGCAAACAAATTTCCGCGTCTTGCTTAGTCGCCATTCGATCGTGTGTTAAATGATTTGCTAAATCAACAGAAGATTTCGCAAATTTACGTTGTCTCTCGTGACTATTGCCTGATAATCTATATGCAAGGTACGCATCCAGCATACGTTTCGCATCTGTTTCGCTGGGTTCTATACCATCCAACGATGTATGTATATGTGGATTATACACTTCTTGAGCTACAGTTATAAGGGCTTCCCGACCCAACATACCAATCGCCTGATATTGCTCTTCTGTTTGAGCGATTTGTATTCTCGAACGCATTTCATATATTGTTCTATCTACACGCTCCCATCCAGTAGGAGTATAAGCGTCACCTAAACAATTTTCCTCAACTGATTGTTTTAGTAAAACTACTGTTGGCTCATATAACTCAGACACATATTTACGACGAGAACGATAAGTGCTTAAATCAGGTTGACTCCATCTCCCATACCAATCCCACAAACTTTTAAAAGTGTTTGGATTCTTTACACTTATAGAAACAAAGCTCTCATCCAATTTTTGATATAGCTCAGTATATTCTTTTTCACAATTCTGGATTCTTTCCACTCCCGTCGAAACTTTTATCATAATTATTTTAATCATTTCAATACTTCTTAAAAGTTCGTCTTTAGAAATTTTTAACGGAATCCAATTCACATAATCACACATAAGTGGCTTTATTTTAATTGCGGAGACATGCTCATTGGCGTTATCACCAATAAAAATCTCAACCAGTTCGCCTATCTCATTTTCAAAACAATCATGAAAAGCTCTTGTTTTCTTATAAGTCTCAATGGGAACAATAAAATTCAATTGGTATATTTCAATTCCACCATTCCAATTATCATATCCAATAATTTCCGAAGAGATTTCAGCTTTCACCAAAAAATTTGATAACGCTTCGTTATCTTGTGCAATATAATAAAGAATGGAAGATTTTAATTTATTAAGCTCTACGCTATTATTTAACATATTTATCCTCGGTAAAAAACATAATTATAAATGAATATTGTACATCAACCCATCTTTACGGCCGTTATCGTATAAAAAGGCTTTTTGGTCGTAATTAAAGATTGGCTTTGCTTTATGTATTATGCGGTGATGGTCAGGACAGACTATCATCACATTTTTAGCATCATTATTTGCTGTTAGAGAGAAAGGTTGAATATGATGTGCCTCACTTACATCAACGCCATACATTTCAATTGCACGTGCGCCACATATTTGACAACGATATTCATACAGTCCTTTAAGTGATTGTTGAATTTTAGAATTAAACACACGATTCTTTGATTCTTTTATCGTTTTAATAATATGAGCCGTGCTGTCCTTACCGTTTATTATTGCTTCTAATTCGTCCTCAGTACACCCATGGATAATTTCCCGCGCTTGCTGTCTTTCGTGTTCCTCAATGAGAATTGTTTCGTTGTCGGCTAAAATCGATTGAACAATTTTAGTCAACTCTTCAAAAGTATAGTGCTTTAAGCCGTTGTGAAAGGTTTCAACCACAGCATTAGGCATCCTTTTATTGAATCCAACGCGATGGCTACCTGTTAATGGGTCAAATTCATCACGACGTAATTTCAAGTAATGATTATCTTTACCGAATTTTAAGGATAAATCGGCAAAAGCTTCAGTCAAAGTAGAATAACCAAGTGCTTTCATGGCATCCCTATCAAATTTTGAAAAATAGTACGCCAATATTGTAGCTTTTCTATTATTGTCAGTTAACACTTGAACTTCCCCCCTTAAGCAGGTTTAATTTATAATTTTTGTATTAATTTTATATTTTCAATAGCATTTTTATTATTATACAATTTTTTTCTGAAAAAATCAAGTGCTTCTATCATTTAGCATCAAGTTTACTAAATCCATTCCCTTTTCTTTGTTTACTGCGTAGCAAAATTTGAGAGGTGACGGTTGATTTTCCGCCACCCCTTGTCTTTTATTATCATCCCGATAAATTGGAATTTGTCGTTATAAATCAATCTTGATTTCGTATTGGTCATCAATAAGAATATAGTTTGAATTATGTCTTTTCGCAAGTGCCAAGACTTCTGCATTATCTGCCAATACACTCTCCATTGTACACCATTCATCATCCAAACGATTTTCAATGGCATTTGCATATTTCTTTATGTTATTAAAGTGGTTTCTGATATATTTCTCGCTCATTACAAGGCAGAAATATTTGATGCTTTCAAGATAATCTCATTGGCAATCATAGCCACGGTTTTTGCATTGGTATCAATTTTAATGGTATTGAGTGCTTGATACATCGGTATTCTTGCTATGCTTCTCTCAATTACATCTTCAGAGCGAAAACCTCTTTTTACATCCATTGATAATCTTTCACACAGAGTCTTTTCATCCGCTACAAGCGAGACGCATTTCACCTCACAGTTCTGTGTATCCAGTT
>JAZOMO010000029.1:0-6860 GCA_045654025.1 Candidatus Scatosoma sp.
TAGCGAGCAAATTTTCGTCTTCTACAAGGCGAAAGCCACAGGTAAACCTGCACGGTTTATCAAGGGTTTCAACGAAGTAGCAGGCAAAATTTACCGCTAAAAATCTTGGTTTGGATTATATTGCTTTGGTTAACCTTTCGATGCTCTGCGTTCTTCGATTTTGGCATCCAACCAGATTTCCAAAATCTCTTCGGGCTGAAAGCCTGCAACCCTCGCAAAGATTTCCCCATCGTCCATCAGTAAAATCGTAGGCACGCGCAACACTTCCCATTCTTCCATCAGTTCGACAGTCGAATAGTCTGCCTCTACGTGTACGAGGCGTACGTCGTCCCTTGCAGAACACAGCCGTTCCAAAATCGGCATCAGCGTCAAGCAGTTGGCACAGCTCTCGCCGCTGACCTCTACTACGCACAGCCCATGCAGCTGTTCTTTATAATTTTTCTTTCCGATCAACTCGCCCATAGTTTACTCCGTCAACAGCCGTTTTGCGTTTTCAACGCGTTCCTTAATCGGCGGTTGTACTCCCTTTAAGGGATATTCGATGCCCAGCTTTTCATACTTGACCTCGCCCATCGTGTGGTAAGGCAAAACCTCTACCTTCTCCACCGAATTCAGCGTGTCTATGAATGCGCGCAAGCGTTTCAAACTCTCATCGTCGTCCGTCAGCCCCGGCACGAGCACGTGTCTTATCCACATTTTCTTGCCGTGGTCGCTTAAGAACTTCGCAAACGCCAGGGGTCGTTCGTTGGAAACGCCCGTCAAAAGCTTGTGCTTGTCCTCGTCGACGTGCTTGATATCCAGCAAGAACAGGTCGCACACCTCTAAGAGCGCCTCGTGTTTTCTCACGCTTTCGGGATCGCTAGGATTAAAGGTGATTCCCGTCGTGTCCGCGCAGGTCGTCACGCCTTGCGCCTTCAAACGGCGAAACAGCTCGGTGATAAAGTCGATTTGCAACAGCGGTTCTCCGCCCGAAGCGGTAACCCCACCTTTATCGCCATAATAGCCCTTGTATTTCATCACGCGAGAGGCGACGTCCTCTACGGTGTATTCCGTGCCGTCCGTACCATTCCACGTGTCGGGGTTATGACAATACTGGCAACGCAAGGGGCAGCCCTGCATAAATACAACAAAGCGAATTCCCGGACCGTCTACCGTCCCAAACGATTCAAACGAATGAATACGACCTACCAAAACCTGCTCCTTTTCGACGTTTTTCACGCCTCTTTACGCCCTAAAAAAGCGCTTACGTCTTATAAGACGCCACGCTTTTCAGCCGTTCCCTTCTCAAGGTCAAGTATATTATAACACCGCCGACCCTAAATGTCAAGCCTTCGGGCAAAAATTTTTTGAATTTTTCTAAAAAATTATTAGGATTAAATCTTATTAGCAAAAATTTTATAATTGATTACTTGAAAATAAATTTCTTGCGAGCAAAGTAGTTGAACACCAGCACGATACAGGTAGTGACGGCTTTTAACAGCCATTCGTTCCAGCCGAGGGAGAAAAACTGCTCTACACCAAACAGCGGAAAGGAGGGAACGAGCAACACGCCCACCCCTACCGCAACCTGCGTGAACACCAAGCCGATGAGGGCAATTACCGTAAATTTGACAAAATCCTTCTTCGATTTCACGTCCACCGAACGTTTCCCGTCACGGAACACGAAGGCAACGGACAGCACCCAGTTGATTAGCAAGCCAACCAAAAAGCCCAAGGTGGTAGCAATCACCGCCGATGCGGCGTCCCAAATGGCGCTTTCATAGAAGAGCTCGGCTGGCAGGGCGACCTTGCGAAAGAAAAGGTAGACGGCGTAATCGCATACGGTTGCCAGCCCACCTACCAACAAAAAGCGGACAATTTCGCCAACCAGCCGTTTGTTTTTATCTCTTTTTTCTTCTAAATCCATACCTGCCCCCTTGATTTTCCTTATTATAGCACTTTTCTATCCCTTTGTCAATAGAAAAACTTCCGCAGGTTTCCCTGCGGAAGCTTCATTTTGATTATGCGTTTTCTTCGCTTTCTACTGCATCTGCGACAGCCGTTTCTTCGGTTGCCTTAGCCGCATAGCCTACGTACTGAGGCGCAAGAGACTTGTAGCTCTTGAAGCCCGTACCTGCAGGAATCAGCTTACCGATGATAACGTTTTCCTTGAGGCCAACAAGGTAGTCTCTCTTGTTGCGGATAGCCGCTTCGGTGAGTACCTTGGAGGTTTCCTGGAAGGAAGCCGCCGACAAGAAGGAATCGCTTGCAAGTGCCGCTTTCGCGATACCCAGCAGTACACGTCTTGCCAAAGCGGGACGCTTACCCTGTTGCAACGCTTTCGCACATTCTTCTTGGAAGGTAACCATATCAACGAGCTCGCCAGGAAGCAAATCGGTATCGCCTGCGTTTTCAACGCGTACCTTCTTGAGCATCTGACGAACGATGATTTCGATGTGCTTATCGTTGATGTCAACGCCTTGCGAACGGTAAACCGTCTGTACCTGTTCAAGGATATAGTCCTGAACACCCTTGACACCCTGCACGCGGAGGATATCCTGAGGCCATACGCTACCCGTGTTCAACAACTTGCCAGGAACAACCTTGTCGCCCGTCGCAACCTTAACGTCTGCGTTGAACGGCAATACGTATTCCTTGATAAGCTCCTTAGATTCAGGATTCAAAATTCTGATATGGTTCTGACCGTCGCCGTTATCCAGCTCTACAACACCTTCTACTTCACAAAGGGTTGCGCAGCCCTTCGGCTTACGAACTTCGAACAATTCTTCGACACGGGGAAGACCCTGCGTGATGTCGCCCGTTGCCGCGATACCACCCGTATGGAAGGTACGCATGGTAAGCTGAGTACCAGGTTCACCGATGGACTGAGCCGCAATCGGACCGACTGCTTCACCGACCTGAACGGGCAACGTGGTAGCCATGTTCTTACCGTAGCACTTCGCGCAAACGCCGCCACGGGTGTTGCAGGCAAAGATGCTGCGGATGGAAACTTCCTTGATACCTGCCGCAACGATAGCCTTCGCTTCGTCTTCGTCGATGAACTGGTTGGTTGCAACCAAAACTTCGCCCGTAGCAGGATCGATGACGTCCTCTGCCGCGAAACGGCCCTTCAATCTGTCTTCCAAACCTTCGATTCTCTTGTCGTCTGCGCCCTTGATTTCACGAACTACGACGCCCTGAGGCTTTCTGCCTGCGTAGCAGTCGTCTTCACGAACGACGATTTCGTGCGAAACGTCTACAAGACGACGGGTCAAGTAACCAGAGTCTGCCGTCTTCAAAGCGGTATCGGTCAAACCTTTACGGCCACCGTGCGAGGAAATGAAGTATTCGAGAACGGACAAGCCGTTACGGAAACACGATTTAACGGGAACTTCGATCTTTTTACCCTGAGGGTTAACCATTAGACCACGCATACCAGCAAGCTGCTTAATCTGGTCGATCGAACCACGCGCGCCGGAGTCTGCCATCACCCAAATAGGATTGAACTTGTCTTCTTCACCCTGCTTTTTGAGGAGATCTGCCACTTCGCTGGTAGCAGCATCCCACTGCTTGATAACCTCTTCATAGCGCTGTTCTTCGTTCATCAAACCACGCGCGTAGCTCTTGGAAATCTTTGCAACTTCCTTTTCTGCTCTTTCGAGGATTGCCTCTTTCTGAGGAGGTACCTTCATATCGAATACGGACGTCGTCAAAGCGGCAATCGTGGAATACTTATAACCACGTTCCTTCATCGCGTCAAGCACGTAAGACGCCTTAGGCGCTTTACCCGTCTTGAAGGCTGCCTCAACGATTCTGGAAAGGTGCTTTTTGCCGATTGCTCTTGCGCTGCCGATGAATTCGGTATCAAGCTCCAAGCGCAGGTAGTCTTCGGGATCGTTTCTCTTAACAAAGCCCAAATCCTGAGGCAAACCGTCGTTGTAGATCAAACGGCCGATGGTCGTTTTGATGATACCGACAACCTCTCTCTTGCCCGTCTTGGGGTTGAGCTGTACGTACGCGCTCTTGACGTACGTCTTGCCAGCCGCAAGCTGTTCTTCCTTGGAAGGAAGGTCCAAACGGGTCATCAAAGGCACGTCGTCAAACTTCCCTTCGGGAAGTTCAATGATACGCTTGAGGTACATTTCGTCCTGTTCGTGAGCAAGGCGCATCTGGTATGCGATCATCGCTTCATTTTCGGACGCGTACATAGCGGGTACGTAGACCTCGCCGTTTTCGTTAGGACGGCCCTGGTCGTCGTACTTCTTGCCTTCTTCACGGCGCTTAATCGTCAAGCAGTAAGCACCGATAATCATATCCTGCGTAGGCGACATGACAGATTTACCGTCAGCCAGCTTCAGGATGTTGTTTGCCGAAAGCATCAGGAATCTTGCTTCCGCCTGAGCCTCTACGCTAAGGGGAAGGTGCACAGCCATCTGGTCACCGTCGAAGTCGGCGTTGAAGGGGCCGCAGACAAGGGGAGAAATCTTGATTGCTCTACCCTCGATGAGTACGGGTTCGAACGCTTGAATAGACAGACGGTGCAACGTAGGTGCACGGTTCAACAGCACGGGATGGTCCTTAATAACGTCTTCGAGGACATTCCAAACCATATCCTTTGCTTCTTCTACGGCGCGTTTTGCCGTCTTGATGTTCTGGCACTGACCGTTTTCTACAAGGCGTTTCATGATGAACGGCTTGAAAAGCTCGATTGCCATTTCCTTAGGCAGACCGCACTGGTAGATTTTCAGTTCAGGACCTACGACGATAACCGAACGACCAGAATAGTCTACACGCTTACCCAGCAAGTTCTGACGGAAACGACCCTGCTTACCACGAAGCATCGCGGACAGCGACTTGAGTTCACGGTTGGAAGGACCGGTGAGAGCCTTGCCCTTTCTGCCGTTGTCGATGAGCGCGTCTACTGCTTCCTGCAACATACGCTTTTCGTTCTTGACAATCATTTCGGGCGCGCCGATTTCGACCATCTTCTTCAAGCGGTTGTTACGGTTGATAACACGACGGTACAAGTCGTTCAAGTCGGAGGTAGCAAATCTACCGCCGTCGAGCTGTACCATGGGACGGATATCGGGGGGAATGACGGGCAGAACGGTCAAAATCATCCATTCGGGACGGTTGCCGCTCTTGCGGAAGGATTCGATAACTTCCAAACGCTTAACAGCCTTCGCAACCTTCTGGCTGGGGCCTTTCGTGTTTTCCGCTTTTTCGTCAATAATCTTCTTGCAAGCCGCCGCCTCTGCATCGAGGTCTACTGCCTGCAACAGCTCGCGGATAGCTTCCGCGCCCATACCAACCTTCAAACCAGTCACGGACGAATCGCCGTACTGTTCTTCCAGTTCACGGTATACTTTATCGCTGATAACCTGTTTGTATTGCAATTCGGTAATGCAGCCGGGGTTCAATACGACGTGAGAAACGAAGTACAAAACTGCCTCCAACTGCTTAGGGGACATATCAAGCAACGTACCGATTTTGGAAGGCACGCCCTTGAAGTACCAGATGTGGGAAACGGGAGCCGCAAGCTCGATGTGACCCATTCTTTCGCGGCGGACCTTAGCGCGGGTAATTTCTACGCCGCACTTTTCACAGGTCTGACCCTTATATTTTACCCTTTTGTATTTACCGCAATTACATTCCCAGTCCTTGCTCGGCCCGAAGATCTTTTCGCAGAAAAGACCGTCTTTTTCCGGCTTTTGGGAACGGTAGTTGATCGTTTCAGGCTTGGTTACCTCGCCATACGACCATTCTCTGATTTTTTCAGGAGAAGCGATGCTGATTTGAATAGAGTTAAAATCATTTAATTCGTACATAATAATCTCTCCTTACTCCTATTATTCGTCGTCCTCGTCGTCGCCAAAGAGCCCGCCGAATTCATCGTCGTCCTCGTCGTCGAACAGCTCGTCTTCGTCGTCGCCAAAGTCGTCCTCGAAGTCCTCGTCATCCTCAAACAACGCAACCTCAGTTTCGTCCTCGTCTTCTTCGATGCCGTCGCTGAAGTCGAAGTCTTCGTAGTCCTCTTCCTTCTGCGAAATCTGACGGGAAGGCGTTCTCTCTCTCGTGTCTTCGTCCTCGAATTCACGGATCACAAGCTCGTCACCGTTTTCGGTAAGAACCTTAACGTCCAAAGCGAGCGCCTGCAATTCCTTAAGGAGCACCTTGAATGCTTCAGGGATACCCGGTTCGGAAATGTTTTCGCCCTTCACGATGGATTCATACGTCTTAACACGGCCTACGATGTCGTCCGACTTAACGGTCAGGATTTCCTGCAGGATGTGCGCCGCGCCGTATGCTTCCAGAGCCCAAACTTCCATTTCACCGAAACGCTGGCCACCGAACTGCGCTTTACCGCCGAGAGGCTGCTGCGTGATCATACTATAAGGACCGATCGCACGTGCGTGAATCTTATCGTCAACCAAGTGGTTGAGCTTAATCATATACTGTACACCAACGGTGACACGGTTTTCAAAAGGTTCGCCCGTTCTACCGTCGAATACCTGGAACTTACCGTCAACGTTGCCGTCGGGGTTCAAGAGGTTATTTTCCTTGAACAACTGTTCAAGGTCACGCTCGTTCGCGCCGTCGAATACGGGCGTAGCGATCTTCCAACCGAGCTGCTTACATACGTAGCCCAAGTGCACTTCCAAAACCTGACCGATGTTCATACGCGAAGGAACGCCGAGGGGGTTGAGCAAGATCTGCAAAGGCGTACCGTCTGCAAGGAAAGGCATATCTGCCTGCGAAAGTACTCGGGAGATGACACCCTTGTTACCGTGACGACCTGCCATCTTATCACCGATTTGAATCTTACGCTTCTGCGCGATGTATACGCGTACAAGCTTGGATACGCCCGGTTCAAGTTCGTC
>JAZOMO010000030.1:0-26023 GCA_045654025.1 Candidatus Scatosoma sp.
ACGACCTGCATGAAAAGGGGGTAGAGTGGCTGAATATCTACGCAGTAGATAACGTATTGCAAAGAATCGCAGACCCCGTATTCGTCGGCGCGACGATTGCCTCTAAGGTGAACTGTGGCGCAAAGGCGATTTCCAAGACCAACCCTTACGAAAAGGTAGGCGTACTCTGTCAGGACGGCGACCAGCCCGACATCATCGAATATTACGAATTGACGGACGAAATGGCGAATCAAAAGGACGAAAACGGCAACCTTGCGTACCGCTTTGGCGTTATCATGAACTATCTGTTCCGCTTGTCCAAGCTTGAGGAAATCGTAGAAAAGAAAATCCCCGTGCATATCGTCGAGAAGAAGATTGAATGTCTTTGCGAGGACGGTATCACAAGAAAGCCCGACAAGGAAAACGGCAAGAAGTTTGAAACCCTTGCGGTGGATCTTGTCAAGCTGATGGGCAGCGTATTGCCGTACGTGGTCGTGCGCGAAAAGGAATTTGCGCCCATCAAAAATAAGACGGGTGTGGACAGCGTAGACAGCGCAAGAGAACTCTTGAAATTGAACGGAGTGGAATTGTAATGGCAACCGATTTGGTAGGAAACGTAAAACTGCAACGGTTTATCGAGCTGTTGGCTGAGCTGAATCATTTGTCAGCGGAAGCGGTGCAGACGGGGAAGATAGAGCTTTTGCCGAAGATGAATACCGTGATTAAGGAAATGTACGACATTCAGCAAAACGGCGAAGAGGAAGCGTACACCGCAATAGAAGAGGATGCGCAGATGATTTACAAGAACTTCGACGGCGCGGCACAGATGCTGAAAAGCAACGAGAGTGGCAGGCTGGACGAAGCAACCAACCGCACGGTAAAGATGTTCTTAAAGAATATCTTTCAAGCGACGGTCAACATCGTACAAGCCTACGGCTTGGTGTAAAGAGATTTTATATAACAAATAAAAAAGAGCCACGTGGCTCTTTTTTTTAAGGCTCTGTCACATCATCTGGTTGATTTTTAACGGAAAAATAATTGCGAAATACTACGTGTTTTGCTCGGTTACAGACCGCTGTGGGTATGCGCCCTCACAAAACACTGGTCTTTCTTATATTTTTCTCGTTAACCCGACAAAAAGAGTTTTGTTATAAATCAACCATTCTCTGTAACATAGCCTTATTTAGAAAATATTCTCGGGGAGGATTTTGTAGGCGTGGGGGATAGTTTCTGCCATATCGAGTAGTAGTTCAAACTTCGGCAGGCTGTCCTCATAGTTGCCTTGGTATAGATACCCAAGTGCCTCGTTAAGCTGATAGTCCACTTGGTCAATATGCGTGTGGGGTAACCAAAGGTATAGTATCTTCTTTCGTTCCTCCCAAAACCGTAGCAACGCCGCCCCGTCCTCGTGGGTGGCGGACCCTGCCTCCGTCTTTTTGTACATCGCAGTCAAGCCCTCGTGAAAGGTGTCGAAGGTCTTGTCTACATAGCACAGCTCTGCCGTCGAACAGCCTATCAGCAACGCCCCTGAAATTAAAATACTTGCGATGATTTTCATGCGCTCACCATAACCTTTCCTGCCAGTCTAAGGAGAAAACTTGGTAGCTTTCGCCGCTTTCCTGCGCGTAGATTTTGCCTGTGCCGTCCACCGTCGCAACGAGGATATTTTTGAGTTCGTTAAAGCCCTGCCCCCGTAATTTCTCTAAAAAATACTCTTTTTCCTTGCCGATTAGCTGCAGATTTTTGTCGTTGAATTTCCCCTCGCAGATAAGAAGGACGGGCAGAGAGGGATTGTCTTCCCCTTCCTTTTGTTTGGCGAGCGCGGAAAACTTGCCGTTCGATTCGTACAGGGCGTACTCGACGTCGTCGAGGGAAAAATATCCTGCGCCGCGCATACTTTCGATGAGGTCGGACACGTCCAAGTTGTTCTTTTTTAGCTGTGTGGCGTCGATGCCGTTTTTGTTGATAACGATGCTGGGTGTACCGCCAAACAGCGCCTTTGCTTTGGGAATTGAAAGGTCGATGAGGCAGACCACTTGGTGCAGAAAATAGATGGTGAGAATGGCGGTAATGCCGTAGCTTAGAGGGATTGAGGAATCGGACATCGGAATGCAGGCAATCTCTGCGATGATGAGGGTGATGACGAACTCGTAGGGTTGCATCTCCCCGATTTGCCGTTTGCCCATGAGGCGCATAATCACCAGCAGGGTAAGAAAGACGATAATTGTACGGATAACGATAAGTCCCATAAAAAAAGGCTGTGTGTTTTTGGGTGTAGCTATACCCAAACGATTGACATTTCCTGCCCGTGGGGGTATAATATTATCAAAGAGTAGATTTTGCGCGTAAAGTGTCGCCGAACGGGACGTTGTCGGCGGACGAAGAAACGAGAAGGAAAGTTTCGCGGTGCAAGGTCGCGTCCGCTAATTTGTATGGGGCAGGTATGCGTTTATCGTATAGTTTGCCACGGTGTGCGGACCTCTCTTGTCGGGAGGTTTTTTCTTATGGATAGCAAACGATTTTTGTATGGAATGCTCGCAGGGAAAAAGCGGAGTGTAAAGCTTGCCTACATCGGCATCTTACTGGCGGTGAACGTGGTGGTGAATGCACTCACGTCCATTCCCTTGGGATTCGTGCAGTTCTCCTTTACCATTTTTGCCGTTTCACTTTCAGGGATTTTGCTGGGGCCGCTGTTTGGCTCGCTCGTGGGCTTTTTAGGGGACTTGCTTGGATTTTTCCTCGGTGGCGGCGCAGGGTATACCCCGTTTGTCGGCTTAGCGATGGCGGTCATCGGGTTTTTGTTCGGCGTAGCGTTTTGCCTGGAATGGAAGAGCAAAGGAGCCTGGTGTATAAAGGTTGCTCTTGCGGCGGTGCTCTCTTTCTTCGTGGCAACCATAGGGATAACGACGACGGTAGGATTCTATCTGTGGAATAAAACTGCGTTGACGTATTGGGATTTCGTGGTGGCACGATTGTTTGTCGGCGGTCAGGTCTGGAATAACGTCATCAATACCGCGCTTTTGTATGCAATTTTGCCAACTTTGTCAAAAATCCCGGCTTTGAAACTAAAAATTGCATAAAAAACAGGTGAAAACAAGACAAATCGCCAAGGCAAAGCCTTGACGGTTTTTTGTTTTTATGCTAAAATGGGATAACCAAAGCAATAATTTAAATAAGACTAAAATTTATTTTAGTCTGTCTCGAAAGGAGAAGGCATGCTGCAAAATCTGTTAAATCCCGGCATTAAAATCACGGAAAACATCACCATTACCTATTACGCACTGTGTATCGTATGTGGAATGTTGGTGGCATTTTTGTTGATTTCGTTGCTATTCAAGCGCAGAAATATGTCCCCTGACTTATTCTTGACGTTGTTTTGTATCTGTTTGCCTATCTGTTTGCTGACGACCCGTCTATTTTACTGTATTACGGACGGTATGCCGATTGAGGAGTGGCTGTCTTGGGAGAGCATCCAAAGAGGCGGTTTGTCCATCGTGGGCGGTATTACGGGCGGCTTGATTAGCGTGTTCTCGTTCTGCATTATCCGCAAGGTCAACTTCTTCCGAGTGGGCGATTGCGTGGTTGTAGGCCTCTTAGTGGCGCAGGCGATGGGTCGTTGGGGCAACTTCTTCAACCAAGAGGTGTATGGGCAAGAGGTGACGAACCCTGCCTTGCAATGGTTCCCTTTCGCCGTCTACATCGACGACCGAGACGCATGGCATTACGCTTTCTTCTTCTATGAAAGTATGTTCAACCTCATCATCGCAGGCTTGCTGTTTTGGAATGCTTGGAAAAACCCCTATAAACCCAACGGTGTCAACACGGCGGCGTACTTTACCTCGTACGGGCTTATCCGTTCGATTATGGAGCCTCTGCGCGATCCGCAGTATATCTTGGGTGAGGGCGTACAATGGTCGTTCGTCTTCTCGATGACGATGCTGATAGGTGGCTTGATATGGCTGATGACCTTGTTCATTATCAACAAGCGCAAGCACGGAAAACTCATCGGTTCGGCAAACGGCAATCCGTACGGCATCACCGACTATATCAAGGATACGAAGGACGAAATCCCCGTATGGACGACGGTGAATATGATGTGCAAGTTGTACCCCGAAAACTACGAAGCCCCCGAGGCGACGAAGGCGAGGCTGGAAAAGGAGCGCAAGGAAAACCCTTCTCTTTGGCAAAAAATAAAGGGCTGGTTTTCGAAGGATAAAAACGACAAGGACGGTGAATAAGATGCGTAATTTAACGTTGTTGACCGATTTATACCAAATCACGATGGGCTACGGCTTTTACAAGCACGGCAAGCACGAGGACGAGGTTGCTTTTGACCTGTTCTTCCGTAGGAATAAGCTGATTACCTACTCGATTGCCGCAGGCTTGCAACAGGCGGTGGAATACCTCTTAGACTGGCATTTTGACGAGGAGGATATCGCCTATTTGCGGGGGCTGAACCTGTTTGGCGAGGACTTCCTCGAATACCTCAAAAATATGAAATTTACGGGCGACGTGTACGCCGTTAAAGAGGGTGAACCCGTCTTCCCTGGCGAGCCGATTTTGACGGTGAAAGCCCCTCTTATCCAAGCGCAGTTTGCGGAAACGGCGCTGCTCAATATCCTCAACCACCAAACTCTGATTGCCACGAAATCTTCGAAGATTTGCAGGGCGACGGCAGGGCGTGGCACGGTGCTTGAATTCGGCTTGCGTCGCGCGCAAGGGCCTGACGCAGGCATCTATGGCGCGCGTGCGGCGGTCATCGGCGGTTGTAGCTCCACCTCGAACGTGCTGTCGGGGCAGATGTTTGACGTTCCCGTAGCGGGCACGATGGCGCACAGCTGGATTATGGGCTATGAAAGCGAATACGAGGCGTTCAAGGCGTATGCGGAGAGCTATCCCGACAACTGTCTGCTGCTTGTAGACACTTACGATACTTTGCGCAGCGGCGTGCCTAACGCCATTCGCGTTTTTAAGGAATTGAAGGCGTCGGGGCATTCCCCCAAGGGCATACGCCTCGATAGCGGTGACTTTGCCTACCTTTCCAAAAAAGCCCGTCAAATGCTGGACGAGGCAGGGTTCCCCGATGCCAAGATTTGCGCTTCGGGCGATTTGGACGAACGCTCGATTTCCTCTTTGATGCAACAGGGCGCAAAGATTGATATTTGGGGGGTTGGCACGAAGCTGATTACCTCGGAAGACCTGCCTGCGCTTGGTGGTGTGTATAAGATGTCTGCGGTGTTCCATAAGGACGGCAGTATCACCCCGAAAATCAAGATGTCGGACAACAGCGAAAAGGTGACAACCCCTGGCTTTAAGTGCCTCTATCGTATGTACGACAAGCACACGGGTATGGCGATTGCAGACCTTATCACCCTCGCAGACGAAGTGATTGACGAAACGAAGAATATCACCATTTTCCACCCGATTGATACTTGGAAGAAAAAAGAGGTGTACGACTACACCTTGGAAAAATTACAGCATACGATTGTCAAGGGTGGTAAGCTCGTATACGAGTTCCCGTCGCTTATGGAAATCCAAGCGTTCTCGAAGGCGGAGCTTGCGAAGTTCTGGGAAGAATACCTGCGACTGGATATGCCTCAGGTCTACAAAGTAGACCTTTCTGAAAAATTGCACACCTTGCGAACGACGATGATCAACGACATTCGCGAAGGGAAGAAAAAGGAGTAAACTATGGCGAAAGCGAAGAAACAAGAAAAACAAGCGGGCGTTTTGAAAGGGCATTGGCTGTGGGGCGCGTTGGTTTTGTGTATTTTGTTGCTGATTGACCTCGGCATCAAAATCGCCGCGCAGGTTTGCTTTGATATTTTCGACAAACCGGATTTTGTACTCATTCCCGGCGTTATTGAATTGACGTATACGGAAAATCCCGGTATGGCGTTTAGTATGGGCGCGGATGCGTCGCCTGAATTAAAGATGGGTATTATGATCGGTACGGCGGTGCTGATGCTTGCATGTATTTTTATCTACTTGGCGGTGGACAAGCGCCGCAGTTGTCTGCGTTGGTGCTTGGTGTTTATCGTTGCGGGTGGCTTGGGTAACTTGATTGACAGAGCGTTGTGCCAAACTTGGGGCGGCGAAGGCGTTCGCGATATGGTGTTGCTGGATTTCAGCGTACTGCTCGAAAGCTGGTTCTCCGTTCCCCCCACGGATTTCTTGGATTTTGGCGTTTGCAATTTTGCGGACTTCTTTATCGTAGGGGGCGCGATTGCCTTGCTTGTATCTATGATATTCTTCGATACTGACGCGTTTTTCCCGAAGGGAAAGTATAAGGCGCTTGCCAAAGAGGCCGCGGAGAAGGCGGAGGCAAAGGCAAAAGCCAAAGCGGAAAGCAAAACCACGGGCGAATAAAAATGGCGACGGACACGAGGCTTTTCGTCGCGGAATGCGACTACAAACGGTTGGACGTATTTTTAGACGCGCAGACGGAGGAGTTTACTCGTTCACGCATTAAAAAGCTGATTGAGGATGGGCAGGTATCCGTTCAAGGCAAGATTGTCAAAAAGGCAGGGGAGAGCGTACGCGCAGGCAACGAGGTCGTTTTGACCGTGCCTGAGGCGGTGGAATACACCGTCAAAGCGGAAAATATCCCCATCGACATCGTCTACCAAGACGAGGATATTGCGGTTGTGAACAAGCCGCAGGGCATGACCGTACACGTCGGCAACGGCAATGCGGAGGGTACGCTGGTCAACGCTCTCTTATACGCGTTGGACAGCCTCAGCGGCATCGGTGGCGTGTTGCGACCTGGTATCGTTCACCGCATTGACAAGGATACGACGGGCTTGCTGGTCGTGGCAAAGAACGACAAAGCGCACGTATCCCTTGCCGCGCAGATTGCGGAAAAGAGCGCAAGAAGGGTGTACTACGCCCTCTTAGAAGGCAACGTAAAATCGGACAGTGGCAGGATTGTCACCGACATCGGCAGACATCCGCAGGACAGGCTGAAAATGGCGGTATTGCCCGACGGTGAGGGAAAAATCGCCGTGACTGATTACGAGGTTTTGGCTCGTTTTGGTACGGAATTTACCCTTTGCAAGTTTATCTTACAGACGGGTAGAACGCACCAAATCCGTGTGCACGCAAAGCACATGGGGCACCCCTGCGTGGGCGACCCTGTATACGGGCATAAAAAGCAAAAATTTAAGCTTTCAGGGCAGTTATTGCACGCAATAGAGCTGTCGCTCACCCACCCGAAAACGGGGGAGAGAATGACCTTCAACGCACCCCTGCCCCCTGAATTTCAGACGATTTTAGAAAAATTGACCAAACAGTACGGGGCGTTGCCCTTTTAAAGAGAACGGATATGTTGAAAATTACGAAGGTAAAACGGAATAGCGTAGCCAAGGATTTGGGCTTGGAGGTGGGGGATGAAATCGTCGCTTTTGACGGCTACCCCTGCGAGGACGAGCTTGATTATCTGTACTACGCCGACAAGGAGAGCTTTACTATCACCGTACGCGACGGGCGCACGGGCGAGCAGGTGACGGTCGAGGTCGAAAAGGACGTGGACGAGGATATGGGCCTGGAGTTTGTCAAAAATACCACCCTCAAAACCTGCCGAAACAACTGTGTGTTCTGCTTTGTCGATCAGATGCCTAAGGGTATGAGAGAGAGCTTGTATATCAAAGACGACGACTATAATATGAGCTTTACCTGCGGCAACTTCGTCACTTTAACCAACCTTTCCGAGGAGGGGCTGCAGCGCATCATTCGCCTGCACCTTTCCCCCTTGTATATCTCCGTGCATACGATGAACGAGCAGGCTCGTTGTAAGCTGCTGAACAACCGCTTTGCGGGCAGGATTCGCGACCAAATCCATCGACTTGCGGCGGCGGGGATTGAAATGCATTGTCAGGCGGTCATCGTCCCCGGTATCAACGACGGGAAGGAGTTGGAAAACACCGCAAGGGAACTGTTCTTATACTATCCGTACGTGCGTGATTTGGCGTTCGTGCCGACGGGGTTGACGAAGTTCCGTGACGGACTGACGCAAATCCCCGACGTGGACGGAGAATATTCTGCAAATATCCTCGATTTAGCAGATAGATTGAACGCGGAATTTAAGGTAAACTTCCTCTTGCCTGCGGACGAATATTTTGTCAAGGCGGGGCGGCAGTTCAAGCCCGTCGAATTCTACGGCGAGTTTGAACAGATTGAAAACGGTATCGGTATGACCTCGCTTTTCCTTGCAGAAACGGAGGCGGCTTTTCAAAAGCTGACGAAAAAGAAGGGGGGCAGGGGTGCGTTGAAACAGCCCAAACGGAGTCTTATCGTCTGCGGCGTTAGTGCGGCGAAGGTAATGCAGGGGGTCGCAGGGTCGGCAGAAACGGCAGTGGAAGGCTTGACGGTGGACGTCTTGGCGGTTGAAAACGACTTCTTCGGGCACACGGTCACTTGCACGGGTTTGTTGACGGGCAAGGATATGTTGGCGGCGCTGCAAAAGTATCTGTCCGAAAACAAGGCGGACGAGGTACTGCTGGCAGGCAATACAATGAAAGAATTTGAGGACGTGTTCCTCTGCGGTATGACTTTGACGGAGCTGGAAACGGCGCTTGCGCCCTACGGCGTAAAGGTGCGTGTCAACCGTGACGGTGGCGCTGGGTTGGTGAAAATACTGCGTTCAGAAAAGACAGAAAAATAAGTACGATTTACAAGGAGGATAAAAGTATGGCAAATCCTTTGGTGGCCCTCGTAGGCCGTCCCAACGTGGGGAAAAGCACGTTCTTTAATAAGGTAGCAGGCAGAAAAATTTCGATTACCGAGGATAGACCTGGTGTCACGCGCGATAGACTGTATACGGATGCGACTTGGCGTGATAAGACCTTTACGATGGTGGACACGGGCGGTATTGAACTCAAGTCCGAGGACGTCATGTGGAGAGAGATTGCAAAACAAGCGGAGGTGGCGATTGACACCGCTGACGTTATCCTGTTCTTTACGGACGGAAAGGAAGGTTTGCACCCCTCCGACTACGACGTAGCGGACATTTTGCGCCGCTGCAAAAAGCCCGTTATTTTGGTCGTAAATAAGATTGATAACTACGCGCCTGAAAAGGTGTTCGAGTTCTATTCCTTGGGGCTTGGCGAGCCGTTTGCGGTATCTGCGGAACATTCGACGGGTATCGGCGACGTTTTGGATGAGGCGATGACCTACTTCCCGGACGGCGAAGAGGAAAAAATCCCCTCTTTGAAGATTGCTGTGGTCGGAAAACCGAACGCAGGGAAATCCAGCCTTGTCAATAAACTGCTGGGCAGTGAACGCAGTATCGTCACCCCGATGGCAGGTACGACCCGTGATGCGATTGACACGCTGTTTATGCGTGGCGACAAAGCGTACACAATTATCGACACGGCAGGGATCCGCAAGAAAAAGAACGTCGAAGACGACGTGGAATATTACAGCAATATGCGTGCGTTCGACGCGGTGCGTCGCAGTGACGTTTGCTTGTTGGTGGTGGACTCTGCGGAAGGCTTGACCGAGCAGGACGTAAAGATTATCGGCTACGTACACGAGCAAGGCAAACCGTCCGTCATCGTCATGAATAAGTGGGATTTGATTGAAAAGGACACCCACACCGTCAACCGTTTCGAGGCGCAACTGAAAGAGGATTTGAAGTTCATGGACTACTATAAGTCCATCTACATTTCCGCAAAGACGGGTCAGCGTGTGGAAAAGATTTTGGCGGCGGCAGAAGAGGTGTATGCAAACGCTTCCTTCCGTGTTTCGACGGGCGCGCTGAACGACCTTATTTCCGATGCCGTGCGTATGCAAGAACCGCCTTCCTATCAGGGCAGACGTATGCGCGTGTACTTTTCTCAGCAGGTTGCCGTTCGTCCTCCGCTGTTCGTATTGCACGTCAATGACGAGGGCTTGTTGCATTTCTCGTACGCTCGCTACTTAGAAAACACGATTCGAAAGGCGTACGACTTTACGGGTACGCCCATCAAGATTGTCGTTCGTGAGAAGAAAGACGAGGAATAATTATGCAAAATTTTATCCTTTCTGACGCTTGGTTTTGGGTGATTCCCAACTGGGTGCAATTTATCCTGATCGGCGTGATCGGATACCTGGTAGGCTGTTTTAGCGGCGCAAGGTTCATTTCACGCCTCAAAAAGCGGGATATTACCAAGATTGGCAGCGGTAATCCCGGGGCGACGAATATGATACGGGAATTCGGCTTTTTCGTTGGAGCATTGACCTTTTTCATTGATGCGTTCAAGGCGGGGATTCCTGCGGTCATCGTCTACCACCTTTACAATAAAGGAGGTTATGCGGTGGCGGATGTTGCGGGCGGTCTGGCGTTTACGGGCGCGGTGTTCGAAGGAACACAAATCCCCGTCGGGCTGTTTGCGGCGCTCCTTTGCGGAGTGTGCGCCGTGCTTGGTCATATCTACCCGATTACCACCCGATTTAAGGGCGGCAAGGGGATTTCGTCGGGGCTGGGGTTATTCTGGCTGATGTTGGGGCTGGCGAATCCTTGGTACTTGCTTATAGGGGTTGCGGTGATTATCACTTTGCCGTTCGCGATTAGCCTGACGAAGCTGGGGTCGCTGTGCAACCTTAGCTACCTTGCAGGGTTTGGGGTCTGGCAAATAGCGATGCTGTATGCGGTGTACGGCGCAGGGGGCGTTTGGATAACGCTGAGTGCTGTCTTCACGCTGCTTGCGGTGGCGATTTCCTGGCTGGCGCACCACAAGAATATACGGTGCTTGCTGTCGGGGGAAGAGCGTCCCACGATCATTATAAAACTCAAAAAGAAAGCAAAAAAGGTTTAAAAACAATTAAAAAGTGTGTATAATAATAGAGGCAGGGCGAAAGCCGTCGCTGAAGATACACACCAAATGGGGGTGCACCGGGTTCGATTGCCGGTGAGCGAAAGAATAAGCATACCGTAGACGGAGTGACTACGATAAAACATTCCACCTAAATTTAAATGCAGATTATAATGCAAACTACGCTCTTGCAGCGTAACTTCGTTTATTAACGAAACGTCGCGCCTAATTTATCCGTCGGTTAGGGTCGCGGCGTCATCAAGACGGAGCACTCTTTTAAGAATCGGGTAGTGTTTTTGAAAGAGTATTCAGCTACCTGCGTACCGCAAAGCGTGTTTGTCCGCGTTGTGGGAATAAGAAAAGTAGACAGACTAAGTATGTAGAAAGTTTTTTGGCAGCCGAGTAAGACGTGGGTTCAATTCCCACCACCTCCACCAAAAACAACCTAAGTTGAACCAGCAACTTAGGTTGTTTATTCAAGCCGAAGGCTTGGTATGTAATTGCCGTAAGGCGTATGTAATCATTGCGTAGCAATGTATGTCCTCGCCGCAAGGCGTATATTCTTCGGCTTGATTACATGCAATTCTGACGAATTGATTCCATACCGCTAACGCGGACTACATACACAACTGGCGTTGTGATTTTTTACAAGGTATAAATTATGAAAGAAAACCTACTAATGAAATATGCCGAACAGTTGGCAGTTGACATTGAAATGATTTGTCAACCATTGACCGCAATCAAGGATTGCGCAAATACTGTTTTACAGATTCGCAAGTCGTCTTCAAGTATTTTCGCTAATATTACGGAGGCGCAATATCCACAAAGTTTGCCGGATATGCTTTCTAAATTAAAAATCGCAAGAAAAGAATGCTTTGAAACGGAGAGTTGGTTAAAACTTTTATTTTCAACAGGCTATATAAGCGGAGAGATCTTCAAGGAAAAACGAAATTTATGCGGAAGAATCCGTCGAATGCTTACCGCATCTTGTATAACTATTGAAAAGAAAATTAAATAATGAGAGTAAAACCTAAATTGAATCACCCATGGTTTGATTTAGGTTTTTGTATATAAAAGCTAAAGAGCGCAAGAATTTTTCTTGCGCTCTTTAGTATTCTGTCCGACCAAGCAAATAATCTACGGAAACATCAAAATAATCAGCGATTTTGACAAGATTTTCAAGACTCGGCTCTGAACTTCCATTTTCATATCGAATATAGGATGGCTGGGCTATTTGTAAATACTCTGCCATTTGTTGTTGTGTTGTTTTATTTAGTTTTCTTTGTTCTATCAATCTTTTTTGAAAAATCTTCATTTTTATCCTCATTATGCTTGACAATTATAGCATTTCGCTATATACTATGTATAAAAATATAGCAATACGCTATTAATTTTAAAAATTTGGAGGTTATATGAAATCCCAAAAAGACAATGAATTTATGGGTGCTTCAGAGGTGGCAGGGCGCTGGGGTGTATCTCGTGAATGTGTAGCAAGATGGTGTAGGCAAGGGGTAATTGTAGCTGAACAAGACGAAAAAGGTAAGCTGTGGCGTATTCCAATCTATACGGAATGTCCTTATAAAATCATTAATATATAAGAGGTGTATATGAAAAAAACTATTTTTAAGTTTCCAATCATTTTTTTAGTTTTGCTATTTTCCTTTGTATTAACTTTTGTTTCTTGTGCTTCTAATGGCGATTCCAATGATAAGATAGGTTCAAGAGATGATAGGATAGAGTTAACATTGGAAAATTACGAACAGTATATTGATGTGAGTGCAAGATATTATGGAGAAGGTGGAACTTGGTCTTCTCTATTCTCTCGCTACGACTATAAAAGTGTTGTTAGCAGTGCAACAGTTACTTCAACCTCTACTTTTGTGAAATTTTATAATTGTTCAATCAAAGTTAGAATTGTAGGGGAGTATTATTATACTGCCTCTAGCAAAAAAACAACCGATGAAACTATAGAAGTGTCTTTAAGTATAGGCGGTAGCGGTAGAGCCTCGAAAGTTGAAAATGTTTCCAATGCTAATGCCCACGATATCAAGGGAAAGGGTTATGAAGTGGTAGCCGTCAGTGGTTATGTTATTGTGGATTAATGTCGTAACTACAACTAATTTAATAAGATATTTAACCGGTTTAGCTTACGGTTAACTCACTCCACCAACGAAATGACGCCTTCGGGCGTCTTTTTTCGTTGGTGGAGGTGATGGTTGCGAGAAACAAGTAATTCCCGTGGGTTCACGCGAGGAGGCGAACGAGTGGGGTAGAATGTGTAGCCGTTTCAAACCAAATTGAACCAGCCTTAAAATGTTGTTTTTCGCGTATTAGGACGCTGTCGCCCTTGCAGTATGTTGATACGGCGGCGGTCGCCACCGCCCAAATCCATCGCAAAATCCCTATTTTAAGGTGCTACGCAGTTTTTACGAGCGTAAAATACCTTAAATGAAAGGAGTTTCGTGAAGGAATACCGTCTGTATTGCAAGCGAAAATCCTGCACAGTTCAGGGATTTTCCGCCGTCAAACCTGGTTCAATTCGGTTTGAAACGGCTAGGGATAGTAGATTTTCGCCGACGACACTCTGCCGAGGTTCTGCGGAAGCGGAAACGGCAGATAACTCACCACCGACACATGAAAACATCCATGGTTTGATTTAGGTTTTTATTTTTCTATATCGACTTTTTTGATAAAAAATACGTATTGCTCTTGTTTTTACTCGTTCAATTAGAAGACGGGCGGGTTGAAAATATGTCATACATATTCGTTACAGTTTTTTTTGCTGAGAGTATTGACAAAACATGGCAGCGGTGATATAATCAAAATAGTATTCGCATTATGTTTTGTAGTTAAACATAAAGGTTGCAAAACTAAAAATACGGGCACGAAAAAGTAACAAGGAGAAGATAGTTATGAAAAAGACGAACAAAAAACGGTTGTCTGCATTATTGGCTGCTTTTACGGCATCGACGATGTTGATGACTACGGCTTGTACGAATCCTGATGGGCCCTCTCAGAATCCTGGTGGCTCCTCTCAGAATCCTAATGGCCACACCCATACTTATACGGACGTGGTGACCGACCCTACTTGTACGAATGAAGGGTATACTACGCATACCTGTTCATGTGGGGATAGTTACGTGGACACACAGGTTCCTGCGCTTGGGCATAAATACGACACTGAAATTCTCCAGTACCCTACGATGCAAGAGCCTGGTTTGAAGAATCAGACTTGTAAAGTCTGCAACGACTTCAAGACGGTAGAAATTGAAGCTTTGGCTGTTTCAAGTCCCAAGGTTGCCGAAGTGTTAGTAGGTGTAATTGGCGCGTTCGAAGCAAAGCTTGCAGTAGACAAGGGCTCCTACATTATTATGCATCAAAAATATGAAGGTAATGACCCTAATATTGCTTCTAATCAGAGCGGTAAGGTTTCATTAGAAGTTGCAGAGGCTGAGGTTAATACGAAATCCGGGACTTTATCGGCGCACATGGAAGTGGAGATAAAGATGGAATATATTGAGGCTAACGCTGCGGGACAGGAGCTTAGCAAGAGTGAAAAGGTAGGAACGATAAGCGTCTACGTAAACGGGGATAATGTTGCTGTTTCAGTTACTACCCCTGATGGCTCGAACTCTGGGGAGTTTAACGTCAGCGAGATGGCATACAATGTGTTGTCGCAGGAGATGGGATTAGAATATGACCAACTCGTGACACTGATGTATACGGTAAAAGAAATGTGCAGCTATCTTCCTAACGTACTGGAAATGGCCATAGGTGAAACGCCTAAGATTACGGAAAGCTACATCCAAAGCGTACAGGCTGTGTTTAACTTAGTCGGCGAAGATATTATCAAAGAAACGCAACAAGACGGAAATAACGTTTACACGCTTGATTTCACTGCGTTGGGGCATTTTGTTGATGAGATTGAAGGTGAAACGGTTGCTTCGTATATCGACAAGGTATATGGCGCAGGTTCGATGAAAGCACTTACGGACTATGCGGTCGGTTTGCCTGCCATGACGATTAGAGAAGCGGTAAATAATGCGGTTACGGTCAGTGAAACTTACGGAATCGATATTGATAACATTTACTATCTGATAAACCTCTATGCAATGCAAATGGGCGCACAAGGCTTTGACGTTGAAAAGGAAATTGAGAAATATTACGACAAGACGCTTGGCGGTTTGATTATCGAAGCAAGTGACGAGCAATCGTTGACGGTTGAACAAATGCAGACGACTATTTCAACGTACCTTGAAACGATTGGTGGCTTGACGGCAGATGGTCTCTATACAATGATCACGGGCACGGAAGGAAGCTTCAGCGAATGGGCGAATGCTGTTATCAATGCGTTGCCTGAGATGTATTCGGCTAGCATGATGGTTAATGCAAACGGTGGGTTTGCCGGTGTACGTCTTGGTGTTGCAGGGACCGGTGCTCCCGCTACGGAATTTGCTTTGACGGTGGGTGAAGATGCTTTTGCAATGAGCTTGACGCAAGGCACGGAGAATAATATATCCTTCGCGGTCAATGGAACTGGCAGCGCTGCAGACGTTACAATTAACGGATACGACTATCTTGATTTTGAATCATCGGTTAGCGGAGGCGTTACTGAAGTAGATGCGACGTTCCGTGGTTGGCAAAGTGTGTATGCTGGCTATGATGAATATGGCGATCCTAAATATGTAGATAGATTCTATGATTTAGCAGCGATTGAATACGAAAACAATAATGGTATCGTAAACGCAGAGGTTGAGCTTTACGACGAGGGAGTGGCTGAAGCCCGTGTTGAACTCAGTAACGCAAAGACTGATTCTGAAAATATCTTCACGATGAACGTTTACGGATTAGTGGGAACTAGCTTTGAGCCGGTTGGCGAAATGAAGTTCGGCTACCGAATGGAAGGAAATAAGACGACTTACTTTGCAAGTGCTTGTAACATAGAGGATGGCCAAAAAGAAGAAGACTTGCTTAGTTACGAGGAGGTTGTAGAAAATGGAGAAGTTAAATCCTACACGCTTGAAATGCTAATGGGTGGTCTTGTTAGGGCGTCTTCCGGTTCATCGTATTTAAGCAATGGCAACTACTACCGTGACGTGGAAGAAATTCGCGAGGAAACCTGGGTGTACGTTTCCTACGTAGCAACGGAAAACGGTGGTAAGTGGACGATTACGCAAGCAGATACTGAAACAAGGTCTTCTTATAAAGAACTCTATGATAGCAACGATAATTGGGTCAAGGTGGCTGGTTCGGAAGTAATCTTAGACCAGAAGGTTGATGAACAGACCATGAACTTTGAATACGTTTTGACGGAATCGACCTTCGAGGTTATAACGGATCAAGGAGCGGTTAAGTTTGAACTTGCAGATCAGGGCATGTCCGTTTCCTTTACGGCGGGCGCTATGGAAGTGATGGCTGCACTCAACGAAATTGCAGGCGGTTATGAGCTTGTTGTTGATGCGGCGGACCTCGGTGTTGGCTTCACGCTGAGCGTTACCAACAACGACGGTAAGATTCACGTTGGTTACGACCTTGAAAAGTTGGTGCTTGGCAACGGTCAATGGTTGGAGGGTGAAGGCGGCTGCTCCGTTTCTCTCTCTTAATTCTAAAACCAAGTTGCATAAACTGATATAACAGAAGGCAAAGCCGACTGATAAAACAGTCGGCTTTGTTCGATTTGATAACGAGGGTCAATGAAAAAGATTTTTTTCAAATATACAATTTTATTGCTCGCGCTGACGTGCGCGTGCGCGTGCGCGTTTTGCGGGTGCAATCGCGATGGGGGATCTGATCCGTACAGCGGAATAGTGATTTCACAGGAACAGCCCTATTCGAAAGAAACGGAGGAGTATGCCGAGACCGTTATTTTTTCCGTGCTGAAAAACGTTGCTGGTGTAGAACCGAATGATAAACTGACGGAAAAATTGAAAGGAATTGCAAAAGACGTACAAGAAATTATGGCGAAAACGCCTATTCACGATACCCTTTATCGCGCCATGCTGGAAAGATTGGAGGCGGATGGCGCGGATGTTATCAAGGAAGTACAGGCAAAGGGCGCAGAGGGCTTTGTTAAAACAAAATCCATGTACCTCGAGCTTTCTTCTATGCTGGGTGCAAGTTACGTCGGAGGCATATTGTATGACTTGAGCCTTTACTATTGTCAGTATCAGCACGATCAAAATATAGCTAATTACGAAAAATACGGCTACAGTTATATGAAGCTGGATGCTGAACAATATAAATGGGAAAGGCAGACCCTCGAAGAGGGTATCGGTAAAGTGAACTTTACAACGCTGATAAAAAGCGGGCTGGCTTTTGCGGATTTATTCTTAGGAAGCGGGTTGCAATCCGAACAGGTTGCTTCGTTCACGGATGCGGAAATTTTGACGTTTATAAAGGGGATAGAATTGTCTTCCTTATCATTAACGGAGGAGGGCTGGCAGTTAGTGTTCTCCCGCGCGGCGGTGTCGGACGGGCAGGCGTATTCAATCGGTTTGTTGAATTTGATGAAAGAACACAACCTTGCGGAAGGGGCGAAAGCGTTGGAATGTGGCGTGAAATTGCTTTCCAACTCGATAAACCGTTGGACGGAAGCGGAGGCGGAGCTCCTACGAAGCAGAGACGTTTCTGGGTTATTACAACGGTCGTTTGAAAGCTTTGAAGATGCGGACTGGGATTTGTTTAAAAGCATGACAAATCTAAACCTTAAGGATGAATCTTACGATGCATTAGCCATTGAAACCTACGGGGAAGGATATTTGCATTATAAGGAGAACTTAACCGTTTATAATTTGGAAGAATTGAAAAAAGCTGTCGGTCAGGAACATTTTAATAACGTATTAAAGGGATATGTTGCCGGGATTTCTCCCGCAATTTCTTATGGGATGAGTCATGATTAAAGTTACGGGTATCGAGAAAAGTTATAATAATGAAAAGGTATTGAAGGGGATTTCTTTGGAAATTAAGGAGAGGGAATTCCTTTCGATTATGGGCGAAAGCGGTAGCGGTAAAAGCACCCTTCTGTCTATCCTCGGTGGATTTCTCGCCCCGGATGGGGGAGAAGTGACTTGGTGGGGAGAGGACGTCTCTACGTTCAATGAAACCCGTTTGGCGACCTTAAGAAGTACCAAGGTGGGGTTTGTGTTTCAGTCTTTCCGGCTAATACCGACTTTGACGGTGCAGGACAATCTTCTTTTGCCGGCTACGTTAGGAAAAAAGTTATCGAAAGAAACTTGTGACTACGTGGCGGAATTGGTCAAAGAACTGCAATTAGAGGGATTATTGAAGAAATATCCGACTCAGCTTTCAGGGGGGCAATGTCAACGCGTTGCGATTATTCGCGCGCTGGCCTATAGGCCGAAGATTGTGATTTTAGACGAGCCTACAGGGGCGCTTGATAGCGGTATGGAAGCGAAAGTAATGCAGTTGCTGTCACGTGTTAATCGTGTAGATGGTACCTCTATCGTGCAGGTTACGCACAGCAAAAAGGTTGCGGATTACGGAAACAGAATTATTTATTTGAAGGACGGGGAAATCTCAAATGAAACTGTTTTTTAAACATTTGGGGAGAAGTATCGTCAAAAAGCCGTTGCAACCCGTTATACTTATCGTGACGTTGATGCTTGCGATTATCGTGTCTATATTTTCCTTTTCTTTGCGTGATTCGATGGAGGAAGAAATCGCAAGGGGGCAAGAATTGAAGTATGGCGCTTCGCAAATCACCATCGGATTGAACGCAAATGCGGATTCGCGTTTTATGTTTGCAGACGAAGCGGAAAAAGTGTTGGGCGGCGATGGTGTTGCGGCGGGTACGTTTGAATTGCCTTTGATGGTAGGGCAGGACCAAAAAACGGTATTCGGCGTTGCCGTAGACTTTGATGAAATCGGGAAAATTTTTGATTTCACTTTTACCGAATATGGTGAAGTGACTCCTTCTATGGTGGGTCATTCTGCGTTTGTCACGCAGGCGTTTGCTAAGGAAAATAGCTTGCGGCTTGGGGATACGTTCACGGTCACGGCTTTTGGAGAGAAGAAAACGTATACAGTCAGCGGTATTTCAAAGGTAGCGTTTATTGATGACTATAAGGTGATGGTAGATATTTCGGGCGTGATTCGCTTGATTACAGACGAGTCACCGCTGCTGTCTGCGCTGGGGGATAGTTTTAAGCCCTGTACGACTATTTACGTGGGGTTGGTTGGCGAGAACTCCGGGGAGGCGATAACGTCGGCAATAGCGAGAATACAAGCGGATGAACATTTTGCGGACAAGAGCGTGTCGGACGTATCCAGAGCGATGCGGTCGGCGTTGGACTTTGGGTCATTAGGATATATCATTGACGCTGTTTCTGTGTTGGCGGTACTGTTGTCTGCTTGCGTTACTTTCTGCTGTTTTTATATTATCGCTTCAGAGCGCACGGAGGAGAACTACGCCTTTACTTTGTCGGGGGCAAAGCCTTGGATGTTGAATTTTTTGCAGTATGCAGAAATTTTTCTTTACTGGGTTGTTTCTACGATACTGGCTTCTTTGTTTGTGTCGCCGATTACAAAGGGATTGTTTTCGCTGGCGGGATTCCGTTATGCAAGCTCGTCTATCCGTCCTTTACAACTTGTATTAGGTGCGGGAATATTGCTGGTTGTGTCTTTGGCGACGGTAACGCTGTTTATCGGGATCCAAAAATTAAGACGAAGGAATAAGACCGAAACGCAGTCGGAAAACGGGCTGGCTTTATGTTTATTAGGAATTGTGTCTGTCTTGGCTATTTTTGCGTTCGTCGCGCCCATGGACATTCGATTTTTCTTGTTTATCGTTTTTTTGATTTCTATAAGCCTTTGCCTGTTTGTTGTAATGCCGGTATTGATAAAGTGGATAGCGAAACGGATGAATGATTCTGCAGAGAGACGGCTTTTGGATAATTACACGGTAAAACGAATTCCTCTGCGGTACGCTGTCAAAAATATTTATTCCGTCAAGCTTTTACATAACATCTCCCGTTTAGTTGCGGTGTTAACTTCTATTGTGATGGTGTCATGTTTGATGATTGGCGCTGCGTTCGGTTTTGTGGAAAATACAGAGACCTTTTTTGGCGCCGATTACGTATTGATGAATGCAACGGAAAGCTGTTTAGAAAAAGTTTCTCAATGCGAGAATGTTCACGGCGCAGTACGTATTTTTTGGGACGATAGCAATGGCACGAGAATGGTTTCGGCAGAAAGTGCGGCTGCATTCTCGGAAAATATTTCTATCACAAAAATGCCCAAGGGAAATCAAGCTGTTTTAGCTTCTGGGAAAGCGAGTTATAGCTCGTTAAAGATAGGGGATACCTTTACCCAAACGCTGAATGGAGAGCAGCTGGAACTGGTCGTAATAGACATTGTGGAATCGGGAACGGCCTTTGTTTTATTTGACTGCGAGTATTTTGAGATTCCTTACAATATGATGACTGTTAAGGGCGCAGAGGGCGTTTCTAAGAGTGAGTTTTTACAAGAATTGACAGACGTGACGGCTTTAGAACTTGCCGTAGTGATGCCTTTAGCGGACTTATTTGAAGAAAAATTCGCTGTGACCTACATATGTCTGAATATAGGTGCGATTTTCTTAACAGTGGTTGCGATTTTTGCCGGTGTAGGGATTGCAGATAATTTGTATGAAAGCTACCGTTCCAGAAAAGAAGAATTCGATTTATACGCTTATTCTGGGATGTCGGGCAAAGAAATTCAGCGGATGAAGAAGTGGGAGGTAGGTTTGACGTTTGCTTTTGGCATTGCGCTGGGGATCATAGGATTTGTAGTAATGGCTTTTGTAAGCAACGCATGTCTCAAAGGTGTAGGGTTTGAAACGTTTATCAATGCGTTGACGTTTTTGCAATAGTATATATCAATGAATTTAGTGTGATTTAAAGTAAAGACATCAGCAAAAAAGCACCTATTTAGACTTATTTTCATAAGGATGTTTACAAAAATCGGCGGAAGAAGCATTCCTTCCGCCGATTTTTGTATAAGGAGCACCACGCAACTATCGCGTGGTGCTCCTTATATAAAAACAACCGCTACGGGATTGATTCCGTAGCGGTTTTTGTTTTTCCTGATATTACAATTTATATCAAGTTAATTATTAATAATTGTAATTCATATACGGCTTGTTTGCCAAATACTGATCGATTAACGTCTGGAGACCCAACATGTCGCTTGACGATGCAAATACCTGGTCGAAGTTCGTATCGGTTGCGTTGGCATAAGCAGCCGCTATGAATTTCGTAAAGCTGAAGAATTCTTTTGTGGAATCCGGGCTCAGGCTTTCATCGTTACAGAACGCATACGTTTGCCCTTCCGCGCTCTCGCCAGTGATGGCGCAATAGGTCATCAACGCCGTAATATAACCCGTCAACAAGTTAGGATGATATTTGTCTTTAACAGAAAACGTTAAGGTTTTGTACTGAAGCGTCGCATTAGGCACTGCAACTGCTCCATTCAAAATATCATTGAGCATTCCGCCCCAGTCACAAATGGTAACGCCTTGATTTGCAAGCGTCTTCAAGTGATTCAAGGTATTCTTGGCTGTTTCAATAACAGGCCCAACCTTACCATATGCGGTGAGCGGTACCAGAACGATAAATTTCGTATTCGGGTTGCCACCATTACTCTCATCCTTAAAGAAGTTCATGACAGTTTCCACATCCGCAGCGAAAGAAGCGTCATTTTCACCTTCCGAAGGACCAGACTGTATCACCACGTAGTCGTAGTTTCTATCGGTGATGTTGGAGGAATGGTCAACGCTGCAACTTGCACACGTACCGCCAAACAACTCTGGGAGGACGTGTCCGCCAAACGTCCAGTCGGTGACGTTGACGTTCGCGCCGTTGGCTTTGCACAGCTGATAGAAATAGCCTATGTCGTTCGATCTATCCGATTGAGTGGCTCTCGTGGCATGTTTGAGTACCATTTGACCCATGTGCGAGAGAGAGTTACCGATGAACATAATCTTTTTACCATGGAGAGGATTGGAGCTCTCGTTGCCCTCGTTGCCCCCGTTGTTCTCGCTGTCAAGGTGCGTCCAAGTATTGTTGTAAGCGTAGCTTGCCGATTGAAGGATAATGTTCTTCCATTCCGTCGTAAGCGTAAGAGCAGAAGAGGTATTTTGCACTCTTGCGCCCGTAGGAAGCGAGCTCAACTTAATCTGAGTAAACTCCTTATTCATATATTGAGAGACGAACGCGTAAGCCGCAATGGCACGAGCAGCATCACTCAAGTGCAGAAGGTCACGATGAAGCACAGTAGTATCTTTATTATCCCAGTCAGTAGTCGTACCCAGTTTTACACCAAGCATTTGGTTTGCATAGAGAATTGCGGTACCAATGCCGATAGCGGTTGTATAGGTGCTGTTGTTAAGAATGTTGTTGGTAATAAGATCACAATGCTTGTTGTGTTGCGTCTTAGGATTCTTGTAGTCGATCTTCCAAGAGGTAGGATCGTAGTTAGCGTAATCGGATGCCAACATTGCAACGTCCTTATCGGGTTCTCTTTCAGGAATTCTATCTTCGAGGTAATCTAAGTCGTCACAGTTAGGAGCGATCCAAGAAACAAGATAAGCAATCTTCGGCGTCTTACCCGTATAGTGGTTATTCAGAATATACTGTTCCACTTGCTCACGCTCGGTCTTAGCTACCGTTTTAGTGCTTTCTGCAAGGTCGAAAGGACCGTTCTGAATAAATACTACGTCCCAATCCGTGTACTGTAACACTTGCTTAAGGGTTCCTTTAGCATCCAACACATTATTAAATCCGCCGTTGTTCGTACTTACCTTCAAAGGATAAACGGCTTTATTGCCATTAATCGCTTCCACGTGGTCTTTCGCCGAAGAACCGGACAATTGAACGACACCGATGGTATAACCACTAATGCCTTCTGCGCTGAGAACTGCAGGAACGGCCGCGACGGTATCCGTCGAGTGGCTGTTACCGATAATCAACATCTTCTTATAGTCCGTAAGCGGAACGTTCGTCGAAGGGGTGGAAGGATCGCTGGGATCGCTGGGATTGCTAGGATCTTCAGGATCAGGATCAACAGGAGTTTCAGGAGCCTCGCCAGGAAGAGTCCAAGGATTGTTCAATACGAAGCTGATAGCTTCTTGGATATCTTCAGCTCGGTGGTTTGTGTTTAAAGCGAACGTCTTGCCGGTTGCGGTGATGGCATCGCTCATCAGGTTGAACGAATCCATATCTATCGTGCATTCGTCTATGAGACCGAGGTTGTGCATGAATTGCATATAGAAGGAATATGCCGCAAGAACAGAACCGATGTGATCCGCTCTAATGTGAAGATTGTCGCTATTATGATAGATATACTTAGCGGCAATATTTAATTCTTCAGTCATATAGAAGATAGGGGAACCTACCGGGATTACCATGGAAACATTTTCTTCCTTAGGTGTGCCGTCGCTATTCAAAAGGTTCGTTTTAACGTTTTCGAGCAGCGCGCTATAACGGCCGTACGCGGTAGAATCGCCACCAGCAAGCTTAACAGAAGCATCGTAGATATTCTTATAGTCAGTGTTCGTGCCAATATATTCGTAAGGGCTGAGCCAGGAAACCGAATAACCGATTTTTGCATTCGGGCACTGAGAATGAATGTATTCTAAGACATAGTTACGGGAGGATGCGTAAATGTCAGCGCCGCCGTCGTTTTCAACAGGATCCCAAGGACCGAGCTGTATAAAGATGTAGTCCCATTCTTGGTCGTTTAATGCATAGCTCAATTCCGTCCGATCATTTGCTCCCTTTCGGTAAGCGCCATTATCGCTGGGTTCACTGATGTAGTATTCGTACTTGCTAACGCCGCCGGCGATGTTGCTTTCGTGGGTTTGCAACGTGGTGCCGCCCTGTTTAACGAGGCCGAACGTGTAGTTGGTTACGCCTTGTGCGATTGCTACTTGAGGGATACCCATGAACGTATTTTCCGCATGGCTGTTACCGACAAGCAAAATCTTCAAAGGAGCAACGGGATCAGAAGGATCAGGATCGGGAGTAGGATCAGGATCTTCCGGAGCAGAATCAGGAACAGTCCAAGGAGTTGCCAATGCGTAGTTTACAGCCTCTGCAATTTGCGCTCTCTGTTCTTCGGAGAAGGTATGCGCCGTGCTGCTGGTGCCACTTCCGTTCCATTGGTTGTACGTAGTCATATCTATCTTGTTGCCAATCTCAATGGAGTTCCCGAGATTGTTCATGAGCTGCGTATAGAATGCATACGCCAACAGAACGCCACCAAAATCTTGATCAATGTGGACAATGTCACGATAAAGGTTTGCAGAGGAAACACCCAAAACTTGGTTTGCATAGTAAACGGGGGTACCTACCGAGATCACCATGGAGTGAGGTCCATTAGGCGTGCCGTCGCTATAGAAAAGGTTCGACTTAACGTTGTTTACAAGCGCTTCATAACGGTCATGTGGAGTTTTACTGCCATCAGCAAGCGCAACAGATGCTTGGTAAATTCTATAATAATCTTGCGCGGTTGTGCCCGTCTTGCTTGCCAAAGCATCAAGGACGCTAACGTCGTCATCATAAGGGCTGAGCCAAGAAACGGAATAACCGATCTTTGCATTCGGGAGCTTCTGTTGAATTTGTTCTACAACATAGCTACGGGCGGATGCGTAAATGTCAGCGCCTCCGTCATTTTCAACAGGATCCCAAGGACCGAGCTGTAAGAAGACGTAGTCCCAAGCCTGGTCGCCCAAGATGGTGCTCATCTTTTGCTGCTTAGTGGTTACGTAAGCGCCGTTGTTGCTGGGTTTGCTAACGTAGTATTCGTATGCAGCAGTGTCGTTTGCGAAGTTGCTTTCTTGGTCTTCCATCGTGGTGCCGCCCTGTTTAGCGATACCGAACGTGAAATTCGTCATGCCTTCTTGTGCCGCTACCTGAGGAAGAGCCCAGAACGTATCTTGCGAATGGCTGTTACCGATAAGCAAGACCTTCAAACCGCCATCCGTCGGGGTTTCGGGAGCTTCAGGTGCTCCAGGAGCTTCAGGTTCAGGATCAACAACGTCGCCCAGGTCGTCTGTGCAATAATAGTAGTACTTACTGGAGTCGGGTACAAACTTCTTTGCGTTTGTGGTCGTATTGCCAAGGCTCAAACTCTTGACAGAACCCGTTCTATTTTGCCAATCCGTCGCATTATCTGTTGCGTGCCAGTTAGCTGTATGTCTGAAGGAAATACTCGTCATGCTCGTACAGCCAGTGAATGCATTCAGACCGATATACATCACGCTGCTGCCGATAACAAGGCTCGTCATGCCGCTACAGTTTTGGAAAGCGGAAGCACCGATGTTCGTCACGCTGTCAGGGACTTCAAGGCTCGTCAAGTTGCTGCATCCAGCAAACGCGAAATCGCCGATGGTCTTCACGCTGTCAGGGATCACCACGCTGGCCATGCTGCTGCCGTTGAACGCCTCGTTGCCGATAGCGGTTACTGCTTTGCCGTCAAAGGTGCTAGGGATAACAACGTTTGCAGGCAGATTGCTTGCATCCGTTGCTTTTACGGAATACGTTCCTTCAATTAACGTAAAGGTGAAATAATCCGTGTCAACGTAACCGCAAAGGCTACATACGTTGCTGTTTTCATAAGCGTGGTTGTTGGACACAGGAACAGTTTCTTGCGTCTCTAAAACCGTACCGCATACCGAGCAGTGCGAACCTGCCGTCAAACCAGTCTGCGTACAAGTTGCCTCAACTGCTTCGTCAACAACTACCGTATGTCCCTCAGCAGCGATTTCTGCGTAGGTCGTGTAGTCGCAACGAGAACAGGTTTCGTATGCATTCCAACCCTTTTCAGTACAGGTTGCCGCTTTAGCTTCGTGCTGTACTTTGTCGTGGCCGAGTGCGGGAACTACGGTCTGAGCAACGAGCGTTTCGCCGCATACGGAGCAGTGCTTGCCTGCCGTCAAACCAGTTGCCGTACAAGTAGCCGCTACCGCTTTATCTGTAACTTCCGTATGACCCTTTGCAGGTACTACGGTCTGCGCAACGAGAACTTCGTTACATACCGAACAGTGCTTGCCTGCCGTCAAACCAGTTGCGGTGCAGGTAGCATCTACAGCCTCGTCAGCAACTTCCGTATGGTCGCAACCATAAACAGCAGAATAAGTTTCCGCGCCGCTCACGGTCACTTCTAAGGTTTCCTTCGTGCCCACAACGTTGCCGTTGCTGTCTGCCCAGTAAGTAAATTTCTGCCCTTCCAGAGCAGCGCCAGCGCAAAGCGTT
>JAZOMO010000031.1:0-116117 GCA_045654025.1 Candidatus Scatosoma sp.
CTCGTGTTTCCCCGAAAACGCTTGAAAAAAATCTGGCGTTAATTAACGCCAGACCGAAAAAGGTATTAAATTTCCAAAAACCAATAGATTTATTTGAACTTTTTCTTAAAAAGTGTTGCACTTAGTTTGACAAATCACCTTTACGCGTTTCAATTTCTTAAAAAAGGGGAATATTCCCAAGGACATTATCTTTGGGAGAACACTATGAAAAAGACCACTATTGACGGAAACAACGCCGCCGCATACGCATCGTACGCCTTTTCCGAGCTTGCGATTATCTACCCGATTACCCCCTCTTCCCCGATGGCAGAGCTTGCCGATATTTGGCAAGCCCAGGGGAAAGAAAACTTATTTGGCAACGTCCCCGAAGTCATAGAAATGCAGTCGGAAGGAGGCGCGGCAGGCGCTTTGCACGGCGCGTTGACCTGCGGCGCACTCGCCACAACCTATACCTGCAGCCAAGGGTTGCTGCTAATGCTGCCGAATATGTACAAGCTTGCAGGCGAACTATTGCCCACCGTTTTTCACGTCAGCGCGCGAGCATTGTCCACGCACGCCTTAAGTATCTTTGGCGACCATCAGGACGTGATGGCGTGTCGTCAAACGGGATTTGCGATGCTGTGCGCCTCATCCGTGCAGGAGGCGGCCGACTTTGCCGTGCTTGCCCACCTTGCAACGTTGTCTTCCAGCCTGCCTTTTTTACACTTCTTTGACGGCTTTCGCACCTCTCACGAAACCGCTACCGTAGAGCTTATGGAATACGAGGAATTGAAATCTTTGCTTTGTGAGGAAGACGTACGCCGTTTTAAAGCACGCGCTCTCACCCCCGACTACCCCACGCAACGAGGTACGGCGCAAAACCCTGACGTCTATTTCCAAAATCGAGAACGCAGTCAGCCACGTTACGATGCCCTGCCCGACACCGTGCAGGCTTTGATGGACAAGTGCGCAAAAATCACAAAAAGGCAATACCACGTCTTTGATTATTACGGCAACCCAGAGGCGAACGAAGTCATCGTCATGATGGGTAGCGGCGCGCAGACCGCCCAAGAATGTATCGACCTTTGGACAAGCCAAGGCAAGAAAATCGGAGTGTTGGTCGTTAGACTATATCGACCGTTTGACGGCGAACGGTTTTGTTCTGCCCTGCCAAAGACCTGCCGAAGAATCGCCGTTTTGGATAGAACGAAAGAGGCTGGCGCAATAGGCGAGCCGTTATATCTTGACGTCTGCGCCGCGCTTGCCGAACACGGCAGAACGGAGATTTTGGTCGTCGGAGGACGGTACGGCTTGGGGCAAAAGGAATTCACCCCCGCAATGGTCGCCGCCGTCGTAGACAATCTTGCAAGCCCACAGCCTAAAAACCATTTCACCGTGGGGATTGACGACGATATTTCACATACCTCTTTGCCGATTCCCAATTTCCGAATCGAAGGCCGAGATTTGACGGAGTGTAAATTCTACGGACTTGGCTCGGACGGAAGCGTCGGCGCGAACAAAAACTCCATTCAGATCATCGGCGAAAACACCGACCTGTTCGTGCAAGGATATTTTGAATACGATTCCCGAAAATCGGGCGGGTACACCATTTCCCACTTGCGGTTTGGAAAACAGCCCATACGCTCGGCATACCTCGTCGAACACCCCAACTTCGTCGCTTGCCACAATCCGTCCTATCTCAACCGCTACGATATGCTAGCGGGCATACAGCAGGACGGCGCATTCCTTTTAAACTGTCCTTGGACGGATTTGGAAGATTTAAACCGACACCTGCCCCCTACGTATAAGCAAATCATCGCCCAAAAGCGCCTTCGTTTCTTCGTCATCGATGGCACGAAAATCGCAGGTGAAGCAGGAATTCCGGGGAAGCACAGTACAGTCATGCAAGCCGCGTTCTTCCTGCTTCATCCGCACATCTTGCCATATGAACGAGCGTTGCAACTGTTGGAAGACACTCTGCGGCGAAAGTTTTCTACAAAGGGTGACGAGGTGATAAACGCCAACCTAACCGCCATTTCAAAGGTATCTACAGCCTTAAAGGAAATCACTTATCCTCAGGAATGGGCAACGGCAAAAGCGGAAAAAGGCGAACAAAACGTCAGCGGAAACGAGTATTTTAACGAATATATTTCCCCTATTCTCCGTTTAAAAGGCGACAACTTACCCGTATCCGCTTTCTCGATAGACGGCACCGTTCCCACCGATACGGCAAAGCTGGAAAAGCACGGCGTAGCCGCCTCTATCCCAAAATGGATTCCCGAAAACTGCATACAATGCAATCAATGCTCCTTCGTCTGCCCGCATGCGTGTATTCGCCCCTATCTCTTTGAGGACGGCGATGACGCGCCGCATGACTTCGTTGGGATTGCGGCAACGGGTATGCAGGGTAAACACTTTCGTATCCAAGTTTCTGTGCACGATTGTATGGGCTGTGGCGTTTGCGCCCGTACCTGCCCTGCCAAAAACAAAGCGCTCGTTATGACACCCGCCAACGAATTACCCGAAAACGAGGGCAACAACTGGGCATTTGCGCAATCGTTGCCACCCGTTCCACCGTCCAGTTATCGAATGGATACGGTCAAAGGAAGTCAATTCCAAACCCCTCTCTTTGAGTTTTCCTACGCCTGCGCAGGATGCGGCGAAACGCCCTATATCAAGCTGTTAACGCAGCTGTTTGGCGAGAGGTTGCTGATTGCCAACGCCACGGGCTGTTCGTCCATTTACGGCGGTTCGTCGCCGACCTGCCCCTATGCAAAGACGAAAAACGGGAAAGGTCCTGCTTGGGCAAGCTCCCTCTTTGAAGACAACGCCGAGTTCGGGCTTGGCATGCGGCTCGCATACGACCTCAACGCTGACGGAAAAGAAAAATCCGTCTGGTGCATCGGCGGCGACGGCTGGGCGTACGACATCGGCTACGGTGGATTAGACCACGTGTTGGCCAGCGACAAGAACGTCAATATTTTGGTTCTCGATTCCGAGGTCTATTCCAACACGGGCGGACAGCTATCAAAAGCCACCCCTTTGGGTGCAACCGCACGGTTTGCCGTCAAGGGAAAAAGGACGAGGAAAAAGCCGCTTGGACTCATGGCGATGCAGTACGAAAACGCCTACGTGGCGCAGGTGGCTTTGGGGGCGAATATGCAACAGCTGGTACGCGCGCTGATCGAGGCAGAGGCGCACGACGGGCCGTCGATCGTCATTGCCTACACGCCTTGTATCGCCCACGGCGTGAGTATGAGCCGCTCCGTAGAAGAGGAAAAACGGGCGGTAGAATGTGGCTACTGGCATCTGTACCGATACAATCCAGCCCTGCGTGGGGAAGGGAAAAATCCCTTTATTTTGGACAGCAAACAGCCAGTCAAACCGTTGCGCGAATTCCTGCTTGGGGAAAACCGTTTCGCCTCGCTGTTGCGTGAACAACCAGACACCGCAGAAAAGCTGTTTGCAAAAGCGGAAGAGGACATCCAAAAGCTTTACGAGCGATACAGCCGCCTTGCTATGCAATCATAAAAAAGGGAGTTGGATTTTTCCAACTCCCCTTTACTTGGTTTAACGCAAAAAACGACAGGCTAATGCCTGTCGCTTGGTGGGAGGGGTGAGACTCGGACTCACGAAACCTGAGGTGGCGGATTTACAGTCCGCTGCAATTGCCGCTATGCGACCCTCCCATTTGAAATTAATAAGTTGTGGAGCCGGTGATTGGACTCGAACCCACAACCTGCTGATTACAAATCAGCTGCTCTGCCATTGAGCTACACCGGCAGGTTCACCTTTCGGTGGGGCCTTGGGGCGGAATCGAACCAACGACAGGCAGATTTTCAGTCTGCTGCTCTCCCAACTGAGCTACCAAGGCATTTGGCGACCCAAAACGGGCTCGAACCGTCGACCTCCAGCGTGACAGGCTGGCGCTCTAACCAACTGAGCTATTGGGCCATCGCCATTGCGTCCGAAACAACGCTTGTTAATAATACCTTATTTATAAAGATTTGTCAAGCATTTTTTAAGCCTTTTTATAAAAAAATAAAAAAAATAAAATCCATCCTTTTCATACCACTTTACCGCTGTATATTTCCAAGATAAAACACAAGGGACAGGTTGCTTAATCGCATACCTGCCCCCATCTTTTTGTTGTTTTAACGCTTATAAAGCTTCGCGAGGCCCCCTTCTGAGGTTTCACGGTATCTGCCGTGCATATCCTTGCCCGTTTCGTACATCGTCTGCACCACAAGGTCAAAGGAAATCTTACGGCTACCGAATAAGAATTTTGCAATCTCCGCGGCATTCAAGGCACGCATCGCCGCAACGGCATTTCGCTCGATACAAGGGATTTGGACGAGGCCTGCAATCGGGTCGCACGTCAACCCTAAGTGATGTTCCATCGCCACTTCTGCGGCATATTCTTGCTGTTCTAACGTCATTTTATACAGCTCTGCAACCGCCGCCGCTGCCATCGAACAAGCACTGCCGATTTCCGCTTGACAGCCGCATTCTGCGCCTGAAATGGATGCGTTGGTTTTTATCAAGTTTCCAACGATACCAGCCGCCGCCAAAGCATCTACAATCTGTCGATCTGTGTATCCCATTTTGCCCTGCAAATAATACAGTACCGCCGGCAACACCCCACACGCGCCGCAGGTAGGAGAGGTGACAATCGTACCGCCAGAGGCGTTCTGTTCGCTGACCGCAAACGCATATGCACATACGAGGCGATCTTTTAAGGTATCTGCTCCCTCATCGGGGATTTCCTTAAAGTATAAAACGTGCGCGCGGCGTTCTACGCCCAAGCCTCCGGGAAGCACGCCCTTCGCATTCAAACCCTCCCGCACGGCATTCTTCATCGCCGCCCAAACTTCGGCAAGATAGTCTATTAGCCCCTCTCCCTCGCATTCATAGGCGTAGTCGGGCAAACGCTTGGCACCTGTTTCCAAATACGCTTTGATCTCAGAAAAGCTGTTCAGAGGGTATACGTTATTTGAAACAATTTCTGGTTGCCCTTCCACCTCAATTGCACCGCCGCCAACGCTGTATATGCGAAGCTTGTCGATCTGCTGGCCGCCTTGATAGGCATAGAAATCCATCGTATTCGGGTGTAAAATATCCGTGGTTTTGTAATCCGCCACCAAATCTACCCTACCTAAAACATCCTGCAAAATCTTCTGCGTTCCGTGCCCTTCGCCCGTCTTCGCCAGCGAACCAAACAGCACGACCTTAAACGCATCTGCCGCGGGGTTTCTCTTCAAAAACAACTTTGCGGCATGCTCCGGTCCTATCGTATGGGAAGAGGACGGTCCTTTTCCTATTCGGAATAATTCGCGTAAAGATTGCATCGTTCTTTCTCCTTTTTCTTTCCCTATTATTGTAGCACACTTTTTTTATAAAATCAATCCTTCTGTCGAACATTTGCACACATAACCAAAATATTATAAAAAAGTCCTCGCAAAAAACGAGGACTTTTCGTTCAAGGCATACCTGCCCCTATTATTTTGCTTCTTTAATGGTGTTTACCAAGCCAACAACGCTCTGCAATTCGCTAGGAATAATAATCTTCGTTGCCTGACCATCGCCAAGTTCACCAATCGCTTCCAGCTTACGCAACAGCAAGTACGCTTCACTGGGATTCGCTTCATTGATCATGCGAATGGATTCTGCCTGCGCCTCGTTGACACGAAGAATGGCTTCCTTTTCAGCCTCCGCCTTCAAGATAGCCGCCTGCTTTTCAGCCTCCGCCTTCAAAATAGCCGCCTGCTTTTCAGCTTCTGCCGACAAAATTTGGCTGGCCTTTTTACCTTCTGCCACCAAGATATTACTTGCCTTTTCACCTTCAGCGCGCAAGATTGCTTCACGGCGTTGACGTTCTGCCTTCATCTGCTTTTCCATCGCATCCTGGATTTCTGCAGGGGGCTTGATGTTCTTCAGCTCGACACGGTTGATCTTAATCCCCCAAGGGTCGGTTGCTTCGTCCAAAATACTGCGAATCTTCGCATTGATGGTATCACGAGACGTGAGGGTATTGTCTAACTCCAGTTCACCGATGATATTACGCAAAGTAGTCGCCGTCAAGTTCTCGATTGCCATAATCGGATACTCTACGCCGTAAGCGTACAGCTTCGCATCCGTAATCTGGTAGAACACAACGGTGTCAATTTGCATCGTTACGTTATCCTTCGTGATCACGGGCTGAGGCGCAAAGTCCACAACCTGCTCCTTTAAGGAAACGACCTTCGCCACTCTTTCAAAGAATGGAATCACATATCGCAAACCCGTCTGTTTCGTTTCACGGTACGCGCCCAAGCGTTCTACAACGTACGCCTTTGCCTGCGGCACAACCTTAATACCGCTTACAATGATTACAAGCAAAACAGCGCCGAATACAATCAATCCAATTACCCAAGGTGACATAAATTACCGACCTCCTATTTTTTTCTCTACGATAAGTTTATTGCCTTTAATCTCCTTGACGAGCACAAGCTCATCAACCTCTATGATAGAGCCGTCAACAGAACGAGCCGTCCAAATCAAACCATTGATTTTTACTGCGCCCACTTCACGGCTGTTATCAATTACTTCTACCACACGCGCGGTATTATCAACAACAAGCTCTAAATTCGTTTCCTGACCCTTTTTTCGTTTCATAAATTTCTTTACAAATGGACGAGTCGCAAAGAACAAGCCCGTCGAAAGAAGGACGAAAATCAACGCCTGCCAGCCAAATTGCAACTCGGTGAAGATTGCGGCGAGAATACCAAGTATCAACGCAGAAATCGCAAACCAAATCGCCACAAGGTCAATAGTGCAAAGTTCAGCGACTAAAAACGTCAGCGCCAAACCGAACCAGATCCACATCCACACAGCGATGCCTCCTATCTACAATCAATCTATATGTCTATATTATACAATAAAGAGCGAAAAACTTCAACCCCTTTCCCTTAAAAAAATAACAACTTTCATGTTGTTTTCACGAAAAAGCTGTAATTTTTACAGAAAATGATATTACATTCGTCATCCTTTGACGGTTTTCTATGTCCAAATGTTCAAACGGGCACCTGAAAAATCGTCTGCGCTCCGAGCAGAAGAAAGACAAAAACGACCACGGATTTACTCCGTAGTCGTTTTTAACGTTTGGCTTAATTAAACAAGCTCGATGATTGCGGTTTCAGCGCCATCACCACGACGTTCACCCAGAAGATAGATTCTGGTGTAGCCGCCGCCCTGACCAAGCTCTTCCTTTCTTGCCGCATACTTAGGTGCGATTTCATTGAAAAGCTTTGCCATCAAAGGATGGTTGATACCTGCAGTTCTTGCTTTGAAATCAGCTTTCTTTTCGTTGAAAGCCTTGATTTCAGGCAAATCATAGGTCTTTGCCATGATTGCACGACGAGCAGCAAGACGTTTTGCGCCGTCCTTGAAGGACTTAACAACAACTTCCTTACCTTTCTTATCCGTCTTCGTAACTTCAAATTCAATAACATCGTCATAGCTGTTTACCGCTTTGGTGATGAGCTTTTCCACATAGGGCTTCAACTCTTTTGCCTTTGCAGCGGTCGTTTCGATTTTACCGTACCAAAGGAGCTGGGACGCTAAGCCTCTAAGCAGAGCATTTCTTTCCTTGGACGTTCTTCCCAATTTACCGGGCATAATTTTAATCCTCCTGTTTGCTTAATGTAAGACCATAAGAGTCCAGCTTCTGGATCACTTCGTCCAGGGACTTTCTGCCGAGGTTTCTCACCTTCAACATATCGTCTTCCGTCTTCTTGGTAAGGTCTTCTACCGTATGAATGTTCGCTCTCTTCAAGCAGTTGTAGGAACGAACGGAAAGGTCCATTTCCTCAATCGCCATCTTGAGTACCTGTTGTTGCTTATCGTCTTCCGTCTTAACGAGAACGCCCATATCTCTGATCGTTTCACTAAGGTTAACAAACAGACTGATGTGTTCTTGCATAATCTTCGCAGCAAGCGAAATGATTTCCTTACCGGAGAACGTACCGTTGGTCCATACTTCCAACGTCAGCTTATCGTATTCAACGTCCTGACCTACGCGGGTGGGCGTTACTTCGTAATGCACCTTTTGTACAGGCGAGTACGGGGAATCGGTTGCGATATAATCCACGATGGGCTGCTTGTGCGCTTCTGCAAACGCATAACCTCTACCTCTACCGATGGTGATTTCTGCATCGAAGCGCGCACCTTCGTCGATCGAGCAAATATACTGATCGCCGTTCACGATTTCGATTTCAGCATCAACGTTCAGGTCCTTACCAGTAAGTACAGCGGGGCCGTCCTTAACAATGTGCAAAACCTTTTCATAATCCTTATCAACAATCTTCGTCTTAATCGCCAAAGATTTTAAGTTAAGGATGATTTCCGCAACGTCTTCTCTGATACCTTCTACTGCAGAAAATTCGTGTTTAACGCTACCGTCCATAAAACGGATTCCTTCCACTGCTGCGCCGGGCAATGCAGCGTAAAGAATTCTTCTAAGACAGTTTGCTATCGTAAGACCGAAACCTTTCTCTAAGGGCTCACATACTACCTTTGCATAAAAGTCGTCGTTTTCAAGCACTTCGAGCTTGGGCATATCCATTTCGATCATTATACTACCTCCTGTTATTTTAAAAATTACTTGGAGTACAACTCGACGATCATGTGTTCAGCGATCTGGCTGTCAATGTCTTCTCTGGTAGGCAGAGCAAGTACCTTGCCTTCCAACTTTTCTCTGTCGAATTCAACCCACTTAACAAGCGTGTTGTTTGCAGCAGTTTCTTTAAGAGCAGTGAAATACTTGTTGCCCTTTCTGTTTTCCTTAACGCAAACTACGTCACCAGCCTTCACGATGTAGGAAGGGATAGTTACGGTCTTGCCGTTTACGGAGATGTGCGCGTGGTTAACGATTTGACGAGCCAACGTTCTGGAAGGAGCAACGCCCATTCTGTATACAACGTTGTCCAATCTTCTTTCCAAAAGGGACAGCATGTTTTCACCAGTTACGCCTCTCATTCTATCTGCCATTTCGTAGTACTTGCGGAACTGGCCTTCCTGAACGCCGTAAATTCTCTTGGTCTTCTGCTTTTCGCGAAGCTGCAAGCCGTATTCGGAAACCTTCTTTCTTGCCGCGCCGTGCTGACCGGGTGCAACCGGACGCTTATTGAACGGGCATTTTTCCATGTAGCACTTGTCACCCTTCAAAAAGAGCTTAGCGCCTTCTCTTCTACAAAGTTTACATTTAGCTTCTCTATAAGTAGCCATAATTTCTTCCTTCCTCCTGATTATACTCTACGACGTTTGGGGGGACGGCAACCATTGTGAGGGATGGGGGATACGTCGGTGATGAGCGTAATCTCCAAATCACACGTTGCAAGCGCACGGATTGCAGATTCACGACCTGCACCGGGACCCTTAACGTATACTTCTACGCTGCGAAGGCCGTGTTCTTTTGCTGCCTTAGCTGCGGTTTCTGCTGCCATCTGTGCTGCGAAAGGAGTACCCTTTCTAGAACCCTTATAACCAAGGGAACCTGCGCTGGACCAAGAAATGGCATTACCTGCCATATCCGTGATGGTAACAAGCGTGTTGTTGAACGTAGACTGAATGTGAACTTGTCCTTTGTCTACCTTTTTAATTTCTTTACGCTTTCTGGAAGCGACTTTTTTAACCTGTGCCATTACTTATCGCTCCTCCTTCTTATTTCTTCTTACCTGCGATTGCGCGAGCAGGACCTTTACGCGTACGTGCGTTTCTCTTCGTGCTCTGACCGCGAACGGGCAAGCCCTTTCTGTGACGGATGCCTCTATAGCAACCGATTTCCATAAGGCGCTTAATGTTGAGGGATACTTCGCTACGAAGTTCACCTTCTACTCTCAATTTGTTATCAATATATTCTCTCAATTTGGAAACGTCGTTTTCATCGAGATCCTTTACTCTCGTATCAGGATTGATGCCCGTTTCAGCGAGAATTTTCTTGGAAGTGGTCAGACCAATACCGTAAATGTAGGTAAGGCCGATTTCCACTCTTTTTTCTCTGGGTAAATCTACACCGGCAATACGTGCCATTGATTTCTGTCCTCCGTTTGTTTTTTAATGTTTGTTTTTTTAGGTTATATTCGAACGAACCGCCTTTTTAGCAGTGGAAAATGCCGCCAAGGTCTTGTCCGTATTGTCTTCCAAGTTGGGATTTCTTGGGATAAAAGGAAAATTTTCCCGATAACGCAAAAGAGCGCACCAAGCCCTTTGCCTTGATTTTTACCTCAAAGCTGCAGGCGTGGCGTACCACGTTTGACGAAACCGTCTATTATGCAACGAAACACGCCGAATTCCCGCACAATTTTGCGGAAATTCAGCCGTCGTTTTCTCTATTTTTTGGGGAAATTTTTCCCGAAAGCCGTCTTATCCCACATTACGGCATACTACTATTATAGCACACCAAAATAGGGATGTCAAGCATTTTTAGCCCTGTCTTTGCTTATGGCTCTTACTTTTTGAGCAAATTACCATAACTCTGCCGTTTCTTTTAATAACTTTGCACTTATCGCACATAGGTTTTACAGAAGGTCTGACTTTCATTGTATTTTCTCCTTGTTATTAGAACTTCTATCTTCAAGTATTTGAAGTATATGTTGCCGTAAAAATTACGACTTGCTGCGCCACGTAATTCTGCCTTTCGTCAGATCGTACGGGCTCATCTCCAATTTTACCGTATCGCCTTCGATGATACGAATGTAGTTCATCTTCAGCTTACCGGAAATATATGCGGTGATAACATGACCGTTGGAAAGTTGTACCTTGAAGGTCGCACCGGGCAACGCTTCGATTACTTTACCTTCCGCCTCGATTACATCGTCTTTAGACACCGAAATTCCCTCCGAATTTATTTTTATCTGCCATTCTTACAAAGTAAGAATTTCTACGCCATCCTCGCGCACAACTACCGTATTTTCGTAATGCGCCGCAGGCTTACCGTCTGCCGTAACAGCGCCCCATCCGTCCGCAAGGAGTTTGGTTCGCCAAGTTCCCATCGCAATCATCGGTTCGATACAAAGTACCGTACCCGCACGCAAACGCACACCCGTACCCGCTTTTCCGTAATTCGGAACAGACGGATCTTCGTGCATTTCCCTGCCAATCCCGTGACCTGAGTAGGAACGAATTACACCGTAACCATGGCTCTCTGCGTGCTTTTGCACCTTCGCGCCAATGTCGAACAGTGGAGTACCAGCCCGCAAGCCCTCAATGCCTTTAAAGAAACATTCTTCTGTCACCTGTACCAGCTTTTTTACATCTTCAGAAATGTTGCCGATACAGAAGGTGCGACAGGCGTCGCCGTGATAACCGTTTTTGTCCGCCACCACGTCCACGCTGACAATATCGCCGTCCTTTAAAATGGTTTCATGGTTGGGAATTCCGTGCACCACCATTTCATTGACCGATACGCATGCCGATGCCGGAAATCCACCGTACCCAAGGCATGAGGGATTTGCACCCGATGCGCGAATATATCTTTCGACCAGTTCGTCCACCTCTTTGGTGCTCATACCCGGCTTGATTTTTGAGCCAACGAAATCCAAAGTTTCCTTTACGATTTTGCAAGCCTCGCGTATGCAATCAATTTCTTTTTCACTCTTTATGAAAATCATATCAGTTCTTCAAAGCTTCCAGTTTTTCACGAATTTCTGCAAAAACTTCCGTCGGAGTCGCATCGCCTTGCACGTTGATCAACAAACCCTTCTTCGTGTAGTAGTCGATTAAAGGTGCTGTCTGCGCATGGTAAACCTTCAAACGGCTCCCGACCGTTTCTGCGTTATCGTCTTTGCGCTGGTATAATTCGCCACCGCACTTTTCACAGGTCGTCTTACCGTTTAAACGAGAAACGTGATAGCTTTCGCTGCAGTCTCTGCATACCCGTCTACCGCACAACCTCGCCAACAACAACGAAGTATCAATGTCGATGTTAATCACCGCATCAACCTTCTCCAACTTCTCCAAAGCTTCTGCCTGCGGAATGGTGCGAGGGAAGCCGTCCAGCATAAAACCGTTCTTTTTGCAATCATCTTGCTGTAAACGGTCCTCTACAATTTGACAAGTTATATCGTCAGGAACAAGCTGTCCCTTGTCGATGTACGATTTTGCAATCACACCGATCGGCGTTTTTTCTTGCATATTTGCTCTGAAAATATCGCCCGTGGAAATATGCAGGATACCATATGCGTCAGTAATCATAGACGCTTGCGTACCCTTACCCGCACCAGGCGCGCCGAGTAAAATAATATTCATAGGACTATACTCCGCACAATGATTTTCGAAGCTGACCTTGCGGTTGCGATGCAACCGCAAAGCCGTCATTAGCATCTTACTTTAAGAACCCTTTGTAGTTCTTCATCATCAGCTGCGCTTGCAACTGCTTTTCGAATTCCATAGCCGTCGATACGACGATGAGGATACCCGTTGTCGAGAATACGTTGACAAGGTCAAGCGAAACGAACGAGAAGACTACCGAAGGAATGAACGCGATCAACGACAAATAAATTGCGCCGAACAGCGTGATTCTGTTAGAAATCTTCTTCAGATAGTTTTCCGTTGCTTTACCAGGACGAATACCCTGAATAAAGCCGCCGTTCTGCTGAATGTTCTTGGAAACGTCTTCCGGATTGAATTGCATCTGCGCATAGAAGAACGAGAACGCAAAAATCAACAAGCAAAGTACCGTAGAGTAGATGACTACGCCCCATTCGTTCGAGGACGAACCGCTCATATATTGCGCCCACCATTTAGCAAAAGCGTTGTCACCACCATTGATCATACTTGCGATCAGCTGAGGGAACGAAAGGATGGAGAAGGAGAAGATCAGAGGCATAACGCCGCTGCCTGCGATACGGATAGGAATGTTGGAGGACTGACCGCCATACATCTTTCTACCCTTGATCTGCTTTGCGTACTGTACGGGTACTTTTCTTTCGGAGAGGTCTACGTAAACGATTGCAAAGAAAATTAACGTTGCAACCAGTACGAATACCACTACGGAAACGATTGCCTTGATGCCGTCGCTGTCCGTACCGAAATTGGTGATTTTATCAAGCAACAACTGACCTGCCGTAGCAACGATACCTACGTAGATGATCATGGATTGACCGTTACCTACGCCGTAGTCGGTGATTCTTTCACCAATCCACATAACGAGCATCGCACCTGCCGTGTACATAATCGTCATGAATGCGCCCGTTAAGAATTCGCTATTGCCAAAGAACTGCGTTCTTAAAGCGCCTTCGCTAGTTGCGAAAGAAACGATAATACCGATAGATTGAATCACCGCCAAAACGATGGTCAAATATCTCGTATATTGCGCAATCTTCTTACGACCCTCTTCGCCTTGTTTGGAAAGTCTTTCGAGCGCCGGAATACCTACGCCCAACAACTGCATGATAATCGACGCGTTGATGTAAGGCCCGATACCAAGCGCAAAAAGCGTACCTTGGGAAAGCGCGCCACCCGTAACGCCACTCATCAGCGTCAAGAAGTCGTTTCCGCCACCTTTAATAAAGGTTTCAAAGGTCGATCTGTCCAAACCGGGAACGGGAATAAAACAGCCAATACGGAAAACCAAGAGCAACAAGAGCATCATATAGACCTTGTGGCGGATTTCCTTGACTTTAAATGCATTAATTAGAGTTTTTAACATTTTTTTCTCCGTTGAAAGTTTTTACTCAACTTCCGCAAAAGAAACGCGGAAGCTGTGGGGAGAAATAATGCGAACTACGGAAAACCGCTTTCGGCGATTTTCCGTGTCACAATTTCTTTTTAGAGGACTTCTGCCGTGCCCTGTGCTGCTTCGATAGCTGCTTTTGTAGAAGCAGAGAACTTCGCAGCCTTAACGGTGAGCGCAACGTTCAATTCGCCGTCGCCAAGCACCTTCAAACCACAGTTGTTCTTAACCGCCTTTGCAAGGCCGTTTTCCATAACGAAGCCATAGTCAACCACGGTGCCTGCAGGAAGTTCTGCAAGGTCAGCAAGGTTTACGATAACGTATACCTTCTTACCAACGTGGTTAAAACCTCTCTTAGGTACGCGACGAGCGATGGGCATCTGGCCACCTTCGAAGCCGGGGCGAACACCGCCACCGGAACGAGCCCACTGACCTTTGTGACCCTTACCGGACGTCTTACCTAAGCCGGAACCAATACCGCGACCCAATCTCTTGGGCGCTTTGGTAGCCCCTTCTGCAGGGGAAAGAGTATCAATTCTCATTGCTGTATCTCCTTAAACGTTTTCTACCTTGACGAGATGTGCAACCTTCGCGATCATGCCACGAACGGATGCATTATCCTCAAGCTCGCTGGAGGAACGGATTTTCTTCAGACCCAAAGCCGCAACCGTGCCCTTTACGGACGCGATTTGACCGATGGTGCTCTTAACAAGCGTAACTTTAATCTTAGCCATTTCTCTATCCTCCAACTATTAGCTACGAATTTCCTCAACGGTCTTACCACGAAGAGCAGCAACCTGTTCAACGGACTTGAGTTCCTTCAAGCCTTCGATTGCAGCCTTAACGCAGTTGCCGGGGTTCTGAGAACCATGGGACTTCGTTCTGATGTTCTTAACGCCTACGGCTTCCATAACCGCACGGACGGGACCGCCCGCGATAACACCAGTACCTTCTGCAGCAGGCATCATAAGGACAGCGCCACGGCCGAACTTACCGATAACCTGATGGGGAATCGTACCGTCTACGATGGATACGGATACCATGTTTTTCTTTGCTCTCAAAGTAGCCTTTTCGATTGCTTCGGGTACTTCCTTAGCCTTACCCGTAGCAACGCCGATCTTGCCCTTGCCGTCGCCAACGATTACCAGAGCAGCAAAACGCATGTTCTTACCACCCTTAACAACCTTCGTTACACGGTTAACTTCAATAAGCTTTTTAATAAGACCGTCGTCTTCAGCTTGTCTTCTCTGAGGTCTTCTTTCTCTTTTTTCGTCTGCCATTGTACCCACTCCTTAGAAATTAAGTCCGGCTTCTCTTGCGCCGTCCGCAACTGCCTTTACACGTCCCGTGTAGAGGTAGCCGCCTCTGTCGAATACGACTGCCGTCACGCCTTTTTCCATTGCACGCTGAGCAGCGATCGTACCAACGACCTTTGCTGCATCCGTCTTGGAAAGACCTGCGATCTGTTCTTTTACAGCTTTATCCATGGTAGAAGCAGCCGCGATGGTGATACCACCCTTTTCGTTACCTGCTCTATCGTCGATAACCTGTACGTAGATGTGGTTAAGGCTTCTGTAAACGTTCATACGGGGCGTTTCAGCGGTTCCCGTAATCGACTTTCTGACGCGTGCATGGCGTCTTTGTCTTACCGAATTTTTATCAATTTTGGAAATCATACTTTACGCTCCTTATTTCTTACCTTTACCGGACGTCTTACCTTCCTTACGTTCGATCACTTCGCCCTTGTAGCGAATACCGTATCCGTGGTAAGGTTCGGGAAGTCTGATAGCTCTGATGTTAGCAGCAACCTGACCGACTACTTCCTTGTTGATACCGGAAACCGTTACTTCCGTAAGCGCGGGGCAAGCGAAGGTGATTCCTTCGGGTGCAACCACTTCTACGGGGTGAGAGAAACCAACGTTCAAAACAAGCTTGTTGCCCTGAACAGCTGCCTTCCAACCTACACCTTTGATTTCAAGCGTACGAACGAAACCTTCCGTTACGCCGGTTACCATACCTTGAAGCAACGCTCTGTAAAGGCCGTGCTTTGCGTTGGTATCAGCTGCGTTGTCAAGAGCCTTTACTACAAGGTTCGTGCCTTCCGTTTCGATACCGATGTTGCCGACAACTTCGCGGGAAAGGGTACCCTTAGGGCCCTTTACCGTTACGACGCCGTTTGCGAATTCTACTGCCACGCCTGCGGGAAGGGCGATGGGCATTTTACCAATTCTAGACATAGTTCACACCCTCCTTCCTTACCAAACGTAGCAAAGTACTTCGCCGCCAACGTTGTTTGCTTTCGCATTCTTACCGGTCATAACGCCCTTGTTGGTGGACAGGATTACAGTACCGAAACCACCAAGAATTCTGGGCATGTTTTCAACGTCTGCATAGTTTCTAAGACCAGGTCTGGAAACTCTCTGCAAGCCGCTGATAACCGATTTCTTATCAACGTATTTAAGAGTAATTACAATCTTACCGTTATAACCGTCTTCAACGATTTTAACGTCCTTAACCCAACCTTCGTTGAGAAGGATTTCTGCAATCGACTTCTTCATGTTGGAAGCGGGGATTTCCACGCTTTCCTTGCTGGATTTGATTGCATTTCTGATTCTAGTAAGCATATCTGCGATAGGATCCGTCATTTCTTTTACCTCCTATTACCAGCTCGACTTGTGAACGCCGGGGATTTCCCCTTTGTATGCAAGATTACGGAAGCAAATACGGCAAATACCGTACTTTCTCAAAACCGAGTGAGGTCTACCGCAAATGCTGCATCTCGTGTAAGCTCTCGTAGAGAACTTGGGCGTCTTTTGCTGTTTATTAATCATAGACTTCTTTGCCATTGTCGTATCTCCTTACTTCTTGAAAGGCATACCGAGCGCTCTCAAAAGCTCTCTTGCCTCTTCGTCCGTGTTCGCGGTGGTGACGATTGCTACGTCCATACCTCTGATCTTTTCAACCTGATCGTACGTGATTTCGGGGAAGATCAGCTGTTCTTTCAAACCAACCGAGTAGTTGCCGCGTCCATCGAACGCCTTATCGGGTACACCACGGAAGTCGCGGAGACGGGGAAGGGCGATGGATACGAACTTGTCGTAGAAGTTATACATTCTTTCACCGCGAAGGGTTACCTTGATACCAACGGTCTGACCTTCACGAACCTTGAAGTTCGCAACGGACTTCTTAGCCTTCGTCAAGATAGGCTGCTGACCGGAAATCAACTTGATTTCGTTTTCGATGGTCTGGATGGACTTCGCGTTATCCTTGATGTCGCCAAGACCGGTGTTGATAACGATCTTCACCAATCTGGGGCACTGCATCACGGACGTGTAGCCGAATTTTTTCATAAGGTAAGGTACTACTTCTTTTTCGTACTTTTCCTTGACTCTGTTTTTATAAACTTTCTCTGCCATATTCGTCTACCTCATTATTCCTTATCCGCAGTTTCAACGGTTTCTGCCTTAGCTGCGCGCTTTCTCGTTCTCTTCTTAGGTGCTTCTTCTACTGCAGCAGCGGCCTTAGCCGACTTCTTAGCAAACGCCTTATCAAGAACTGCGCCGCACTTACATACGCGGACCTTCTTCCCGTCAACTTCTGCATGCTTAACGCGGGTAGCCTTACCACAGGTAGGGCATACAACCATAACGTTGGAGGCATCGATGGGACCGGGTTTGGAAACGATTTCGCTCGTTTCGTTAGCTTTTCTTGCTCTCTGGTGTTTCTTCTGAATACGAACACCTTCTACAACTACCGTATTTGCTTTGGGGGACGTGGCAAGGACTTTTCCCTGTACGCCTTTATCTTTACCGGCAATTACAAGTACGTTATCATTTACTTTTACGTTCATTGTTTTAGTCCTCCTCAATTACAGCACTTCCGGAGCAAGGGAGATAATCTTCATGTAGTCCTTATCTCTCAATTCTCTTGCAACCGGCCCAAAGATACGCGTACCTTTAGGTTGCTTCTGGTTATCGATAATAACCGCTGCGTTTTCGTCAAATTTAACGTACGTACCGTCCGCACGACGAACGCCCTGCGCGCTTCTTACGATAACAGCCTTAACGACGTCACCCTTCTTCACTGCGCCACCGGGAGTAGCCGCCTTAACGGAAGCCACGATTACATCGCCGATGTTGCCCGATCTACGGAAGGAGCCGCCTAATACTCTAATACACATAAGCTCTTTTGCACCGCTGTTGTCAGCTGCTTTGAGCCTGCTCTGAGGTTGTATCATAACTCTTTCTCTCCTTTAATTACTTAGCCTTCTCAACGATTTCCGCTACGCGCCAGTTTTTATCCTTGCTGAGCTTTCTCGTTTCGACGATACGAACCTTATCACCAATGCCGCACTCGTTGTTTTCGTCGTGCGCCTTGATGCGTTTGGTCTTAGTAATGGTTTTCTTGTAAAGGGGGTGCTTGCTCTTATCGGTGATTTCCACAACAACGGTTTTGTCCATTTTGTCGGAAATTACAAGACCTACTCTTTCTTTTCTAAGATTTCTTTCCATGTTCTTGTCCTCCATTACGCCTTGAGCTCTCTCGCACGGATTTCCGTGTTCACGCGAGCGATGTTTCTCTTGCAGTTTCTGATGGAAACGGGGCTTTCAAGCTGACCGGAAGCCTGACGGAAACGAAGGTTGAAAAGTTCGCTCTTAAGCTCAGCAAGCTTTGCAACGAGTTCTTCACTCGTCATTTCTTTAATTGCTTTCATTTTCATTATTGTTCACCGCCTTCTGCCTTCTCTTCGAGGTCGGACTTCTTCACAAACTTGCACTTAACGGGCAACTTGTGGGAAGCCAATCTCATAGCTTCTCTTGCTACGTCTTCGCTAACACCAGCCATTTCGAACATTACGCGGCCGGGTTTAACAACTGCTACCCAGTATTCTACCGAACCCTTACCGGAACCCATACGAGTTTCAGCAGGCTTCTTGGTGATGGGCTTGTGGGGGAAGATGTCGATCCATACTTTACCACCACGCTTGATGAATCTGGTCATTGCGATACGGGCTGCTTCGACCTGGTTGGATTTGATCCAGCCGAGTTCTTCGGAAACCAAGCCGTATTCGCCGTATGCTACCTTATTACCTTTCGTAGCCTTACCCTTCATCGTACCACGATGCTGTCTACGTCTTTTTACTCTCTTAGGAATTAACATTACAGTTCGCCTCCTTCCGTAGCGGTTTTCTTAGCCGCTTTGATGACTTCGCCCTTGTAAATCCAGCACTTAACGCCGATCATACCGAACGTCGTGTGCGCTTCTGCAAAGCCGTAATCGATGTCAGCACGCAAAGTCTGAAGAGGAATAGAACCTTCGTGGTACTGTTCGCTTCTTGCGATTTCTGCGCCGTCAAGACGACCGCTGACCATCATTTTGATACCCTTGCAGCCAGCTCTCATAGAACGGCCGATAGCCTGCTTCATACAACGACGGAAAGACATACGCTTTTCAAGCTGAGCTGCAACACCTTCAGCAACAAGCTGAGCGTCGCAATCAGGCTTTCTAACTTCCGTGATGTTGATGCTTACCATCTTACCATTCGTAAGCTTAGCAAGGTCTTTTTTGATGATTTCTACTTCTGCGCCAGCCTTACCGATGATAACGCCAGGGCGAGCCGTGTGAACGGTGATCGCGATTTTGTTCGCAGCGCGTTCAATCATGATCTTGCTGATTGCTGCTGCATAGTACTTCTTCTTCAAGAAGGTACGAATAACGTTATCTTCTTTGAGGAATTTGGAGAACTGCTTTTTATCTGCATACCACTGGGTGTTCCAGCCGCTGATAACACCGACTCTGAGGCCGTGAGGATTAACTTTCTGTCCCATTATACTTCTCCTTCCAATTTTTTAACGTCCAAAATTACGGTAATGTGGCTCGTTCTCTTCAAGATCGCGTGGCCTCTACCCTTAGATACGGGCTGCATTCTCTTCAGCATCTGACCGCCGTCTGCAAAACATTCTGCAACGTAGAGGTCATTCTTGTCCATACCCATGTTGTGTTCAGCGTTTGCTGCTGCAGACATAAGAACTTTCTTAACTGCAAGCGCGCTGCCGTTTACGCTGTAATCGAGAATTGCTTTCGCTTCTCTGTAGCTCTTCCCGCGAATCAAAGCAAGAACCGTTCTTACTTTGTAAGGGGAAACTCTGACGTACTTAGCAATTGCGTGGGGGCGCTTTTCTTTGTTTTCAGCAACCCTAGCCGCTTTTTTATTCATATTCGTTGCCATTTCTTTATTTCTCCTTATTTCGCCTTCGTGGTTTTCGCCGCGTGACCGTGGAACGTTCTGGTAGGAGCGAATTCACCAAGCTTATGCCCGATCATATCTTCCGTTACATATACGGGAACGTGCTTACGACCGTCGTATACTGCAATCGTATGACCTACGAAATCGGGGAAGATCGTGGATGCTCTCGACCAAGTTTTGAGAACTTTCTTTTCATTTGCGTCGTTCATAGCCTGAATTCTGCTCAAGAGCTTTGCTTCGACGTAAGGTCCTTTCTTAATGCTTCTAGACATTTTCTACTCCTCCGATTAGTTGATTCTCTTAAGAATGAACTTATTGGTTGCATTCTTCTTCTTTCTGGTCTTGTAGCCAAGAGCAGGTTTGCCCCAAGGCGTCATAGGACCAGCGTGACCGATAGGCGACTTACCTTCACCACCACCGTGAGGGTGATCTACAGGGTTCATAACCGAACCACGTACTTCAGGTCTAAGACCAAGGTATCTTGCCTTACCTGCCTTACCAAGGGAAACGAGTTCGTGGTCTACGTTGCCAACCTGACCGATGGTCGCACGGCACTTCAAGAGAACGTATCTCATTTCGCCAGAAGGCATTCTCAAGGTCGCATACTTGCCTTCGTTTGCCATGATCTGCGCGGAAATACCAGCAGATCTTGCGATTTGACCACCCTTGCCAGGGGTCAATTCGATGTTGTGTACCATCGTACCTACGGGGATGTTTTCAAGGGGAAGTGCGTTACCTACCTTGATGTCCGCGTTAGGACCGCTCATAACCTTGTCGCCTACGTTCAAACCAACAGGCGCGAGGATGTAAGCCTTTACACCATCTGCATAGCAGATGAGGGCGATGTGCGCGCTTCTGTTAGGGTCATACTGAATAGCCTTAACAGTTGCAGGGATATCGTCTCTCAATCTCTTGAAGTCGATGATACGGTACTTTCTTCTGTTGCCACCGCCGATGTGACGGGTGGTGATTCTACCCAAGTTGTTGCGACCGCCGCTGTGACGCTGATCGTGCATCAACGCTCTGACGGGCTTGCTGCCCTTCGTCAAATCGTCATTCGTAAGAACGGTGACGAAACGGCGACCGGCGGAAGTCGGTTTATAAGATTTAATAGCCATTTTTCTTGTTCCTCCCGGATTAGCTCAATGCGTCGAAGAATTCGATGGTCTTGCTGTCTTCAGCAAGCTTCACGATTGCCTTTTTACGGTCAGGGGTGTACCCTTCGTGTCTGCCCATTCTCTTCAACTTACCCTTGCAGGTAACCGTGTTTACGGATGCAACCTTAACACCGAAGATGCTCTCGATTGCCAACTTGATTTGCGTCTTGTTAGCGTCCTTCTTTACGTAGAACGTATAGGTCTTGGACGCGATGCCGTCATAACCCTTTTCGGTAAGGACGGGCTTAATGATGATATCTTCTGCAAACATTACGCGTTAACCTCCTGGATTTTTTCCACAGCAGCCTTCGTCATAACGACCTTGTTGTATTTAACAACTTCGTAGGTGCTGAGCTGTGCGAGGGGCAACGTTTCCATCGTAGGGATGTTTGCCGCTGCGCGGATTACGTTTACGTCGTCGTTGTCCATTACCACCAAAGCAGTCTTGTTCAAACCAAGCGCTTTCTGGAACGCTACCATTTCCTTCGTCTTAGGTGCGGATACGGTCAATTCGTCGATTACGATGAATTCGCCGTCAGCAACCTTCTTGGAAAGTGCGGAGTAAAGAGCAACTTTCTTCGCCGTTGCGTTCATCTTCTTGGAGAAGTCACGGGACTTGGGAGCGAACACAACGCCGCCCTTGATCCACTGAGGAGCGCGGATGGAGCCCTGACGAGCGCGACCCGTACCCTTCTGACGCCAAGGCTTAATACCGCCGCCGCGTACTTCGCTTCTGGTGAGGGTGGATTTGGTACCCTGTCTTTCGTTAGCAAGACGGGTAACGACTGCCTGATGAATAACTGCTTCCTTGTATTCAACACCGAACACGCAATCGCAAAGTTCCATGGTGCCTACTTCGGAGCCTTTCATGTTATATACTTTAATCGTAGCCATGTCTGTTCACTCTCCTTATTTGCTCTTAACGCTGTTCTTAATCGTAACAACGCTGCCCTTAGGTCCGGGGATCGCGCCCTTGATGAGGATTGCGTTTCTTGCCAAATCAACCTTAACAACTTCAAGGTTCTGGATGGTAACGTTTTCCACACCGTACTGACCTGCGAGGTGCTTATGCTTAAATACTCTCGAAGGGGAGCTGATAGGACCCATAGAACCGGGTTCTCTGTGCACAGGACCCGTACCGTGAGTCATCTTCAAGCGGTGCTGATTCCATCTCTTAATAACACCCGTGAAACCGTGACCCTTCGTTACACCCGATACGTCTACCTTTTCGCCAGCCGCGAAAACGTCAGCCTTCAGCTCGTCGCCAACGTTGAACGTTTCTGCGTTGTCTACTCTCACTTCTTTCAAAACCTTGTGGGGTTTTACGCCAGCCTTCTTGAATTGACCAAGTTCAGGCTTCGTCAATGCCTTTTCGCTTACTTCGATAAAACCGAGCTTCAACGCAGCATAGCCGTCGTTTTCAACCGTCTTTACCTGTACTACGGGGCAAGGACCTGCTTCCACTACCGTTACGGGAATCACTTTCCCGTCTTCCGTAAAGATTTGGGTCATCCCAACTTTACGACCGATGATTGCTTTATTCATAGATAAAGTTCACTCCTTAAAAATTTTTTATTTCTCGAATACCTTGAAAAGTATTTCTCGGCAAATTGTAAGCTGTCAAGCTTCAAACTTAACAGATTGTCGCGATTAGAGCTTGATTTTGATGTCCACGCCTGCGGGCAAGTGGATGGAGTCAAGCAACTTCGCGTTGGGGGAATAGATATCGATGATTCTCTTGTACGTTCTCATTTCGAACTGTTCGCGCGAATCTTTATATTTATGAGGGGAACGAAGGATGGTAACGATTTCTCTTTCGGTAGGAAGGGGAATCGGACCGGAAATTTTCGCGCCGCTCTTCTTCATCGTTTCAACGATACGGGTTGCCGCTTCGTCAACGAGTTCGTGATCGTATGCTGCCAACTTGATTCTGATTTTCTGTACTGCCATTTTTGTTTCTCCTTTAAGCTTTATACTAACTATTTTTTTACTTCCGTCAACTCATCCGTGTGTATCGAGGTATTTACAAAATAAAAACACTCTTTTCCCGAGCGTTCATCGTAAAGCCCTCGGTTAGTCGCAGAGGTCGAGCCTCCACTATTGTCAGTAGAAATTACCTGTCGAAACGGCTTTTGTTTCGAAGTTTCAGCAACTTCCTACCTCAACCCATATACATACGCATACTTACGCAAGCTAAACTATAATAACAAATATTTTAACCCATGTCAACAATTTTACAGGGATTTTTCAAAAAAATTAAAAAAAAATTTTTCACGCACATACGTAGACACGCACATATATTATATTATAGACGCACGCGCGCAAGAAAACAAGCGGTTTCCCTCCAAGGAAACCGCTTGTTTTGATGCTCATATCAGCATTTTGCAACAATTAGCCGTTTTTCTTTTCTCTAAATCTTGCCTTTGCGCGAAGCTCGCTATCCAAAATACGCTTGCGAATACGCAAGGATTTCGGGGTGACTTCCAAAAGCTCGTCGTCAGCGATAAATTCCAAACACTCCTCAAGGCTCATTCTGCTAACGGGAACGAGCGTCAAAGCATCGTCACTTCCCGAAGAACGGGTGTTGGTCAAATGCTTGGTCTTACAAACGTTTACGTTGATGTCGTCGGAAAGGTTGGTATAACCAACGACCATGCCTTCATACACGGGCGTGCCAGGGGTGACAAACAGCGTACCTCTGCCCTGCGCGTTAAACAAGCCGTAGGTGACCGCTTCGCCCGTTTCAAACGCAACCAAAGAGCCGGTGCTTCTTCTCTGCATATCCCCCTTATAGGGTTCATACGCGAAGAAAATCGTATTCATGATACCTTGACCCTTGGTATCTGTCAAAAATTCACTCTTGTACCCAAACAAACCACGGGAAGGTACGATAAATTCAAGGCGCATTCTCTCGCCCACCGCCGTCATCTGCAACAGCATACCCTTACGGTTACCCATCGCAGCAAACACGGGACCAGTCATATCTTCGGGAACGTCTGCAACGAAGCGTTCCATCGGCTCGTGACGAACGCCGTCAATGTCTTTATACAGCACCTTGGGCGTGGAAACCTGGAATTCATAGCCCTCGCGGCGCATCGTTTCAATCAAGATAGAAAGGTGCATTTCCCCTCTGCCGCAAACTCGGAAGCTGTCCGCATAGTCGGTATCGTTGACACGCAAGGATACGTCACGAAGCAATTCCTTATACAATCTATCACGCAGCTGACGAGTGGTGACGAATTTCCCTTCCTTGCCCGCAAACGGGCTATCGTTGACGGAGAAGGTCATCTCTACCGTAGGTTCTTCAATCTTTACGAACTGCACGGGCTCTACCTTCGAGGGCTCGCAAACGGTGTCCCCGATATTCAAGCCGTCAATCCCAGAAAAGACGACGATATCCCCTGCCTGCGCCTCCGCAACGGGAGTACGCTCCAACCCCTCAATCTGGTACAGATTGACGATACGGCAGTTGGTACGAACTTTGTTGTCTAAGAAGTTGCAAATACTGACAGGCTCGTTCGCGCGAATACGTCCACGTTCAATTCTACCGATACCGATTCTACCCACAAATTCGTTGTAGTCGATACACGAAACCAAGAGCTGACCAGCGCCGTCCACGTCCACGTCCATCGGGGGAATCGTTTCGATAATCGTTTCAAACAAAGCAGACAAGTCCTCACCCTGCTTGTCCGGCGTCAGCGAAGAAGTACCCTGTCTACCACAGCAGTAGACGATGGGACTTTCCAGCTGTTCGTCGGTCGCATCCAGCTCCATCATCAGCAGTTGCATTTCCTCGACAACCTCGTCGATACGAGCATCCGGACGGTCCACCTTGTTGATGACGATAATCAGCTTTAAGCCAAGCTCTAAAGCCTTTTGCATAACGAAACGGGTCTGCGGCAAAGGTCCTTCCGCAGCGTCCACCAAAATCAAAGCGCCGTTTACCATCTTAAGTACACGCTCTACCTCGCCCGAGAAGTCTGCGTGCCCCGGGGTATCGACGATGTTAATCTTCACGTCCCCCCATCTTGCGGAAGTGTTTTTCGCAAGAATGGTAATCCCACGCTCTCTTTCCAAATCACCAGAGTCCATGACTCTGTCCTGCACCTGCTGGTTTTCACGGAATACGCCGCCCTGCGCCAACATCTCGTTGACCAGCGTGGTTTTACCATGGTCAACGTGCGCGATGATGGCAACGTTTCTCAAATCATTTCTAATCATAACTTCGCTACTTGCTCCTTCGTAAACTTTTTAACGGCAATATTGTAATACATTTTGCAGGAAAATACAAGGATTTTACAGCAAAATCATCGAAATTTTTTAATAAAATTAAAAAAACGCCTGCGTTTGCAAGCGTTTTTCATCATAATTCCTCTACGGATAAGTTCTTATAAGTCGTAAAACGAATGGTATACCCGTTGTCGTCTACGGGTTCGCCCTCGTCCACACACACGAAATTCGGATGAGTATCAAGGTTAGGGAAGAAGGTGTCCGCGCCACCCACGGCATCGACCTTGGTAATCAAAGCCTTATGGCAATGGGGCAGCAATTCCTTATAAATCTGCGCGCCACCGATGACGTAGATATCCCCTTCGTTTTGACGAGCTTTCATCTCCGATTTCAACGCATCCATGGTGGGCACTATGATACAGTCATCGCGTACCTGCCCCCTACTAACCACGATATTCGTGCGATTTTTAAGAGGTTTTTGACCGGGGAAAGAACGCAGGGTTTTTCCGCCCATTACGACGGTATGCCCCATCGTCGTTTCGCGGAAAAACTCCATATCCTTGGGCAGAGAAAACATCATATCTCCGTCTTTCCCTATCCCCCATTCTTTGTCAGCATGCACGATTGCAATAATCATAAAAACTCCTTGAACATCGACATTCTTTGAAAGATATTAACGGCGCAGTTGCAAGCAAATCCGTCGTTAATTAAATAGCGACGGGGATTTTCTTATCCAACTTCTCATATTCATAATCCACAAGCTGGAAGCTGTCCACCGTGAAATCGTAGAAATCCTTGACGTTGGGGTCAACAATCAGCTTGGGGGCTTTATGTCTGGGTTTTTCCAGCACTTCTTTGACAAGCGGAATGTGTCTGTCGTAAATATGCGCGTCAGCGATAACGTGTACGAGCTCGCCTGCCTTCAACCCCGAAACCTGCGCCATCATAATCAAGAGAATCGCGTACTGTACGACGTTCCAGTTGTTCGCCGTCAGCATATCGTTGGAACGCTGATTTAAAATCCCGTTCAGAGTATCCCCCGATACGTTAAAGGTCATCGAGTATGCACAAGGGTACAACCCCATTTCGTGCAGGTCTTGGAAATTGTAAATATTCGTCATAATACGACGGGAAGCAGGGTTGTGTTTCAGGTCGTACAACACTCTGTCTACCTGGTCAAACTCCCCTTCCTTGTATTTATGCTTTACGCCAAGCTGGTAGCCGTACGCTTTGCCGATAGAGCCGTTTTCATCTGCCCAGCTATCCCAAATATGGGAGTTTAAATCGCGGATATTGTTGCTCTTTTTCTGCCAAATCCAAAGCAATTCGTCCACGCAGGAGCGAAACGCCGTACGGCGAATGGTCAAAATCGGGAACTCCTCCTGCAGATTATAGCGGTTGACGATACCAAACTTTTTGACCGTATGAGCAGGCGCGCCGTCCTCCCAACGGGGACGAACGTCCAACTCGGTATCCCAGTACCCGTTCTCCATAATGTCCTGCATATTCTGCGCGAAAATTTCATCTGCTCTACTCATTGACCCTTCTCCTTGGTTTATTCTATGACCTCTATGTAAAAGCTTACGGGGCGAAACCCGTCGTTGCAGGAAATCATCGCCGAGCGCGGATTTTTCATCCACCCGTCGTAAAAATTCCCACCGCCACTGCACAATTCTTTGACGAAGTACGCCATACTCTCCCAAGCGCTGTCACAAAGCCCTAGAGGCTTTTCCCCATCCACCGAAACGAAGGTCTGTCCTTCCTCGATATCGCAAGGGTGCGAAATGGGATTTTCGTACTTCTCGGACAAGTCGGGATAATACGCTCTTCGTATCGCGGTAATTTTACACCTCAATCTGTTCGCCCTCCGTCCGTATTACGGATATTATAACACACTCTTCCACGTTTCGTCAAGGTCTGGACGCAAAAAAAAGTTGTATTATTCTATAAGAATAAGGTTGACAAAGACAAAAAAATTCTGTATTATATATGCGTATGAAAATTATTTGTAAGGAGATTTCTTAACAATGAATAAGAAAACCGTAAAAGACATCGAAGTTAAAGGCAAAAAAGTCCTCGTTAGATGCGATTTCAACGTACCTATGAAGGACGGCGTTATCACCGACGAAAACCGTATCATCGGTGCGTTGCCTACCATTCAGTACCTGATGGAACAGGGCGCAAAAGTTATCCTCTGTTCGCACATGGGCAAGCCCCACAACGTGTTCGACGCAAAGGTTGACCTCAACAAGAAAGAAAAGGCAAAGGTTGCGGCTCTGCCCGAAGCAGAACAGGCGGCAGCTACTGCAGAGTTTTTGGAAAAGGCAGCGAAGGACGTAAAGAAATTGACGCTTGCGCCCGTTGCGGCAAGATTGAACGAATTGCTTGGCGGCAAGGTTGCGTTTGCTACTGACGTCGTTGGCGAAGATGCAAAGGCTAAGGTTGCGGCTTGCAAGGAAGGCGAATGCGTATTGCTGGAAAACCTTCGTTTCCACAAGGGCGAAGAAAAGAAAGCGCCTGAATTTATGGCTACCCTCGCATCGTTTGCAGAAGTATACGTAAACGACGCATTCGGTACGGCGCACCGTTCGCACGCATCTACCGCTGGTATCGTAGAAGAAGGCTTGGTTGAAACGGCGGCTTGCGGTTTCTTGATTGAAAAGGAATTGTCCGTCATGGCGGCTACCCTTGAAAACCCTGAAAGACCCTTCCTCGCTATCCTCGGCGGCGCAAAGGTTGCAGACAAACTGAACGTTATCTCCAACCTGCTTGAAAAGTGCGACACCTTGATCATCGGCGGCGGTATGGCTTACACCTTCATCAAGGCGCAGGGCGGCGAAATCGGTACTTCCCTCGTTGACGATGAAAAGATTGACTACTGTAAGGAAATGATGGCAAAAGCGGCAAGCCTCGGCAAGAAAATCCTTCTTCCCGTAGACACCGTTGCGGCAAAATCCTTCCCCAACCCTATTGATGCAGAAATCGAAACGACCGTTGTTCCCACGATGGCAATCCCTGCAGACATGATGGGTCTTGACATCGGTCCTGAAACGGTTAAATTGTTCTCCGCGGCAGTTGCTGAGGCAAAATCCGTTATTTGGAACGGCCCTATGGGCGTATTCGAGAACCCTACCCTTGCAAAGGGTACGGAAGCGGTTGCGGCGACTCTTGCATCCGTATACGGAAAGGCTACGACCATCATCGGCGGCGGCGACAGCGCGGCAGCCGTACAAATCCTCGGCTATGCAGACAAGATGAGCCACATCTCCACGGGTGGCGGCGCTTCCCTTGAGCTGTTTGAAGGCAAGGTACTTCCCGGTATCGCTTGCTTGAACAACAAGTAATTTCACTGACGAGGATATACTACTATGAGAAGACCTATTATTGCAGGCAACTGGAAAATGAACAATACCGCTTCGCAGGGCGTAGCGCTGGTAAACGCCATCGCTCCCCTCGTGAAGGATGCAAACTGCGACGTAGTCGTATGCGTACCCGCAATCAATATCCCCGCGATTGCAGAGGCGATTAAGGGCACGAACATCAAGCTTGGCGCAGAGAACGTACACTTTGCAGACAAGGGCGCATACACCGGGGAAATCTCCGCAGAAATGTTGCTGGAATATAACGTAGAATACGTTATCATCGGCCACAGCGAACGCAGACAGTACTTCGCTGAAACGGACGAAACGGTCAACAAGCGTACTCTTACCGCTTTGAAGGCAGGGCTCACCCCCATCGTCTGCATCGGCGAATCCTTGGAAGAAAGAGAAACTGGCAAGACGGAAGAAGTCCTTGCTACCCAAATCCGCGAAGGCTTGAAGGGGATTGAGGACATCACCAAAATCGTCATCGCATACGAACCCGTTTGGGCAATCGGCACGGGCAAGACGGCAACCGCAGAGCAGGCAAACGAAACCATCGCTTTCATCCGTAAAACGGTGGGCGAAATGTTCTGCCCCCACTGCGCGGCGGCTCTCCGTATTCAGTACGGCGGTAGCATGAACGCAGGCAACTGCAAAGAGCTGATGGCAATGCCTGAAATCGACGGCGGCTTGATCGGCGGCGCTTCCTTGAAAGCACCTGACTTTGCAACAATCGTAAACTTCGACAAATAATTTCCACGAAAGATTTGGGGGTGTTCGGACGGTAAACCCGTACCTGCCCCCTACTTTTTGTGTTTTTGTGCATTTTTGTGTATATTCAGTTATAGGAGAATAAAATGAAAACCCCTTACGCTATTATTATCATGGACGGCTACGGCGTCAACCCTTCCACGGAAGGCAACGCAATCTTTCAAGAAGGTAGCAAGTATATCAACGAATTGCAGGCAAACTACCCTTCCACCATCATCGGTGCAAGCGGTATGTCCGTAGGTCTTCCCGACGGTCAGATGGGCAACAGCGAGGTTGGCCACCTCAACATCGGCGCAGGCAGAATCGTTTACCAAGACTTGACGAAAATCACGAAAGATATCCGCAATGGCGAATTTTTCAAGAACGAACAGCTTTTGTCCGCGATGAACGCGGCAAAGGAAAACGGCAAGAAACTCCATCTCTACGGCTTGGTTTCGACGGGTGGCGTTCACAGCCATACGGAGCACGTTTATGCGCTTGTTGAAATGGCGAAGAAAGTCGGTCTTGACAACGTGTACGTTCACGCTTTCACGGACGGCCGTGACGTTGCGCCCACCTCTGGCGCAGGCTTCTTGAAGGAATTGCAGGACAAGATGGACGAACTTTCCTTCGGTAAAATCGCATCCGTCAGCGGTAGATACTACGCAATGGACCGTGACAATAACTGGGATAGAGAAGAAAAAGCGTACAACATGATGACCCTCGGCGAAGGTAAAACCTTCGAAGGCTCGGCAGAGGCTTGCGCCCTTGCGTCCTACGCAGAAGGCGTTACCGACGAATTCATCGTTCCCACGGCCCTGACGGAAAACGGCAAGCCCGTTGCGCTCATTGAAAAAGGCGACAGCATTATCTGCTTTAACTTCCGCCCTGACAGAGCAAGACAGGTTTCCCGTATGTTCTCGCAGGAAAACTTCCCTTCCGTGGACGAAAAGGGCAAGGTGCTCGGCTTTGAAAGAAAGACAGGTTTCCTTGCGCCCAAGTACGTGGGCTTTGCGGTGTACGATTCCTCGTTTGAAAACGTTGGCGTGGCGTTCCCTCCCGACGAAATCACGAACACCCTGCCCCAGTATATTGCTTCCCTTGGCATGAAACAGCTCCACATCGCTGAAACGGAAAAATACGCGCACGTTACCTTCTTCTTCAATGCGAAGTTAGAGGCCCCCGTCGAAGGCGAAACCCGTATCGTAATCCCTTCCCCGAAGGTGGCGACCTACGATATGCAACCTGAAATGAGCGCATACCCCGTAACGGAAAAGGTACTTGAGGAACTTGACAGCGGCGAATACGACGTTATCATCTTGAACTTTGCAAACTGCGACATGGTTGGCCACACGGGCATCATGGATGCGGCTGTAAAAGCGGTACACGCCGTTGACGAATGCGTTAAGAAAGTCACGGACAAAATCCTTGCGATGGGCGGTAGCGCAATCGTGACGGCTGACCACGGCAACGCTGACCAGATGATTGCCGCAGACGGTGTCACTGCATTCACGCAACACACCACCAACCCCGTTCCCGTGATTTTGGTATCGGACGAATACAAGAACGTATCCTTGCGCGAAGGCGGCGTCCTTGCAGACCTTGCGCCCACCCTTCTTGACATCATGAAGGTTGCTCAGCCCAAGGAAATGACCGGAGAATCGTTAATCGTTAAATAATTCCAGATTTTTTTCGAAAAGAGCATAAAAATACTTGCGATATTTTTGTGGGTATGGTATACTTTTTTAAGAATTATGATATTTCGGCTTTGCCGAGAATAAAAATACGAAAAGGACAAAACCTATGTTTATCAATTTATTAGCATCTGAGACCGCACTTTTGATTCGTGATATTATCGCAGTAATCACGATTGTTGTTATGGCGCTTGCCGCTTTGGGTGCAATTATCCTGATTTTACTGCAACAGAGCAACTCGTCGGGTATCGACGCGTTGGGTGGCTCTTCCGAGACCTTCTTCGGTAAGAACAAGGGCAAATCCTTGGAATCGAAGCTGAAGAAATGGACGATCATCTGCTTGGTCATTCTCCTCGTGTTCTCGGTTATCTACTTCGTTGTTCCTTACAACGCAGCAATCTGGGGTTAATTTAGTACAACCATTAAGGCGGCTCATTCTTCAGCCGCCTTTTTTTATTCGATTATGAGCATACAAGAACAGTTATTACAAGCCTTTAAGGAAGGCGCAATCAACCGTATGACGGCAGGCGACATCTGCCGTGTTTTCGCCATTCCTTTCCGCGAGAAAAAGCGGCTGACCACCGTCTTAGATAAGCTGGTAGACGACGGCCTTATCTATCAAGACAACGGCGGCAGATACGGCACGGCGGAGGCCTTGGGCTTGATTAAGGGTAAGATTTCGGGCAACGAGCGTGGCTTTGCTTTCCTCGTCCCCGAGGATAGAGCCACCCACCCTGACGACTACTTTCTTCCTCGTAAAAATCTGCACGGAGCGTTACACGGCGACGTCGTTTTAGCTCAGCGCGCCTACGGCAGAAGCGACGACGAGGCTGAGGTCGTACAAATCATACAGCGTGGGTACAGCGAAATTGTCGGCACGTTCACGAAAGACCGCTACGCAGGATATTTGACGCCTGACGAAAAACGCTTTTCGACGGAAATCTTTATCCCCTTGCACCGCTGTCATCAAATTAAAAACGGCGTGAAGGCGGTGGCTCGTATCACCGAATACCCCCACGGCAAAGCCCCCGGCGGCGAAATCATCGAGGTGCTTGGCGACGAGGAGGACTTTTTCGCAGAGGAATTGTCCATTATCCGTTCGTACACTCTTCGAGAAGAATTCCCCGACGGGATTGAAGAGGCGGCGGAAAAGCAGCAACAGCGAGGCATTACCCCTGCCGACTATGCAAACCGCCGTGATTTTCGTGATAAATTGATTGTCACAATCGACGGCGAAGACACACGGGACATTGACGACGCTATCTCCATTGAACGAGTTGGCGAGGACTACCTTTTGGGCGTGCATATTGCAGACGTTTCCCATTACGTCAAATACCGCTCCCCGTTAGACAAAGAGGCTCTTGCGCGCGGCACGAGCGTATACTTCCCCGACCGCGTTCTTCCCATGCTCCCCAGGGCATTATCCAACGGCATCTGCTCCTTGAACGAAGGCGAAGACCGTCTCACCCTTTCCTGCATGATGCGGGTGAACAAAAAAGGGGTTGTCGTGGACAGCGAGATCGTCGAAGGAATCATTCGTTCCACGCATAAAATGACCTATACGGAAATCACGAAAATGCTGGACGGCGACGAAGAAACTCTTGCAAAATACGCGGACGTTCAAGACATGGTAGCCACTTTTGCGGAATTGACCCATATTTTACAGGCAATGCGGCAAAAGCGTGGCAGCGTTTCCTTAGACGTCAAAGAGGCGAAGATTATGCTTGTAGGCGACCAGATTCTCATTCCCGACTACAAGAGGCAATTCTCCCACGAAATCATCGAGGCGTTTATGGTGCTTGCCAACGAAACGGTGGCAAGCTATATGCAGTCGATTGAAGCCCCCTTCGTCTATCGTATTCACGAAAAGCCGAACGAGGAAAAGGCGCAAGCCTTCCGTGACTTTGCGCAAGGGTTGGGCTTGAAGGCAAAGTTCAACGCGTCGGACGTACGCCCGTACGATTATCAAAACCTATTGAAATCGGCAGAAAGTCTGCCTGCCTATTCCGTCCTCAACCGAGTCATGCTCCGCTCCATGCAAAAGGCAAGATACTCCCCCGAGAACGCTGGGCATTTCGGGCTCGCCAGCGAATGTTATTGTCACTTTACCTCGCCCATCCGTCGCTATCCCGACCTTTGCATCCACCGTATCATCAAGGAAGTCATCAACGGGAAATATGCGGAGGCGTGCGAAGTTTACGGCGGGTTCGTCGAGGAAGCGGCAGAACGCTCGTCCGACCGCGAAAGAAACGCCGCAGAGGCAGAACGAGAGGTGGATGCGCTGTACGCCGCTATGTATATGAGCGAGCGCATCGGCGAGGAGTTCACCGCCGTGGTTTCGGGCGTAAGCTCGTACGGCTTATTTGCTGAATTGCCGAACACCATCGAGGGCTTTATCCCCATCGAGTCGATTCCCGGCTCGTTTGAATGTATCCCCGAACGGTTTTTGCTCAAGGGAAGCAAGGAGAGCTATTCCATCGGCGAAAGCCTGCGCATCAAGGTCGTTGACGTGGATTTCTACCGTCGCAGAGCTGTGTTTACCATTTTAGAGAAGGTGTTGAAATGAAAATAATTGCTGTGAATAAAAGTGCTTCGTTTGAATACTTCATCGAAGAAAAATATGAGGCTGGTATCGTTTTAGAAGGAAACGAAATCAAGTCCCTGCGCGCAGGCAACGTCAATATGAACGATTGCTTTTGCTTCGTGCGTGGAAACGAGGTAATGCTGAAAAATATGCACGTTGCGTTCTACGAAAAATCGGACGGCTTCCACAGCCGTGATACGCGCAGAGATAGAAAATTACTGCTCCACAAGGGCGAAATTGCGAAGATTGCAGGCAAAATCAACCGCCAAGGCTATACCTTAGTCCCCTTAAAGCTGTACTTTAAGGATTCCTTAGTTAAGGTGGAAGTCGCCCTCTGCCGTGGTAAGCATACCTACGACAAAAAGCAAACCATTGCCGCGCGCGACCAAAAACGCGACACCGAGCGCGCAATCAAGTCCGCAGGATTTTAAGAGATAAAAAACGGAGCAAACGCTCCGTTTTTTAGTACATTTTTCTGGGTGGTCTATACAGCCCGCGGTGGCGTGTTTCCACCAAATGGTATTCCTTAATGCGTTCCAGCTCGTGGACTGCAAGCCCCGCAGGAGAGGCAAAGGCAAGCGACCCGTCCACCCCACCGACGGCAGAATACCCGATACCGCAAAAGCAAATCGGCGCACCGTAGCAAAACGCATAGGCGCGAACAAGTACGCTTTCCACCCCGTTTTCCACCACTCCGTACGGGCAGACGATGACGTCCGCGCCGCATAAGGTCAGCGATTTTACTACCTCTGGAAAGTATAAATCCTCCGCAACGATAATGCCGATTTTGCCGGCTTTCGTGTCGTATACCTTCAGCGCCGCGCCGCTGTTGCCGTCGCCGTCCACGACGTTTAGCATATCGGAAACCCCCAACAGCCTTCCGTTTTCCGCCACCACCGCCGATTTTCTCTTAAACCCCTTCGTATCGGTGATACAGCCACACACGACAACCGAGTTCGTCGTTTTAGAGAGGCACGCAAGCCGTTCGAAATAATCCGTTTCCTCTTTCAATTCCCGCTCATAGCTCACCTCGCCAAGGCTTTTAAAGCCCCCGACGACAATCTCGGCCTCCGCCGCAATCAACTCCTTTTCCTGCGTATAAACCGCATCACGACTGACAAAACAAATCCGCATATCCCCTCCTCTTGTCAGTATATACACAAGAAACGGAAAATGTGCGTATAAATAAAGTGTAGAGAGGGAATACTTGAAACGGAGGGCGCGCATATGTTTCTTTTAGGTTTGGCGGTTGGTTTGGTGCTGGGTGGCAATCTTGGCGTTATTTTAATGGCGCTGTTTAAAATCAACCGTTCCCATTAGACATTCTCCCCGACACAGAAAAAGACGCGGAAATTTCCGCGTCTTTCTTCTATTATTTTGCATATTTTTCAACGATTTGTTGCATCTCGTCTAGCTTTTCCAACATTCTCTCAGATAATGCTAAATGACATCTCGCGCGGTCGAGGTTTTGTCCCTCGTAATGCACGCGGAAGTACTTATCCCCATCCAAATAATCGGAAAGGAACCGAATACCGCACTCTACCGTCATCGCAAGCGCACCCAAAGCCAAGGTTTCTACCTCTCTTTGCGTCATCATCGACTTTAACTCGCCGACGAAACCCTTGGTAAAGCCCTCGTATTTTTCCATATCGACAGCGATTTTCGCAAGGTCTTTTTCATCCTCACCACAGGTGTTGCCCACAATACGAATCGCATCGCCAAAATCACAAGCCACTAGCCCCGGCATAACGGTATCGAGGTCAATGACCGAAAGATGCTCGTGCGTGTCTGCATCAAATAAAACGTTGCTGGTCTTCGTGTCGTTATGGGTGACCCTCAGGGGCAGTTCCCCTTTGCGCTGCAGTTTGTACAGTTTCGTTGCCACTTCTTCCAGCGCCAAGTATCCGTCAATCTCAGAGGAAACACTCGCTCTTCTTCCCGCCAAGTCGTCTGCTACTGCCTTCTTAAAGATTTCATAGCGGTTGACCGTGTTATGGAAATGAGGTATTACGATATGTAAATCCTTCACAGGATAATCTGCAAGATATTTTTGGAACTTTCCAAAAGCGCGCCCTGATTCCTCTGCAAGCTTTACGGTGGAAGCTTCTAAAAAGGAAACAGAATTATCAATAAATCGGCAACAACGCCAAAATCCGCCGTCCTCTAATTGCGTATAATATTTTCCGTCTTTCGACTTTTGGTAATGCAAGACAAACCGCTTTGCACTAACGCCCGTCGCCTTAATCTTTGCGCGTATATATTCGGTAACGTTGACGATATTCTCCATCATCTCAACGGGTTGCTTGAATACATAGGTATTCACCTGTTGCAGAATATAGTCCTTTAACTCTCCGTTTCGAATAAAATACGCCTTATAAGTTTCATTGATGTGTCCGCTGTGGATAACTTCACAATGCGAATACTCACCCGCAATTGCAAAGCGCGACAACGCCTCCAAAACCTTGGCTTCATTGATACTCATACTTTCCTACCTAAATCGTTTTCCTCGTACACTCAGCATTTATGATTATAGCATAGCTACTTTGTTTTGTCAAGTCCCTTTTTTTAATAAAACACATATTTACCCGCAAATAAGCCATAATTATTGTATGCTTACATCCTTTCGAATTTGCGCCGTCTTCTATACGCTTTTTCAGTTGACCTTGCCGATTTTTGTCGCAAATCAAGGCAACGCTAACAGCGACTGTTGGGAGACGGCAACCGTTGATATTTCTCAGGTTCAGCCGCACCGCAAACTGCTGGCGTTGACCTTCGACGACGCCCCTGCCTCCACCTTAGAGGAAATCGTTGCCGTTTTTTTAAGCTACAACCAAAAGCACCCCGACGTCCCTGCCAGCGCCACCGTCTTTTGCAACGGCGCGCGAATCACCCATGCCACCGCCCCCGCCGTTGCCGCAGCCACAGCCTTGGGATTTGAGCTCGGAAACCACACCCAGCACCATTACGACCTTTCCACTCTCACCCAAGCGGAACTGCAATCGGAAATCGACCGTACCGACCAGTTGCTCTATCCGTTTGATAAACGCCGACTGCACCTATTGCGCGCCCCCTACGGACGGATTAGCGACAGCGTGCGACAGCAGGCAAAAACCCCTATCATCGACTGGTTTATCGACACCAACGACTGGACCGGCGTTTCCGCAGACGAGATTTACGATACCGTCTGGGAAAATAAGTCGGACGGCGCTATCATACTCATGCACGACGGCTACCCAAATACCGTAGACGCATTAAAGAGGCTGTTGCCTGACCTATACAAGGCAGGCTACCAAGCCGTCAGCGTTTCACAAATGGCAAAGGCGCACGATTGCCGCTTAAAAATCGGCCAAGTCTATACGCGCGCCCGAAAACGTTCTTGATGGATAAAAAGGCTATGTCACAGAGCCTATAAAAAAATCCCCACGATCGGCGGGGATTTTCTTGATTTTATGCTTCGTTTTTAGGGAAAAATTCGTAGTAGATGGCGCGAATACAGCTTTCGCAATCCTTGCCCTCTACGCCAACGATGATGTTCAGCTCGCTGGAGCCTTGGTCAATCATATTGACGTTGATACCGCTTTCCGACAACGCCTTAAACAGTCTTGCCGAAGTACCTACGTTCCTTGCCATACCGTGCCCTACGGTAGCAATCATCGCAATGTCCTCGTGGGTGTAAATCTTATCAGGGGAAACCGCTTCTTTGATTTCCGCCACCAGCGCATCCAGAACACCGCCCTTTAAGAATTCGTTGTCGATGACCAAAGACATCGTATCAATCCCCGAAGGCAAATGTTCGAAAGAAATGCCGTGCTTACCGATGACAGCCAAAACCTTTTGCACAAACCCGATTTCCGCGTTCATCATCGACTTTTCAATGGTGATGGAAGTAAAACCCTTCTTGCCTGCAATCCCGGTGACAACCCCCTCGCCCAAGCGGCGCTTTGCCGCCGTAACGATGTACGTACCACGATCCTCAGGGCGGAAGGTATTACAAATACGAATGGGAATCCCTGCGCTACGAACGGGGAAAATCGATTCGCTGTGCAGTACGTTTGCGCCCATGTACGACAATTCTCGAAGCTCCGCATAAGACAATTCTTCCATGCAAAGCGGGTTGTTAACAATACGGGGATCGCAAGCATAAAATCCGCTGACGTCCGTCCAGTTTTCATACAGCTTTGCCATGACGCCGCGCGCCACAATTGCGCCGGAAATATCGCCGCCGCCACGCGAGAAGGCTTTTACCTTGCCATCTGCCCCCAGTCCGTAGAATCCGGGAACAACAGCGCGGTCGTATTTCTTCAGCGTTTCGCTGGCAAGCGCAAAAGTTTCCTCTTTCAACAGTCCATTCTCGTCGAAGCGAACAAATTCGGTTGCATCGACAAAGGGAACGCCCAGCACCGCCGCCATAATATGCGCCACAATAAATTCACCGCGGGAAACGCAGTAATCTTTACCTGCACCGCCAAGGATTTCTGCTTTCGCCTCATCAAGAGCCGTCTGCACCTGCAAATCTCTACCGATTTCGCGTTCAATATTCAAAAAACGCTGGCTAATCTTCGCCCACAGTTCTTCAAATAACGTTTCATTCTTTTCTTCGTACGCATCGTACAACGAATACAGCAAATCCGTCACCTTGATATCGCCGCTAAAACGCTTACCGGGGGCAGATACTACGACGTATCTTCTCTCTGCTTCCGCGCCCACGATTTGCGCCGCGCGTAAAATGACGTTGCCGTCTGCCATAGACGTGCCGCCGAACTTGCACACCTTACAATCCATATTTTTCTCCTAATATAAAAGCTTTTTCTCTAAAGATTTAAATATTCAACAAGAATACCACTAAGAAAGCCATCAGCAACGACAAAGCTTTAATCCAAAACTTGGAGATAAAAACTTCTTTTAAAAAATTTAGGAATTTCATTTGCTGATCACCACCCTAGATTTTTTCTCTGTTAAAGGCAATTCTTGCCAATAATAATCACGCAACACCTTCGTCAACATCTCGGTATCAGGGAAACGCTCCACGTTGCCTTGCTTTACAATCGAAATGATACCCGTTTCCTCGGAAACGACCAAAGCCACTACGTTCGCAACCTCGGTGATACCAATGCCGGCGCGGTGTCTTGTGCCAAATTCCTTCGGATACGAGGTCTTCTGCGTCAACGGCAAGAAACAGCCAGCCGCCTGTATCTTATGCCCACGAATAATCATTGCACCATCGTGCAAAGGCGAATTCGGGAAGAATACACCCTCAATCAACTGACTGGAGATATTTGCCTCCAAAGCCACGCCGCTGTGCGTGACGTTCTTAGGCAAGCTACCCCTTGAAAGAACGATGAGCGCGCCCGTCTTGGACTTCGACATATTCTGTACTGCCTTGATAATATCGCCGATACAATGTTCTACGTCCTCCGGCGAATGCACCTCGGAAGATCTGCCGCCCGCTTTTTCCGCAGGGCTACTCTTCGTATGATGCACGTCCCAAAGCATCTTCTTCACCTCGACGTTGAAGAAAATCAGCATAACCGCCGACAACAACAAGATATACGCAAAGAAGAATGGCTTTGAAATCAGGTCGGGAACCCAGCAAAGCAACACGCCGCCGCAAAGGAGCGCCGCCCAGTACGCCAGCATCATCTTTGTGGCATCATTCTCCCGCAAAACCTTTGATACGTAATAAATCATCAGGAAGAAAATCAGCCATTCAAAAGCGTACAACAGCTGAAAATTCGTAAAGAAATTCTCCAACTTAGAAATCACGCCCTGTACATTGTCCAAAAAGGTCGCTAATAATATCATCTATACCTCCTTCAGCGCAATCTGCGCCAAATATGCCATTCATCACAGCAACACCCTAGCACTCACCCTATGCACCGCCGCAGACGGGGTCAGTTCCCCACATTTCACCGCCGCAATCGCCTCGTACACCGACGTGTAATATTCCATCAACGCCTCAGGCGTAAACTTTGCCGCTTGTTTTTTGTTCTTTCTTACGGCATGCTCCTTCATCGAAAGAGCCGCCGCTATGGCCGCCGAAGTTCCCTTCATAATGCGCATCTCGTACAAGCTCTTAAAGTAACTTGCAATCATGCTCAACGTCGGGATAATCTCCGTCGTTTTGTCCGTTAAATCATTCAAAATACGGATAAATCCCGCGCGGTCGCCACGGGAAATCGCATTCGTCAGTTCATATACCTTGTATTCCATCTCAGGGTGAACGTTTTCGCGCACCATTTCATCGGTTAACCGAGTAGCCCCCGCGCTTTCTGCGCAGAGCAACAGCTTCTCCGTTTCCATCGCGATGCGTGACATATCGTAATTGCAGTACGCCGCAATCAGGTCGCAGGTCATTCCGTCCGCAATCACCCCTGCCTTTTTCATCGTCAGATAAATCCACCGTTTAATCGTTTCCTCATCCGAACGACCGCAATCTACGAACGACACGTTCGGGGCTTTCGCCAAGGATACACCGCCCGCCTTTTCCCTGCTCGCGTTGGAAATAAACAAAATCACGGAGGGCGTTGGATTTTCAAAGAGTGGTTTTAAATACTGCGCATATTCTTTTTCCGTGGGATAAAATTCCGAAACCTTGACAAACCGCTTTTCGCTAGCAAAGGGAAAACTGCTCGCCGCCGCAACCAACGAAGAGAGTTTTTCACCCTTCAAGGCACTCCCTTCAAAAGCGACGTAATCGAGGATGGGCTGTTGTACGTACTTCGATTTTAAAAGAGCCTCTCCCTTTTCACGGAAATAGACTTCTTCCCCCTCAAAAACGTAGATCGGCTGCGCACCGTTCTCGTCGGTAAATTTTCGAAAATCCACGTATTTCATGCCTAAAAATGCGCTCCACGATATTCTTCCAAGGTTAGTATAGCATAAATAATCGTAAAAAGCAAGAATTTAGAAATAAATTCTTAACATTCAAAGCAATAGACAGACAATGAATGAAATTGCAAATATCCCTACAATCCCACATTTTTGCCATTTGGCAAGATTGAATTTATCCGAAAGAAATATCCAACCCACGTAATAACAAAGCAAAGCCTCGGTAGATAATCCACTCCCTGCGACAACGCCCATTTGCAACTCCAACACGTGAAAGGGCAACATCAAAAGGTTGATACAGAGGTTGGGTACGTATAGTAAAATCACAGCCGCAATCGGGAAAAGCGAAGATACAACCGTGAGCAGCAATAACCCCGAAAAACCCACAGACATCAACGGCACGTAGATACAGTTTAGCAGTATCGACACTACGGAGAAATACCCAAAGCCGTTATACAAAATGGGCGCGGTTGCAATCTGCGCCGCAAAAGACACGGACAGAAAACCGCAGACCTTTTCCAACGCCTCTACCTTCAAGGACTTTGGCGGAGTATTTCCTCGGAACATATCCACCCCTTGCTCTTGAAGTGGTTTTTTGCATATTTTTCGTATAGCACAGGAAATCGTCTTACCAACGTTTTCCAAACCGATGCGCAAGGGCTTTGCAAGCAATAAAATCCCCAAACAAGCCCCAAATGAAAGCTGCGCCCCTACGCCAAACACGAGGGTCGGGTACAGCGTAAAGACGATCAGCGCCGCCAACGAAAGGCTTTCTAAGGGGTCATATTTCACCCCCAACAGAGTACAACTGTACCCGATTAGACAAGTGATAATTGCGCGCACAACAGACGGAGAATATCCGCAAATCCCACCGTATAGCAACAAAACAGATGCGATAATCAACAATCGGAAGGGGGCAGGTATGCGATTACGGCGAAGCAGGAACAGACAAAAGGCAAACGCAGAGCCGATGTGCAACCCTGAAACAGCGAAGACGTGTGCAATGCCGCCGTAGCGAACGTTTTCCAAAAGTCCCTCTTCTATCCCTGAGGTATTGCCAAAGAGGATTGCGGTTGCCACCGCCGCTCCCTCTTCCCCCATCGAGGCGTACAGAGTATCCTGCAGCTTGCCACGAAGGTAGGGAAACGGACGGAAAGCGCGCCCTTGCACTTCATACCAAACGATATCGCCGCCACGATAAATTCGCCCATCGGCAATTGCCTCCGCGCGAAACCCGTAATTCCCTTCAATACGGTTGTAGGTGCTGACGTCCAGCAGGAGATTGACATTATCACAAAAATCCAAGGCGGTAAAAACGCTCTCGCCTACGCTGACCGTCATCTGCCCGCCTACCTGCCTGCCGTCTATCGTGAGGTCGGTCAAAAGCAACTTCCCACCCGACGAGGTAGGATTCTTTTCCACTACCGTGCCGAAAACGTAGTATTCACCGTTGTAGGTTGGTACGTCCTGATACCTTCCCACCGCAACGGAAAACGAGCCGAGCCCCATCAAAAAGGCGGCGTACAGCGCCGCTATACATGCGAAAAACCGCCCCTTTTTCTTCACGAAAAAGAAGAACGGAAAAGGAATCACCAACGCCAGGACAATCCACAAAACGGCATTTCCCTGCTCTACTACCTGAAAGTACGCAATAAAAATCCCAAAGAGCAAAAATAAAGCGCATAAGAAAACAGGGCGAAAGTTTACCACTCGCCCTACGCTGATTTCTTCTTTTGTGTTTGCCTGCTCTTGTTTATTCATACCACTTTTACTCTAAGTACTGGGAAACGGTATAGGACAGCCTATCCAAAACGTCCTCTAAATCCCCATACAGCATACAACCGGAAGCGCGCACGTGCCCACCACCGCCGTATACGCCGGCAATCTTATTGACGTCCGCGTAATTTTTGGAACGCAAGGAAATCTTGTACTGACCCTTTCGCATTTCCAAAAGCGCTGCCGCCACTTCCACGCTGTCCACGTTCAACGGAAAATCGACAAACCCTTCCGTCATCCCGTAATTTGCGTTATACTTCTTCATCTGCTCCTGCGTGATAACGATTGCCGCAAAGCGGTCGTCAAAATAGTACCGCATCTTGCCCATCACATCTGCGTGCAGAGCGGCGCGCTCACGAGGCTGACTTTTGAATAGCATATAATTGTAGCGACAAATATCCGCACCTGCCGCCACCAGCTTTGCCGCCGTCGCCAACGTTTCCTCACGCACGTCGTCGTGGGAGAAATTGCCAGAATCAGTAAGGATACCCATCAGCAAGTATTCCGCCATTTGTTTATCAATGGCCACACCCATGTCTGTGATGAGCGTATACATATTCAAGCAATTCGCCGCGCATTCACGCACGTAGTTATGCTTTGCATAGCGAGGATTCGACACGTGATGGTCGACGTTGATGGTCGGATATTTTCTGCCCGCCGCACGGAAGGCATACGCAAGCTCGCCTAAGCGGCTCTCATCCGCGCAATCGACGGCGACATATACCTCCGCATCGAAAGGAGGCTTTTTGCACACCTCCTGCAACCCGTCTACAAACGCAAGGTTGGACGGAATTTCCGATTCGATACAGACGTAATTTTTGATATTCAGCGCCGTTAAAGCGCGCGAAAGCGCCATCGAACTTCCGTACGCATCCCCATCGGGACGAACGTGCGAGAAGATCGCGACGCTTTTAGCCTGCTTTAATATATGTGCTATCTCTTTTAATGATGTGTTCACACGCATTTCCAAATCCGATTATTCCTCGTCGGTGGGTGTTTCTTCGGATTTCTTTCCTTCGTTGATTTTCTTAAACAGCTCGTCCATCTTTGCGCCGTAGGTCATACTGCCGTCCCAAAGGAAGGTCAGGGAAGGCACGGTACGCATCCGCATCACCTGCGAGAGCTGATGACGGATATACCCTGCATTTTCCTGCAAGATTTCAAACGAGCGAGCTTTCTCCTGCTCGGTACTTGCATAGATACTGACGTAGATTTTCGCCGTCTTTAAATCAGGCGCAACGTCTGCCTCCGTGATAGACACCAAGCCCTTAAAATCGGGGGCTCTGTCCTTCAAGTGGCGGATAATTTCGCTGATTTCTCTTTGATACTCACCGTTTAAACGAGAGGTTCTGGACGTTTTCATTACGCTTTGATTTCCTCCGTGATATAGCATTCGATAATATCGCCGATGCGGATTTCGTTAAAGCCGTCGATCGCACAACCACATTCAAAGCCGTAGGAAACTTCCTTAACGTCGTCCTTGAAACGCTTGAGCTGTTTTACGCCGCCTTCGCAGATCATGATGTCTTCGCGGTAAATACGCAACTTGCCGCCGCGTACAATCTTGCCATCCAAAACGTAGCAACCTGCAATCGTGCCAGCGCCCGTGATATTGAACGTCTGACGAACTTCGCACTTACCCGTAAGGATTTCACGAAGCTTGGGCGCGAGCATACCTTTCAGTGCCGCTTCCATATCGTCAAGCAATTCGTAAATAATTCTGTACGAACGCACGTCTACCTTGCTGGTTTCCGCAAGCTTCTTTGCTTTCGTGTCCGGACGAACGTTGAAACCGATGATGATTGCGTTTGCGCTGTCTGCCAACATAACGTCGCTTTCGTTGATTGCGCCTGCCGCCGCATGAATAACCTTAACACGCACTTCTTCGTTGGAGATTTTCTCCAAGGACTGACGAACTGCCTCTACACTGCCTTGTACGTCGCCCTTTACAATGAGGTTGAGGTTCTTCATCTTGCCCTCTTCCACCTGCGCAAATACGTCGTCTAAGGTTACGCGCGTGGACTGACGAATCATGTTTTCGCGTTCCTTGTTCTTTCTTTCTTCTAATACCTGCTTCATCAAAGCCTGGTCTACGGCGATAATGCTGTCGCCTGCAGAAGGAACTTCCTCAAAGCCAAGCACGGAAACCGCCATGGAAGGACCTGCGGATTTGACCGCTCTGCCCTTGTCGTCGAACATCGCGCGGACACGACCCATCGTCGTACCCGACAAAATGTGGTCGCCCGTCTTCAGCGTACCCGTCTGGACGATGATGCTTGCAACGGGACCCTTGCCCTTATCCAGCTTCGCCTCGATGATGCTACCCTTTGCCTGACGGTCGGGGTTCGCCTTCAATTCCTGCATTTCCGCAACGAGGTTGACTGCATCCAAAAGATCGTCAATACCCATACCTGTCTTCGCGGAAACGGGTACGATCATCGTATCCCCACCCCAGTCTTCGGGAACAAGCTCGTTTTCAAGCAAGCCCTGACGTACTCTGTCGGGGTTGATTTCGTTTTTGTCCATCTTGTTCATCGCAACGATGATAGGCACGTTTGCCGCCTTCGCGTGGTTGATTGCCTCTACCGTCTGCGGCATGATACCGTCGTCCGCCGCAACGACCAAGATAACGATGTCCGTCACCTGCGCACCACGAGCACGCATTGCCGAAAACGCCGCGTGGCCAGGGGTGTCGATGAAGGTGATTTGCTTACCCTTCGCCGTAACGGTGTACGCACCGATGCTCTGGGTAATACCGCCTGCTTCGCCAGAGGTAACCGAAGTAGAACGAATTGCGTCCAAAAGCGAAGTCTTACCGTGGTCAACGTGACCCATAACGGTAACGACGGGCGCGCGAGTAACGAGCTTGGAGGTATCCTCTTCCGTCGTGTTTTCCTGCAATACGTCCTCTGCCGTCTTTTCAGGCTTGTATTCAAGATCGATTTCCATATCTGCCGCCATCAGAGCCGCATTTTCGTAATCAATGGAATCGTTGATTCCTTTCATGATGCCCATCTTGAACAGACGCTTGGAAATCTCGACAGCGGTCACGCCCAACTTTTCGGAGAGAACCTTCAAAGGAATGTCCTCGGTGGTGACGACTGCATGCTCAATCTTAATCGTTTGAATTTCTTGGGTCTTCTGCTTTTTAGGCGAACGGACCTTTCTGTACCCCGTTCTATCTTCGTCAAAATCCTCTACCGTCATACCCTGCTGACGTTGCAAAGTACGCTTGGAAAGAGGTTTCTTCTCCGAATAAGTCTTCTCGGTGTACGTCTTTTTCTTCTGCGCAGACTGCTTATTGTCCTTATGCAATCCGCCCTCTACCGCAACGGGCGCGGCAACAGTGCCGCCCTGAGGACGGTTTGTACGCATACCTGCCCCCTGCGTATTCGGTTTTTCCCCTCTGGGCGCATACGGTCTATCCCCCTGCGGACGAGCAGGTCTGTCCCCTGCGGGACGAGGACGATAGGTAGGCGCAGAAGTCGCGTTCTCCGCGCCGGGCTTTGCCACGTATTCCCCTTGCACCTGACCGTTACGGAAATAGCGAGGCGCTCTGGGACCAGCAGGTTTTGCAGATTCTTGAGGCGCATACACCGTTTCCTTTTTCGGCTCTGCTTTTTCCACCTTTTCGGTGGCAGGCTTTTCTTCCACCGTTGCAGGCGCATTCGCAACCGTCGGCTGTTCCACAACCGCTTCTGCGGTTTCCTCTACCGCCTTTGCTTTTTTGGCAGACTTTTTCGCTTCCTTTTCAGCCTTTTCTAAAGCAACGATTTCCGCCTGCTTTGCCGCCTCTGCCGCCGCCGCAGCCGCCGCAGCTGCTTCAGCCGCTTCACGTTCTGCCTTTTGCTGCTCCATCGCATTCAGCTTTTTCAAAATATCGTTTAAGCTTTTTTCCGTAGCGGAAAGGCGTTTACGCAACCCACCAAGTTGCGCCTCACCCAAAAGCTCTTTTACTTTTTCTACGTTCTTATAATCGTTCTTTGCCATAGATTTCAGTCGTTTCCTCCATATATTTTCAGCTCAAGCTACCGAGTTCGATTCTCGTTAGGCTAGGCTCTTCCTCCAAGACGGAAAGAATTGCCTTGGCAAGATTCTGTTCTTTAATCGCCACCGCTTTGACCGCAGGCTTATGCAAAAGCTCCGCCAAAGCCCCGTCCGACGCCACGACCAACGGACAGCCCAAGCGCTGTTGCGCCTTCATCAGCGTCCGCGTAGAGCTTTCACCCAGCGCCCCGTCGTAGACGATTAAAAAGACGGATTTTTTCTGTTTTTCGATGTCGTCAACACCGTAGACGATCTTTCCACTGCGTACGCAAAACCCAAAATAGGAACTAAGCTTGTTATTCATTCGTTCCCCTCCTCGATTTTTACGTACACCTCTTGAGGAACGGCGGCGGCAAACGCCTTATGCAAAAGCTTTTTGCTATTCAGTTTTGCACGGCATTCTTCAGCGGCGCAAATATACGCGCCACGCCCCGGAGCTTTCCCCGTATAGTCCGGATAAATTTCCCCGTCTGCGTTTCTCACCACACGAAGCATCTCCTTTTTAGGCTGCATCTGTCGGCAAGCAATACACATCCGAAGGGGGATTTTTCCTTTCGCCATATTATTCTTCGTCTACCTGTTCTTCCTCTTCTGCCTCAGCAAGCAATGCCTGCGCTTCGGGGGAGGACGCCGCTTTTACGTCAATCTTCCAACCCGTCAATCTTGCCGCAAGTCTTGCGTTTTGACCGTCACGACCGATTGCCAAGGACAGCTTATCGTCGGGAACAACTGCCATCGCGCTCTTTTCGCCACGCAAGGTAACCGAATTAACCGTTGCAGGGGACAATGCCTTGAAGATGAACGCCAAGGGGTTTTCATCCCAAAGAATGATGTCAATCTTTTCGCCGCCAAGTTCTTCTACAACGGCGTTTACACGCGAACCTCTGTTACCTACGCACGCGCCGACAGCGTCCACTCTTACGTCCGAAGAAGCGATTGCAATCTTCGTTCTGTGACCTGCCTCACGAGCAACTTCCTTCACTTCGACGATGCCCTGCGCAATTTCAGGTACCTGTTCTTCAAACAGTTTCTTTACCAAGCCGGGCGCCGTTCTGGAAACGACGATTTGCGAATTTTTGCCGCTGTTCTTAACACGCTTTACGAACACCTTGATGGTATCGCCCACAGCGTAGCGTTCGGTGGGAACACGGTCCTGCGGAGGCATAACGCCTTCGATTTTCTTATCGCCAAGCTCTACGTATACGTTGCGGTCGTCAATCTTACGAATGATACCGGTCATCAGCTCGCCTTCCTTATCCGAGAATGCAGAGTAGGTGCTGTCGCGTTCTGCCTCGTGGATTTTCTGCAAAATGACTTGACGAGCCGTCTGCGCCGCAATTCTGCCGAAATTATCGGGCTGGAAGGTACGGACGATGGTATCGCCAACCTTATGCGTAGGGTCAAGCGCCTGTGCGTCTTCCAAAGAAATTTCCTTATCCCTGTCCTCTACCACTTCTACGACGTGTTTTACCGCCTTGAAGGAAATCGTACCGAGGTCGCGATTCATTTCCACGATGACCTCAACGCCGCCGTCGTACTGCTTTTTGTAAGCAGACGCCAAAGCGTTCTTTAACGTTTCCATAAATACCTCTTCGCTGATTCCCTTTTCTCTAACGAGATCGGTAAGAGCCGCAAAAAATTCCTTGTTATCCATAATTTTATCTCCTATTGAATTTCCTCAATTATTTTTCTTAAAAATCAAATTCTATCGCACGGTTAATTTTTGCGATTTTATTCTTTTCCAGTTTAATGACGTTGCCGTTTTCTTCAATCGAAACGCAATGTTCGTCAAAGCCCACCAAGGTCGCCTCAAAGAACTTCTTTCCCTGCATGGGAGCAAACAGCTTTACCTCCACCTTTTTGCCCATGACTTTTTGGAAATCGCGTTCCGTTTTCAGCGGTCTATCGAGGCCGGGGCTGGACACGTTCAGCGTGTACGGCGCGCCCTGCGTCGGGTCTAACTCATCCAAGACGGGATCGATGGCACGGTGAAACGCCTCGCAAGTATTCAAATCCACCCCACCCTCGATATCAATGTAGACGGTGAGCGCAGGCTCTCTGCCCTGCTTGAACTCAACTTCCACGATTTCAATCTGCATTTCGTCTGCAATCGGCTGTAAAACCTCTTGAATTTCCTGTACGCTTTTTACCTTCATACTACCCCTTTATAAGATTATGAGAGTGGCGAACCCGCCACTCTCAATAACAAAAGTATTATTAAGTATTTTTATTATACCACCATTTTGGAGATTACGCAAGCGTTTTGCCCTAATTTCTAAAAGAAATTTTAAAGGGGCAGGCTACCACGCTTTTTAATCAGCTCGACAAAAATCTTTGCCGTCGTCGCCGCGTCCTCAAAGGCGCGGTGGTGGTTGAAGTCAAAACCGTAATATTCCGCAATCGTGTTCAGCTTGTAGTTGGCAAGCCCCACACTAGCCAGCTGTTCCTGCGCTAAGGTCACCGTATCCAAGGAAGGGTTGGAGAACATATATCCATTTTCCTTGCCGTAATGGCGGATAAAACCGTAGTCAAAGTTGACGTTATGTCCGACTAAAATCGCCCCGTCGACGAACTTAAAGAAGTCCGCCATCACCTTATCGACCGTCGGCGCACCCACCAAATCCTCGTCGTGAATCCCCGTCAGTTCGATAATCTTAGGACTCAGCCGTTCGTTGCAAGCAACGAAGGTGGCAAACTTTTCACGGATTTCGCCGTCGATGAGCTTGACTGCCCCGACCTCGATAATCTTATCCATTTTACCCATGGACGGCTGCCAAACGAGCCCCGTCGTTTCAAGGTCGAATACGACGATTTCTCTGCCCTTGAGAGCCGCAGGCTTTTCCTCTACATCGAAAAAACCCGCCTGCTTGTATTCGACGTATTGTTCGGGGAATACGGTGTGATAAAATTTCGGTACGGGTCTTGAAGCCTTTACCTTCGGCGTAAAGCCTTCGGGTGCGTGCCCAAGATTGATTTTTCCTGCCTTGAAGGAGGGATGCCCGTTAAATTCCTCGTTCATACCTAATATAACGATACTGTCCCCCACCTGCAACTCCTTGATTTTATCCTCGGTCGCTTTCTTGGGGAAGTACGTACAACGGAGCATGCCCGACCCGTCGGAAATCGTCACCGAATACCGAGTTTTTTCCAGCTCTTCTCCCGTCTTTTCGTTGCGTTTTACGTACCGTTTTTCTTCCAAATAAGTGATTGCACCGCAGACGGCAAATTCCTTTTCCATCTCCCCAATGTCTGCGATATACACCGCATCCGTGGGGATAGTGTCCGCACCGTCAATCCGCTTATATCCCTCGATAGGAAAGGTGCGAATTTCCGAAACGAAAACCTCTTCCTTTTCCTCGACAGGCTCGTCTAAAGTGGAAGTATCCCTCTGCTTTTCGACCACGCGTACGTCACCGTAGAACGTACCGCAATATTGAGAGGAAAGGTGTGCGCTGACCGCATCCATCAGCCTTCCAGAAGTGAAAAACGAACGCTCGTCCGCCGCCACCGAGAAATAGAAATTGGCACCGCTTTCTAATAATTGCACCGAAATATCCTCTGCCTTTAGAAACGCTGCCGCGGCAGGGAAACTGCCACAGACGAACGCAAAGATACGTTCACGCAATAAATCCTCGTCTAGAACACGCTTTGCAATCTTAACCCTCGCCGTAAACTCCGCAGGCAAAAACTCGCCTGAGATTTTGCACGCTTCCGTCTCCTCCACCTCGGTAAAGGAACGGTCGGTAATCAATAAAAATTCCGCCACCCTTTCCCTTTTATAGAGGTGTATACCCGTTAAGACAGCATTTCGAAGTCCGTCTAATGCGCGCAAAGCGCGCAGATATTCATGCGTTCTGTCCATCGCCTAACAATTCCTTTAATTCCCGCAAGAAGGTTTCTCTTGCCTGCGCCGCCTCTACCTTCAAATAGGGCTCGCCCTTTTTAAACAGCAGGCAATAGCCGTTGCCACCCGCAATCCCAAGGTCAGCGTCCTTTGCTTCGCCAGGGCCGTTGACTACGCAACCCATCACCGCCACCTTTGCTTTCTTCTTATAGGGCAGGACGAAATCGGACACCTCACGCGCTAAGTCCATACTATCCCAACCGCATCTGCCGCAGGTAGGACAGGAAACCACCTCTACGTAGTCCTCTTCCAAGGCGCAAGCCTGCAAAATGCGCTTTGCCGCATACACTTCCTGCACGGGGTCATCCGTCAGGGAAACGCGCAACGTATCCCCCACCCCTTGTAAAAGGAGCGAGCCGATGCCAACCGCGCTCTTGACGATACCGCTGGCGGTCGTGCCTGCCTCCGTTACCCCCACGTGCAGGGGGTAAGAAGTACGATTTGCCAGTAGCAGGTACGAATTGACGGTCATCGGAACGTCCGAAGCCTTGACCGAAATCGCAATATCCTGCACCCCAAATTTTTCCAAAGCCGCCACGTTAAAGAGGGCGCTTTCGACCAGTGCCTCAGGCGTTCTGCCGTATTTTTCTAAAAAGTGTGGCTCTATACTGCCCGTATTTGCGCCCACACGCACGGGGACACCGTGCGCCTTCACGCAGTCAGCAACGTATCGAATTTTCTCCTCGCCGCCGATGTTGCCGGGATTGATACGCACCTTATGCGCGCCGTTTTCAATCGCCGCCACCGCCAGCTTATAGGAGAAGTGAATATCCGCAACAAGGGGCAAGCCGCACTCTGCTGCGACCTTCTTTACTGCCGCCGCATCCGCTTCGTCCGCCACCGCCACGCGCACGATTTCGCAACCTGCGTTTTTCAGCGCCGAAATCTGCGCCAAGGTCTTTTCAACGTCTGCCGTCTTCGTGGTCGTCATTGACTGAATCCGCACGGGCGCGCCGCCGCCTAAGCTAACGCCGCCAACGCTGATACGTCTTGTATTTTCTCTGGTGGTCATACCTTATCCCCCTCGTCCTTTTTTGAATCCCTTGCATCACGCATCATCTTTTTAAGCTCAGACATGAACGAGGAAATATCCTTAAACGAACGGTATACGGAAGCATAGCGAACGTAGGCAACCTCGTCCGTTTCCTTTAACGCATCCATGACCATATTCCCGATTTCCTTAGAAGAGATTTCACTCTCCATACTGTTATACACTCTGCGGGAAATATCCGCCACAATCGCTTCGATTGCATCTGCGGAAACCGCCCGTTTTTCACACGCCTTGACAATGCCACGGCGCACCTTTTCTGCATTATAAGACTCCCTTGTGCCGTCACTCTTAACCACAAGCACAGGGGTCACCTCTATCGTTTCATAGGTTGTAAACCGTCTACCGCAAAGGGTACATTCTCTGCGACGGCGAATACTCTTTCTATCGTCCGAGGAACGGGAGTCGATTACCTTACTCTCTGTACAATCACAATATAAGCACTTCATTTGTTCTTCCTCCTACCATCGTACACAGTGGTTTACTGTTTTTTGCCCTTTCGATTACGGATTTCCATAACCTCTTTTTCGTAGCCTCTTCCCGAGGGTACGTAGTATATTTTATCCTTCAAAGAATCGGGCAAATACTGCTGTTCAACGTAGCCGCCAAAATCGTGGGGATATTTATATCCCGACCTTGCCTCCTTATCCTCTGCACTGCCGTAGCTGACGTCCTTCAAATGGGCAGGCACACGGTCGTCGTTGTCCGAAACGGCATCCGCCTTTGCCGCGTACATCGCCTCAACGACAGAGTTGCTCTTCTCCGCCTCGCAGACGTAGATAATCGCCTCGGAGAGGGGAATCATCGCCTCGGGAATTCCGATTTTCTCCAAAGCGTACATCGCAGAAGTTGCAATCTGCAAAGCCCTCGGATCTGCCATGCCCACGTCCTCGGCGGAATGCACCACCAAACGACGGGCAACCAACATCGGGTCGCACCCACCTTCAATGAGGCGTTGCGCGTAGTACAGCGCGGCGTTGGCATCACTGCCTCTCAGCGACTTACAAAACGCCGACAGGAAGTCGTAATAGCTATCCTCGTTGTACGAGAGCGCCTTTCTCTGAATGGACTGTTCCGCATCGGACAGCGTGATATGTATCACGCCCTGCTCGTTAGGGTTGGTCGTCAGCGCGGCAAGCTCCAAAGCGTTGTACGCCGTACGCAAGTCCCCACCTGCTACACGGGCGATATGTTGGATTGCGTTATCGTCCACTTGAAGCGGCAGTTTGCCAAGCCCCTTATGACGGCTGGCAATCGCCTTTTGCAAAGCCTCGGCAATATCGTCCTTGTTCAAGCGTTTGAACTCAAACACTCTGCAACGAGAAACGATTGCAGGGGTCATCGAAGCATACGGGTTTTCCGTCGTCGAGCCGATGAAGATAATCGTTCCCTGTTCAATGGCAGGAAGCAACGAATCGCTCTGCGTCTTATTAAAGCGGTGACACTCGTCCAACATGAGGTAAGTACGTTTTCCGTACATGCGCAGGTTATCACGCGCCTCTTCCACCGCTTTTTTAACGTCTGCAACGCCAGCGTTGACGGCATTCAGCTTGATAAACTCCCCGTTCGTCCGAAGTGCGATGATGTTGGCAAGGGTGGTCTTACCGCAACCGGGAGGGCCCCAAAAAATACAACTACCCAGACGGTCGGTCGCAATCGCGCGACGCAACAGCGAGCCTTCCGCAACGATATGCTTTTGCCCGATAAACTCGTCCAAGGAGTTGGCACGCATACGCTCGGCAAGCGGTTTCGCCTCTTCTTCGTGATTATGGTTGTTAAAATCAAATAAATCCATACCTACACCCATTCTTTTGCTGTTTTTGCTTAATCCATTTCCAGCAAACGCCTTATCTTATCTACGTATTTTTTGCCCATTTCATAGCCCTGGCGATACGCAAAATCCAGATTACGGAAGGAATATTGACTCATATCCCCCAAGTCTGGCTCTAACCAAAGATCGTATTTTTTACGCATACGCGCCTTATACGCCTGTGTACGCGCGTTATCCATAATATCTATGACTTCCGTCAAGACGGTCAGCGCGCTGGGACAACGGTCCTTACACCGCCTTTTACCTAAAACGTCCACGGCAACCACGACTTCCGCACCCATTCTTTTTACTTCCTCAATGGGTACACGCTTTAAAACACCACCGTCCACCAAACGCATTCCATCCCTATCAAGCGGCTTGAAAACCGACGGAATACAAGAGGAGGCTACCACGGCATCGATGACGTTGCCGCTAGAAAATTCCACGATTTCCTGACGAATCATATCCACCGACACGCAGGAAAAGGGGATTTTTAACTCGGAAAAATCCCACTCCCCGATATGTCGGGCAAGCAACCTTCGCATCTTGCGGGTATCCAGCACACCGCCCGGCTTATTCGTGATGTCCACTAAGTCGAAAAATCGCAAAGAACAGGTCGTCTGGCGCATATATTCGGGGGAAATTCCCGCCGCGTACGCCGCGCCGACCACCGAGCCCATCGAACAGCCGCTGATAAAGCTTGGATAAATTTCCGCATCTTCGAGCGCCTGTAAAAAACCGATATGCGCAATTCCACGGCTACCGCCGCTACCCAGCGCCAACCCCAAATCTTTCATTTCCTTTCCCTCCTCACTTAGCCTAACGGCAACTATGTATACGGAAAAGGAATCCTTTTGAAAAGTGAGTTTTGAGGAAAGTAAGCTTTGCTTACTTTTGCGCCTTATTCGTGGGTGTACGCCCCTAAAATTTTACATTCCAAGGTGTTTGCGCGCAACGCCTCTACGAAGGGAGCAAAGCTCTCGTCCGCAACGTTGCAAGCCGCCTCGATGAAGAAACGGAATTCACCAGGACGATTTTTGACAGGACGGCTTTCCAGCTTCGTCATGTCGATGTTATAGTCCGCAATAATGGTCAACAAGGACAACAGACTTCCCGGCTTGTTGGGACAAACCACCGAGAAGAATACTCGGTTGGATTCAGCAGGCAACTGTTCCTTCCCTTTGCGTACTAAGAGGAAGTGGGTAAAGTTATGCTTTTCGTCCGAAAGGCACTCTTCACCGACCACAAAGCCAGGGCGCAAATATTCCACGTGCGCGCCTGCAATCGCCGCGCTTCTACCGCTGTCGTCCTCCATCGCCTTATTCAAGCCAAACGCCGTCGATTCCGTCTCACGCAGAGCCGCAAACGGCATTCTCTTGCTTAAAAATTCCGAGCATTGACCAAGCGCCTGCCCGTGCGAATAGACTCTGCCGATTTCCGAAAGCTTCATCCCTGCCTTGTAGACCAAGCGGTGGTCGATACGCAAGACGTATTCCTTTACCGCATACAAATCGCGCAGATCCTGCAATAAATCGAGGTTTTGCGCCACGCTTCCCTGCAAGCTGTTTTCGATGGGAATTGCGCAAGCATCTGCTTTGCCAGACGCCACTGCATTCAATGCCTCGGAAAAGTTGCGGAAAGGCATACATTCATTCCACTTTCCGACCTTGTTTGTTTCCTGCGCCAAAAATGCCTGCGCTGCTAAATGCGAATAACTGCCCTCTGGGCCTAAATATGCAATCTTCATGATTTCTCCTTCGTTCACCATCTATTAAACCATTTCTGCGATATCGAGCAACAAACGCTCGGTGTCTTCCCAACCGATGCAAGGGTCAGTGATCGATTTGCCGAACACCTCGTCGTGCGATTGATTGCCCTCTACCAAGAAGCTCTCCAACATAAAGCCCTTGACAATCTTCTTAAAGGCATCGTCAAAGCGTCTATTCTGCATAACCTCGTGCGCAATACGAATTTGCTGACGGTGCTTTTTGCCCGAATTCGAGTGGTTGCAGTCGATGACGATGGCAGGGTTTTTCAGCTTGCTGCCACGATAAATTTCCTCCAACTGCATTACCGTTTCGTAATGGAAGTTGGGTACGTCCAAGCCGTTCCCATCCACACCGCCGCGCAAAATTGCGTGCGCATAGGGGTTGCCGTCCGAACGAACTTGGTAGTTGCGGTATTTGAAAATTTGCGGGCTCTGCGCCGCAAAGATAGAGTTAATCAGCACGGGGATATTGCCGCTCATCGGGTTTTTCAAACCCACGGGCGCATCTACGCCGCTTGCAACCTGACGATGCAACTGATCCTCTACGCTTCTTGCGCCCACAGCGTGGTAGGAGAGCAAATCTTCCACGTACGCCGTGTTTTCAGGATAGAGCATCTCGTCTGCAGAGGTCAATCCTGACGCTTCAATCGCCGCAAGATGCAACGCGCGGATACTGCGAATCCCACGTACGATATCCGCCTCTCCGTCAGGGTCGGGCTGCAGGAACATACCCTTGTAGCCAACGCCTTTGGTACGAGGCTTATTCGTGTAGATACGAGGGATAATCACCAGCTTGTCCTTCACCTTTTCGTTGAGTTTTCCCAAGCGAGTAATGTATTCCAACGTAGGCGCTGATTCATGTGCCGAGCAAGGGCCGACAACCACCAACATTTTGTCGCTTTTCCCCGAAAGCACCGCGCGGATTTCCTCGTCGCGCGCCGCTTTGATTTTCTTCATTTCCGCCGTCAGCGGTGTTTCCGCCATAAATTCTTCCGGTTCGGGAATGTAATTTTGCTTTTGCAACATGTCTATATTCTCCTTAAAAAATTATTTCTTCGTCAATAAGCGTATGTACGCCTCTACCTTTTCCGAAACGTAATCGGAAATAGGGGTATTAAATTGCAAGCTACTGCGCACCATCGAAGAGCTGACGTGTAAAAGCTCCTGCGGGCAAGGCAGATAAATAGGAATTATCTCCTCATTCAGTCTCTTCGAGGCAAAATAGTTTGCGTTCTCGTATTCAAAATCCACGGTGTTTCTGATTCCGCGAACGTAGAAAGGAGTTTTCTCCTTTCTGAGCAATTCCGCAACCGTGCCAGAAAATTCTACTACACGAATACGCGGCTCGTTTCCAAACACGAGCTTCAGCATCTCTTTGCGCTCTTCTACCGTAAAGAGGGGGGCTTTTGCAGGATTACACAAAATCGCCACCACCACCTCGTCAAAGAGCTGTAAGCATTGTCCTATCAAGCTTTCGTGTCCTCTCGTCAGCGGATCAAACGTCCCTGCAAACACACACTTTCTCTTCATACTTCTTCCCTCGCTTTCGGGCGGAAAAAGGTGAGTATCGTCCGCCCATAACGGCGTTCGTCATACTTGTCCAGCCCGTCTACCTCCCCCTCAAAGGGGATATCCCTTTCTAACACCAAGACGCCGCCTTCCGCAAGCAGACCGTTTTTTGCAATCTTCTGCACAGCGCGCACGCCAACCTCTAACGCATAGGGGGGGTCGATAAAGATAATATCGAACGGACGACGTTCGTACCCCAGATACGCCTCCGCATCCGTATTGAAGACCTTCGCCTCTTTCCCTTCCTCGATTTTCAAGGCGCGAAGATTTTTTCTGACAATCGCCAAGCTATCCTTGGATTTGTCGTTAAATACAACCTCCGCCGCGCCACGAGAAAGGCTCTCTAACCCCAGCGCGCCACTACCTGCAAACAAGTCCAGCACCCTTGCCCCCGCAAAGCGCAAGGCGAGGGTATTAAACAGAGATTCCTTTACCCTGTCGGCAGTCGGCCGAACGGCTTCCCCATCGAACGTCGCCAACACACGCCCTCTATATTTTCCACCGATAATACGCATCTTATTTTCTCTTTTTAGGCTTTGTGCCAGGCAACGCCCCGTAATTTACTTTTTTGGATTTGTTCGCTTCTTCCGCCGCCGCGCGGTCCGCATTTTCCTGCGCTCTCAGCCTTTTTGCACGGGTCGCATACGCCCCGACGATGTAGAAAACACCTGCAACGATAATGGGCAACAAGCCAAACAGGCAGGACCAGAAATAGCTGATTGCAACACCGCTTAAGTTCAAATACGCAAACGGCAACAGCGACCAACCGCAGCAGAACATACTAACGAAGACAAGAGTCGCCATCCCCCTATTATCAAAGGGCGTAGCCGATTCTTCTAAAGACAGCGAGCGAAAAGCCTCGTTTACCACATCACCATTGATACCCACCAAAATCCCAAACAGAACGGTAAAGAACGCTATCACGCCGCCGATTGCAAAGCCCTTCCATTCGCGATATTCCATCTCTTCTTTATGCGAAGAAATTTTCATCTGAGAACCTAGCTGTTCTGCCGACATACGCTTCATGTTTCCCGAAACCAGCATCTCGTAGCCCTTGCCGCCAAACGCATACGCCATAGCCCCTGCATACGCCAGCAGTAGCACCACTACGACTACCAAGAATGCAATTCTTGCGCCGTTAAAGCCCTCTGCAATCTTACCACACATATCTTCGCTGATTGTACCGAGAAACGCAATAGCGCTGAGAATCCCAAAGAAGGTCACCAAAACAAAGGACTCCTTGATGATTTCCCAAACGTTTACCCAAAATTTCTTCCAGTTTTCTTTTGCCTTAGACATACTTACTCCTCGGACGTTGTCCGCTGTTATCTATTCTTTTTTAATGGGCTTTCCCCATCTATATACACTCTTTTTGCCCGTAATGACATACGGCAAAGTACCTCGTACACCGAGCCGCCACGCTCCTTTGCCACCGCCGCCGCATCCGAGAACAGACACACCCTCTGTCCCAAACGAAGCCTTTTAGAGGCAAGACAGACGTCCATACAGATCTCGCCCTGCAACGGGGGCAATAAGCCGCTTTCTTTCGTAGAAACGCCAAGCCCCTCGGCATATCCGCACCGCAGTACGGACAACTGCTTTCCTTCGAGGTCTTTTCGCTGCTTTCCATACCCTGCTCCACCGAATGCAACCCTATGGGTTGCAACGCAATTTGCGTACGCTCGCATCGCAGGTTGTAAGGCAAACGGACAATTCCCCTCGGGAAAATATCCGTACAAGCCAAGTCCTATCCGCACCCCGTCGAAGAGGTACTCTTTGCCCAGCGCCGCCCCGTAGGTAGAAGCGAGATGCGCACGCGCCAAAGGGAAATACCTTCGACAGATTTTTACGCCGTGTAGAAACCGTAATCTTTGTTCTTCGCACAGCGACAAATCGTGGGAATACAGATGTGAGTAGACCCCACGAACACACACCCGCCCCGACCGTTTCAGCAAAGCGCATACCTTGCCCAAGGTCGAACCGTACGTGCCGTAGCGATTCATCCCCGTATTCACCTTGACCTGCACGCTAACCTGCAAACGGTACTTTTCCGCCGTGTAAATAATGAGCTTCGCCGAGCGCAAATCGGTTGCTGTCAGGGTACATCCGCCCCTTGCGGCAACCACCACTTCCTCTTCAGCAGTCGGCGGTGTAAACACCAGGATTTCCTTTCCACCTGCCGCTTGACGAATGGACAAAGCCTCGTCAATTAGCGCCACGGCAAACCCGTCCACAATCGGTTGCAGAGCGCTCACCACCGCCACGCCACCATGGCCGTAAGCATCTGCCTTCACCACCGCATAGATAAATCGGTCGGTATACCGCTTGAAAACGAGGGCATTTTCGCGTATTTTGTGTAAATCAATTTCTAAAATCGTTTCCTGCATACCTTATTGTATGCAAGAAAACCGTCATTCTACCCCGATGCCGCGCCTTATTTATACAAGATACGGTGGCAATGATCACACTCAATCATCGCACCGCCTTCCAGTTTATTTTGTGCGGCAAGGGGAGGCTCCATACTACAACAGGAGCATCTACCCGAGAACAACTGCGAATAGACGGGGAAGATTTTTTCCTTGCGCTTGGTTTTGTAAACAGTCAAAGCGCCAGCATCTATCCCTACGGAAGCTTTTTTCAGTTCCGCTTCGATTGCAGCCTTCTCTCCTTCCTTCGATTCCTTCAGAGTGTTATACTCCTCTTTCGCCGCCTTGTATTCTGCCTGCTTGGAGATAACCTCTGCCTTCAGTTCTCTAAATTCCTTGTCCGTTGCCTTCACAGCATCTTCCAAAGCGGCAATATCCGCCTTTAACTTCTTCATACGGTCAAGGTGCATCATCGCCTTTTTCTTGTAGAAAGACAAGTCCGCGCCACCGTCTGCCACCAACTCTTCCATGTGGTCAAATTCCACCAAAGCCGCCTCGGTAACTGCGTACTTTTCTTCCAAAGCGGTCAGCTCTGCCTTTAAGGCTTCCGCCTTTGCATCAAGAGCATCCAGCTTTTCCGAAGCCGTTTCCATGTACTTTTTCAGCTTTGCGTACTTCTTTCTTTCCGCACTGCCTGCAAGCTCACGTTCAAGCTGGAACAACCTTCTGTCAATTTCCTGATAGTTCAAAATAGCCTTCAACATACTATACTCCTTCAAAGCAATCCATCTTCCCGATGCAACACGCAGGGAAGAGAAATGCTTTTACACATTTTTTCGTAATATTTTTCAAATCCGTATTCCTCGGATGCATAATGCGGTAAGTCGAATACCGCAACGCCTGCCTCGTGGCAAGCCAAAATCAAGTGGTGTTTCCAGTCGGAAGAAACCATTCCGTCCACACCGCAGGAGAGCGCAAACGCCACCGAAGCATCGTCCACACCTGCGCCGCAGAAGCTTGCGACCTTGCGAATCGTACGCCCCTCGTCACCCACCAAACGCACTTTGGTAGAGAAGGTCTTGCAAAGATTTTCCTGCAACTGCTTTGCGGAAATTTCCTCCACCTCGTATACGCTACCGTAGCCGCCAGCAGACAGAAGGTGCTGTCTTTTTTCATTTTCACGCGCCTTCGCCCCTTTCTTTCCGTCCAACGCAGAAAGGAATACGCCGTCGGCAAGACAATCGTCAATGCCGCCCACCGCACAGTCCAGATTGAGGTGCATCGAAATCACCGAAATTCCCGCCTGAATGCAGGCAATCAGTCTTCCGCCCAAAGGCGTGCCTAAACGCACGTCCCCGATTTTTCCGTAGATGACGGGGTGATGGCTGACGATGAGATTTGCCCCCACCGCCTTCGCCTTTTCAATCGCGGCTTTGGTCAAGTCCAGCGTAAACAATACGCCCGTAATTTCACCGCCGCAATCAACCAGCACGCCGCTGTTATCGTACGCGCCAAAATTGCGACAATATTCGTCGCTGAGCGCCTTGGGCGCAACCTCGTCTAAAAGTTTGTAAATTTCCAAAACGGTCATTTTTTTATCGCCTCTTGCAGCCTTGCCTTTCTCTTTAAAAGTTCAGCGCGGCTGTCCTCTTGTAAATTGCTCTGTAAATATTGTTCAATGTCACGCAATTGTTTTTCCACCCGTCCGACAAACGCCTCTGGCAAGGTTTCCAAGTTCTCTTTCCCGAACTCGATTTCCATTTCCGTGTATACCTGCGGTTGCTCGCCGTCCGCAAGCCGTCTTCCGCAGATTACGTCGTAGTATTTGCCGTCCTGAAAGGTGAAATCCCTCGTGATATACGCTCCGTTTTCCAGTAGCCACCGACGCAATTTGTCTGCGTTCAGCATCGGCTGAAAAACGAAAGTTTTGGGCAAAAAGCCGTGTGTTTCGTCCGTCAAAATGGACAAAATCTCACTGCCGCCCATGCCCGCAATCAACACCTCGTCCACGGTGGAAGGCACGCCGTAAAAACCATCGCCCAGTACCGCCGTCGCCCTACCGTCTTCCACGAAGGGAGCAAGCAAGACTTCCGCTTTTTGCAGGCTACCCTTGCTGACGTCAGAGAAGATAGCCTTTTCGCACAGCCCGTTTTCCAGCATATATTGCGTGCAGTAGCCGTGGTCACAGCCCACGTCCGCAAACACCTTGGCAGGCGCAAGCAGAGAACACAGCGTCTGTATCCGTTTACTGACCGACATTAATATAAGAAGTCCTTCAACTTTTTGCTTCTGGACGGATGACGAAGCTTTCTCAAAGCTTTCGCCTCAATCTGACGGATACGTTCACGGGTGACGTTGAATTCCTTGCCTACCTCTTCCAAAGTACGAGGCTTGCCGTCGTCAATACCGTAGCGCAAACGAAGCACCTTTTCTTCACGAGGGGTCAGGGTATCCAGTACGCCGAGAAGCTGTTCCTTCAGCATCGTAAAGGTCACGGAGTCGCTGGGGGTCAAGGTCTTTTCGTCCTCGATAAAGTCGCCCAAATGGCTGTCCTCTTCCTCACCGATAGGGGTTTCCAAAGATACGGGGTCCTGCGCAATCTTTTGGATTTCGCAAACACGTTCTTCGCTTACGCCCATCTTTTCTGCGATTTCTGCAGGGGTCGGCTCTCTGCCCAGTTCCTGCAACAATACGCGCTGTACTCTCGTCAGTTTGTTAATCGTTTCCACCATATGCACGGGGATACGGATCGTTCTTGCCTGGTCCGCAATCGCGCGGGTAATCGCCTGACGAATCCACCAAGTCGCATAGGTAGAGAACTTAAAGCCACGCTGATAATCGAATTTTTCCACCGCCTTCATAAGACCAAGGTTGCCCTCTTGAATCAAGTCCAAGAACAACATGCCACGGCCTACGAAACGCTTTGCAATCGAAACGACCAAACGCAGGTTCGCCTCGGAAAGGCGCTTTTTCGCCGCTTCGTCCCCTTCCTGCATGCGCTTTGCCAAATCCACTTCCTCGTCCGCAGACAGCAGAGGCACGTGCCCGATATCTTTTAAATACAGCTTGACGGGGTCGTCCAAGCCGATATCCGAGAGCGCCTGTTCAAACAGTTCCTTGTCCCTTGCGTCCTCGTCAATGATTTGAATCCCGTTTTCCGCCAGCGACTTGTAGATGAAATCAATCTGGTTGGGGTTGGTGTCGTACTTTTCCATAATATCGCAGAGCGCATTCGTCGAAATGCAACCCTTCATTCTGTAATTCGCCACGATACCGCCTAAGATGTCGTTTAATTTTTGTTCGGAAATAGCCACTATTTTCTCCTCCGTTAATTCTTTTTCTCTTTAGTCAATCAACGCAATACACATTGATTATCTGCGCTTTTTTTGACGGCGCAGGGCGTCTTGCAAACTGCCGAGTATCTGCACACGACGGGATTGTTCGTCCGTCTTTGCAAGCTCCTCTTGCAACAGCGCAATTTCCCGGTCGATACTCTCTCTTTCCAAGGTCGCCACGCTGTCCATAAAGAAGCGTTTTGCCACCTCGCCAGCCAGCTTGTCCTCGTAGTTTAAGTCCAGAATCTCGTTGAACGCAGGACAGTTTTCATCAAAGATTTCAAACAGCTCCGCAGGGCGTATACGCGCGCCCTCCGACTCACACACAGTGACGTACGCCGCAATTCTTGCGTGGACGGAATTTTCAAAGTGCAGTTTTTCAATCGATACGTCTTTTGCATACTCTGCCCCGAAGAGCTTTGCCGCCAAGATGAACCGTTCTGCCTTTTCCGTCTTATCCGAGCCACGCGATACCTCTGCAATCTTGACGTTCGCACCCACCGTATCGGTGGTATCCGTCTTGCTTTCCTTTCGTAGGTTTTCAAGGTCGCGTTCGAGCGATTGATAGGTCAAGCCCGTCTTATCACGAAGCTTCTTCAAAAGGTCCTCACGCACCGCCGAGCTGTCCGTCTCCGAAACGACCTGCAACGCCTCTTTAACAAACGCGCGCTTGTTGTCCGTACGCGATAGGTCGTACTTGCGTTCAATGGCGTGCAACTTATAATCAACCAAGGGCATCGCCGCATCAAGACATTTTTGATATGCCTCCTTGCCCTGTTTTGCCACGTCGTCGGGATCAAGCCCCTCCGGCATCGGTACGACCAGCACCTTCAAATGCTCGCCGTCCAAAATTTCCAAGCCTCGAAGGTCTGCCTTCTGCCCGGCAAAGTCGCCGTCATAGCTGATGTACACGTTCTCCGTATACCGTTTGATGAGGCGCGCCTGCTCCTTCGTCAGCGAAGTACCCATCGACGCCACAACGTTTTTAAAGCCCGCTTGATACAGCGAAATGGTATCCATATACCCTTCGACCATAATCACGCTACTAATCGGCTGTTCGCGTTTCAGCTTTTTCAAAAGGTTGATGTTGTACAGCGTATTGCGCTTGTTGAACAGCATCGTTTCCTTGGTGTTCTTGTATTTCGCAAAGTCCGTCTTGCCTAAGAATCTACCACCAAAGCCGATGACCTCGTCCATGTTGTTGATAATCGGGAAGATAAGGCGTTCTGCCTGCGCATCTATCAACCTGCCGTTCTTGCTTTCAATCAGCACGCCGCTGTCCAAGATATCCTCTTTATGGTAGCCCTTGCCTGCCAAATATTCCGCAAGCTCGCGATAATCCAGCGAAGCCCCGATGCCGAATTGCTTGACGGTGGAGGGCAACATTTTTCTATCCGCAATGTACTGCAGATGAGCGTCCGCCCTCTCGTCACCGCTGAATAGATTCGACCGATAAAACCTCGCCGTGTCCAGCAAAATCGCCGCCATCGCATCCCGCTTTTTCTTCTTGCGGATGGATTCCTCGGTGTCTAAATTGCTCTCAGGCACTTCCATCTTCGCGCGCGCCGCCAAGATACGGACAGCGCCCATAAAGTCGGTGCTTTCGATTTCCTTGACGAACTTTACGACGTCCCCCGATTCACCGCAACCAAAGCAATGATAAAACTGCTCTGATTGATTGACGGCAAAGGAAGGAGTACGCTCGTGATGGAAGGGACAGCAAGCCCAGTGGTTGCCCCCCTTTCTATCCAACGCAACGTAACTGCCGATGACGTCTACGATATCATTTTTCGCTTTTAGCTCCTGCATGAAGCGATCAAAATCTGCCATTTTTCCCCCTTATTCATTCCCCAAGCGCCTGCATCGAGAAGGTCGTGGGAATAAAGATATTTTCAAACACGGTGATTGCGTACTGGTCGGTCATTCCCGAAATATAGTCGCACACCGCGCGCTCCGTTCCCCACGTTTCCAAAAGCGCCTTGTACGGCGTGGGAAGCTTGTCCGTATGTTGCATAAAGTAAGTGAACAGCTCCGTCAGCATCCGTTCCGCACGATCCAAAATCACCTTGTTGGTCAGGTTGTACACCCGTTCAAACATGAACGCGCGCAGCTCTTGAATCGAGCTTTCCACCTCTTTCGACATCGCAATCACGGGCTTTCCACACGAATTTTCGTAGATGTCCGCAATCGCCGTATGAATACGCTGTTTTGTTCCCCTCCCCAGCACGCTGATCGGACGGGCAGGCAGGTCCTCGTTTTTCAAAATCCCTGCGCGAATCGCATCCTCAATGTCGTGATTGATATAGGCGATACGGTCTGCAATCGAAACGATTTGCCCCTCCAAGGTTTTAGGGTTACCGCTGCTCTTATGTTCCAAAATTCCGTCGCGCACTTCGTAGGTTAAGTTCAAGCCTCTGCCGCCCTTTTCCAAGACGTCCACGACACGCAAGGATTGCTCGTTGTGCCAAAAGCCAGCCTCCGCCAGCTTGTTCAGCACCTTTTCCCCCACGTGCCCAAACGGCGTATGCCCGAGGTCGTGCCCAAGCGCAATCGCCTCCGCCAAATCCTCGTTGAGTCGCAACGAACGGGCAATCGAACGGGAGATCTGCGAAACGTCCAAAGTATGGGTCATACGGGTAATGTAGTGATCCCCTTCGGGCGCAAAGAACACCTGCGTTTTGTTTTTCAATCGCTTGAAGGAGTTGCTGTAAATAATGCGATCCCGATCCCGTTGAAATGCGGTTCTAAAATCGCATTGCTCTTCCACACGCGCTCTGCCGCGCGTGAATTGCGCGCGCGTAGCGTAAGGCGCAAGAAGCGCGTCTTCCGTCTGCCAAATCTGTTCTCTCACCGTCATTTTTTCCATTTTCTATCTCCGTGCGACGATTGCGCTCAAATTTTCCGCTTATAGTATTATTCGACGCGAAATCGTAAAATCCTTTTTTCTTTAGAAAAAAAGTGGGAAATTTTTCTTTTTTATGTAAAAAAATTGACAAGCGAGTGTTTGCTTGTCAATTTTTCACTTACCTTTTTCGTGATTTGAAGAACAGAGCCACCGTTCCACAGCCTGCATGACTGCCGATAACCGGCCCGATATAGTGAATGAATACAGGGTTTTCAGGGTAGCATTTTTGCAACGATTCCTGCACGAATTTTGCATCCTCAATGCAGTCGGCGTGGCTGATATAAATGGGGTCGCTTGCCCCAAGCTCCGCCATCTCCTGCATATTCTGCACCAGCTTCCGAAGCGACTTTTGCCGTCCCATGACTTTGCCCGTCGTGGTCAGCTTGCCCTCGTCCGAAACGTGCAACATGGGCTTTACGTTCAGCAGAGTCCCCACGACTGCCGTCGCAGACGAAACCCTGCCCCCTCTCTTTAAGTGAAAGAGGTCGTTTACGGTAAATTGATGATTGATGGAAAGCTTCAGCCCCTCCGCATATTCGTACGCTTCTTCAATCGTTGCGCCGCTTTCCGCTTTTTCAACGACATAGTTGACAAGCAAGCCTTGCCCAAGCGAGGCGCACAGGGAATCCACCACGAAGATTTTACGTTTTGGATACTCTTTTGACAACGCTTTTTGCGCTACGAAATAGCTGTCTGCCGTGCCTGAAAGCCCCGAAGAAAAGGCTATCACCAACACGTCCAAGCCCCTTTCCAGCGCGCCACGCATGCGCGCCTCGGCGACTTCCGGCGTGACTTGATAGGTAGTCGGCTTTGCGCCTGCGCGCAAACGCTCGTAAAACGCCTGCAAGCCGATATCCTGCCCATTCTCTCCAAAATACTCCACGCCGTCCATAATAAAGCCAAGCTTTACGCATTCCACGTTATGCTCCGCAAAGTATTCCTGCGGCAAATCACAGCCAGAGTCGGTAATAATTTGAAACCTTCTTTTTTCCATAATCTGCACCCTCCTTACTTTCCTGCAACGGTGCGCAGGTAGTTATCCGCACGCTCCGCTTCCGCTTCCGCAAGCTGCAAAAGAGCAACGCCGCCATCCTCGTCCCTCTTTGCCATTTCGGGTGTAAATGCCTTTTTTTGCGCCAAAATTTCCGTATAAAATACGCTCTTTTTTGCGTATTCCCAGAAATGTTCTTCATAGGCGATGCCGTCGTAATGCCACGGCTTTTGCGCCAAGTTGTAGTGTATGAGCTTTGCCGGCTCTGCGCCTACCGCCGCCTGCGGCATTCTGTTCCAAGCCTCTGAAAAATAATGCACCCTGCCCTTGCAAAGCACGTTCAGGCAATCCTGATCGGGCGCAACGCGGAAACAATGCTTCTTTAAAGTCGCAGAAAACGCCTCGTAAAAGTTCGCCTTCCGCATCATGGCTAAATTCATTACAATGACACCAGAGTTGAAATACTTCTCGCCATCCACCCCAAGCGCATCCTTTGTATATTTTTTGAACGCAGGCACGCCCTGCACCACTCCGTCCGCAACCGCGCCGATAAGGTTATTGCCAAGATTAGCGCGATACAGCTCGCTGATATCCCCCAACGCAACGGTGTCGCAATCGAGATAGATTGCCTTCTTGTATTGCGGGAACATTCCCACGATAAACAAGCGATAGTAAATGGCAGGGGTGTAATAATCGCGCAAACGGAAAAAGCCCCTCAAACCCGCCAGCTGTGCCTCCACGTCGACGAAACGAATACGGAAATCCGCATGGGAATGTCGCATAATTTTTTCCGCGCGTTCGCCGTTAATTCCCGAATGTAAGACGTACACGCTGTATTGAAAGCGCTTGTTTGCGTGCTCTGCAACCGAACTGATTGCAACGTCTAAAAAAGGCAAATATTTATCGTCCGCCGCAAAGAACACGGGGATTTCCGTCTTCTTTTGCGCCCGTCCTTCGCACGCCTTTAATTTTTGCGCCTCGCTCCCCCGCCACAATTCCTCTTGCAAATGGTTGACTGCGCCGCCGTATGATATACTTTTCATGATATTTCCTCGTCCTTGAATTTCCCCGTTTGGGGGGCGAAAAGCAAAAGACCATTTTATCCAAGCGCCCTTTCTTTCAGGGCCCGAATAAAACCGCCTTGCATTTCCTCGACGATTATATTGTATCCGTTTACGGGCAAAAACACAACCTACCGTTCGCCCTTCTTCCTCTATTGCTCTTTTTTATAACTCTACCAAGATTTTTCTCCTCTCCACCGCCAGTAGAATGGAGAAAAAAACCTGTTTTAGAGCGTTTTTTTGCTTGAAATCAAAGTTTTTCACAAAAAAACACGTGCGATTTTCGCAATCACAAACACAAAAGTTTTTGTATTTTTACCTAATTGTTTAGCCGTCGAACCGGATTGTTAAGGGGATTAACTTGCTATTTGGTTGCCCGCTTCTTGTTGGCTTTGTATAAAACCTCCAACTTATAGCTATTGTATCGCAAGACCAAAAGCGAGGGTACATTCAAAAGCGCCCCTATCACGCAAATGGGTAAGACAATCGTCCAGCGCACCGCAGGAATAAAGCAAAAAAACATCAAAAGAAAACTGGTAAAAATACTGCTAAAATGCCCCACTTCGCCGTATCGGGTTTCCAGCAAAAAACGCTCGACGTATTCGATGCTTTTCGGGTCTTCCACCCTGGTTTTGCGAAAGCCGGTCAAATGCCCGATTTCGGGGATACGGTCCTTCCATTTGCGGATATGCAATTTTTCATAAAAGAGCTTTTCTCTCTTGCCTACAGCAAAGACCTTCGCGCCGTACGGCACGCATTTTTCAGGCAAGGAACGACAGATTGCGGCAGTTGCGCCGTTGACAATCATCTGCAATAAAATACCACCAAAGGTAATAGCGACCGTCCAACCGAGGGGGTCGCCATACCCAAGCCCATTCGCCAAGGCAACGATCACGCCACAAACGACAATTATGCTTAAATAGAGTATCATTCGTCCTCCTTTTTTCCTGTGCCATACATAAGGGGAACACCGTACACTTCTTCGTATTTTTGTCTGTATAAGTCCTGCGCCGTATTCAGCATCGCCTGCGCCCCTGCCTTTTCCCCAAGCGTAGCATCGGGATAGATAGGCGGCAGGATATGCACGGTATGCCGTTGCAAAGGATAGCCGTGCTCGTCTAAACGAGCCTCATCATCCTGCATGGAAATAAAGATAGGCAAGACGGGCACGCCTGCCTTATACGCCATTTTAAACCCGCCGATTTTGAACGGACGAGGCTTGCGATAGTTCCACCACATCTCCTGCTCGGGGTAGACTAAAATACTCTCTCCGCTTCTCAAAAGTGTATCGACCGCAGAGAGGAAATTCATCAGCGTGCGACGGTTTCTCGACAGCGGTAAAGTATTACAATGTCGAAAGAAAAAGCCGTACAATCCGGGGAAATTCGTATAATTCCCCTCACGGATAATTTTATACAGATATTCTTTCGGCAGATATTTGCGAATACAATGAAAGACGATATAGTTATCAAACGGAGAAAAATGGTTACAAAGCACGATTGCCCCATTCTTTAACCCGTCCTCTAAGTATTCCTCGCCCTCTACGCCGTCAATGATAATAACACCCTTTTTAATGAGCCCCAAAAAGTAGCGGTCAGCGATAAAATTCGCAATCCGACGCTTAAAACGGCTAGACGCTTTTTTACACAGATAATCGACCTTTTCGGGCAATAATTCGGGGGCTTCGGGGTCGTTTTCAATCGGTTTATCAAACCAACCCATCGCCTCGTATTCTTCGATTTTTTCTAAAATCCCTCTCCGTTCCTCAGAGAGTTGCTTTTTCTCATTCATCGCTTTTTTTCCTATACCAAACGTTGAAAATACGACCTGCTTATTTTTCAAGCAGTATCGTCACCGGACCGTCGTTCACTTGCGCAATCTGCATATCCGCGCCAAACACCCCCGTCTTGACGGGTACGCCGTAAGCGCGCAACCCCTCGACCGCATATTCGTACAGCTCGTTTGCAAGCTCGGGACGCTCTGCCAAGGTAAAGCTGGGGCGGTTGCCGTGCGATGCATCGCCGTAAAGGGTGAACTGAGAAACGAGCAACACCTCGCCGCCTACATCCAAGACAGAACGGTTCATCTTCCCATTCTCATCTTCAAAAATTCGCAAGCCTGCAATCTTTTTGACGATGTAATCAGCGTTTGCTTTTTCGTCACCTACCTTTATGCCCAAAAAGACCGTCAAACCAAACGGAATCTCGGAAATCAATTGACCATTTACCCTTAAAGAGGTCTGTTTCACCCTCTGCACGACTGCACGCATAGCATACTCCTTATTGTACGACAAAACGCAGGATAGGAAACCCGATCCTGCATTTTGATTGCTTTCTATTCGATAACGCGATTAAACGCGGCTCATGTATTCGCCGGTTCTGGTGTCGATACGGATGGTATCGCCCTCTTCGACGAACATAGGTACCTGAATGGTAGCGCCCGTTTCAACCTTAGCGTTCTTCATAACGTTGGTTGCGGTGTTGCCCTTAACGCCAGGTTCAGCCTCGATAACCTTCAATTCAACGAAGTTTTCAGGTTCAACCGAGAACGCCTTAGCATAGAGGAACTTTACGGTAACCGTATCGTTTTCCTTGATATACTTGAGCGCATCTTCTACCTGATCGTAGGTAAGCTGTTCCTGGTTCCATTCTTCGTCTACGAATACGTAGAATTCGCCGTCGAAGTAGGAATAGGTCATCTTCTTCGTTTCTACCTGAGCCGTTTCCAACTTCGTGGTAGGGTTGAAGGTTTCGTTGGACAATACTTGTCCCGTTACAACGTTCTTCAAGGTCGTTCTGACGAACGCCGCGCCCTTACCGGGTTTTACGTGCTGGAAATCCGTTACGGTGTAAACGCCACTCTTGTATTCAAAGGTAGCGCCCTTACGAATATCGCCTGCTAAAATCTGTGCCATAGTACATATCTCCTTATGACTTTTTTCTTTTTCGTTTTTTATATTGCTTTTACAAGCCTTTTACAAAATGAGCAAATCCTTTCTCGTTTTGCCCATAAAGCTTTTCACTTTTCCGTCCTTCAAGACGACGGTGTCTTCAATACGGATACCGTATTCACCCTCGACGTAAACGCCGGGCTCGTCCGTGAACACCATGCCGTCCACAAACGTCTTTTCCCCACGGATGCTAGCGGAAGGCTCTTCGTGGATATTCAACCCCACGCCGTGACCCAACGAATGAGTGAACAGCTCGCCGTAGCCGTTTGCCTGCAAGTAATCCCTTGCAATCGCATCGACTTCGATCCCCGTCATACCGGAAACCGCTTTCTCCTGCACCAACTCGTGCGCGCGGAGGACGTGCGCGTACGCCGCCTTGAACGCCTCGTGTTTGCCGTCGTCGCCAAACAGGAAGGTACGGGTGATGTCCGAACAGTAACCGTTGACACGGCAACCAAAGTCCATCAAAATCTCATCGCCGAACTTCAAGGTCGTCAAACCCGTTTCGTGGTGAGGAACGGATGCGTTCGCGCCAAAGGCAACGATGGTTTCAAACGCCAAGCCCTGCGCGCCCAACTTACGCATATTGTATTCAAGTTGCGCCGCCAACGCCGTCTCCGTCATCCCTTCGCGGATTTCAGGCAGCAGCATATTCAGCGCGTCCTCTGCAATCGAGCAAGCCTGCTGAATGTTGTTCAGCTCCCACTCGTTTTTGACAATCATACTTTCGGTGAACACCGCGTCGATATCCACAAGCTCCGCGCCCGATTTCTGCAACGCCAAGAACCGCGCGTGGCTGGTATGCGAATAGGAAATACCGATACGCTTGTAAACGCCCAAAATTTCCGTCAACTTCTTACCGCCCCACAGTACGGGAACGACGTCCGAGCCGTCAAAAAACTTCTTCGCCGCCTCGATATATCGAGAATCGGTATAGAGGGTTGCGCCGTCCTTATCGATGAGCAGCGCGCCGTTTTCAGGCCCCATGCCCGTCGCATAGCGCATCAAAAATTCACACTCGCTATAAATCGCATCGACGTTCGCCGCCTCAAACAACTTTTTGCAATTCGTCAAAACCATAACGATCTCCTCTTGTATATTCTACCAAATATTTTCTCGTTCGTCAAGTGGTAGAAACAGATAATTATCTCTCAAAATACACTTTTTTCATCTCTTGCGCTTCCTTGGACTGCTTTCCAGAGGATTCGCTGACGATATAGGGCTCTAATTTCAGCTCTTTCAAAGCAATCGCAAGCGGAGAAAATTCCGGTCCATACACCGTATCTTCAAAGGTCAAGTGCTTGATTTCCCCCTTGACGGAGTACATAATCTTCGAAAAATGCACGTGGAAATATTTTACCCTGTCGTAGCCGAGCTGGTCAATCATATACTGCAGGCGCGCCTTATAGTCTTCCACCGTTTTTAAAGAGCCCTGCTCTCTTGCGTTGATGTGTCCAAAGTCCACGCAGGGGGTGTAAACGGGGTCAATTTTACAAAATTCGACAATCTCTTCCAGCGTGCCGATTTGCGCCAACTTACCCATCGTTTCGGGGCAAAATATCATATCCTCGTAGCCGTTTTCGTAAATCAAATCACGCAGAATTTCCAGCCGCCGTTTGGTCAATTCCACCGCCTCAAAGCGTTGCGCTTTGCCCTGCGCCGCAGGATGAAACACCACTCGTTTGCCGCCCATCAGCTTTGCCATACGCGCAGAATCAAGGACGTAGCCGTACGATTTTTCCACCATTTCCTCATCGGGGTTGGCGAAGTTGATAAAATACGGCGCATGTACGGAAATCTCCACGCCTGCCGCCGCAAACGCCGCGCCGATAGAACGGGCTTTTTCGTCCGTCATTCGCACCCCTCTTCCGAAGGAATACTCAAAGCAATCCAGCCCTAAATTTTTAACGAAGCCCGCCGATTGCTCGGTATGCGAATACCCAGCCGTATAAAAATCTTCGCAGTTGCCACTCGGTCCGAATTTTATCATCTTTTGTTCTCCCTTATCTTATGCAAGTCTGCTTGTAGTTGCCGTTGCAAGTCCTCTACGCAAGCAAACTTTTGTATATCCCGTATTTTTCTTATAAATCGAACGGTCAATTCTTTGCCGTACAGGTCGCCGTCAAAGCCGTCAAGGTGGGTTTCAACGCACACCTGCTCCCCCGAAAAGGTCGGTTGCGTCCCAAAATTCGTAATTGCGCGATAGCATTTTTCGCCCACGACCACCTCGGATGCGTATACCCCGTAGGCAAGAGTGCATTTCTCCTGTGGATAGGTCAAATTCGCCGTGGGAAAGCCTATTGTTCGACCTACCCTTCTACCTTCTTGCACCTCTCCCATGAGGAAAAACGGCTCGCCCAGCAAGGCGTTTGCTACCTCTATCTTGCCTGCCATAAGGCACGCTTTGACGGTAGAGGCGCTGACTTTTTCGCCGTCCACCTCTAAAAGGGGCAACACCTCCACCTGCGCCGTCGTTAACTTGCGCAATAGTTCAGGGTCGCCCGCCGCCGATTTTCCAAAACGGAAATCCTCTCCGCAGACGAAGGCTTTCGGGGAAAACTGCTCCTCGACAAGCGCAACGAACGCCTGTGGGGATAACTCCTTAATCTCCGCAAACGGCAATTCTATTGCAAAATCGACACCTGCCCTGCGATAGATATTTTCCCTTTCGCGCAAGGTAAATACGCTGTCGCCCTTACCACCAGCAATCGTCATCACCCCAACGGGTAATCCGTATTCCTTGGCGCGTTCAAGCAAAAGGCGATGACCGATATGTAGGCCGTCAAAACCGCCCAACAGTATCACTCCCCCGCGCATATTCGATTGTTGCGAAAAACTTACCGTTTGAAACATATGTCAATTTAATTTCGTCTTGAGTTTTGCCCAGCCTGCTTTCACTTCGGCAATTCCATAAAAACTGCCGTCTTCGTTGTAAAACTTATACAATCCGTCCTCAGTTTCAGCCGCCACGGTCATACCGTTTAACAGCTTGATTCGTTGCTTTTCCGTCGCCGTCAGCGTAGGATAGGACAATACGCTTTCGGTGGGAATAATATACTTTTCCAGTTCCTCAGGCGTAGGGTCTGCCTCTAAGACGGAGAAGGGAATAGCGTTGTCCTCGGTGAAAATACCGCTCTGCGTTCTGCGCAAAGCGCTCATCACAGCATTCGTACCCAAAGCCTCTGCCAAATCCCTGCCGATGGAACGGATATACGTACCGCCACCGCAACGAATTTTGACGCGGAAGGTGGTTTCGTTTACCTGACCAAGTACCGACATATCGTGAATGACGATTTTCTTGGGCGCAAGTTCAAAGTCTATCCCTGCGCGAGCGAGCTCGTAGCCACGCTTGCCGCCCACGTTCTTTGCGCTGTATTTAGGAGGCAGCTGCATTACTTCGCCACACATCGTCGGCAAAACGTCTGCAATCTCCTTTTCAGACGGAATACGCCCACCTAAGATAAGCTCTCCCGTGCTGTCCAAAGTATCGGACGACACCCCGAAGGTAAACTCGGCAATATACTCCTTTTCCTTTTCAAGGAAATAATCGAACAGCCTCGTTGCATTTCCTGCCCCTACGGGCAATACGCCTGATGCGAGCGGGTCTAACGTACCCATGTGCCCACAGGGCATACCAGTCAGCCATTTTAACTTGTTGACAACCGCCGAGGAAACGATCCCCGACGGTTTATCGACGTTAAAAAAGCTGCTGTTTTGCAGTTTTGGTGTCTTCTTGCCCATTAGCGCAATTCAATCCCCAGCTTAAATTTCAGGTTACCCAAAATCTTCTTCACAAACCCGTCAAGGTTTTCAGGCGTGAACGCCTTTTCTGCCTGCGCGTCGGGCGTAAAGGTCAGCGTGAACGCCATACTCTTTTTGCCTTCGGGCAGCTGTCCGCCACGGTATACGTCAAAGAGAGTCGCCTTCGTCAAATACTTGCACGAATGGAGTAGCACCTCTTCGATTTCGCCACAGGTCAGTTTCTCATCGACAATCAACGCAAGGTCGCGTTGCATTGCAGGGAATTTAGGCAGGTTGGTATAGCGGATACCGTCGTCCATTTCTTCGGACAGAGCGCAAAGATCCAACTCACCAAGGTACACCTTCTTATCCAAGCCAAGGGACAACGCAATCGCAGGGTCAAGCTCCCCGATTTCACCCACCACCGTCTTGCCAAGCAATACGCTTGCGGAAACGCCGGGGTGCAGATAAGGCTTCTGCGCGCGTTCGTAGGTCAAAGGCAGGTGGAAAGTTTCCGCCAAAGCTTCAACCGTACCCTTAATATCAAAGAAATCACACTTCGCGCCCCAGATTGCAAACACAAGGTGTTTGCGTTCCTCGGGCTGTTCGCTTGCCGCCGTGTTGCGAGGCAGGTAGATGTTTGCAATCTCGAATTCTCTGCCCTCGTCGTTGCCTCTGCGGATATTGCGTACTGCGTTTCCGAGCATCGAAGGCGCAAGGAAGGTACGCATAATCGACAATTCCTCGCTGATGGGGTTGAGAATACGCACCGCGTTTCTCTCCGCTCCGTCTTCGGGAATACGCATCAAGTCTAAATCCTTAGGGGAATAGAAGGAATAGTTGTACGCCTCGTAATAGCCCTGCGTTTTCATCAAGGTCTTTACGTGCATTTCCTTCTTCTGCTCATCCGTCAAACCACCGCCCGTCACCGATGCCTTTTCCAAGAACGTGGGCACAAGGTGGTCATAGCCGTACATACGGATAATTTCTTCCGCAAGGTCAGGATAGCCGTCCACGTCGTCACGGTAGCCAGGAACAACCACCGTCAAGGTATCGCCGTCAATCTCAGGACGGAATTGGAGTCTCGACAGAATTGCCAAAATTTCATCGTTCGGTACTTCGATCCCCAGTAAAGCGTTGATTTTCGCCACGCTTGCGGTCATCGTGCGTTCGGTCAAGTCCGCCGCGCAAACGTCCGCGCAAACGTCGGTGACAACGCCACAGCCAAGCTCCTCAATGAGGTGCAACGCGCGCGCCATACCAAAGCCGTTCGTATACGCATCCACGCCCTTTTCGAAACGGGAAGAGGAGTCGGAGGATTGCCCCAGCGCTCTTGCCGTCTTTCTGACGCTGTCGCGCGCAAACTTTGCCGATTCAAAGTAGACGTTTTTCGTGCTGTCTTTAATTTCGCTGTTTAAGCCACCCATAATCCCTGCCAGCGCAACGGGTTTATTGCCGTCGCAGATGACGAGGTTTTCGGGATTTAAAGTAAATTCCTTTTCGTCCAGCGTGATAATCTTTTCGCCTTCGGTCGCCCGTCTTACGACGATTTTTCTGCCGCCGATCTCGTCCGCATCAAAGGCGTGCATCGGCTGACCGATTTCCAAAAGTACGAAGTTCGTAATATCGACGATAGGCGAAATCGAACGGATACCCGACAGCGCCAAACGCTTACGCATCCAAGCAGGGGTCCTACCGCCCTGCACATTCTCTACGTAATGCCCTACGTAGCGGGGACAAAGGTCGGGCGCAAGCACCTCTACCGTGATGGGAGCCGCACTCGTTTTCTGCGCCGTAAAGGAAATATCAGGAGCTTTCAAGGGTTTACAAAGCACCGCCGCTACTTCGCGCGCGATACCCAAAACGCTCTGACAATCGGGGCGGTTTGCCGTAATGGAAATATCAAAAATCCAGTCGTCCAAACCAACGATTTTCTTAATATCCTCGCCCACGGGCGCATCCTTTGCAAGGTCAAGCAAGCCGTTGACTTCCGCTCCTTCGTAATAATCGTCGTTGATACCAAGCTCCTCACCAGAGCACAGCATACCGCACGATTCTACGCCACGGAGCTTGCCTTTTTTAATCTTCTTGACCGCATCGGGGTTCTTTTCAAGCTGACGAGGGTCGCTTTCCACAACCGTCGAACCGTCCAAAGCGCAGGGCGTTTTCATGCCAACGTACACGTTGGGCGCACCCGTAACGATTTGCAATTCTCTGCCGTATTCCTCCCCGCAGTCCACAACGCAAATCTGCATATGGTCGCTGTCAGGATGAGGGGTAAGCGCCTTTACTTCACCCACCACTACACGGTTAATCTTTTCGCCAAGGTAGATAATCTCTTCCACCTCAAAACCGCAAGAGAACAGCTTTTCTGCCAGCTCCTCTGCGGAAACCTCTATATCAACGTAATCTTTTAACCAACTGAAAGGTACTTTCATGTTTTTCTCCTAATTTTGTTTATCGAATTCAAAGTATGCGTCGCCCTTAAACGGCGCAGTATATCCGTCGTTTAATCTTCAAACTGAGAAATGAAACGTAAATCGTTTTCAAACAAAGTCTTAATGTTATTGATACCGTACTTGAGCATCGCGATACGCTCGATACCCATACCGAACGCAAAGCCCGTGTAGACGTCGGGGTCAACGCCGCAGTTTTCAAGAACGTGGCGGTTTACCATACCTGCGCCCAACACTTCAATCCAGCCCGTGCCCTTGCAAAGACGACAGCCCTTGCCGCCACACTCCGAGCAGGAAAGGTCTACCTCTACGCTCGGTTCCGTGAACGGGAAGTAGGACGGGCGCAAGCGTACCTTCGTGGACGAAGTGAACATCTTTCTTGCAAATTCACCCAACATACCCTGCAGGTCGCAGAGGGTGATACCCTTATCGACTACCAAGCCTTCCATTTGGTGGAACATAGGCGAATGGGTAGCGTCGTCGTCCGAACGGAACACTCTACCGGGCGAAAGGATTTTAATGGGCGGCTGCCCCTTTTCCATAACACGGATTTGCCCCGCCGAGGTCTGCGTTCTTAAGAGCAGGTTTTCCGCCAAATAGAAGGTATCCTGCATATCTCTTGCAGGGTGGTCCTTCGGGGTATTCAAAGCCGTGAAGTTGTAATAATCAGTTTCGATTTCAGGTCCTTCAAACACCTTAAAGCCCATACCAGCGAAGATGTCGATGAGCTCGTTTTTCACCATCGTGATGGGGTGCAAAGCCCCTGCGTGGTATTTCTTACCGGGCATGGAAATATCAATACGCTCCGCGGCGTATTTTTGTTGCATTTCCTTTTCCTTTACGACCACAGCGCGCGCCTCAAAAGCCGCCTCCATGCTCTGTTTAAATTCGTTGACAATTTTCCCAAAGACGGGTTTTTCTTCCTTAGGCAAATCCTTCATACCTGCCATCACCGTCTTCAATTCCTGTTGGAATTTTACTTTCAGCTCGTAGAGCGCTCTACCACTCTCCGTGCCTTCCATCGCCGCCAAAATTTCAGCGCGCAACGCATTGATTTTTTCCTGCATATGTTTTCTTCCTCCGAAGTTTTTTACATGATATATATTTTCGTCATAAAATACAAGCAAGACAAGGAGAACGAGGCTTTCCCGACGGGATATTTACAGAAGTAAATGAGTGAGGGAAAACGCAAGTCCGACGAAGTATCGCGCCGTATTTTATAGAAAAAACGCCCTGTGTGCCAAAAGACACACAGGGCGACCTTGTATCGCTGTACCACCTGTATTCGCAAGGCTTTACGCCCTGCCTCATTTTTCGCTTTCACGCGCGAACCACGGCAACGGCTACTGCTATTTCACCGTCACAGCTCCCAAGCGAAACGGCAATTTTTCTTCGCTTTGCGCCTTTCAGCCCACGGACGCAATCTCTGGAAAACGAATATACGAAAAACGCCAACTTGTTCTCAGCCTTTATCTATTGATAAAATTATACTCGTTTTCTTTTGATTTGTCAATCGTTTTACAGCATTTACTCAATTTTATTTTGATTTCAGCTCTTCCAAAATCGCCTGCAACAACACGGTATTTGCCATTTCTTTTTCTTCGGCAAGCCGAGCCGCCTCTGCCGCCGCTTTTGCTTCTTCCGCCGCCTTTACTGCCTTTGCTTCTTCCGCCTCCTTCTGCGCCACCGCTACTCTTACCGCGTAAATTTCCAAAGCTTGCTTTTTGCTTACCTTCTGTTCTTTACGGATAGCGCGCACGGCCTTTCTCAACTGACGCTTGTTCGCCGCCTCACCTTCCACCAGCTCCTTCGCCTCGTTCAAGCGGTTGATAATCTTTACGATAGTAAACAGCACGAAGGCAATCAATAAGAAGTTGATGATAGAGCTAATAAACGCGCCCCAGTCAATATAAATCGAGTTTGCAAGGTCGACCGTAACACCGTCTTCTAAATACGCAGGTTCACCCAAAATCGTCACAGCGCCTTTCAAGGCATTCCCGCCTAAAACCATTGCAATCAGCCAGTTGATAAACGGCTTTAAGATATAATTCGACAAACCGTTGACAATCCCTGTGAACGCGCCACCGACGATAACACCGACGGACATATCGAGAACGTTGCCACGGGTGATAAATTTCTTAAATTCCTCAAAAAAACCAGTAATTGCCTTAAATCTCTTTTTCATTTTTTCATACCTTCCTTTGTTCGGTTTTCTTTATTGTACTATATAAAAACCCATTCGTCAATGGCTAAATGAAAAAAAGAAGGAAATCTTTTCTAATTTTTCCCTCTTCTTTTTTGATTTTTCACATTTTTGGCTGTTTTTGCAACATTTCCTCTAAACGCCCCATAACTTCTAGCAAATCGGTTTCATACTCTGACAGCAAAGCCCTTGCCTCTTTCGTCTCCACGCCACCTGCCGCCCCGCGATAAACAGCCGCTAAACTCCTTTCAAAAAACAGCATATCGAACAGCGTATCCTTTTCATTCAGAGTCACTTCCCGTTTTTCCAGTTTCATCCGATTCCACCTCCACTTTTTCTTTGCATTCCTCGCCCAAAAGCTGGGAGAGCTTTTCTGCCCGTTCAATATGCAACTCCGCAAGTTCCTGCATCATTGCCGCAAGCTGTACATCCGTCAAAGTCCTGCTATACACGCAGGCTTTGCGTTGCGCCAAGATTTCCAACTTTTTTAGTTCCTTTAAGCCCTGCATACAAAAATCCCCCTCTTACACAGCGTGCGCAAAAGGGGGAAGGTTATACCAGATTATTGTTTTTTCTTCGCATAATCGCAAAGAGGCGCAAGCGGACAGACTTCGCATTCAGGCTTTTGAGAATGGCAAATCTGCCGTCCGTGATAAATCAGCTGATGATGCGCCTTTGACCAGTCCGATTTCGGCACAGCCTTCATCAGCCCCGCCTCAACCTGCTCCGGGGTCTTTCCTTTCGCCAAGCCTAAACGGTTACTGACACGAAAGACGTGGGTATCCACGGCAATCGCCGCGCCGCCAAACCAGACGGAATAGACGACGTTCGCCGTCTTTTTACCAACGCCGGCAAGGCTCATCAAATCCTCTATCGTCGAGGGGACTTCGCCTTGAAACCTATCTACAATGTCCTGCGACGCGGATAAAATATGCGCCGCTTTGTTGCGATAAAAGCCGCAGGAGAAGATATAGCGTTCCAACTGCTCCTGTGAAAGAGTCAGCATCTTTTCAGGGGTGTTGTACCCTTTGAACAGCTCCCTTGTCACAATATTGACGCGCGCGTCCGTGCATTGCGCGGAGAGCACCACCGCCACCAACAATTCGTAGGCCGTGGTATATTCCAGCGCTGGCTTTGCATCGTAATATAAATCTTGCAAGAGGGCAAGTGCCTCTTTCTTTTCCATCGTATTCATAGCCGCATTATACCACGCCCCCGCAAAAAACGCAAGCGTTTTTACAAAGGCAACGGGTACAGCACCAAGACACCTGCTTGATAGTCCATTTTATAAAAACCCTTAAAGGTCGAATATCCGCCAAGATGCAATATAGCCTTTGCGCGCGTCAGCACCCTGCCGTCAAAGCGCACGCAGAGCCCACAACCGATTCTCGCCTCTTTGGGAGCAGGCACGGTTTCACAAGGCACGCCGTATTCCATCAATTTCTGCGCAAAATCCACGCTCTGCGAGCGCGAACGAAACACCGCAAGTACCGTCATTTTGTTATACTCTCCTAAAATCTTCATTTGAGTTATAATTCACTCATCTTTAGAATAGTATATTATATGCCAAATTCACAAACCGAGGTGTCTATATGATTTATCTTGACAACGCCGCAACAGGCGGTGAGAAACCGCAAAACGTCCTTACTGCAGTACGCTCCACCTTGGAGCTTTGCGCCAACCCCGGTAGGGGCGCGCATCGGCTAGCCGTTACCTGCTTAAACGGCGTACAAGCGTGTCGAAAAGTCCTCGCCCAGCATTTCGATTGCCCCGACCACGACCGAGTAATTTTCACCAAGAACTGCACGGAGGCGCTGAACATCGCTCTGCAAGGCCTGCTAAAAGCAGGCGACCACGTTATCACTACTTGTTTGGAGCATAATTCCGTCCTTCGCCCCCTGTATTACTTAAACAATCATCGGGTCATCGAATACGATATTTGCCCGTTAGACGGGGGCGAAATTACGCCACAGCGCATCGCCTCACTTCTTCGCCCAAACACGCGAGCGGTCGTCGTCACCGCCGCATCCAACGTCACGGGATATTCCCCCGACCTTATCCAAATACGCAAGCTGTTGCCTGACAGCGTACTACTGATTTGCGATGGAGCGCAAGGCGGCGGGCACCTGCCTTTGAAAATGTACGCCATGGGCATCGATGCCCTGTGCCTCGCGGGTCATAAGGGGTTATACGGCATCCAAGGTAGCGGTGCTTTGTTGCTGTCCGAACGCGCCAACCCCACCCCGCTTTTGTTTGGAGGCACCGGGTCAATGAGTTATGCCAAAGAGATGCCCGACTTTCTGCCCGACACCTTAGAGGCAGGCACGCTGAACTATCCTGCTATCCTCTCCCTCTTTGAGGGAGTAAACTACCTGACCGTACACCAAGAAGAGATTGCCGAGAAATTAAAACGGTTGAGTAGCACGCTGATACGAGGCTTGAAAAAGTTGCCCGAAATACGGGTGTATTCTCAGCCAAACCCCTGCGGTATCGTGGCTTTTTCGCACCGAAAACACCCCTCGGAATATCTGTCCATGCTACTGTCCAAAAAATACGATATTGCCACCCGTGGGGGCTTGCATTGTGCGCCCCTCGCACACGAGGCGTTGGGTACGAGCGGCGACGGATTGCTTCGCGTTTCCTTTGGCAACCAAAACAGCGAAAAGGATGTAGAAACACTCTTATCCGCCCTGCAAGCGGTATGCAAGGACTGACCTTACAGACCTTATAACAGCCCCCTTATATATCCTTTAAGCGTTGCACAACCCCTTCTAGCTGACTTCTCTGCCCTTCGTCGAGCATGGGCGCGAACTGCGTATAAAACTCGTCAATCTCCGCATTTGTCAGCGTACCTGCGCGCTTAGATTTTTCCGCCTCGGACAAAATCTGCATCCAGATGCCTGCGCCGCTTTTGCCATCGTACGCCGCCGCAATCTTCTTGGTCAGCTCGGTTGCCGATTGTTCCGTATCCTCTTGTTTTCCCTGCGTATAGGTGCGTAAATTTTTCATTACAAATCCCCCAAAAAAGATTTTTCTACATTCTATTCGGCCGCACGAAAAAAAGTGCCTCTGCATACAATGATAGTATGGAATTGCTCGTATTGATTATCTTGTATTACCTGTCGCAAAACCCCGAATTTGAACGCTCGGTAAAGCCGTTGCTTGGGGAGCTGAAAAACTCTGAACACGCCCTGAAATTTTTGGAAGAATTATCACAATTTTCACGGCTTTTTTCATCTTTGCAAAGCAAAGAAGAAAACAAGGTCGATAAACAAGGCGACGAACCAAAGCGGGAAGAAACGCAAGCAAGCCCATCTTCCTCGCAGAAGGAAAAACAGTCGACCAACTCTCCCACCGCAGGAATTGCCGACGGCTTTATCGAAGAACTGCTAGCAAAATATTTCCAAAGCGGAAAATAAAAAAGAGCCAAAATGGCTCTTTTTACTTTTTACACAATTCATCTAATTCCCATTTTAAAGGATTTTCTTCAATATACCGCATATGCTCTTCGTAATCCTGCTCATTTCTGATAACGTGATCATAATAGGATTTTTGCCAAATAGAAAATCCCACCGCTTTTGAAACAACTCCCTTCAGTTGCTTAACAATGCGAGGTATTGTAGGGGCGACCATTGGTCGTCCGCCTTCCGTTTGACGAATGGATACAAGCAGATGAATATGGTTTGGCATAATCACGTATTTTTCCAAAAATACAGACGGATAAATTTGTGGAATACAAAGAATCGCCCCTTCAACAATTTTGCCATACTTAGAAAGCGCAATTTCTTGCGGGCGACCATTGGTCGCCCCTACGTTATCCCAAAGCAACGCCTTTCTCTCTAAAGTACACACCGTCAAAAAATACATTCCTGCGGTACTATAATCATACCATTGCAAACGGTTTCTTTTTCGAATAGGAAGTTTCTTTTCCATTTTTTATACGATAGAAAATCCGCCGTTGACGGGAATGTCTACACCGTTGACGTAGTCGTTTTCTTCTAGGAATACGACCGCTTTTGCAACATCCTCGCCGTCGCCCATTCTCCCTGCAGGAATCCCCTCTACGAGCGCCGCCTTGTCCTCTTCGGTCAATCGGGCATTCATCGCCGTATCAATCACGCCAGGCGAAACGGTGTTCACTCGAATCCCCGAATAGCCCAGCTCGTTTGCCAAGGCTTTGGTAAACGCAATCAAAGCGCCTTTCGATGCGGAATACACGCTCTCACAGCTGCCTCCAACCTCTCCCCAAACGGAAGAAATATTGACGATTACGCCACTTTTCCGTGCAATCATATGAGGCACGGCGTGCTTTACGCAGAGGAACGCGCCACGCATATTGACGGCAAACAAGTCGTCAAATTCGTCCACGGTCACGTCCTGCACCTGCTTGAACAGACAAACGCCTGCGTTGTTGACCAAGATATCCACACCGCCGATAGCGGCAATCATTTTGACAACCTCATCTTCCTTGCGGACGTCCGCAAGGTAGACCTCCAAGCCCTGTTCTTTCGCCGCTTTTGCGCTCTCCTCGTCCTTTGAATAGCTAACGCACACACGATATCCTTTACGCAAAAAAGCCAACGCAATCGACAGCCCGATACCACGTACGCCGCCCGTCACTAAAACCGTTTTCATTCTATACCTGCCTATTATAAACCGAATTTTCGCGCGATTTCGTCCGCAATTTCCGCGGGCGTTTTTTCATCCACGCATATGGTGGCGTCCGCAACCTTTTCATAGATTGCAGAGCGCGCCGACAGCAACCCGTCCAAACAGGCAGAAAGCGCCTCCCCCGCTAGCAACGGACGGGTAGTATCCCCCTCCAAACGCCGTTGCAAGGTTTGCTTACTTGCCTCTAAATAGACGATTTTACCCTGCGCTTTTAAGAGGCGAACGTTCTCCTCTTTGAGCACCAAGCCGCCGCCAACGGACACGATGATATCTTCGCCGCACGGCAAAGCGCGTACCGCTTCCGTTTCAAGGTCACGAAAATACGGCTCGCCATGCTTAGAAAAAATCGCCGAAATATCGCCGTGATGGCCGACAATCCATTCGTCGGTGTCCACACGTTGCCAGCCAAGTCTGTCTTCAAGGGCGCGCGCAACCGTCGTCTTGCCGCAACCCATCATGCCGCACAATATGATAGTCATTTTACTTTACGATAGCGCGCAAGCCTTCGACCGCCGCAAGGTAGCTACCAGCGCCAAAGCCGCAAACCGTGCCCCTACAAACCTCGGAAATCACCGAAATATGACGGAACGCCTCGCGTGCGTGCACGTTGGACATATGCACCTCGACTACGGGGATATCAATCGCCGCAATCCCATCACGCAGAGCGTAGCTATAATGGGTGAACGCCCCTGCGTTTAACAAAATACCGTCGTAAGACTTGTTCAAAAATGCTTCGTGCAATTTGTCCACCAACACGCCTTCGATATTCGATTGATAGAAATCGACTTCGTCGCCACCTGCCTTGCAGTAAGCGGCGATTTTTGCGTTAATTTCGTCCAGCGTTTCCACGCCGTAAACGCCCTTTTCACGCAAGCCCGTGAGGTTCAAATTGACACCGTTTAATACTAAAATTTTCATATGTTTTCCTCGCTTTCGAGATATTTTTTATATAAGTTATGCGCCTCTTGCTCGTCTGCTTGCTTGCCCAAAAAATAGCAATCGGCGTAGTATGCCTGCAAAAAGAGCATTCCGCCGCCCGATACTGTCTGCAAGCCAAGTTCCGCCGCAATGCGCAAAAACTCCGATACGGTCGGTTTGTAAATTAAGTCCACCGCTACGGAGCACCCGTCGAACGCCGCCGCAGAAACGGGGGAAATCCCCACCGTATCGTGCATACCTACGCCCGTGGCGTTGATGATGATATCGTAGCCGCCAACCTCAGGAGCTTCAGCCGCCAAAACACCAAGCTCCTGACAAGTTTCCTCTAATTCCTGCTTTCTGCGTTGGTAGAGGTAGACCGTTGCCCCTGCTTTTTTGAGGACGACTGCCGAGCTTCTGCCTGCGCCACCAGCGCCTAAAATCAGCACTTTCTTTCCTGCCACAGAAACGCCGTGCAGTTTCAGCATTTGCAGAAAGCCCCAACCGTCCGTGTTATAGCCTTTGCGCGTAGCGCAAACGACGGTATTCACCGCACCAAACGCCGCCGCATCGTCCACGATTTCATCGAGGTATTCCATCACGTCACGCTTGTAGGGAATGGTCACGTTAAAGCCGTCAAAATCCCCCAAAAGGTAACGCATTGTATCGTCCAGTTCCGCAGGCGCAATCGAAAGTTTTTCGTACGAAAGGGCAACCCCAAATTCCCGCAGAATAAAGGCGTGGATTTTATGGCTGTCCGACTTGGAAACGTCCTTGCCGATTAACGCCAAGCGAAGTGTTTTCTCGCTCATTTCGCACCTACCCCCAACAATTCAAAGAAATTAGGGAAAGAAATCGCACAGCATTCGGGGCGCAAAATCTGACCGCCGTTTTCGCTTGCCAGCATGCCCACAGCCGCGGACATCGCAATTCTATGATCCAAATAACTGTCCACTGTGCCGCCCATCAGCCGTTTTTTACCACGGATAATAAACCCGTCATCGGTGGGGACGCACTCGCCGCCGAGGCGGTTAATCATCTCCGCCGTCGTCTTAATACGGTCGCTCTCTTTCACCTTCAATTCCTTCGCATCGCGAATACGGCTCTCACCGTCGGCAAACGCCAATATGAGCGCAATCAAAGGCAGCTCGTCAATCATCGAGGGAATATCGTCGCCGCCCAAATCCACCGCGCAAAGAGGGGATTTCTCTACGAGAATATCCGCCATTTCTTCGCCGCCAGAGGCGCGTTTGTTCAGCACGGAATAGCGCACGCCCATCTTATCGAACGCCGTCAAAATTCCCGTTCTGGTGGGATTTACACCCACGTTTTTACACAGCGTTTTGCCCTTCAATGCCCCCAACGCCATAAAATAGGAAGCCGAAGAAATATCCGCAGGCACGTCCACGTCCAAAGCGGAAAGCTCGCTTTTTTCCACGCTGACACGGTTGCCTTCCACCGATACTTTCGCGCCCATCGCAGACAGCATACGCTCGGTATGGTCACGGGATTTGGTGGGTTCTTCCACCGTGGTGATACCGCTTGCAGAAATGCCTGCCAGCAAAATCGCGCTCTTGACCTGCGCCGAGGCAACGTCCGTCACAATCTCTCTGCCCACAAGCTCCGCGGGGGCAATGCATACAGGCGCGTGACCGTCCGTCGTACGCACGTTCGCGCCGAGCAACCCCAAAGGTCTTGCCACACGCTCCATCGGTCTTTTGGACAGCGAGGCATCCCCCGTCAATACGGCGTCAATCCCCTTTCCTGCCACCAAGCCGGTCAAAAGCCTCATCGTCGTGCCAGAATTACCGCAATCAAGCTCCCTGCCTGCGCGGAAACGCTCTGCCCCACGCACACGCATGGTCGAGCCGTCCACGTCAATCTTCGCCCCAAGCGCACGCATACACGCACAGGTGGAAACGCAGTCCTCGCCACAGAGGGCGTTGGTAATCACCGCTTCGCCTGCCGCCGCGCTGTTTAACATCACCGCGCGGTGGGTAATTGACTTGTCGCCCGGCAGGAGGAACTCTCCTTCAAAACTGCCGACGTTTCGTATGTTTTGCATAGCTTCAACCGTCCTCTCAAAGTTTTTCTGCAATCGTAGTCAACGCTTGCGTATATTCCGACAACGGCATTGTAAACAGCGTCCATTTACCGTAGTCTTTCGCCACGCTCATGACCACGTTGCCGTCGCCCACGTTCTTTTTATCTAGGCTCGCCTTTTGCGCCGCCTCGCCAAGGGTGGAGAAGTCGGGCTTTTCACCGCCGTCCAGCGCCAACGCCTCGTCCACAAACTGTAATAATTTTTCCCCACACTCACGATGACAAACACCTGCCTCCATCGCAAGCAGGGTTTCTATCTTCATGCCCCACAACACGCTCTCGCCGTGCGAAAGCCCGTAGGAAAGCTCGATGGCATGCCCCGTCGTATGTCCGACGTTGAGACACTTTCTCTCTCCCGTTTCCTTTTCGTCACGCTCGACAACCCCTGCCTTATAACGCACGCTGTTTTCAATCAACGACACCGCCAAGTCCTTGGTGATTTTTCCATCCACCGCCAACAAAGTGTTAAAAGTAGCCATATCCATCGCCGCATATTTGACGATTTCGCCGATACCGCATTTCCATTCCCTTTGAGGAAGGGTGTTTAAAAAGCTGGGGTCAATCAAGACCTCTATCGGCTGATGAAACGCCCCGACGATATTTTTTACACCGCCAAGGTCAATCGCCGTCTTGCCGCCCACCGAGCTGTCCACCATCGCAAGCAGAGTCGTCGGGATTTGCACGCAGTCAATCCCACGCATATACAGCGCGGCGCAAAGCCCGCCGATGTCCCCGATGACACCGCCACCCACGGCAAACAGCCGAGAGGTACGCTTTAAGCCCACCGATGCCATTCTCTCCAAAATCGCCTGCAAGGACCGGAAATTTTTATTCTCTTCCCCAGCGGGCAAGACAAAAACCTCTTCTCCTGCAAACCAACGGTCGAAAAAGGGGCGATGCAACGCATAGACGTTGGTGTCGGTCAAAATAAAGTTCTTCTGCCCCGAAAGCAACTGGGGCAACCGAGCCTCTATCACATCCGTACCGATATAGATTACCCCCGCCATCGACGAGGTTTTTACGTCAATTTTCATACCCTTACAGTTCCTTATAACGACTGCATACCTGCGCCATGGTGTCGCCACCCAAACGCTCTGCCACGGTAAACGCAAGCACCTGCGCCACCACCGCCTCGGCAATCACTTCTAATGCTACGATAGCGCAAACGTCACTGCGTTCAGAAGCCGCCGTTGCCACCTCGCCCGTCGCCGTATCCACCGTCTGCAAGCCACGCATCAGGGTGGGAATGGGTTTCATCGCCAGCTTTAACACCAGCTCTTCCCCGTTGGACATACCGCCCTCGATACCGCCCGCGCGATTGCTTTCACGATAATATCCACGGTCTGCATCATAATAAATTTCGTCGTGCACGTCCTTGCCGCTGACCGATGCCACCCCAAAGCCCATACCGATTTCCACGCCCTTGACCGCCTGAATACTCATGAGCCCCTGCGCCAAGCGACCGTCCAGCTTTTCGCCGTACGTCATCATACTGCCAAAGCCGCTCTTCAAGCCACGCACACGGATTTCCACCATACCGCCAGCTGTATCACCTGCCAGTTTCAGCGCGGAAATTTTCTCTTTTGCCGCTTCGGAAAGGTCGGGGTTTACCATTCCCGTTTCCTCGTTTTTCTTTGAAATAATTTCGTCGAAGGTATATTCCCCTTCGTCCTTCACACCGCAAATTTCACGCACAAAGCCGTTGATTTCCACACCCAAAGCGGAAAGGTACTGCTTATAAACAGCACCTGCCGCAACGCGGATTGCCGTTTCTCTTGCAGAGGCGCGTTCCAAAATGTTGCGCGCGTCGTCCTGCGCAAATTTTTGCATACCCGTAAGGTCTGCGTGCCCGGGGCGCACCTTGGTCAAAGCTTTTGCCGCCATCACATCTTCGTCGCAAGCGCCGTCAGACATGCAGCTCTCCCAGTTGGCGTAATCTCGATTATAGATACACAGCGTAATCGGACTGCCCAGCGTTTCGCCGTTGCGAACGCCCGTCAAAATTTCCGCCCTGTCCTTTTCAATCTTCTGCCGACCACCTCTACCAAAACCGCTTTGTCGGAGTGCAAGCTCTGCTTGCAGTTTTTCCATATCCAGCTGTAAATGCGCAGGGATTCCTTCCAAAATCGCAACAAGCGCTTTGCCGTGCGATTCCCCTGCCGTCGTTAATTTCATCATAATGATATCCTTTTATACTGTTTCTACCGTGTATTTGCCGCCTTGATAGTCGATAAGCACTTTCTGTCCCGAAGATACTCTGCCCAGCAAAATTTCCTCTGACAGTCGATCCTCAATCCGTCTTTGCACCGCGCGTTTTAAAGGCCGAGCGCCGTATTGACTGTCGTAGCCCTCCTTGACCAGCGCGCGCTTTGCCTCCTCGGAGACGGTCAGCGTAATGCCACGCTGTTCGTACAGACGCTTTGCAAGCGCCGACACCATCTTACCGCCGATGATTGCCGCATCCTCTTCCGACAGACGGTGGAAGACCACGATATCGTCCAAGCGGTTCAAAAACTCCGGACGGAATTTGTCCTTCAAAGCCTTCGTGATATTCTCCTTCATATCCTCGTACTGCCTTGCATCGGTCGCCGTGTCGTCCACGTCACTGCCAAAGCCGTACACGCCCGTACGCTCGGTCTGCGGCAGGGATGCGCCCACGTTCGAGGTGAGAATGAGCACGGCGTTTTTAAAGCTTACCGTTCTACCCTTGCTGTCCGTCAGCCTGCCGTCGTCCAAAATCTGCAACAGCAGATTGAATACGTCAGGGTGCGCCTTTTCAATCTCGTCAAACAAAATGACGCAATAGGGCTTGGTGCGTACCTTGTCGGTCAGCTGCCCCGATTGCCCTTCGTCAAAGCCCACGTATCCCGGAGGCGCGCCGATGAGCTTAGAAATCGACTGTTTTTCCATGTATTCGCTCATATCCAAGCGAATCATCTGTTCTTCGTTGCCAAACAACGCCTCTGCCAAGGCCTTACAAAGGTCGGTTTTACCAACGCCCGTAGGACCTACGAAGATAAACGAACCGATGGGACGAGACGGGTCTTTCAAGCCTGCGCGCGCCCTGCGAATGGCTTTTGCAACAGCGCTGACCGCCTCGTTCTGTCCGATAATTCGTTCGTGTAATTTCTCCTCTAAATGCATCAGCTTTTCGCCTTCTTCCTGCGAAATCTGCATAAGGGGCACGTTCGTGCGCGCCGCAACGATGCCAGCCACCTGCTCTCTGCCGATGCCCATTCTACCGTCGGGAAGTCGAATGAGGCTCTGCGCGCGAAGCACCGCCTCCCTTCTATCCTTCAAGCGTTGCAGTTCCTTTTGAATGCGGTTCATCGCCTCGTAGTTTACGGTGCTTTTTGCGTACGAAAAGCTTTCTTCTAAAGTCAAAATCTCGGTAGACAACGACTTCGATTCGTCGTTTTCAGAACCGCAGATACGCGCCCTTGCCGCCGCCTCGTCAATGAGGTCGATTGCTTTATCAGGCAAGAACCGATCGTTGATGTAGCGTACGGACAGTTTCACCGCCGCCTCAATCGCCTCGTCGGAAATCGCAATACCGTGGTGCGCCTCATAACGGCTTCTGAGCCCTTTCAAAATCTCCATGGCGTCCTGTTCCTTGGGTTCTTCCACCATGACGGGGGTAAACCTACGCTCTAACGCCGCATCTTTTTCGATGTATTTTCTATATTCTTCAATCGTGGTCGCGCCGATGAGTTGTAAGTCGCCTCGTGCCAACATCGGCTTTAAGATATTTGCGGCATCCATACCGCTGTCCGAAGACGCGCCTGCGCCGACAATCGTATGGATTTCGTCAATAAACAGAATAATCTGCCCGTCTGCAAGCACCGCATCGACAACGTCCTTCAAACGCTCTTCAAATTCCCCACGGTATTTCGTGCCTGCCAGCATACCGGGGATATCCAACGAAAACACCGTCTTTCCTGCTAGCTGAGGAGGCACTCTGCCCTGCACGATCAAGGTCGCCAAGCCTTCGATAATCGCGCTCTTGCCCACACCGGGCTCACCCACCAAAACGGGGTTGTTTTTACTGCGACGAGAGAGCACCTGCGACACCTGCTCGATCTCTCTTTGACGGCCGATGACAGGGTCTACCTTGCCACGGCGCACGCGGTCGGTCATATCCGTGCCAAAGGTCGCCAGCTTTTCTCTTGCCGTCGATTTACCCTTGCCGTTTTGTTTGGGGGCAAACAAATCCTCGCCTACCTGCGTTCTGCCTGCGGAAGGCATTTGAGGTTGCTGCATGCGATTGCCCTGCGGAGCATCCTCCTGCGGACGAGCCGACACCAGCTTCATACGCGTTCTTTCCGCCAAGCCATCTACGTCAATCCCCAGTTTTTGCAAAATCAGCACAGCGACACAGCCTACGTTATCGAGCACCGCAAGCAACACGTGCAAGGTCCCCGTCGGAGCATCCTGCTGTTGCGCCGCCGCCATTGCCCTACGGAAGATGGTCTTCGTCCGTTCAGTCATCCCCGAAACGGTCACTTTCGGGTCAATCGCACGGAAAAACTCCCCTTCGTATTCCGACTTGGAAACCCCTGCTTCGCGCAGTAATTTCCCTGCCTCGCATTCCACGCAAAGACAGCCGTACAGCAAATGCTCCGTGCCGATGTATACCGCGCCGCGCGCCAAAGTGGCCTCGTTCGCCTTTTTCAGCACTTCGCTTAAATTGTTCGATAAATTCGGGTTTTTCATAATTATCCCCTTTAAAACTACTTTCTATCAAAAATCCTTTTAAGGTTTTGTTGTAGAGAATGGTTAATTTACAACAATTTTTTGTTGGATTGACGAGGAAAATATAAGAAAGACAAGCGGTTTGTGAGGGCGCATACCTTCAGCGGTCTGTAACCGAGCAAAACGCGCAGTATTTCGCAATTATTTTTCCGTCAAAAATTAACCAGGTTATGCAACAAAGCCTTTAGTCCGTTCGTACCACCAACTGAGGTAACACTCGGCGCATCACCGCCGCGCGGTGGGCATCACGCTCTGCCTCATTTGCGCCGAACAGGTCGTGTTCGACACAGAAGGAATATGGGCGCATATCGTCGATGAATAGGTCGAGGGCGTACGGCTCGTCATCCGTCAGCTTGAAAAATCCGAGCGCAACGCCAAGCTTTACCTGCGTCAGCATATCCATCATCTCTTGGAAGCGCAAATATCCGCAATTCGTCAACACGCCGTAGGCGCGAAGACATTCGTCTTTCAAACGATATCCCTCTTCTGCCAGCATCTTTTTGCGTTCGGCTTGTTCGGCCTTGGCAATCTCTAAGGTTGCCGTTTCCATATAGCGCAGGATTTCATATTCCGACAGCCCCAAGGTCTTGTCATTGCTGATTTGGTATCGGTATCCCTCAGACGCCGTGCCTTCCCCGAACATTCCGCGCACGGTTAAGCCACAATCACTCCATTTTTCAACCAACACGCGGATACCGCCACAGCGCTCCAACCCAGGCAAGAACATCATCACCGATGCGCGCAGGCCCGTACCAACGTTGGAAGGACAAGCGGTCAAAAAGCCAAGCTTTTTGTCATACGCAAAATGCAGTTGCTCTCCCAAGCCGTCATCTAGCGAGCACACCCTCTCGTAAGCGTCGTCCAAACGGAAGCCGCTGACGATGTACTGTTCACGCAAATGGTCTTCCTCGTTGACCATGACGGACACTTCGCCGTCCGCAGACACGAACGCCGTGCCCCCACGCTTACCAGCCACTAAAGCGGGGCTGATTAAGTGTTGTTCTTGCAACAGCATCGCCTGCGCCTTGCCGATGGCGCGTACGTCGTATTCCGTCCAGCCGCTGTCCAGCCTCGCCAAAGCGTTGCGGGTCAAAACGACGATTTCTTCTGCCTGCTCCTTCGAAAGCTTGGTAGGGAACGGATACGCTTGCAAGTTCCTTGCCAGCCGCATACGGGTGGAGATGACCGTCGTTGTCAATTCCGATTTTTTACGTCTCATCTTCTTATCCCTGCCTTTGCGTCGCCGCCGTCCAAATTCGCTATCTCCTGCAAGCACGCACGCGCGCGAACAGCATCGCCCATTTTTTCGTAATGATAGGCAAGCGTCTGCAATTCCTTTCTGCGATTACTGCGTTGTGCACCCTCGCCGTCCACGGCGGATTTCCCACGATGCACCTCCGAGGAATTTTGTTGCATACGAATCACCATCGGCACGGTCAGCACCCCAAGCGTATGATAACATTTCGCGCAGCCCACCAAAGCCGTCTTCTTTACTTCGTCTGCCTTCGCGCCGCAGTAGGGACAAACCTCGTACGTCTTCCCGCCCTCGTGTCCATCCGCGTTCACCGACAGAAATTTATTCTCGTAGCAGGCAAGACAATAATGTTCAATTTCTACACCGCCACGCACCTTTCTTTCGTAAGACACGGCAGGATGATTCTTTTTACACGCAAAACACAAACGCATTATAAGATTACTCCAACGTCAATTTCTTTACCTGATTAAACTTTTTCGCTCCGTTTCTTTTCCCTTTTGCGAAAAACCGAGGAACGGAAAAACGCCCATAAAACTTCCAACACCTGCAGGGGCGCACCAAGCAGGAATACGAGCCACACCGAACCGCCCAGCGTAAGGACAAACCATAACACGCTAAACACCGACAACAGCGCCGTCCATATCGTAGCGGAAACGGAGATGAACTGCAACAGCTTGTATTTCCAAACCGCCGACAACACGATGAGCACGACGGCATTCACGGGCAACGCAAAGATAAACGTCGTCCAGATCGCACCCTCTACGTTCAGCATCGACAACAGGACAAACACGCAGGTCGCCACCAGCCAGACGATGCCGCTAGACAAGCCCATAATCATGGCGTGCAAGCCGACGTTTTGACGAGTAAGCGTTTGTTTGGTCTGTTCCTCACCCACCAGCTCGTTGACCGTTACCCCAAAGATTTCGGCAAGCTGTACCAACACGTAGATGTCCGGAACGCCACCGCCCGATTCCCATTTCGAGACCGATTTATCCGAGTAGTTAATGCGTTCGGCAAGCTCCGCCTGAGTCAATCCCAAGGCTTTTCTATACGCCGTAATGTTACGGCCGATTCGTTTGTTCAATGATAAGGTATTTTCTTCCATGCTATTATAATAGCATACTTTTTTCCCCTCGTCAAGAGTTCTATTTACTTTTTTCAGGCTTTTTTAGCATAGACATAGCGTTGCTATGTCACGCACATACGCAAGCAAAGTCGTATACCCTAATCAAAGCAACAAAAAACGACGGGAAATCCCGTCGTTTTTTATCATTTTTAAGCCACCGAATTAGTACGCTCTTGCGTAGATGATGACGTGTTTTGCATCCTTGCCGCAAACCGCGCATTTTTCAGCGGTTTCGCCTTCGGCGAATACACGCGCAGTCGCCGCCGTTTCCGCTTTGATTTTGTCTTCGCAATCACGGCATCCGCACCAGCCCGCTTTTACGAAATTGCCAGCCTCAACGCCTGCCAAAATCCCTGCCATATCCTCAGCGTACACGATGCGGCTGTCACGATGAGCGCGCGCCTTTTCAAGCATGTTGCTCTGGATTTCCGCCAAGACTGCCTGCACGCTTGCCGCCGCGTTTTCACGCGCAACTTCGCTCTTTTCCAGGGTATCACGACGCGCAAACAGCATTTTACCTGCCTCGATATCACGAGGGCCCATTTCAATACGCAGGGGAACACCCTTCATTTCCCATTCGTTGAACTTCCAACCGGGGCTGTTGTCGGTGTTGTCAAGCACCACGCGTACACCTGCCGCCACAAGCTCTGCGCGCAATTCCTCGCAAGCCTCGTTTACGCCAGGTTTTCTTGCCGCGATGGGCACGATAACGACCTGCGTAGGCGCAACGACGGGGGGCAATACCAAGCCGCGCGCGTCGCCGTGCGTCATAATCACCGCGCCGATCAAACGGGTGGAAACGCCCCAAGAGGTGGTATAAGCGTGTTCCAAAACACCCTCTTGACCGAGGAAATCAATCTCGAACGCCTTAGCAAAGTTCTGACCCATATAGTGGGAAGTACCCGACTGCAAGCTCTTCCCGTCGTGCATCATCGCTTCCATGGTATAGGTAGCCACCGCGCCTGCGAATTTTTCCTTCTCCGTCTTTCTGCCCGTAATTACGGGGATAGCAAGACAGTTTTCCATAAACTGCTTGTAGATTTCCAGCATCGCGAGGGTTTCTGCCTGCGCCTCTTCTGCGGTCGAATGAGCGGTATGCCCTTCCTGCCACAAGAATTCGCTGGTACGAAGAAAGGGACGGGTCGTCTTTTCCCAACGCATAACGTTGCACCATTGATTGAGCTTCATGGGCAAATCACGATAGGACTGTACCCACTTGCCCATCATCGTACCGATAATCGTTTCGGAGGTAGGACGGATTGCCAAAGGCTCGGCAAGCTCTTCACCGCCTGCGTGGGTGACCACAGCAACTTCGGGCGCAAAGCCTTCTACGTGCTCTGCCTCTTTCGTGAAAAAGCTCATGGGAATTAACAGGGGGAAGTATGCGTTTTCTACCCCTTGTTGTTTAAAGCGAGCGTCCAACTGCTTTTGGATATTCTCCCAGATTGCATAACCGTAAGGACGAATGACCATCGTACCCTTGACAGGGCCGTAATCGACCAGCTTCGTCTTCAAAACGACGTCGGTATACCATTGCGGAAAGTCGCTGTCGATGTCCGCAATTTGTTCTACAAATTGATTTTCCTTTGCCATATCTTTAACCTCTTTTTGATTGTTTTCGTTTTGGGTTTATTGTTTAACTTAAAAATACTCGATTTCGTGGAAAGCGGTTGCCGAACTCTTCGGCGCAATTTCCATCAAGCCTGCTTTTTTAGAAATCTCCTGTGGAGCTACTCTTTCGTCGTCGGGCAGGTTTTGCCACGGCTCTACGCACACCATACGGCTGTCGGCAGGATGCCACAACAGCAGGTTGCCAAAATCGGGATAGGAAACCCTTGCAAGCACCTCACCGCCACGGCGTTTCAACCATACGTTGCGGGAATTTACGTTCGCAAGAATAATCGTATCCGTCTGCATAAATTCACGGTCTAAAAATAGCGTCTTGCCCTTGCCGAAATCTCTGCCTTCGCCCGTCAGCATACTCGTTTCCGCAGATGCGTACCAAGCGTAGAAGGTTTCGTCCTTTTCGAACTCTACCTCGAATTCGTCCACTTCGCCGTCCAAAGCGTACGATTCGTGGCTGCCAAGACCTGCATACATCGTCTTATCGCCTTCGTTGACGACTTTATAGAGGACTTTTAACAGATTACCCACTACCATGTACGTGACGAACAGCGAAAAATCAAAGGGATACACCGCCTTCGTTTCCTCGTCTGCACGCAACACGAAGGTGATTTCTTCACGCGAACAGCCGACCAGAGAGAACTCCTTTTTGCGGGCAAAGCCGTGCTTAGGGACGGGATATTCCACCCCGTCTACCACCATTGCGCAACTGCCTGCAAACGGGAAGAGAATGGGGGCGTGCCCGTTCCAACCGCCGTTTTCGTTTTGCCACAACCGTTCCTTTCCATTATGTACGACGCTGATAAGCTCTGCGCCTACCGACGATACCTTGCAACGCAAGGTTTCAGACCCAAATTCGTAAATCATTCCTTATCCTCCCACGCTACCGTGTAGAAATCCAAGCTTGCCTCTTTGCCCTGCAACGCGTTGCAAAGGCGCTTATAGGCGATGTCACGACAAATATTTTCTTCATTGCTGGTGCACATGATGAACTTACGCTGACCGCCGTCCGCCGCATTTTGGTCAAGCACCGCATGCCCCGTCGAGGCAGAACCTGCGAAGAAGTCGAGCACCGTAATATCCTTGCGCTGGTGATAGCAAATAAACTGCCTCAGCATCTTCGTCGGCTTTTTACCGCCGTTGAACGCAACGCCGCCCTCGTGGCGAATGTTGCCAAAGTCTGCCGCAAAATCATAGAAATTGCCGATAGGACGGTATTTCTTGCTGGTACCAGCCGCCATTTCCTTCACACGCTCTAAGGGAACGCCCGAATAGAACTGCCCCTGCGTTGCATCCGGCTTTTGAGGCCCGGTAAAGTAACGATAGCCAAGCCCGTCTTCGCCGATGCCTTCGACCTTGTACAGCGTACCCAAACCGTCGATTTCCTTTCTCGGCTTTAAGTGCGTTTCAAAGTACTTGCCCGAGGCGTTGCCCTTTACGACGCTGCCCGAAGCCCAAGTCGCCTTCAAGAACCCAAGGCAACCGATGTTCTTTTTCTCGATTTCATACGCGCCTTTTTGGAAGATTTTTACCTTTCTGCCGCCGATGACCTCTTCGGTGTATTCCCCCGTTTCACGGATTTCGTAGCAGAACTTATCCAAGGAATATTCCTCGGCAGGCTTGTTCGCCTTGAACTTGCGCGCGTTCTTCGCGTAGAAGAGTACGTATTCGCACACCTCTTGGAAGTCCTTTTTCTCGTTCAGGCTCTTGTTGCCGTAGCGCACCTGAATATGGTGAATGGAGAGCTTGTTCTTCTCCCCAAAAATCTTATCGCAAAGGAGCTTCAACGCTGCAAATTCGTTGTCGTCGATGGAGATACACAGCAAGCCGTCCTCTGCCATTAACTCTTTCGCCAGTGCCAAACGCTTTGCCATAAACGACGACCAGTAGCTGTGTCTGTAATCGTCCTCGCCCTCGACGTATTTATCCTTGTACGGCGAGCCGTCCTTACCCTTGTTGTAAGGGGGGTCGATGTAGATAAAGTCGATTTTTCCTTCGTAATCGGTTTTAAGCGCCGTCAAAGAGGCAAGGTTGTCCCCCTCGATGAGGGCGTGCGTAACACCACCGCCATAGACGGAAAGTTCGTCTTCTTTGCTAAGGACGGGGACTTTGGTCGAGAGTAGCTCCTCAATCTCCTCACGGTGCTCTTCGTAGACAAGGCCGTAGCGGCGAACACGCAGTTCCGCCTCTAAATCCTCTACGCAAGCAATCAGCTTTTCCCTTTCCTCGCTCTTTGCCTCCGCCTTCAAATGCGCCTTGATTAAAGCAAGGTTTTCCAAAAGCTGAGCTTTATTTTGTTTGGATAAATTTTTACTCATTCCTACCCGCCTTATTTTCTATCTGCGAAATAATCAATCTTCATCGCCTTTTTGACTGCATCCAAAGTCGCCGCGGCGCGTTCCTTTGCCTCTTTCGAGCCCTCGTACAGCATATCCCATACCGCAGGGATATCCTTCGCAAATTCTTCGCGACGGGTGCGGATAGGCTCTAACGTTTCCTGCATGACTGCATTCAAAAGCTTTTTCACCTTCATATCGCCCAAGCCACCGCGTTCGTAATGCGCCTTCATTTCTTCGAGGTTCGCATACTCGGGGGCGTAAGCAGCAAAATGTTCGTCCTTTGCAAACGCATCAAGGTAGATGAACGTGGGATTATTCTTCGTGTCGCCAGGGTCGGTAACGCGCAGGTGGTTGGGGTCGGTAAACATGCCCATGACCTTTTGACGGATTTCGTCTGCGCTGTCCGAAAGGTAGATACAGTTGCCCAAGGATTTGCTCATCTTCGCCATGCCGTCCGTACCGGGCAAGCGCAAGCAGGACTTATTCGAGGGCAATACCGCCTTCGGCTCTACCAGCGTATCGCCGTACAAGCCGTTGAAGCTTCTGACGATTTCACGCGCCTGCTCCAACATCGGCAACTGGTCTTCCCCTACGGGAACGGTGTCCGCCATAAACGCCGTAATGTCCGCCGTCTGCGAAACGGGATAGGTCAAAAAGCCCATGGGCAGGGACATTTCAAAGTTCTTCTGCTTGATTTCCGCCTTGACCGTCGGGTTTCTCTGCAAACGCGCCAAAGTGACGAGGTTCATATAATAGAAGGTCAGCTCGGTCAGCTCTGCGATATGCGACTGCACGAAAATCGTCGATTTTTTCGGGTCGAGCCCTACCGCCAGATAATCCAGCGCAACTTCCGTAATGTTCGCGCGCACTTTGTCAGGATTGTCGAAATTGTCGGTGAGCGCCTGCGCATCGGCAATCATAATCCAAATCTTATCAAATTCGCCGCTATTTTGCAGCTCTACACGTCTGCGCAACGAACCAACGTAGTGCCCGATATGCAATTTTCCCGTGGGTCTATCCCCGGTCAAGATAACCTTTCCCATATTCTTCTCCTATTTTGTTGCAATAAATTCGTAAATTGTTTGACTTTCGTACCGCTGACCCGCCTCGTAAATCGAGCTACCGTACGCCGCATAAGCAGGTGCGTTCACGTTATCGGGAATCGCCTGCGTTTCGAGACACAGCCCGTCCCCTCTGCCGTAATATCCGCCTTTGCCGTCCATATCCAGGAAGTTGCCTGCATACAGCTGTACCGACGGCAACGTGGTATAACAAAGCATCGTAATCCCCGACTTATCACCGCAAAGGGTCGCAAACGGCAACGCCGTATCTCTGCCTTTTTCCAAGACGAAACAATGGTCGTAGCCGTTCCCCTTTTGAAGGTCGGTATCGTGCGCCAAGCAAGCATCGCCGCTTTCCACCGTCTTTGGCGTGCGGAAGTCGAAGGGGGTGTTCTCCACTTTGCAGAACTTCCCGTCGGGAATCATATTTTCGTCCGTAGACAAGTAGTAAGGGGCGTTCATTTGCAGGGTATGCTGATAAGCAGAACCCGTACCTGCCCCATTCAAATTAAAGTAAGCGTGGCTGGTGAGGTTGATCGCCGTCGCTTTATCCGACACCGCCTCGTACGTGATTTTCAACGCAGAGCCTTCCAACGAATACACCACTTTGAGGCGCAAATTCCCCGGATAATTCTCCTCACCGTCGGGGGAGAATAAGGTCAACACAAGGCGGTCTGCCGTGTGCTCCTCTACGGTAAAAATACGCTTGTCATAGCCCACTTTGCCGCCGTGCAGATGGTTGCCTCGGTCGTTACAATAGAGGGCGTATTCCACGCCGTCCACCGTCAATTTTCCACCTCGGATGCGGTTGGCAAACCGTCCGCATATTGCGCCGATTGTACCACCCTTTTCCAAATACTCCGCAGGAGTATCGTAGCCCAAAACGACGTCCAGACCCTTTTCTTTCACCACAAGCGATTGCAAAATACCTCCCATCGAAAGAATGGTTGCCTTTAAGAACGCATTTTCTAAGGTGTAGGCAAACACTTCTTGTTCGCCTATTATCCCAAAGCTTTTCTTCATCTTACGCCCCGTACGTTTCACGATACGCGTACATCGCAGGCAAGTGCTCCTTACCCTCGATAACGCCCTGTTCAATCGCCTCGATAATGTCGTTCATATTGACGACGGAGTAGACGTCGATGCCGTATTCTTCCTTTGCCATCTTCACCGCGGAAAGGTCGGAATTCAGCGCCTTTTCCATACGGTCTACGGAGATAATCATACCAACGACCTCTACGTTTGCCGCCGCCGCAAGCTTGGGCAGAATTTCACCAAGCGCCTTACCGCTAGTCATAACGTCCTCGATGATGATAACCTTTTCGCCGTCTGCAAGCTGTTTACCAACGAACAAGCCGCCCTCGCCGTGGTCCTTGACTTCCTTTCTGTCAAAGCAATAGTTCAGCTCCTTTCCATATCCGCTATACAGAGCAATCGCCGTCGCCACGGAAAGAGGAATCCCTTTATACGCAGGGCCGACCAGCGTTTCCGCCTCCAAGCCGTTCTGCGCAATACAAGCGGCGTAGTATTCGCCAAGCTTTGCGAGCTGTTTGCCCGTCTTGTAGTTGCCCGTGTTGATGAAATAGGGTGCTTTTCTGCCGCTCTTTAAGGTAAATTCCCCAAAGCGCAGTACGCCGTTTTCTACCATGAAACGAATAAATTGTTGCTTGTAATTGTATTCCATAATCTACCTCGATTTATCTTTGATTGAGCGTTAATACACCCGTCAACTCGGAAACGTTTGCAACGCCGTGTCTGTCACACCACTCGTCCAAGCCTTTGATGATTTTCGGCATCGCGTACGGATCGGTAAAGTTCGCCGTACCCACCTGCACCGCCGTTGCGCCTGCCATCAAAAATTCAATGGCGTCCTCCGCGCAAGTGATACCACCCATACCCACGACGGGGATTTTGACGGCATGCGCCGCCTCGTATACCATTCTAACGGCAATCGGCTTTACGCCTGCGCCCGACACACCGCCCGTGTTGTTGGCGATAATCGGCCGTCTTCTCTCAATGTCAATCGCCATACCCGTCAGGGTGTTAATCAAGGAGATTGCATCCGCGCCGCCGTTTTCCGCCGCCATAGCGTTAACAGCAATACTCTCCACGTTCGGGGAAAGCTTGACCATCAGCGGGGTCTTTTTAAGAGCGCTCTTTGCGATTTTCGCCACCTCTTCCACCGATTGCGGCTTGATACCAAACGCCATACCGCCGCTTTTTACGTTGGGGCAGGAGATGTTCAATTCGACCATATCCACCAAGCCGTCCAAGCGTTCGCAGATTGCGCGATAGTCGTCCAAAGTTTTCCCTGCGACGTTGGCAATCACTGCCGTACCCGTGGATTTCAGCCACGCAAGGTCGTGCTCGATAAAATGCTCCACGCCGGGGTTTTGCAAGCCTACGGCGTTCAAAATGACGCCCCTGCTCTCTGCAATACGGGGGGTGGGGTTGCCAAGACGGGGCTCGTTGGTCAAGCCCTTCGTCGAAATGCCGCCCACCGTACCGATATCGTACAGTTCGTTAAATTCCCGTCCAAAGCCCACCGTACCCGATGCGCCGATGACGGGGTTTTTCAAGGTTATTCCACACAAATTCACCGATAAATTCGCCATAGTCCACCTATTAGAGTTGCACTTCTACCGAGTTAAAGACGGGGCCATCTTTGCAGACGCGCGCGTTCGCGCCGTTCGTCATGGCGCATACGCATACGAGGCAAGCCCCAATTCCGCAGCCCATTCTCTCTTCCAAGGAAACAAAGCAGGTCAAGCCTTCACGCTCGGTCACTTGTTTCAGCGCGCGGAGCATGGGCATCGGCCCACACGCAAGCACCACGTCGGGGCGGTTGCCTGCCGCAAGGTCTTTCTCAAACGCCTGCACGGCGTTCATCTTCTCGCCGTAGCTACCGTCGTCGCTGACGACAACGCATTTGTCTGCTTTCTGCAATTCTTCCAACATACAGACCGCCGCTTTGTTGCGGAAACCCATGTACGAGGAAATTTGCTTTTTGCCAAGGTATTCACGCAGGACGGACACCAAGGGGAAAATCCCCACACCGCCGCCTACCAGCGCAACCTTTTGTTCGCCCTCTTCCACGAAAAAGCCGTTGCCAAGGGGCATTAAAACATTGAGTTGCTCCCCTGCCGACGTACCTTTCAGCTTTTGCGTGCCTTCGCCTTTGACTTGGTAGCAGAAGGTAATCTCTCTGCCCTCTACCTTGCAAATGGCAATCGGACGGCGGAGAAGATGACTGCCGCCTACGGCAATCTCCCCAAACTGTCCGCAACGCACCTTGACGTCCTCGTCCACACGGAAGGTAATCGAATACACGCCGTTTGCAATTTGTTTATTTTCGACAATCGTCGCCAAATAATCTTTCATTTTCTCAATTTCCCATTTTGCCGATGACGGACGACAAGTCCTTCTGCATCGCAATGCACGCTTCACGCGCCGCCTCGTAGTAAGTACCGCCATTTTTCTTATACGCACACAAAATCCCACGGGAGTTGTTGACAACACCGCCCAAACCGTTCGCGCCAAAACAGCTCTTCAACATTTCTGCGTTACCGCCCTGCGCGCCGTAGCCGGGGATTAAGAAGAAGGTATGAGGCAACACTTCACGGAGACGAGCCGCTTCCGTAGGATGGGTTGCGCCTACCACCGCGCCTACCGCCGAATAGCCGTATTTACCGATGGTACTTTCCCCCCATTTTTCCACCAAGCCGCCCATATATTCGTAGATAGGCGTGCCGTTTTCAAGTACGAGGTTTTGCAGTTCCCCACTCGAAGGGTTGGAGGTCTTTACAAGTACGAAAATACCCTTGTCGTTCTTTTCGCACTGTTCAACGAACGGAGCAATACCGTCCGTGCCCAAATAACCGTTGACCGTCACGTAGTCCGAAGGGAAAGGCTTGTAAGCATTTCCGTTGACTTCCGTTTCGCCAAGGAAGGTCTTTGCATAGCAGGACGCCGTCGAGCCGATGTCGTTGCGCTTTGCATCCGCAATCACAACCAAGCCCTTCTCCGCCGCATACTTCAAGGTTTCCTCATAGGCCTTCATACCAGCCACGCCGTACATTTCGTAATAAGCGATTTGCACCTTCACGGAGGGCACGATGTCGTATACGCTGTCTATAATCTTTTTGTTGAATTCAAGCACTCTCTCCGCCGCATCTTCAAAGGTCGTTGCGCCTGCCTTCATCTCGTCGGGCAGGTAGTCAAACAGCGTATCCAAACCTACGCAGGTCGGGTTTTGCATTTCGATAATTTTATCAATCAGTCTATCGGTAATCATTCTTTCTTCCTTTTATGCCGTATATTTGACATCGCCGTCTACAATCGTGTATTTTACTACGCCGCTGAGCTTATATCCATTGAAGGGGGTGTTTTTGCCCTTGCTGACAAATTTCGCGCTGTCCACCGTCCATTCCTCGTCCACGTTGACGATGGTAAGGTCTGCAACCTTGCCCTCTGCAATCTCGCCACCTTCCAAGCCTAACACCTTTGCAGGTTGATAGGACATTTTGTCTGCGATTTCACTCAGGGAAAGCGTACCCGACTTATACAGGTATTCCAAGGCAAACCCAAGCGAGGTTTCAATGCCGCTGATGCCGAACGCCGCCAAGGGGTACTCCACGTTCTTGTCGTCTGCGTGATGAGGCGCGTGGTCGGTGACGATACAATCGAGCGTACCATCCTTCAAGCCCTCGATAATCGCAAGTCTATCCTTCTCCTCACGAATGGGGGGATTGACCTTCGTATTCGTGTCGTAGCCCAAGATAACTTCATCCGTTGCCGCAAAGTAATGGGGGCAGGTTTCCGCAGACACCTTTACGCCTGCGCGTTTCGCATCGCGGATGAGGCGCACGCCGCTGTACGTTGATACGTGGCAGATATGCACGGGGCAATCGAGTTCTTCTGCTAAGGCAAGCTCTCTTGCAATAATCACGTCTTCCGCCGCGCGGGGAATCCCCTTAATGCCTGCAATCGTTGCAGATAAACCCTCGTGCACCGAGCCGCCGTCCACCAAATCCTTATCCTCACAATGGCAGAGGCATTTCAAACCAAAACCCTTTGCATACAGCATCGCGTTGTACATAAGGCGGGCGTTCTTTACCGCTACGCCGTCGTCGGAGATCGCCACCGCGCCAGCCTTTTTCATACTGCCGATTGCCGCAAGCTCTTCGCCCTTACTGCCTTTCGTGATTGCGCCGATGGGGTGGATTTTGCAGAGGTTTACCTCTTTCGCCCTCGTCTTGATGTAGCTAACCACTACTTTATTGTCCGTAACGGGGTTAGTGTTGGGCATACAGCATACTTGCGTAAAGCCACCCTTCACCGCCGCCTGCGCGCCGCTTTCGATGTTTTCCTTTCTCTCAAAGCCTGGCTCACGCAGATGTACGTGAATGTCGATAAGGCCGGGGAAGACGTGCAAACCGCTTGCATCCACCACCTGTTCGCCGTCCACGCAAATGTCGTCGGCAATCTTTACGATTTTACCGTCCTTAACGAGGACGTCCTTTTTCGCCAAGCCATCTCTCAATACCAAAGTACCGTTTTTGATAATCATGCGTTCGCCTCCCTATATTCGTTCAACAATTTCAGCAGAGCCATACGCACCGCTACGCCCGACAAGACTTGATCTTCGATACGGCTTCTCTCGTGGTCGATGACACCGCTAGAAAGTTCCACGCCGCGATTGACGGGACCGGGGTGCAACACAATTGCGTTCGGCTTTGCGTACGAGAGCATTTTCTCGTCCACGCCGTAAAACGCCGCGTATTCCCCAAGCGAGGGGAAGTTGCCTGCCTGCTGACGTTCCAGCTGAATTCTAAGCCCCATCACGACGTCTGCGCCGTCCAACGCCTCTTCACGGCTGCGGCATAATTTTGCGCCCAACTTGTCTATCCCTCTCGGAATCAGAGTTTCAGGGGCACACATTCTCACTTCCGCGCCCATCGTCTTCAACCCGAACAGGTTGGATTTTGCCACGCGCGAATGTTTGATATCGCCAAGAATTGCCACCTTCAAGCCTTTCAAGCTACCGAAGGTTTCTTGCATTGTCAGCATATCGAGAAGCGCCTGAGAGGGATGTTCGTTCATGCCGTCGCCCGCGTTCAGAACGCTTGCCTTCACCGTCTTTGCCAGAAGGTGCGCCGCGCCGCCCATCGGGTGGCGAATGATGATGAAATCATTCTTCTGCGCGTCCAGCGTCTTACCCGTGTCAATCAGGGTTTCCCCCTTTGCCACCGAGGAGTTGCCCGCCACGATGTTGATGGTGGTTGCGCCTAAGTATTTTGCCGCCTGCTCAAAGCTGGTACGCGTGCGCGTCGAATTCTCGTAGAACAAGACGGTTGCCGTCTTGCCTGCCAAGTCATCCATTTTCTTTTCGCCTTTTTTGATGCGCTGTTTCATCTGCGCCGCAAGGGTTAAAATTTCAGAAATCTCTTCCTCGCTCGCATCAATCAGCCCCAGTACGTCCTTTCTTTTCAGCATCTTCTTCTCCTATTTCGTATGTCGTACAAAAAAAGTCTTGGGCGTAGTACCCAAGACTTCACTTCGGCACTACTTCCGCCGTTTTCTTCCGTCTATTATAACACAGTTTTTTTACTTTGTAAAGGATATGAACCGCCCGTAATGGAAAAAATATTATTTTTTCTATTAAATACGTATCTCCGTTAGGGCAAAGTTCGCCTTATCGCAAGCGGTAAGATAGTAGGTAATCCCATTCCTTTCCGTACGCAGAGGGAAGTAGGACGACCCGTGAATATGCCCAAACACAACGGTGCGAACGCCATTCTCTTCGAACAGCTTGGTAAACTCCGTTTCCCCGTTCTTAACCGAGAAAGGCGGATAGTGCATCAGCACCACCAGCTTATCCCCATCTTCCATAAGTCGACGTGCATCGGCAAACGCTAAACGGAATCTTGCCGCCTCACGCTGATACAGCTTTTCGTCCTGCTCGGAAAAATCAGGGCTACCCGGGCAAGTCCACCCACGCGAGCCGACCAACACCATATCCCCGATTTTCAAGGCGTCCGTCTGCAGGAAAGCGTAGCTTTCATCAGGCGCAGAGGCGCGGATTTTTCCGATGCCGTTCCACCAGTAATCGTGGTTGCCACGCACGAAAATCTTTCGTCCGGGAAGGTCCTTTAGCTGCTTTAAGTCCTCCACGGCATCGACGAGTTTCATCGCCCAGCTGACGTCGCCTGCAATCAGCACGACATCCTCTTCCGACACCTTTTCCAGCCAGTCCTTTTTAATTTTTTCAAAGTGGTTTTCCCATCCGCCGCCGAACACGTCCATAGGCTTGTCCGAGGTCGTAGACAGATGCAAATCCCCGATAGCAAATATCTTCATACACCTATTATAACAGCTTTTTTTTAAAAAGGCAAGTTTTTTCTTTCATCGCCACCAACAAAAAAACAACGCCCCTCTTTCCAGAGAGGCGCTTGCGTTTTATAACGCTACGGCGTATGTATTTAGCACTTATTTCCACACGGCTTGGTGCGGGGATACAAGGGCAATTCAAAGAACCCTGCGCAGACCTCTTGCGAATACTCCTGCGCGGGTGGAATGGCGCAATATCCGTACGTAGGAACGAGGATTTCCACCGGCATAGAAACCTTCAAAATCACCGTCACGCACAAGTTAGCAACGAAGGTGTTGGTGGTGGCGTCAAACGTCGCGTCAGGGGCAACGATACTGACCACCGCGCGCACCGTAAACGGGATAATCGAGGGGGCAGGTACGTAAAGAAGCACGTCTTGGGACATACTGACCGTTGCCGTTGCTCTGCCTTCCGTACCGTTTGCATCGGTAAATAAAACCTCTACGGGCGCACTGACCGTCGCCTGCACACGGGCGCAGTGTTTATCCGCTTGGCGGTCGATTACAAGGTTTGATACGGTTGCATCAGCGCTAAGCGAACGAGCGCTGACAAAAGTCAAAGGATAGACGACGGTTGCAGGCTCGATGTCTTCCAGCGTTAAAGTATAGCCCGTAAGCTGCGTTTGCTTAATACCGGCATCAAAAATCTTTTCCGCTTGGATACAAACCTTTTCCGTCAACCCCACCAGCGGATTTCCCGACACAGGGCCGGGGCATTTGTCCGACTGGAAATTCGAATAAAAGGACATAATATTACCTCCTATGCGCGAAAAGGCAAACCGCCCCACGCGCTTTGTTGTCTATAGTATACTATATGCAACCCTTTCTATGATTGACACAGGTCGCCACGCCCTACAAACGCACGCGCATTCCCGGATAAAACACCCTCGTACCATTCCTCTCCGAATACGCTTTTTCGCTGCCACAAAGCAAAGCTTTGTCATCGCCCGCCTGCACGGTATACAGCGGCCGAGCCTCAGGTACTAAAAGCAGCTGTCCCTCGTACACTTCCTCCGTCAAAGAATTTTCCGCCACCAAAGCGTACGCCGTCGTTTTGAGCCCCTTTGCAATCGAGGGCAAGGTCTGCCCCCGTTTTACCTTATACCATTTTTGCTCTTTCAATTTCAACATAGTATACTATATATGCCATAAACAGAAAAATATGCCCTCATATTTTCTTTTTTTCGACAGTAAAATAGAGGTATGAACAAGCCTTCTATTTTTAAAAATACAGCCGTCATCACCGTAGTAGCTTGCCTCGAGCGCGCGCTTGGGTTTTTATACCGTATCGTGCTTGCGCGATTGCTTGGCGCGGAAGGAATGGGCATCTACCAAATCGCCCTTTCACACTTCTTCCTGTTCCAAACTGCCGCAGGGGGCGGCATTCCCGTCAGCCTATCCCGCACAGTCTCCCGACTGAACGCAGAAAACAAAAGTAGGCGCGCCGGCGGGGCGCTACTGGCGGCGCTCCTCCTCGCAGGGGGAGTATCACTTCCCCTCATCGGCATTTTTTTGCCACTTTTGGGGAATATCCCCCTCTTTACCTCAGATGCGCCCGTCTTAAAAATCCTACTTTGCACCCTCACCACCACCGCCGTGTATATGGCAATCAAGGGGTTTTTTTGGGGCAACAAAAAATTCCTCGCGCCTGCGCTGTTTGAAGTCGCAGAGGAAATTTGCACCGTGCTTTTAGGCGTCATTCTCCTCACCAGCGCACAAAACCTATCTCCGATAGAGGGGGCAAGCCGAGCCGCTTTGGCGCACTCGATTGCAGGTATTATCGTCTGCGTTGTCGCGTGTATCACCCTACTGCTAAATAAGACAAAATGGAGCAGCCCCACCCCCTTTATCCAGCCCCTTCTCAAAGCCGCAGCGCCGATTACCGCCGTGCGTTTGGGGGCAACCTTGGTCAACGCCGCCGTGGCGGCATTACTTCCCGCAATGCTGATACGCTCTGGCATGTCCCAAAGCGCCGCCCTGCAGGCCTTTGGCGTGACAACGGGTATGGTGTTACCCCTCGTCTGTATCCCTTTAACACTCATCGGCTCGCTGGCAATCGTGCTCGTGCCGGAGCTCGCCGAAGACCACCAAAAACGCAACGCAAAACGGTTGCAGGAAAAGGTGGAAAAGGGGGTGTTTTTCGCCCTTGCTTTGCCCTGCCTGCTCATCCCTCTGTTTATGGCGGTGGGCAAGCCGCTGACAACCCTCGTCTATCAGAGCGAACTAGCAGGGGAAATGCTCCCCCGTATCGCCTTTTTACTGCTGCCCATGAGCCTCAACGCCATCCTCGTCAGTATGTTAAATTCCTTGGGATTTGAAAAGCAGACCTTTTCCTTCTCGCTGGTTGGCTCGGCAGTCCTTCTTGCGTGCATCCTTTTCCTGCCCGCCTACGTAGGAATATACGCCTATCCCATCGGACTACTTTTGTCGTTAACCATAGAGGGAATTTGCGGTTGGGTATTACTTAAAAAGCATTGTCCCCTCTCCCGTCGGTTTTACAGCAAAGCGTTGCTTTGCGTTGGGCTAACCGCGCCGTTAGGGCTTATAGGACAGATACTTTGGAATGGAGCAACCTTGCTTTTAGGGGAATGGCAATCCGCCCTTTTTACCGCCATTCTTCTTGCCCTCTGTACGGTTGCGCTCTACGCCCTTTTGAAATTGTTGCCGAGCATAAAAATCCACAAAAAAAATTCCCGCACCCCTTGACAATCCTATGCTTTTTTAGTACAATATACGTAAAGTTTATCGCTTGGAGGTTACTATGGGATACAAGACGAGAGAATGGCGCAAATCGATGCGCGTCGAATTAGACTACAACAACATGACGGAAAAGTTTTTGGGCAAAGAGGGCTTTTCAGAAAAAGACCTTCGCGCTTTGGCCCCCAAGGCAAAAGCCGCCTTTGAATACGTAAAAGAAAACCGCGGAAAAGACGAACTCTATATGGGTTGGACGGAGCTCCCCTACAACCAAGCGGAAATCGTCGAGGATATCCTCGCAACGGCAAAGACCGTCCGCAAGAAGTTCCAGTACTTCGTCGTGCTTGGTATCGGCGGCAGCGCACTTGGGCCTATCATGGCGTTTAACGCTCTTTGCCACCTGCACTACAACGACCTGCCTAAATATAAGAGAAAGGGCCCGAAATTCTACGTAGAGGACAACGTTGACCCCGTGAGAATGCGTGACCTTTTGGACGTTATCGAACCGGAAAAGACCTGCTTTAACGTCATTTCGAAATCGGGCGCAACCAGCGAAACGATGACCCAGTACTTAATCCTCCTCGACCTTTTAACCAAGGCAGGTGTCAACGTAAAAGACAACGTTATCTTCACCACCGACGAAGCAAGAGGGAACCTGAAAAAGATTTCCGACGAATGCGGTGGGATTAAGAGCTACGTTCTCCCCGACGGCGTAGGCGGCAGATTTTCTCAGCTTTGCCCCGTAGGGTTGTTGCCCGCGGCGGTGCTTGGCATTGATATTAAGGGTCTGCTTGCAGGCGCGGCGTACATGGACGGCCTCTGCAACAAGCCCTCTATCTATAAAAACCCTGCGCTCGCGTGCGCGGCGTTGCAGATCGCGGCAATGGAAAAGGGCAAAAACGTCGGCGTTATGATGCCCTACTCCGATAACCTTAAATACCTTGCAGACTGGTACTGCCAGCTGTGGGCAGAATCCTTGGGCAAGAACGTCACCCTCGACGGCAAGCCCTGCAACGTCGGTCAGACCCCCGTTAAATCGCTGGGCGTTACCGACCAGCACTCGCAGGTACAGTTGTACACCGAAGGCCCTTACGACAAGGTTATCACCTTCCTGTCCTTGAGAAAATACGGCTGTGAAATGCCTATCCCTCACGGTTGCGAAAACATCCCCGACGTATCCTTCCTCGGCGGACATACAATGGAGGAGCTGATTCAAGCGGAAAACGCCGCTACCGCATACGCCTTGACCAAAGCAGGCAGAATGAACTACACCCTTTGGTTGCCTGAACTTAACGCGTTCACTCTCGGTCAGCTGTTGTTCCTCTTCGAACTGCAGACGGCGTACGCAGGCGCGATGCTGAACATCGGCACCTTCAATCAGCCCGGCGTTGAAGAAGGCAAGAAAGCAACCTTTGCCCTGCTCGGCAAGCGTGGCTACGAGGCGAAGAAAGCTGAACTCGATAGCCTGCCTGAAAAGGAAGATAAATACATCGTCTAATCGAATACAAAAAGAGAAAACGAGCCTGAAAAAGGGCTCGTTTTTTTGTATAAAGCATCTCATTAGGGGGTATACTTGTACCATAAGCAAGCCCCATTTACATATACTGTAAATACGAAGGGTTTTGCAAAAGAGGTACGAATTATGATAGTAAAACGCGGAGAATTATATTACGCCGATTTGTCCCCCGTCGTCGGTAGCGAGCAAGGTGGCATACGCCCCGTATTAGTCGTGCAAAACGACATAGGAAATAAGTATTCCCCCACCGTCATCGCCGCTGCTGTCACCAGTAAAATCGGCAAAGCGCGACTGCCCACGCACATTGAACTGCCCTCTGCCTACGGCCTTGCCAAGGACAGCGTAATCCTATTAGAGCAGATTCGCACGCTGGACAAACGACGCCTGAAAGAGCGAATCGGCGAACTGCCCCCACAGACGATGACACGGGTCAATCGAGCCATTTTAATCAGCCTTGGCTTTCCAGTAGAGGAAACAATTTTACGGTGAAGTTTTCGCTGAAAGCAAAAATTGTGGTTGTATTTTTCCATAACTTCGCCGTCAGGCGAAACTTCACTCATTTAATGAACTTCACCTACGAAGTAAACTTCACTTGCCCACAGGGCAAATTAGTTTAATCGCATACCTGCCACGCCTATTTTGGCGTGGTTTTCGTCTTTTCTTGCCATATTTTTACAAAAGCAGACGGATTATTTGCACGCGCGCATGATACAATACGGAAAAATTACCCTATCCGTTTCAAACCAAGTTGAAACGGCTAAGCTGATAAGACTTGAACCTTTCAGTCTTATCAGCTTAAAGGAGAACGTTATGAAAAAACCTTTCGATATTCTTTCCTATATCAAGCAACTACCCCTTTGCCTTTGCGTCTTCGCTTTGGCGCACGTGGGGGAATACGGCGAGCCGTTCGGGCTTGCTCTACTGCTTGGCTTAGGGGCGGCAGGCTATCCGCTAGTTTTACCCGCCCTCTCGTTTATTGCTTCCTCGTTGCTTGTGCATTCTCCCGTTTTGCCGTGGATTTACATAGGGAGCGCACTACTTCTTTTGTCGTCGTTCCTTCTGCGCGCCAAGCTGTTTGGAAAGGGAGTAAAGGGTAAACTGTTGTTACCCTTTTCCGCCCTCACCGCCGCACTATTACTATACGCGTTTTTAATGGAAGCCCCTCTTTATCCGCTCCCCTTCCCACTGCCGATTTTACAAACCGTTATCTTTCAAAGAACAATTATCAGCCTCTTATGTTTCCTGCTTGCCGCCGTCTGCGCCGTCGCTGTCAGCGCTATAAAGGAGAAACTGCTTCGTTGTAAAATGCTCATCTCCGAGACCATGTTTTCCCTGCTCGTATTTACGCTGGGCGGGGTGGGATTTGCAAGATTGTTCGGCTTGACCGCATACACGGGTGTTGCATTTTACATACTGCTATTATTTTGCGCCATCACGCAGGATGCTTGGGGACTGGTGTGTGCCTTTTTCCTGGCGCTGCCACCCTTAATCGTGGGCGGCGTTTCCTTGGAGCGTTTCTTCGTTTACGGCATCACCCTGGTCGCATTCTCAAAGACAGGCAAGCTGGGAGAGGCATTCTCTCTGCTTGGCAGTTCTCTATTTTTCGGATACGTAGACGGCGTGTACGCCCTACAAACCTCTTACCTAATCCCCGAATTATTATGTATCCTGTTGCCAATCATCGCCTTTTTATTGACGCCGCAAGTCCTCTTACAGCGCGCGGCAAACGCCTTGGTCTTTTACCGAGAGCGGCATTTATCCCGCCTTGCCATCAACCGCAATCGCACCGCCATCGCAGAACGGCTGTTTGAGGTTTCGGGCTTATTTAAGCAAATACAGAGCACCTTTTTAACGCTCGGCAATACGGACGGCGAAGCAGAGGCAAAAACGCATATGCAGGGTAGGATATTAAACAGCCTCTGTAAACGTTGCAGTGGCTACGGCGCTTGCCTTACCGAGGGCTTGCTCCCCTGCCTACAAAAAATGATTGACGTCGGCTGCATCAAAGGCAGAGTCAACCTCATCGACGTCCCGCAACCACTCGCTAGGGCTTGCGGACGGCAAAGCGACCTTCTACACGCCCTCAATGGGCACCTGGGAGAATACCGCGCTTATATGCAGGACGCCGAGGCGGCGGCTTGCGGCAGACAACTGCTTGCCAACCAGGCGTTGGGAGTCAGCGAAATCGCCAAAACGCTTGCTTTGGAACAGAGCGAACCAATCACCCTCTACAGCAAAAAAGAAAAAGCCCTCGAAAACGCCCTGCTAAAGGTAGGCATCGTCTGCACGGAAATCCTAATTTATGGCAGTGAGGAGCTGACCGTTTCCCTCGTCTCCGTTGGAGAAGTAAACGTAAAAAAGCTGTCCTCTGCCGTCAGCAATCTACTCTCTCATCCATTCTGCGTGGTGGAAAAACTAACTCTTGCGCGGGATAAATTTTGCTATATTCTACGGAAAAAGCCGCCGCTAGATGCCATTTTCGGAATCGCCACAATGACCAAACAAGGGGAAATCTTCAGCGGTGATACCCACACCGTCTTAAGGATAGATGAGAGCCGATTTTTGGTATCCCTTTCCGACGGCATGGGCAGCGGAGAATACGCACGGCAAATTTCGGAGAATACCCTCAATCTGTTAGAGAGTTTTTACCGTACGAATATGCCGCCAGAGCTGACCTTGACCACCGTCAACCGCCTGCTTTCTTTTGCCAAGGAAGAAACCTTTGCCTGCGTGGATATCGCCGTGGTGGATTTGGACACCGGCAGAGCAGACATCATAAAAATCGGCTCCCCCACCGGCTTTATCCTCTCGGACAGCGCTCTGCAGATTTTAGAGAGCGACAGCCTGCCTTTGGGGATTTTAGAGCGCATACACCCTACCGCCACCTCCTACCCCTTCCGCGCCGACGACACCTTGATTTTTTTAAGCGACGGTATCACGGAAGCTTTTCCCTCGACTGTCGAGCTTTACGAAACGGTACAGACCTTACCACGAAGCAATCCGCAGGATTTTGCAGACAAACTTCTGTCAGTGGCATTAAGCTATTACGGCGGAGTCGCAAAGGATGATATGACCGTCCTTGCAGTACGCATCTTCGCAAACAAGTAATCGCGACATTTAAGCAAAAAACGCACCCAAAAAAGGGTGCGTTTTTAGTTAAGTTTTCGTTACTGTTTGTTTTCAGCCTGCTCGTCTTCTTGCGCTTTTTTTCGCGCTTCCAACGCTTTCTGAATCCACTTTTGCTTTGCGGCCCTTGCTTGTTTTGCCCTAGGCGAGAGTGATAACGGCGCAGGCGCAGGTTTTCCCTGGGACTTTTCGGCAGGCGCAGGATCCTTCTTTTCTTCCTTTTTCGGCTCCTCTTGCTCGGAATCCCCTTCGGAAACGTCGTCTACCAAAGGCTGTTGAACTTCCGCGTCCTCATCTTCCTCTGCTTTTTCTGCCCTTTCACGATATGCTTTCTTCACCTTGGGGTAGTTCTTCATGATACATTCAACGATGAACAAGCCCAGCGCAATCGTCATCGCATAAACCACCGACAGATTCCGCAGGAATAATTCCCAGATATTGACAGGAAAGCCGCTTTTAATCCAATCGTATACGATAGGCGCAAGTACAGTGAGCAACAGCAAAAGGAAAAGGTTAAACGAGTAGAAACGAACGACCTTTCTGCCCCTTGCTCGGTTGCCGCAAGCATAGTATTCCGTAGGATTTACGGCATGGCGGAAAATGGCAAGGAAACAAATCAAGCCAACCAGCCAGAATCCCAAAGCAAACAGACGGAACAGTCCTTTTACGTAATCATCACCCGTTAACAGGCCGACAACGGTATTCCAGCCTTCGACGGGGTTTGCCCAACCCTTCAAAATGGACGCCGCCGCATTGCGACGATAATCCATCAGGAAGAACGCGATACCCCCTATCGCCGCAACCTGGAAAAGGTTGCGAAGAATCGGAGAGAACATACCGTGCTTTCTCGGAATTTCCGCAATCCCCTCTCGAGTGGTAAATTTACTGATCGATGCCGCCACGGGGGTCGCCACGAAATGAATAAGCAATCCTGCGGCGCCAACGATGATGCCGATTACGGAGAAGGTCGCCCCCTCAGGGAAGATTGCCATCATCAAGAGAGTATTTGTCACCACCAGCGAGAAGGAGCAAGAAAAGATCTTACCCATCGCATCTACTGCCAGCTTGTTTTGGTTAAAGCCGATACGCTTACTGCCCTTCATGCAAAGATGATCCCACCGAGAAATCGAACGCAAAGCGTTGATAACGGTAAACAGCAACGTCAAGGTATACAACAGCGATGCCACCAAGGACAATACGTATTTAGAGGGCGCAGCAATGAAGTCGGGGAAATTCTTGAATACATCCACTATCGGCTGCCAGAAGTTCATTATCCAAAGCGCGCCGTATTCACCAACCTCTACGCCTACCGTCAACGGCAAAAATGCAGCTACCGCCATCCCCACCGTGCCAATCAGATATAAAATCCCTGCAAAAATCGCTTTACGGCGAGCCTTAGCGCTACGCAGTCTTAACGATTGCAATTCCGTCATAACAACCTCCATTTCGATTTTTCATCGAATATATATTAAAGAAGGGAAAAAATCGCCCTACTTATTATAGACCACTTATTACTTGTATTATACAATAAATCCCTCCTCTTTGTCAATTTATTTTTCACAAAGAGCCAAGGATTTCCACCTGCACAGAGGAAAGTACCTGCAACGCCGCTTCATGCGCGGCAACGCTAGTTCCGGCGCAAGCATTCGCTACCACACGTACCACCGACGACGGACAAGCAGTTTTAATAAGTACCGCATTCGACAAAACGCAAATATCCGTACAAACCCCTATCATCGTTATTTCTTTATAGTCGCCCGCGCGCACGTATGCGCAAAGCTCCTCACTGCCAAAAACAGGTTTATCAAACACCCGTTCCCCTTGATGTAAGCCGTCGATAATCTGCCAACCATCCGTCCCTTTTTTACAATGGACAACCGGCAATCTTTGCCCTTCCTGCGTAGAAAAATAATCCTCGCCGTGGGTGTCACGGGTGAAAACGATTTCCTCGCCCGACGCCCTCCATTCTTCTACCAAGGCGCGTACTGTGGGCACAATCGCGCGCGCTTCGTTGCTTCCTAAACTGCCATACACGAAGTCGTTTTGCATATCGATGACAACGTACAATTTACTCATCTCACCCTCCGTCTTTTAGCCGTTTTAACCCAAATTGAAACGGCTACCGTAAACCTTTTCGTAATTTGCGACGCATTTGTTGATGATGTCCACCGCTTCGTCGCGATGACAGATCTCTTTGACGGCAGTATGCTTATGTTCAAGGGCTTTATAAACCTCAAAGAAATGCATCATTTCCTCAAAGACGTGTTTAGGCAGCTCGTGGATATCATAGTATCCGTTGTAGGTCGGGTCACCAAAAGGAATGGCGATAATTTTTTCATCTTCTTCCTCCCCGTCAATCATCTTAATCATGCCGATGGGATAACAAGTGACCAGGGTCATCGGGTAGATGGTTTCTCCGCAGAGCACCAAAACGTCCAACGGATCGCCGTCGTCCGCCAGCGTGCGAGGAATAAACCCGTAGTTGGAAGGATAGACGGTAGAGGTATACAGGACACGGTCTAATTTCAACAGACCCGTTTCCTTATCAAGTTCATATTTCGCCTTACAGCCTTTTGGAATTTCAATCAACGCCTCGAAGGACTTTGCGGTGATACGGCTTTTGTCGATATCATGCCAAATATTCATATAGCATGTCTCCTATTCTCTTACTATTTATTTTATTGTAGCATATTTTTTTGATTTTCGCAAGGGCTGAACGGCAATTTTTCCCACGAAAAGAAAAAATGCCACATTTTTATGTTTTCCACCTAAAAAGCGTTTGACAAGCCCCTAAAAATGTGTTATAGTATTATAGCGTTTAATGCGTACGCAATCATTGCAGAAGTACCCAAGAGGCTCAAGGGGCTCCCCTGCTAAGGGAGTAGTATGGGAAACCGTAGCACGAGTTCGAATCTCGTCTTCTGCGCCAAAAAAAGGACATCCTTTCGGGTGTCTTTTTTTTGGTACATACGATGGGAGGCAGTCCTCGTGCTATCACGAGGGCGGGCTAGGAGTGTAGCGAGGTAAGCCTTCTAATATTCCTATCCTTAACCTACACGACGACGCCTT
>JAZOMO010000032.1:0-2550 GCA_045654025.1 Candidatus Scatosoma sp.
CGAGCATGCCCGACAACAAGAAAGCAAACGTACCCGTTCTGTCAGCGCCTTGCGTGCAGTGGAATAAGATGGGATAATTGCTCTCATCGGTGAAAAGCTTGAACGCGTTATACAACGAGGTTGCGTATTCTTGCTTAAATGGAGCGTCTTCGTGACGTTTTTCTTCGATTTGTTCAGCCGTAAGCGTTTCGTAGAAGTTCTTATTTTTTAATACGTAGTCGCCCTGCATGATACCTGCCTGCAAATAATTGATCCCTACCGTGCTTGGGATTGCGGAGTTTTTGTAATCTTTGCCAGCTCTTAAATCGATTTCGTAATTAATACCCAGGGCTTTCAAGCCATTGGCGTCATTGGAAGTGATGTTTGCGCTACGGTAAGCGAGCCCGTATTTAATCGTTTTCCCGCTTTGCGTCTTCCAGCCGCCAAGATCTCTCAAGTTGCTGATGCTACCAACCTTCAATGCGCGTACGTAATTTTCTACAACAAACGTATCAATGAGGCTTTCTCTTTCGGCTTCAAGATCAACTACCTTCCAGTAATACGTACCAGGGAGAATGTCGGCAAGTTCCGCCGTGCAGTCATTCGTGGAGATCGTGAAGGTGGGGTTGCTCAAGTCAGGATTTTTTGAAACGGTTACGCTGTATCTGCTACGTGCCGTCTGGTACCTCCAAGAAAGAGTAACTTTCTTTGAGGTGGGCTGTTTCACGGGAGTCGCATCGTTGTCATAACGATTATACAACAGCTCTGCCATATCATTAGTATTTGTCATTGCGAGATATTCCTGATAAATGTCGGGGGAGCAATTGATAAACGCGCCGCTATACGCGTCCAAAGCAATCTTTTGTTGCGTTTGTGTGTTGTCGTCCGTGGAGCCGTCATCGGTCGTGCCGCCGGTGGAACTACTGCTGCCGATAGGGGGGGTGTCTGACGAATCTGCGGGTGAGCATGAAGCGAAGCCGCCTATCGTGCTGAGGGAGAGTACCAAGGCCAATAAATTGGCGATTGTTTTCTTTTTCATTATTTTCCTTCCTTTTCAATTTTTTCAAGATAACAATAAATCCGTTACCAAAAAATGGTGACGTAATTATTATATAAATATTGTATCACTTTTTTTTGATTTGTCAATAGCTAATCGAGGGGGATTTAATATTTTTCTGGGTTGATGTGTGTATTTTGTGCGGTAGTAGGAAATGCGGCGTGGTATTTGTTTTTTTCTTGACATAATGGTTGCTTTTTGGTATGCTTACAGGAGTGAGTAATTGCAGAATAGTTAATTATAGGGCGAAAGTATACCGTCAGCGAATAGGGTGCGGGAGAAGTAGCTTGTCAAAGCCTGAAAGAGAACAAGCCCGTTGCAAGCGTTTGCATTAAAACCTTGCAAAACAAACTTGAAAAAGAGAACGTAATGGTGCATTTCCCTGATTCATACGTACCGGAGGACAAAACGTTTATAATCCATGGTAAAAACGCATCAAAAATCGTAGGTGGACATTTTTAAGCGTTAATATTAACGTTGGTATTATGGTTTTTATGACGGTTGCTTGCGCAGTTGCGATCGAAGAAGCAATGAAAGCGTAAAATGTATAGCAAAATAAGAATAAAGGACTTCTTTTTGTAGAAGTCCTTTTTTCGTTGTGAGTGGGTTTACGTTTCTATCTTGATAACCTTGAAATCGGTGAGCCAGTCATCGAAATCGGCATATCTTGCGCAAACTCGCAAGTAGGCGCCGTTTTCCGGGATTTGAATCTCGTATCCGTTGTTTCTAAATTCTTCGGTAGGTACGTATGTTATGATGTTTCCGTCCTGATCCAAAACGGCTACGGTTCTGGCCGTATCTGCGTAATAGGTCGCAAGTGCCTCAACGGGGATCATATCATAAGTGAAGAAACGATCGTTTTCAACGATATTTCCGCTGGTAGATTGAACGCCGTAGCCTTCAAGGGGCTCACCCAAGTCAATAGTGATAGGGTTTGCAGGGGTAGGATCTATCTCCGTAGGAGGGGTGTCGGGGGTGTCGGGGGTGTCGGGGGTGCCGCCTAACATGATACTTTCAATCTTTCTAATATCTTCGTTCGTTAAACCAACGTCTTTCTTTAAGTAATTTTTAATTGCGGTGGATAACAATCCGTCCATCGTTGCTTCAATTCTTGCGCGGTCTTCGTCTGTTAAACTATCGTTGTTCTTAAAGTAATTTTGAATATCGGTTTTTAAAGCCTTGTCCGTTGTTGCATAGGAATACATCAATCCCCTATACAACAAACCGATTGCGACGTAGTTTGAGGGAATCGTTACGTATCCGTCGTCGTTGAAGTAGTAATAATCTTCTTGCGCATTGTATTCGATGTTTGAACGCCAACGTCTACCGCCACGTGCGAAGATGGTCAATTCAAAGTCTCTATACAGGTCGTTAAGCCCGACGCCGAGCATGCCCGACAACAAGAAAGCAAACGTACCCGTTCTGTCAGCGCCTTGCGTGCAGTGGAATAAGATGGGATAATTGCTCTCATCGGTGAAAAGCTTGAACGCGTTATACAACGAGGTTGCGTATTC
>JAZOMO010000033.1:0-25134 GCA_045654025.1 Candidatus Scatosoma sp.
ACTATCGCAAAAATTACGAACTTTGGTTGAACGATCCCCGCTTAAACGCGGAAGGAAAAGCGGAACTTGCGGCGATCGCAAACGACGAAAAGGAAATGGAATACCGCTTTGGCGGCGAACTCGCGTTCGGTACGGCGGGCATGCGCGGCATTATCGGGTACGGGATCAATATGATGAACGTATATACCGTTATGCGCGCTACGCAAGGTCTTGCAGAATTTATCAAGACACTTGGAAAAGAGGCGATGGAACGCGGCGTTGTCATTTCTTACGATACCCGTAGAAGATCTGAGGAGTTTGCTCGCGCAACGGCAGAGGTGCTGGCAAAGAACGGCATCAAGGCGTACCTCTTTGATGACGTACACCCCGTACCCATGCTCTCGTATGCGGTACGCTATTTAAAGACGGTGGCAGGCGTTATGATTACGGCAAGTCACAATCCGAAGGAATACAATGGCTATAAGGTATACGGCGAGGACGGCGCGCAAATGTCCCCCGAGGATACGGCAAAGGTGGTGGAATACATAACAAAAATCACCGATTTCCTTTCCGTCAGCGGCGAAAAGAACAGCCCGTTGATTGTTCCCGTACCTCAAAAGCTCGATGAGGACTATATTGAGGAGCTGGCAAAGCTCACTCTCTCCAAAGAGGCGGTCGAAAAATGCGGCGCAAGCTTAAAACTCGTCTACACCCCCGTCCACGGCAGTGGTTATAAACCCGTGACGGCAATCCTGAACAAGCTGGGAATCAACGCGACCATCGTAGAGGCGCAGGCACAAAAGGACACCGAATTTTCCACGGTAAAAGTCCCCAACCCCGAATACAAGGAAACCCTTTCGATGGGGATTGCGCTTGCCGATGAAATTCAGGCAGACGTCGTATTTGGTACGGACCCTGACGCGGACAGACTTGGCGTAGTCATTCGTGACGACAAGGGTGAATTTGTGGCGCTCTCTGGCAACCAAGTGGGCGTACTCTTGCTTGATTATATCCTGCAACGTCTGTCCGAGGACGGCGTAATGCCCGAGAATGCGGCGGTGGTCAAATCCTTCGTTTCGACGGGTATGGCAAAGCTCCTTTGCGATGACTATGGCGTGGCGCTGTACGAAACGCCCGTAGGCTTTAAGTTCATCGGCGAAAAGATTAAACAGTGGGAACAGGATAACAAGCACACCTACGTATTCGGCTTCGAGGAAAGCTGTGGCTATCTTCGCGGTACGCACGCAAGGGATAAGGATGCTGTGGTGGCATCGATGCTCTGCGCAGAGATGGTATGTTACTATACGTACATCGGTAAGACAGTGTATGGACGCTTGCAGGAAATCTACGCAAAATACGGATTCGTCCTCGATAAAAACGTATCCATTCAGTATTCGGGTTTGAATGCGATGAAGGAGATGAACGGCGTAGTCGATGCGCTGAAAACCATGGAAGTAAAATCGATGGGCGCATGGCAGGTAGAGGCATTCCGCGATTACAGCGCAGACCTCAGAAAGGATTATACGACAGGTACGGTTGAGGCGTTGAATATCCCCAAATGCAACTGCGTATACTACGAGTTGTCTGGTGGGTCCTTCGTCTGCGTTCGTCCTTCGGGCACAGAGCCGAAACTGAAGATTTACTACTCTATCAAGGCGGAAAGCGAGCAGAAGGCGAACGAAGATTTTGCCTCTTTGCAAATCGCTGTCAACGAAGTTTTGGAACAAGCAAAACGTTAATGTTTACGAATAACTAAAGAGGATTATGAAGAAGAAAGGGATTTCCATACTCAATATATTGCTGTCTGCGGTGCTGTTGACAGGTTGTCAGATGTGGCCGAACAGTTCGACGGGTGGCTCTACACCAGGACAGTTTGCTGGTGGCGGTGTATCGAATAGCAGTACTCCGAGCAGCAGTAGCAGTACGCCGAGCGGCAGTAGCAGTACACCGAGCGGCAGTAGCAGTACGCCAAATAGCAGTAGCAGTACGCCGAATAGCAGTAGCAGTACGCCGAATAGCAGTAGCAGTACGCCGAGCAGCAGTAGCAGTACGCCGAGCAGCAGTAGCAGTACGCCGAATAGCAGTAGCAGTACGCCGAGCGGCAGTAGCAGTACGTCAGGCGGCTCGGAAGAACTGCCCGATGACTTGCCTGCAGAAGAGCATATGGATAAAGACAACAACGGCATTTGCGACGATTGTAACCAAAGCGTACTCGTATCGGTGGACTTATATTCTATCAACGACCTGCACGGTAAATTTTTATCCAGCGACAGTCAACCGGGTGTTGGCGGCTTGACCACCTACTTAAAAGAGGCGAAGGCGAGCCAAGAAAACACCATACTCTTATCTGCAGGGGATATGTGGCAGGGTAGTTCGGAATCCAACTTAACGCGCGGGCAAATCATCAACGACTGGATGAGTGAAATGGACTTCGTATCCATGACGCTTGGCAACCACGAATTTGACTGGGGTACGAGCTATATTGCGCAAAATGCGGCAATCTGCGACTTCCCTTTCCTTGCCATTAACGTTTACGAAACGGCAACCAACCAACGTGTTCCTTATTGTCAGCCCTCCATTATGGTGGAAACGGGCGGCGCAAAGATCGGCATCATCGGTGCGATAGGGGATTGCTATTCTTCCATTTCCGCGGATAAAGTGCAGGACGTTTACTTTCAGACGGGAAGCAGCCTTACTGCGCTGGTAAAGGCAGAGGCAAACCGCTTGCGTGCGGCGGGCGCAGACTGTATCGTGTATTCGTGGCACGACGGCAAGGACGAATACGACGTCAGCTTGTCGGATGGCTACGTAGACCTTGTTTTTGAAGGGCATACGCACAGCCGCTACGTCAGCCAAGACAGCAAGGGTGTTTATCACTTGCAGGGCGGCGGCGAAAATAAGAATATTTCGCACGCAACGCTGTCGGTGAATATTGCCAGAAACTCTGTCCAAACGAGCAAGGCGGAAACCATCGCAAACAGCGTCTACGGCAACAAGGCGGAAGACTCGATTGTGCAGACGTTGACAACGAAGTATGCGGACGATATCGCAAAAGGCTACGAAGCCTTAGGTTATAACAAACAATACCGCGATGACACCGAGTTGGAGGCGCTGGTGGCGCAGCTCTATTTAGAAAAAGGCTTGGAACGCTGGGGCAATCAATACAACATCGTGTTGGGCGGAGGCTTTTTGAAGACGCGTAGTCCGTACAATTTGTACGCAGGGCAAATCTATTACAGTGACGTACAGTCGATATTCCCCTTCGATAATCAAATCGTGCTGTGTTCGGTTTCTGGCGCTAAATTAAAAAGCCAGTTTGTTCAAACGACTAACAGCGACTATTATTGCGCGTACACTTCGTACGGCAATTCGATTAAGGGCAGTATCAATACCTCTGCTACCTATTACATAGTCGTGGATACGTATACTTTGCAGTATAAGTACAACGGCTTGACGGAAGTGGCGCGCTTAGACGAAACGACCTTCGCACGCGACCTGCTGGCGGATTACATCAAGGGCGGCGGCTTTGCATAAGACTTGCGCAAGGCCAAGCAACATACCAACAAAGATGGAGGCAACCATGCCAAAATACGAGGCTCTTTCCAAAGAGCTAATCAGAAAAATGGAATATGATAGGGCGATGAACAACACCGAAAGCTTTGCTTTCGATGAACGAGACATACAACGCCGCGTGGAAGAAAACGGCGCTATCTTTTGGGCGACCTCGTTCGTTTCGGATATCGACAAGATTATGCACAGCCCGTATTTCAGCCGCTATGCGGACAAAACGCAGGTATATTCATTGTTCAAAAACGACGATATGACGAGGCGCAGTCTGCACGTGCAGTTAGTGTCGAGGATTGCGCGCAGTATCGGCAAAGCCCTGCGGCTCAACCTTGACCTTATCGAAGCGATTGCCTTGGGGCACGACGTAGGGCACCCTGCGTTTGCGCACACGGGCGAACATCTTTTGGACGAACTCTACCGCAAGAACACAGGCCGACGGTTTTTGCACAACATTCAGTCGGTGCGTGTGTTGGATAAAATCCACCCCTACAATTTGAGTTTGCAGGTCTTAAACGGCATCGCGGCGCACAATGGGGAGCTCGAATTAGAGGAATACCGTCCCGTTCCCATCAAGGACTTTGCGGAATTTGACGAAATCATGGAAAAGTGCTGTCAGGACAAGGAGTACGCCGACAAGATTATGCCCTGCACGTTAGAGGGCGCGGTGGTGCGTATTTCGGACATCATCGCCTACCTTGGCAAAGACCGTCAGGACGCAATCTTGGCGAAGGCGGCAAAACAGAGCGACTTCACCGAGGAATGTATCGGCACGATCAATGCGGAAATTGTCAACAATCTCATCGTCAACGTTATCGAAAACAGCTACGGCAAGCCGTATATCAAGCTTGACAAGGCGCATTTCGACGCTTTGAAGAGGGCAAAAGCGGAAAATTACGCCAAAATCTACAATAGGGCAGGCGCTATCACGGGCACGGAAGGGGTGATTAAGCCGATGATGGAAAACGTGTACGGTCAGCTTTTGGACGACGTCAAGTCGGACAAACGCAATTCGCCCATTTTCCGACACCATATTCTGCCCCTGTCTGCGGCGGCAAACGGCTACGAAAAGACGGAGGCAAACCAGTTGGTTGTGGACTATATTGCCAGCATGACGGACGATTATTTTATCGAACTGCATCAGCTGTTGTTCCCGACTTCCCCCCTGAAATTACAATACCACGGATACTTTGAGGATATACAATGATATTTGATGAAATTATACAAACGATACAAAGCTACGATACGATTATCGTTCACCGCCATTCTAATCCTGACGGGGACGCGATGGGCAGCCAAATCGGCTTAAAAGCAATCCTGCAGGAAAACTTCCCTGAAAAGAGCGTGTACGCCGTAGGCGACCCTGCAAAACGCTATGCGTTTATGGACGGTTCGACGATGGACGAAATATCGGACAAAACCTACGAGGGCGCTTTGGCAATCGTGCTCGATTGCGGTGCAAGCGCGTTGGTCAGCGACGAAAGATATAAGACGGCAGAAAAGACGGTGCGTTTCGACCACCATATCTTTGCGGAAAACTTCTGCGATTTAGAGGCTGTGGACACCTCGTACGAAAGCTGTTGTGGGCTGATTACCGAATTTGCACTCCATTGTGGGTTGGCGCTTTCCGCTGTTTCTGCAAAGGCGTTGTATACGGGTATGATTACCGATTCGGGCAGATTCCGCTATGATTCGACGACCTCGCAGACCTTCCGTCTGGCGTCGGAGCTTTTAAAACAGCCCTTTTCCATTACGGACATTTATTCCCAGTTATACGCAGACGATTTCCAGCAGGTACGCCTGCGCGCGCAGTTTATCTTGAAGATTCAGTTCACCGAACAGAACGTTGCGTATATCTACACGACGAAGGAAGAGCTTGCCGCATGCGGCGCAGACACCTTTACCGTTTCGCGCGGTATGGTCAGCACGATGTCCGATCTTCGCGGTGTGGATATTTGGGTGAACTTCACGGAAACGGAAGAAAAAATCCTGGTAGAAATCCGTTCCAGCAAGTACACTGTCCAGCCCGTAGCCGTCAAATACGGCGGTGGCGGCCACGCAAAAGCGTGCGGCTGTTCCGTACCCGATAAGGCGACGGCGATGGCGCTACTTGAAGACTTAAACGATTATATACGAGGTGAAAACAAGTGAACGAGAATATGCAAAAAATCCTGAACAAAATTAAGGAATACGATAAAATTTTCATTTTCAGACATTTCCGTCCGGACGGAGATGCGGTGGGCTCGACGCGTGGTTTGCAGGCGATTTTACAGCTCACCTATCCCGAAAAGAAAATCTATCTGCAAAACGCAGACTTTTCGGACTATCTGTCCTTCTACGGCGAAGAGGATGCGTTGTTTCCCGACGAGGAGTACGCAGACGCCCTCGGTATCTGTATGGATACGGCGACGGAAAAGCGGCTCTCCAACCAAAAGTACAAGCTGTGTAAGGAGCTTATCAAATTCGACCACCACATTCCCATCGAAGGCTATGGCGACATTCAATGGGTAGAGGAGCACCGTTCCTCCTGCTGTGAAATGGTGGCGGCGTTCTACGATGCGTTCAAGGACGAGCTGAAGATTGACAAGCAAGCGGCAACCTATATCTATACGGGTATGGTCACCGATTCGGGCAGATTCCGTTTCCGTGAGGTATCGGGGGAAACGATGCGTTTGGCGGGCTTGATGCTTGACCAAGGCATTGATACGGAAACGCTGTATGCGCACTTGTACCTGCGTGAATTTGAATCCTTCAAGTTCGAGGCGTTCGTACACGAGCATATGCGTATCACGCCCGCAGGCGTAGCAACGGTGTATATTTCGCAGGCAACGCAGTCCGAGTTCGGGCTGTCGGGCGAAGAGGCCAGCAGTAGTGTATCCTATATGGATTCTATCAAAGGCTCGCTGATATGGCTGGCGTTTATCGAAAACACGGACGGCAGTATCCGTGTCAGACTTCGTTCTCGTTTCGTGACGGTGTCGGAGCTGGCAGAACGCTACAACGGTGGCGGTCACGCATGCGCGGCGGGCGCGACGGTGTACTCGGTAGAGGAAATGGAACAGCTGATTGCCGAGGCAGACCTGCTGCTGAAAAACTATAAGGAAAACAACGACGGATGGCTTTAAAGATATTGATAACGAACGACGACGGAATTGATGCCGTCGGGATAAAAATGCTGGCAAAGTGGGCAAAGCAGTACGGCGAAATCACCGTCATCGCCCCCAAGCGTGAACAGAGTGCAAAGAGCCACGCCATCGACATACGCGGCGCGTTTGAAATCAAGCGTGTGCCTTTTGAGGACGGTATCGAGGCGTATTCGGTGGACTCTACGCCTGCCGATTGCGTGCGCTACGGTGTGATAGGGTTGAAACGCAAGTTTGACCTCGTGCTTTCGGGTATGAACAAAGGCGTAAACGTCGGTGACGACATTGTGTATTCGGGTACTTGCGCGGCGATCTTCGAAGCGGCAAGGCTGGGGATAAAAGGGATAGCATTCTCCGCGTTCTTCGACGGTCAAGAGGCGGCAAGCGCGCACTTTGACACGGCATACCGCTATATTTTGGACAACAAATTGCTGGACGAAAACCTTATCTATAACGTCAACATTCCGTATCAGCCGATAGGGATAAGGATGACGTATCAAGGCTCGGTGTACTATTCGGACGAGTTCGTGTTGGACGAAACGGCAGGCGAGAATATGTACCGTCAAGTGGGCGAGCAGGTGTTCGATGCCGAACCCAACGATATAAACCGTGACACGGTGGCAATCCATGCAGGTTACATTTCGATTACGCCTTTGATGGCAAGCCGCACGAATATGACGGTGTATGATAAGTACGCAGAAAAAGCATAATGACAAAAGACAGCTCTTTGGCTGTCTTTTCTTTTTCATAAAACGCTAAAATTGCCCCGAAAACAAACGAAAAGGGACTTCCCGAAGGAAGTCCCATATTTTTATATAATGCCGTAAATACCCTGCTTCTTTCTTGGTAAAACAGCAGGCTGTACCGATCTTGCGCCTTTTGGCAACGGCTGCAAGGCAACCTGCACGTAATCGGTGGGGTTATAATCGGTTTTCGACGAAATCGTGCCGCCGCCCGTGATGTTGCCAAACATCTCTCCCCAGCCGCCTTCGTAGTTCAAATACTCTTGAAAATCGTTGTAGTGGTTGTACGTGTAGAAGACGTGGAATTCCCCGATTTCATAGATGCCGTTGTTGTTGAGGTCGGTTTTTCCATACACGATGCGCGCCGCACCTCGTGTAATTTTACTACCATTGTTGTACAATGCTGCGGTATACTTCGGGTCGCAATCGGTGCCGGTTGTACCGATATCTATTTCGTAATAATAGAGGCTGCCGCCACAACCCGAAATGTTGGGTAGAACAGGCTCGTAGGGGTAGTTGGAAGTATCGCCTGAAAAGGCGGTATGGTTAAGGCGAAGATACTCTCCCCAAATGCTGGAGGAGGGGGAAACATTCTTCGAGGCAGACTGGTTTTTAGGAACAGTGCCAAACGCATAGACGTACGCCGCCACCTCTTCGAGGGTAATGTACGCGCCGTCTCGATAGACGTTGAACGCCTCGTTGCCGTAGGCATCGACGACGGTATAGGTGGTGCCGTCCTCGGACAACAGCATTTCGCTGTTTCTAACGTACAAATTGCCGTTTTTCGGGCGATAAGAGGAGAGGGTAGGCGCTTGGTCGGGAACGGTCAAATTGCCCGACATAAAGCCGTGTAAGCTTCGATAATAGGCATCGGTGTTGTCCTTTGCCATCGTGTAGTTTGCGTAGAATTCCGTTGCGGTCATATTCGCATACGGGTCGCCCATGGGGTCGGGCTGTGGATTGAGGCTGACGTAATCGGTTAAAAGACAGTTTTTGTCAAATTCTACGGTGCCTTGGTAGTTTTTGATTTTGCCATAGACGGTGATTGTGTCGCCGACCTGCAGGCTGTCAATGCCATCGCCCTGCAATCGATAACAATAGATAGGGCAGTCCTCTCTGCCAGGAACGACAAAGGTGAGGCAGATAGTACTACCGTTACTAGGGGTATCGATGCGTGTGATTTTCCCCGTGAGGGTATAGCCAGAACCAAGCACTGCGCCGTACCCCAGGGCATACGCTTGGTCAACGATGGCCACGTGCTCTTCGTTAATTTCGACGTCGGGCAATTCAGGGTCAACCGAACCGCCGCCACCCGTCGAGCTGTCATCGGGCAATTCAGGGTCAACCGAACTGCTATCGCCCGTCGAGCTATCGTCAGGAATTTCGGGGTCAACCGAACTGCTATCGCCAGTCGAGCTATCATCGGGCAATTCGGGGTCAACCGAAGTGTTGCCACCCGTCGAGCTGTCATCGGGCAATTCAGGGTCAACCGAACTGTCGCCACCCGTCGAGCTACTGCTCGTGCTACTACTTGACGAGCTACTGCTCATGCTTCCGCCTGTTGAGCTACTACTCGTGCTACTACTTGACGAACTACTACTCGAGCCGCCACCAGTTGAGGGGGGATTGTTGGGAAGCAAGTTGTTGGAGGTATAGCCCCCGAAAGAGCCGCTGGGCGTTTCCACCGAACAACCGACGGTAGGGAGGGCGATTGCGCCCACGAAGAAGGTTGCCAAAACGGCGCAAATTTTACGTTTCAAAGAATGTAGCATATGTAAAAACCTTATGATTATTTGCTGTTTCCCACACATTGTAGGGGAGAGGTTTCCCCTCCCGAAAGTGTGTTTTATCCGTCCTTGTCATTCTGAACGGAGTGTGCGAGCAAGGCTTTGCCTTGCGACACTACGAGCCTTGGCGAGTAAGAATCCCCTTTATTAAGATCCATTTGCTACGCTCGAAGGGCTTGCTCAGGATGACAGTAAGGGCACATCCTAAAACATTATACCACCGCTGAAGAATGCTGTCAACAAAAACCGACAAAAAAAAGAACCGCCCTTTTCAGGACGGTTCAATTTTTTAATTAGTATTTATGAAACCATAAATATCCGTTGATTAACCAACAAGCTTGTATGCCGTGAAGGTGTAAGGATAGCCGCTTGTGTTACCATTTACAGTGCTGGTCTTGTATGCACGGAAGCCAGCGCTCTGTACATTGTATGCGAAGTAAACAGTATCGGAGCCTACGCCCTTGAAAATAATATTGCCGTCAGCATCGAACTCGTAAGCCCAAGTATAATCGCCTGCGGCGATACCGTTATTGTTGCCGCCCTTAGGTTTCATATACTTATCGCCGATCTTAATTTTTACACCAGCATCGCTAACTTCAAGGGTGATTGCAAGGGAGTCACCATCTGCCTTAGCAATGGTATCCCCAGCAGTTAACTCGGTTCCCTTAATCCAAGAACCATCGTAGGTGGAAACAGTAATGTTCTTAGTGTTAACGACAAGCACGTAAGTACCCGTGGTGAATTCCGCTGCGCTGGTAACCTTTACGTAGCCAGTAGCAGCAGGTGCTTGGCTGCCGACTACCTGACCGCAGGTTTCGCAGGTGCCTTCTTCGGTGGTGTGACCAAGTGCCGCAACGGGAGTATCTTTATAGTTGTCGCCGCAGATGCTGCAGGTATGGGTGGTGTAACCATCAGCCGTACAGGTAGGATCGGTTACAGCCGAAGTATATTCGTGTTCGTGCGCAACAACTTCGTCAATCCAAGCATCCTTCATTTGAAGGGAGGTTGCACTGTAGCTACCGATAATACCATAAACGGTGATTTCGTCGCCCGTCGTAGGCTTGTAGTCCATTGCATCGTATCTAGTAGCCTTATTCCAAGTGTAAAGACCATAAATTACGTACTTATTGCCATCAGCATCCTTAACGTTTGCATTACCGTACGTGGTGTTGTAAATGTTTTCGATGATAACGGTCATGTAATACTTGTCGGTGGTGTAGTTGCCAACGCCAAGAGCCGTACCCAAAGCCTTTGCTTGAGGAATGGTAAGTACGCTGTCAGCTGCAGGAGTAACAACCGTACCGCAGTTGTTATCGCACATGTAGTCTGCGTTTTCATCTTTGTGACCAGTAGCAGCTACTTCATTATCCGTCTTGCTATCGCCGCAAGCGCAGGTGTAGGTGGTGTAACCAGCAGTCGTACAAGTAGGTGCCGTTACAGCTTCTTCATAGTTGTGACCAGTTGCAGGTGCGCCAGGTTCCGTGTAGGTATCTTCGCAAGCGCAGGTGTAGGTCGTGTAACCAGCTTCCGTACAGGTAGGGTCGGTTACAACAGGAGTATAGCTATGTTCGTGTGCTGCGTAGTTAGGGTCAGCCGCGCCGCAAGCGCAAGAACCTTCTACGTAGTTGTGACCAGTAGCAGTTGCGCCAGCTTCCGTCTTAACGTCGCCGCAAGCGCAGGTATAGGTCGTGTAACCATCTTCCGTACAAGTGGGGTTCGTTACTACGCCAGCGTCATAGGTGTGACCAGTAGCAGCTGCGCCAGCTTCCGTATAGGTGTCGCCGCAACCGCAGGTATAGGTCGTATAACCGTCAACCGTACAGGTAGGATCGGTTACAACGGACGTATATTCGTGTTCGTGTGCGCCAGGAAGCTTATCAATGGTTTTGCCCGTGTCTACCAAGCCACCAACGTTGTTGCCTTCTTTCGTTGCGTAAGAAACCTTGTTTGCGCTGAAAGTCTTGAAGGTACTGTAGTTGCCAAGGAAGAATTCGCCAGTGGAAACGGTGGTAGTCATCGTACCGATTTCTGCGTTCCATGCAAATTGGGAAACAGGAGCAGTGTCAATGATAACATTATTATAAGTACCATTAACTTTTACGCCAATATATTTTTTGGTTTCGCCGTCCATAAAGAAGACGTTGAAATAGGTTTCATCTACATATTCAACATAGAGATCAACACCCTCTGCGTATTCCGTGCTACTTGCGAAATAGTATCCATCCATTGCGCCAGTGAAGTATTGATTAGCAGCGTTAGTTTTTTGATAGAGATAAAGCTTATAAACACTGGTTTCTACGGGAGCCGCCGTAATCAATGCAGTTTCGTTAACTACGGGTACATCGCCGGTTTCGCCTGCAACAACTGCTTCAAGGAAGCAACCCTGGTCGAATTCAACCTTGCCGTTGTAGTTCTTAATAGCGCCGGTTACGGTGATGGTGTCGCCAACCTTAAGTACACTTGCATCTGCGGTTTCGCCGCTTGTCAAACGATAGCATTCAAACGTCTTATCGCCAACGGTGATGGTTACGGTGATGTTGCTGTATTGGTCGCTCCAAGCGGAGTTCACTTTCGTGATTTCACCCGTAAGAGTGTAGTTGCCGCCAGGAAGGGTTTCGCCTGCTGCAAGGTTGTATGCAGCTGCTACGATAGCGTCAGCATCGGTTTTTGCGGGTTCTACGGTCTTAGGACCAAGTTCCAACGTGAATTCTTTGGTATCAGAAGCCGTACCGCAGGTGATGGTAGCAGTCAAAACAACCGTTACCTTTTCTGCAGGGATAACAAGGTTGAGCTTGTCGCCGTTTACAGTAGCAGCGGTGTTTTCAGCAACCGACCAAGTAATGGTAACGTCTTCGTAGTTGCTGTCGGAGGTCTTCAAGGTAACTTCCTTGTCAAGGGTATACTTCGTGGTAACGTTCAAGCTTGCCTTAACGTCTGCAACCTTCGTGGTGTCGGGGATAACGAGGGTGTTCTTATCAACCATTTCAACAAGCTTACCGATACAAGCGTCTGCATCGTCGATCTTGGAAAGGTTCATTGCGCTGAAGGTGTAGTATGTACCGCTGGTACCGAGGTATACGGTCTTCGTGGTAGTCTGTTCTGCGCTCTGATTCTTGTTATCAGCGTCGCTGCGGCAAGGAACGGTGGTGATAATGGTCTTGTACTCATTGCTCCAAACGAACGAGGAAGGAGCCGTCGTTCCAAATACAACGTTGAAGGTCCAGTAGTTGTTCTTGCTGTTCCAACCTTCTTCAACGCCGATGTACTGCTTAACGTCAGATGCATCCTTGAAGTAGATGTTGAAGTTGTCGCCACCGGTGATGTATTCAACGTAAAGGTCAACGCCTTGTTCATAGGTTTCACCATTGCTTGCGTTGGTGGTTGCGAAGTAGAAACCACTCATTTTACCCGTGAAGTAAAGGTCTTGTTCCTTCGTTACCTGATACATATACAGCTTATACGCCGTGTTTTCTAAGGGCTTAGAGCTGATTGCATTAGGAACGATGGTAGGCTGAGGCAATGCAACGCCTTCAACGGTGAAGGTGGTGGTGTGGCAACCTTCGGGATCGGTAACGGTAGCCGTCAATACGAAAGGCGTATCTTCTGCAACGTCGCCGATTTTTACGGTGTCTTCCGTTGCGCCTTCAGCGCCTGCTTCGATGGTAACAGCCGCTACGCTAGACGTCCAAGCGATGTCGTACTTTTCAGTAGCGCCGATAAAGCTGAAGGTGTTGGGAACCGTGAAATCCTTGTAGGTCGAAAGGTCCTTCTTCGAGAACATTTCGAGGTAGTAGTCCACAACGTCAACGAGATCGATTTCGTGCTGATGCGTATCAGGGAGCTCGGGATCAGGCGTTGTCGAACCACCGGACGTAGACGATTCGTCAGGCGTGGACGATTCACCAGGCGTGGACGATTCGTCAGGCGTGGACGAGTCATCAGGCGTGGACGATTCACCAGGCGTGGACGAGTCATCAGGCGTAGACGAGTCATCAGGCGTAGACGAGTCATCAGGCGTGGACGAATCATCAGGCGTGGACGAGTCATCAGGCGTGGACGAATCATCAGGCGTGGACGAGTCATCAGGCGTGGATGAATCACCAGGCGTGGATGATTCACCAGGCGTGGATGATTCACCAGGCGTGGACGATTCACCAGGCGTGGACGACGCGGGAGGCGTAGATTCGTCGGGCGATTGATCGGGTTTGGGACCGCACGCCGTGAAGCCACCGAGAGCCACCAACAGGGCAAGAATACCAGGTAACAGTTTTTTCATTTGGTTTTCTCCTTTATATAATTTTTATATAATCTTATTATATATTTTTTTGTTTTTATACGATTGTATACCACTCTCTGTCATTTAAGTGTAAGTCGTGGCACGCCTTGTCATTTTGAGCGTAGTCGAAAAATCTCTAAAATCGTGATAGGGATTCTTACTCGCCAAGGCTCGTAGTGTCGCAAGGCAAAGCCTTGCTCGCACACTGCGTTCAGAATGACAGTAGAATGATTACAACAAGCAAAGTTTTTAAGATACGATTATTTCTTACGTTTTTTTATCAGCACGAACGCCGTTGCCAACAAGGGCGCAAGCGCGGAGATTGCAACAACGCTGCCGCAACCACTCGATGCGTTATCGTTATAGCCCGTCGAAGAACCGTTATTATCCGTCGCAGGAGGAGTGCTGCCCGTAGGAGGAGTGCTGTCCGTAGGAGGAGTGCTGTCCGCGGGAGGATTATCATCTGCGGGAGGATTATCGTCTGCGGGAGGATTATCATCTGCAGGAGGATTATCCTCTACGGGAGGGTTATCATCTACGGGAGGCGTAACAACAGGGGGGAACAAGGGCTCACCGTCTACCATAATACCGCCGGTCGAAAGGACTTTTACTTGATAGTCGCCATTGAAGTAATCTACAATCCCCGTTACGTCGATGGTCTTACCCAGCAACATGTCTTCCGTTACAAGAGTCCCATCGGGGCCTCTAAGGACAACGGTACGAACCGTCACTGTTTTGCCGTCTGCTTGGCAGGTGAGGGTCATTGCGCCGTCATTGTCGCCGCCGTTGTCGGTGGTGTAGATGCTATTAACCTTAAGCCCCTTCATCGAAATCGAAGTATTCAGCGCGAGCTCTGCGTACTTGTAATTTTTCGTCGTGGTCGTAACCTCTTCCGTTTCAGGGTCTACCGTTTCGATGGTGACGGGTACGGTCGAATTGAACTTCGTTGCCGTCGTTTCTACCTTTGCCGCAGGGAATCCCGTGCCTAAAAGTTGAACGTCGTCATCTCCGGGGAAGAAGTCGCTGTATTTCAGGGAGGAAACTTGGTACGAACCGTTAAATTCGCCAACCACGCCCGAAATACGGACTTTATTTCCGATAGCAAGCAGTGCAGAACCTTCCTTGAAGTTGAAACCATAGTATACGTAGATACCGTAATACATGTCCGTTTCTGCGTCATAGCTTTCTACGTAAACGCCTTGGTTGACGTAGTAGGAAACGATGCCTTCAAACGCAACACGCTTTCCAAGGTAGTCCTTGACGTTGAGGCGAAGCCCCTTCAAGGTCAGCTCGATGGATTCGCCGTAGAAGAAGTCGGGGTCTTTTTCACTGGAGTGTACGTTCAGCTTCAACGCAGATGCCTGCGCGATAGCAGGGGTAGCCAGCGCGCCGTAACGGCTGGTACCTGCCTTCGAACCGACAGCAAGACCTTCCTGCAACAATTCAAGGTTCAGGTTGCGATACGTGTTCGAGCCAGGTGCTTTGTACCAAACCCAAGTCATATAACGGGTACCCGTAGAGTCCGCCTTCCATTCGTCCGTATCCGATTCGATAATAATCGAAGTAGCGGTAGACAATGCGTTTTTCGTGAAGTTGGACGCCTTTTTACCCCAAGGTTCAACGTCGCCCGTAGATTCAGGGGTATTTACAGCTGCATATCTCGCCTTAAAGACGTTGTCCGTGCCCCAACCTTGTACGTGGAAGTGGGTGGTGTCGCCGTCGATGAACGCCTTTACCGTTACTTCTATCGTTTGGCTGTCGCCGTTCAAATCCAGGACGGCTTGGCCTGCGTAGTCAACGATTTCATCGGCAAGAGTTTCCGTTTCCGCCGCGGCACGAGGAGTTTCCTTGGCAGGAGCAGTGAATGCCCCTGCGCTGAAAGCCACTCCACACGCGCACGCGAGCGCCAATATAAATGATAATGCCGTTTTTTTCATAGCGTGTACCTATGTGTTTATTTGAATGTTATGGTTTGTAGTCGTAACGCAACTTGTCTACCGATTTCTTGAATTCAGACTTAATGAAATCCATTACCGACTGACCCTGTGCAGGCGAGTTTACGAAACAGTTCTGAATCAAGATACCAACTTGGTCACGTGCACCGGAAGAACCGATGAATGCAGGGGATACGAACAGTGCGTTTTCCTGTGCCAAACACTGCTTAACGCAGGTCATCTGCAGGTTTGCGTTACCGTCTGCCGCAGCAAGCTTGTTTGCATAAGCCGGGCTCTTTTCTGCAAGGTTGGAGATAACGGGTGCATAACCGGATGCCGCGGAGAATGCCGCCTGCAGGTTTACGTTCGTGGTGAGGAACTTCATAAACAGCCAAGTAGCTGCCATTTCCTGCTTATCCGTCTTATTGAACATACAGAGGGAAGGACCCTGGGAAATAACCTTAGGATTTTCAGGGCTGATCTGCGGAGGCAGTGCAACGCCTACTTCGAAAGGATATACCACTTGGCTGTTACCGCCTTCTTCCTGCGTATAAGGATCGGGGCATTGATAGGATGCGCCTGCCGAAGAGCCGATACACATATAGGACTTGAGCTCGTTAGGATCCGTTTCAGTGAACAGGTCGGACGTGTAGCTACCGAAGGTTTCTTCCGTCGTCACTAAGCCGAGCTGATACCACTGTCTTAATCTGTCAACGAAGTAGTGGTTATATTCAACGTCGAACTGGAATTTCTGACCTTCCACGGTAGAGGTGTAAGGCGTACCAAGCTGTTCGCACATCGTGATGAACCAGTTTGCTTCACTGTCATAGCCGAGGGGTACGCAGGTAGGGTCGATTTGAACGATTTGGAGCATTACTTCTTCCATTTCGTCCCAGGTGGTAGGCACCTTCAAGTTGTTTGCTTCGAAGAACGTCTTGTTGTAGTACAGAACTTCCGTGGATTTCGAATACGGCAGGGTATACATCTTGCCGTCGCCGTATGCGCGGCCTTCTTCAAGGTAGCCGCGAACGAATCCGTTCAATTCGTCCTGCGTCAAGCCCATAGAATCGCTTACGATATAGTTGTCAAGCGAAGCAACTGCTCTTGCCTTTTTATAGAGAGCAACGTGGTCAGGGTAGCAGTATGCAAGGCTGGGGGAGTTACCGCCTGCCAGCTCCGTCGTGATTTGGTCGCGAAGGCCGGGATAGTCGCCCTTAGAAGCGTGCTCAATTTTGATGTTGGGGTAGAGTTTATTGAATGCGGGGATTGCAGAATCCAAAACGGTACGCAACGTAGCGCCCATCGTGTGGTAGAAGGTAACGGTTACTGCGCCGCCGTTGTACGCTTCCACAGCCGTGGGGTCGCCGCTGATTTCGAAATTGCCTTCGCCACCGGTCAAGCCGCCGCTCGAGCTGTTGCCGCCCGCCAGTTGTCCAAGGGCTGCCCAGAAACCAAGTTCGGAATCGCCTGTGGAATTGTCGGAGCTGCTGGAGCTGCTGGAGCTGCTGGAGCTGCTGGAGTTGCCAGAGCTGCTGGAGTTACCAGAGCTGCTGGAGTTGCCAGAGCTGCTGGAGTTGCCAGAGTTACTGGAGTTGCCAGAGCTGCTGGAGCCTGGCAGACCACCGAGGCCGCCACCAAGACCGCCGCTACTAACGCCGCCGGGACCTTCAAGACCGCCGCCATCAAGCGTTGCGCATGCAGCAAAACTACCGGTCATCGTTAGAAGGGTTGCAAATGCAAGAATTTTCTTTGCGATTTTGTTCATAAAATATCAGTTCTCCTTAATTGATATTATTTTTTCAAGTATGATTGTTAAGTGAGCTTTCGGCTCATCAAGGTAGGGGATAATCCCTATGGGATTAACCTTTGATACCACTTCTGGAAACGCCCTTCATAATATACTTACGAAGGAATACGAATACCATGAACAAGGGGATGGATACGATCGTAACCGCCGCCATCTGACGAGGGTAGTCGATACGACCCTGGTTGCCGTCTTCCGAGAAGTCCATTTCGCGCAAGCCGTTGGTAATCAGCTTGTGCATATCGTCGTTTGCAACCAGCTTCGGCCACATATAGGAGTTCCAGGAACCCATCATCTTCAAAATCGTAATCGAAATGATGGTGGGAAGTGCCAAGGGAACCATAACCTTGCAAAGGTACTTAAAGTCGGACGTGCCGTCTACCTTTGCCGCAAGGTATAATTCGTTGGGGATTTGTTGGAAGTTTTGCTTCAATAAATATATATAGAAGACGCTTACAAGGAAGGGAACGATCAAAACGGTGTAGGTGTTCATCCAGCCAAGACGGTTTACCGTGATGTAGTTGGTAATCGTGAACAATTCACCGGGGATCATCATCGTTGCAAGCAAGAATCCAAACAAAGTGTCCCTGCCCTTAAACTGCAAGCGGGAGAATGCGAACGCCGCCAAAATCGTAACAACCAGCGATAACAGCGTGGATACGATACCAACGAACAGGGTGTTTAAGAATAATCTGTCCATTCTCGCGCCAACAAATGCATTCGAATAATTTTCCCAATGGAATTTTTTAGGGAAGAAAGTGGGGTTCTTTAATTCATATTCCTGCAACTCCTTCAACGAGGAAATAATCATCCAGTAGAAGGGGAATATGACGATAACCGCCATAATTGAAAGGAAGAGATACAGACCTACTTGTACCAAGATTTTTATTATGCGTTGCTTGACGGATACCTGTTGCATATCCTTTTCACGCATAACCGCTTGCGCCAAGATTTCGGTGTTAGACACCGTTTCGGTTGAGTAGTTCTCTTCAGTTGCGGGGGTTAAGTTCTTGTTTTCTTCTAAATTTTCGTTTTTCAAATCACTCATTAACCTAACCTCCTTAATTAATAATGTGTCTTTTTCTTGCTGACGTACAGGTTGACCATTGTTACGGCAAAGATGATACAGAACAGTAACAATGCCGATGCGCTGGCACGGCCTGCGGTGTCGTTTTCAAGCGCTTTATAAATCAAACCAACCATGGTTTGCATACTGCCTTCTTGTCCAACGGGACCCATTTTATCCCCGAACACGCCGACAACGCTTGTGTATTCCTTAAATCCGCCGATAAAGCCGGTGATAACAACGTAGGCAATCATCGGGGAGAGAAGGGGTACGGTGATGCGGAAGAAAGTGCGGGTACGGGAAGTACCGTCGATTTTTGCCGCGTCGTAGTATTGCTTGTTAATACCCTGCAAGCCGCCCAAAAGGACGAGGATTTTGAAGGGCAATGCATTCCATACAATATAGATGACCATTACAGCCAGCTTCGATCCGTAGAGCGAACCCGTATCAATCCAATTGACTGCCGGTACACCAAACCAACCGAGAATGGTGTTCATAACGCCTGCCGTTTTAATGATAGGACGAGCGGTACCGATACCAACGCCGACTACGTCAAACATAACGGCGAATACCATACCGATTGCCAGCGAGTTGGTAACGTAGGGCAGGAAGAAAATCGTTTGGAACAGCTTCTGCAAGGGCTTGATTGCATTCAAGCATACCGCAATCAACAACGCGATGGCAGTCGAGAGAGGAACGGTAAGCACGCAAAGCAGAATGGTGTTTTTGAGCGCCGTCAGGAATTGTGCGTCTCCCTGAATAACGTCAACGAAGTTTTGTACACCGAGTTGGTATTTTTCGCCGCCAAGTTCTCCAAGGTTGCTATATCCATCCAAGAATGCAATACGGACGGTGTTGAAAATGGGCCATACGGTGAAGATTGCAATCAGCACCACCACAGGCAGAAGGTAAATCCAGCCCTTCCATTTATCAAACTGTAGCTTTCTAACGATTAACTCTCTCCAAAATGCCTGGTAAATCCATGCAACGAAGAAGGTTTTCCAAACCCATTGTACACAAAAGGTTTGCCATACCGCTTTCACAAAAACGGTATGAAAGAAATTGCCTATTTTGCTCATAATTTATACCTCAAAAGGGATTCTTTCTTCCGTTTCAGCGTTGAAGATAAAGGTTTTGTGGGGTTTCAGGTCGAAACGCACTTCCTTTGCCGTAACGTCAATTTTATTATCTGCGTCTACAATCGAACGGATAATAGGATTGAGGGATGCGTCGTTGCGGGAAACGATGCTGACGTCGCGGCCCATAACTTCTACGTTAGAAAGCTCGCAAGACAGCGCGCCTTTTTCGTTCAACACAAAGCCTTCGGGACGAACGGCAACGGTAACGGCGCAATCTTCCACGTCGTAGACGTTGAGCACCGCCTGGTCACCGATGTACAGCTTGCCGCCTTCCACGCGGCCGCTGAATACGTTGATAGGGGGAGTACCCAAGAATTTTGCAACGAACAGGTTGGTAGGGTTGTCGTAGATATCCTGAGGCTTGCCTACCTGCTGAACAACGCCCAGCTTCATTACGACGATCATATCAGAGATACTCATCGCTTCTTCCTGGTCGTGGGTTACGAATACGGTAGTGATGCCCGTTTCCTTTTGAATTCTACGGATTTCTTCACGAGTCTGCAATCTCAAGCGAGCGTCGAGGTTAGAAAGGGGCTCGTCCAACAGAAGAACGCGGGGCATTTTGACAAGAGCACGCGCAATTGCAACACGTTGCTGCTGACCGCCGGAAAGTTCGCTGGGTTTTCTGTCCATCAATTCTTCGATTTGCACAAGCTTAGCAGCTTCGTACGCTCTTTGCAGCATTTCGGGCTTCGTAAGTTTGTCTGCCCCCTTAAGGTTCTGCAAAGGGAACATGATGTTCTGTCTTACAGTCATATGGGGGTAAAGCGCGTAGTTCTGGAATACCAAGCCGATACCTCTGTTTTCGGGGGCAAGATCGGTAACGTCTTCGTCGCCGAAGAAGATCTTACCAGCGGAAGGCTGTTGCAAGCCGCTAATCATGTACAGCGTGGTACTTTTTCCGCAACCAGAGGGGCCAAGCAAGCCCACTAGCTTGCCGTCGGGAATGGTAAACGTGAAGTTGTTTACCGCAACGACTTCTTCACCCGATTTCTTGTTACGGCTGGGGAAGATTTTTGTCAGATTTTGCAATTCTACTTTCATATAACCTCCTATGCAACGTTATACATTTTTTTCTTTTTTATTCATTTTCAAAGCGGCCGTATTCCGCTTTTTAACCAAAACAATATAATCCGAACCAAGATTTTTAGCGGTAAATTTTGCCTGCTACTTCGTTGAAACCCTTGATAAACCGTGCAGGTTTACCTGCGGATTTCGCCTTGTAGAAGAACAAAATTTTCTAGCTATAAATTGCTTCGCACCCAAAAGTTCGGATTTTGAAATGATTTTCGGTGCGAAGGAAGATATTATACCAAAGTATTATGATGACGACAAGCCGTGAAGCGTTCAAAAGACAGCTTTTGGGCTGGTTCGAATTATCTTGCTTTGGTTACTGCTTCAGCGTGCTCTTCTTGCTGATGGGCGAGCAACTCTTCCTGCGTATCGAATACTTGCTGGCTGGCAAAGTCCACAACTGCCGTATCCGTGAGTAGGTCGTGGATAGAGGAATTCGTAGCGGTTGTAATCAGCATCACTACCTGCAAAACGAGTAATAGGCCGATGGTGATTAAACCAACGATTCCCATTAGGTCGAACCAAATCATTACAAGCAACGACAGGGGGAACAGTGTTTCAATGGCGAACAATCCCACGACGGTGCGGATAAAGAGAACGGGTTGGCTTGCCTTTACACAATTTGTGCGTATTACGGCCAAACCAAACATCTTTTTTCCAAGTGTCTGACCGTACCCAAAAAGTAAAGGGACGACAAAATACCAAAGCAGATAAGCAAGCAAGATTCCACCACCAAACATAATCATCGTCAATGTGAAGACGTCCTGATAGGCTTTTTGGAATCCGGGGTCACCGTAAAGCGCTTCATAGGCCTCGGTGTAAACTGCCTGTTCTGTTGCGGAGAGGGTCGCGTAGTCCTCTTCACTGATATCAAAGTCGATCCCGTAGATTGTTTCGTATTTCGTATAATATTCACTTACGACGTTTGCTTTTTCGTCGTAACCACACAATGCGGTAATCCCTGCTGCAAATCCAAACGCCAGCATCCCTGCGACGATAATGTCGAATAGGAATGCGGAGATGCGTTTCCAAAAATTTGCTTTTTGCAAGGTAACTGTCATAATAAAACTCCTGTTGCAATGACCTGTGCGCATACGCCCGTGCGCATTTCGCGAACACTCATACGTATACATAATAGCACGACTTTCGACAAAAAGCAATACCTTTTTTAAAGAAAAATGGAAAAAGTAAAAAATTTTCTATATGAATCTTGACAAAAAAGTAAAAAAAAGCTATAATGCAAGCGGAAAATAAAATAAACGGAGAAAAACTATGGACGTAAAGAACATCTTATCCAAATGCGATCATACTCTGCTTGGGCAGACGGCAACTTGGGCAGACATCAAAAAGATCTGCGACGACGGTATGCAGTACGCTACCGCATCCGTATGTATTCCCCCCTGCTATGTGGGGCAAGCTAAAGAATACGTAGGCGATAAGCTTGCTATCTGTACGGTTATCGGTTTCCCTAACGGCTATAATTCGACGGCTGTAAAGGTGTTTGAAACGAAGGATGCGATTGCCTGCGGCGCGGATGAAATTGATATGGTTATCAACATCGGTCTTTTGAAGGCTGGCAAGGACGACGAAGTGCGCGAGGAAATCCGCCAAATTAAAGCGGCTTGCGGCGACAAAATCCTGAAGGTCATCATCGAAACCTGCCTTTTGACGGAGGACGAAAAATTGCGTATGTGCAAAATCGTCACCGAAGCTGGCGCGGATTATATCAAGACCTCGACGGGTTTCTCGACGGCTGGCGCAACGCTTGCAGACGTTAAGCTGATGCGCGCAAACGTAGGCGAGAAGGTGCTGGTTAAAGCTGCGGGTGGTATCTCTGGTTTAGAGGACGCGCAGGCGTTTTTGGACAACGGCGCGGCAAGACTTGGTACCAGCCGTGTTGTAAAAGCGGTGCAGGGTGTAGCGGGAAAAGGCTACTAAGCATTTTGCTGCTCGCAAAGCGTAAAAAAGGAAAGAAAAAAAGGAGAAAAATAGTATGGGAATTCCTACCCCTCATATTGCGGCAAAGGCAGGCGATTTTGCAAAAACGGTATTGATGCCGGGCGACCCTTTGCGTGCAAAGTTTATTGCAGAAACCTATCTTGAAGACGCGGTGCTCGTCAACAACGTGCGCGGCGTGCAGGGATACACGGGATATTATAAGGGCAAGCGCGTGTCCGTCATGGCATCGGGCATGGGTCAACCCTCTATCGGTATCTATTCCTACGAGCTGTTTAATTTCTACGGAGTAGAAAGCATCATTCGCGTAGGCTCTTGCGGTTCGTTCTCGCCCGAGCTCCACGCACGCGACATCATCGTAGCGATGGGCGCGTGTACGAACGGCAACTACGCTTCGCAATACAACCTTCCCGGGACGTTTGCGCCGATTGCTAGCTACGAACTTGTTCGTAAAGCAGCGGAAGAATGTGAAAAGGCGGGCGTAAACTACCGCGTGGGCAACATTTTGTCCTCGGATATGTTCTACGATGATGCGAATTCGGGTATGCAATGGGCGAAGATGGGCGTGCTTGGCGTAGAGATGGAGTCGGCGGCTCTGTACTGCAATGCGGCAAGAGCAGGCAAGAAGGCGCTCTGCATCTGCACGGTCAGCGACTCGTTCATTTATCCTGAAGAAAACACGACCGCAGAGGAAAGACAGATTTCCTTCACGAAGATGATGGAAATTGCGCTCAAAATTGCGGAAGAATAAGGAAAATATATGGCAAAAAGAGCATTTTTAATCGTATTAGACAGCGTGGGCATCGGTGCGATGCCTGACGCAGGCGAATGGGGTGACGAGGGTAGCAATACCTTAGGCGTCATTCGCAACCATCCGGCATTTGATTGTCCCAACCTCACAAAGTTGGGACTTTTCGCCATTGACGGAGTCGGTGAAAAGAGTGCGGGCGGCAAGGCTTGCAGGGCAAGAATGGCCGAGGCGTCCAAGGGTAAGGATACGACCATCGGGCACTGGGAGATTGCAGGGATTTATTCCCCTCGTCCGTTGCCTACCTATCCCGAGGGCTTTCCTGCGGACTTGTTGGCGGAGTTTACCCGTAAAACGGGTAAGGAAGTGCTTTGCAACAAGCCTTATTCGGGTACGGAAGTCATTAAAGACTACGGCGAAGAGCATTTAAAGACGGGCAAATTGATCGTCTACACCTCTGCGGACAGCGTATTCCAGATTGCGGCGCACGAGGATTTAATCCCAGTTGAGGAACTGTATCGTTATTGCCAAATCGCAAGAGATTTATTGCAGGGCGAACACGGCGTTGGTCGAGTGATTGCTCGTCCGTTTAACGGTGAGTATCCCTTCAAGCGCACCTCGCATAGACACGACTACTCCTTGTTGCCTCCCTCGGAAACTGCCTTAACGGTGTTAAAGAAGGCAGGCTACGACGTATTGTCGGTGGGCAAAATCTACGACATTTTTGCAGGCGTTGGTTTGACGGAAAGCAGACCTACCGCAGGCAACGACGACGGTATGAACGTGACCTTGGAGATGGCAAAACGCGATTTCAACGGGCTTTGCTTTATCAACCTTGTCGATTTTGATATGGTGTACGGCCACCGCAACGATATCGAGGGGTATGCGAAGGCGATGACGGCGTTTGACCGCAGATTGGGCGAGCTGTTGCCTCTTTTAAAGGAAGACGACCTCTTGATTATCACCGCCGATCACGGCTGTGACCCGATGACTCCGTCCACTGACCATTCGAGAGAGTACACCCCGATGCTTGCCTATGGCAAAAAGCTGAAGGAAGGGGTGGATTTAGGTACGAGAGATAGCTTTGCAGACATCGGCGCAACCGTTTTGGAATGGTTTGGCTTGCCGACGGACGGCATTTTTGGCAAGAGCTTCTTGAAGGAGATCGTAAGATGACGCACGGCGAATTGATGGCGGTTGCGGCTGAGGCCAGAAAGGCGTCCTATTCCCCTTATTCGGGGTTCAAAGTAGGGGCGGCTCTGCTTGGAAAAAGTGGCAAAGTATACACGGGTTGCAACGTAGAAAACGCGGCGTACACCCCCACGAACTGCGCAGAGCGCACGGCGCTTTTCAAGGCAGTCAGTGAGGGCGAACGAGAGTTTACGGCGATTGCAATCGTGGGCGGCAAGGGCGAGGAAACGGCGGAGTTTTGCGCCCCCTGCGGCGTGTGTCGTCAAGTGCTTGCAGAATTCTGCGACGGCGACTTTACGGTGGTGCTTGGCAATCCCGAACGCTACGAGGTATTCACGTTTGCACAGCTGTTGCCCTTTTCCTTCGGAAAAGCAGATTTAAAATAAGAGCGAGATACGACTATGAGAATGTACGATTTAATCCAGAAAAAGCGTGACGGCGGCGAACTGACGGAACGGGAAATCCGTTGGTTTATCGAGGGCTACACCGCAGGGAAAATCCCCGATTATCAGGTGGCGGCGCTTTGTATGGCGATTTACTTTAGAGGGATGACGCTGGAGGAAACGACGGCGTTGACCTTTGCGGTACGCGACAGCGCCGAATGTCTTGATTTTTCCGAAATTCACGGCTTGCGCGTAGACAAGCACTCTACGGGCGGCGTAGGCGACAAGACAAGCCTTGTCGTTGCTCCCATCGTAGCGAGCCTTGGTGTCAAGGTTGCCAAGATGAG
>JAZOMO010000034.1:0-2668 GCA_045654025.1 Candidatus Scatosoma sp.
GTAAGCAAAAACCATATTACTATTCGAATGCGTCGCATCTTTCAGGGTATAAGACTCGTCGTATTTTATCGTTGTGGGATTCGTGGTAGGATTCGTTACACCTTCAGCAGATTGATAGGTAATCTGATATTCCTTCGCCTCCTTAACCGCATTGACCACTCTGCCAGACGTAACCGTAGAGAAGTCAGTCACCTCCCAAGTTACCGTATAACCAGTAAGCTGTTTGCAGGTCGGTACGAGATCATTAGACAAGGTCGTTCCTTTTGCAACCTCTACGATTTCCTCCGTATTGTCCGCGTGGATAAATTTAATTTCGTAAACCTCAGATGCTTCCGCCGTCCACAGCGCCGTCAACGTGACGTCGTCTGCGATGTTCCAAACGCCGCTCTGCTCAACAAGCGTAGTACCATTGTACCATCCATCAAAGTGAGAACCCTCTTTTGTCGGGGTCTTCAATGTGTATTGCTCATCGTACGTAACCGTCTGCGTGTACGCATCCAACGTCACCCCTTCCTCTGCGGTATACGTAATCGTATACTCGTTGGCGGTAGTAACCGCATTAACAATGATGTCCTCAGTGATATTTTTCAGCTCCGTTCTATCCCAGCTAACGGTATATCCAGTTACAGCCTTCGGAGTGGGAAGTACCGTTATATCACTCCCTTTATCCACCGTACGGACAACATCCTTTTCGCCTGCTTGTTTAAAGGTTACCGTGTATTGTTCAGGGTCTTTCGTGCAGCCCGTTGCAAATAATAATGAACCAGCCAAAGCAATAGAACCCAATGAAAGCAACCAAGATTTCATAAACAATTCTCCTTTTTTCTTGCTTTTTTGCAAAAGCACATGCAAAACATTTATATTGTATCAAAAAAAAACGCCTTTGTCAAGGAGCTGTAAAAAAAATTATATGGTAATAATTGTTTTTTATAATGCGATTGTAACATTTATGTTACAACGGAAGATAATACGCTATAAAAAAACCGCCCCATTAGGACGGTTAGAAAGCGGTCGATTGTAATGCAATTTGTCATACGCTCGCGGATAAATCCCAACACTGTTTTCGAATGACTTTTGAAGCGACTATGTAAATATTATAAGGAAGAAAAAACGTCAAGCCTTTTCACAAGGCTGTGTCAGAGAGAACAAAGCCTTTTACAAAAATCCGTTTAGCAACCTTCGGTCATAATACGGATAATTTCCTTGTCCGTTTCACGCATGCCTGCCTGTGCCAAACGCGAAACGCTGGAAATCGTGCTTTCGACCCCCTTTTTGACGATGCCATCTCCTGCATAAAATTGATTGCCCTGCTTGAACATTTCAAGCCCTAAAAAGCCGCTCTCTACCGCAAGAGCAATCTTCGCCGCACAACTCGCTTTTGCGCCGTCACAAATCATACCCGAATCCATCGCCAAGGCATTGACAAGCGTATGGGCAATCTCACGGAAACCACGGGCCTGCAGATACGCCACGCCACAACCTGCGCCTGCGCCGGCAGATACCACTCCGCAATACGCCGACAGCGTGCCAATCCCTGCTTTTAAGTGAATGGTAATCAAGTTGGATATACACAATGCCCGATACAATTTTTCCTGTACCAAGCCGTGTTCCCTTGCATACACGATAACGGGTATGGATGCAGTCAACCCCTGATTGCCGCTACCGGAATTGATGACGACTGGCATTTCACAACCGTTCATGCGGGCATCACTGGCCGCTGCCGCATAAGCCTTTGCCTTTCCTGCAACGTCGTTGGGGTATGACTTTAAATACACCTTGCCTATGTTCGCGCCGTATGCGTTTTTCAGCCCCTCTTCCGCAATCGCCATATTGTACGTAATTTGCCTATCAAACAGCCCTTTTATATCTTCAACGCATACCTGGGTGGCAAATTTTACGATATTTTCCACGGAAAGGCAGCTACGATCAGACTTTTTTTGTATGACTCTCGTATGGTTTTGATATAAAATCTCTGCATCCAATTGCTTTAAAACAACGTTTGTATGGTTGCCCAACAGACAAACCTTTGCACAATGATTTTGCGAATACAACTCGACGTAAATCGTAAAAACCTCATCGCCTTCGCTCTGTTTCAAGGTGATGGGAAGGGACTGCTTTAACGCCTGCATTTTCAACAGATCTTCCTCGTTGACGTTGGACAGCACCTCTAATTCGACGTTTGGCTTTCCTGCAGCAATCCCTGCAACCAAAGCGGACTCTATGCCGCGCATACCGCCCGTATGGGGTACGATAACGCTTTTTACATTCTTGATGATATTGCCACTGACCTCGATGGTTGCCCTTATGGGGACTTCTCCCGTCGTTCGCAAAATTTCCGCAGCCAAAGCGCCTGCATAAGCGATTGCAACGGGCTCGGTACAGCCCATGGCAGGAATCAACTCCTCCTGCAATATCTGTATATACTTTTGATACGTTTCTTTTGTGAGCATATAAAAAATCGTCCTTCTCTAACGTCTTTTTTATTCTACCACGCCACCGTCAAAAAAGCAAGCGTTTGCCATGGAAAAAGAAAAAACCGAACGCGTAATGCGTTCGGCTTTCAGTTGAAAAGCGGCAATTACCTATCCTCCCAGGGGTTAACCCCAAGTACTTTCGGCGTTAAAGAGCTTAACTTCTGTGTTCGGAATGGGAACAGGTGGATCCTCTT
>JAZOMO010000035.1:0-8127 GCA_045654025.1 Candidatus Scatosoma sp.
TACCTTTGGTTGGGTATACCCCCTGTAAGAGAGAGAAATGAAAAATACGAATAAGTACGAAAAACAATATTTTCTGCCGCAGGGCGTGACGATGGAGTGGATGAAGAAAACCGCCATCGAGAAACCGCCCGTGTGGTGTAGTGTGGACCTGCGCGACGGCAATCAGGCGCTGATCGTGCCGATGAGCCTCGAGGAAAAACTGCGTTTCTTCGAGGTGCTGTGCAAAGTGGGCTTTAAGGAAATCGAGGTCGGTTTCCCTGCGGCAAGCGAAACGGAATACGAATTCTGCCGCGCGCTCATCGAACGGAACTTGATTCCCGACGACGTCGTCATTCAAGTCTTAACGCAGGCAAGAGAACATATCATCGCCAAGACCTTTGAGGCAATCAAGGGCGCAAAGAAGGCGATTGTACACGTCTACAACTCCACCTCTAAAGCGCAGAGAGAACAGGTGTTCAAAAAGGATAAAGAGGCTATCAAGGAGATTGCTATCTTCGGCGCAACGCTCTGTAAGCAGTACAAGGACGCTGCTGAGGGGAAAATTACTTTGGAATACTCCCCCGAAAGCTTTACGGGAACAGAACCCGAATTTGCCGCAGAGGTGTGCAACGCGGTGCTGGACGTATGGCAACCGACGGCAGGGGACGAGGCGATTATCAACCTGCCCGTGACGGTGGCGCATTCCATGCCTCACGTCTATGCGGCGCAGGTCGAATACATGGACAAGAACTTGCGCTATCGCGAGCACGTGGTGCTCTCCCTGCATCCGCACAACGACCGTGGTACGGGGATCGCGGACACCGAAATGGGCTTGCTGGCTGGCGGCGACAGAGTAGAGGGCACGCTGTTTGGTAACGGCGAACGCACGGGCAACGTGGACGTCATTACTTTGGCGCTGAATATGTATTCGCAAGGGGTTGACCCGAAGCTTGATTTCTCCGACCTGCCTGCGATTACCAAGGTCTACGAAGAAGTGACGAGAATGCGCGTGCCTGAACGGCAACCGTACAGCGGCGCGCTGGTATTTGCGGCGTTCTCGGGTTCGCACCAAGACGCGATTGCAAAGGGGATGAAATTCCGTGAGGAAACGCATACGGGGGTATGGAACGTACCCTACCTGCCGTTAGACCCTGCCGACGTTGGCAGAGTGTACGAGGCGGACGTCATCCGTATCAACTCGCAATCGGGCAAGGGGGGCATCGGGTATATTCTTGAAACGCAGTTCCACCTCTCCCTGCCTGCGAAATTCCGCGAAGCGTTCGGCTACCACGTCAAGAGCATTTCCGACCATGCGCATAGGGAGCTCGCCTCGCAAGAGGTACACGACATCTTCGTCCGCGACTTCGTCAACGTGCAGTCCCCTCTGTCCTTGTTGAAAGCAAGCTTTGAGGCAGAGCACGAATTCGACGGCGTGGAATACGAGGAAGAAGTCTGGGCAAAGCTGACCGTATCGAAGGACGGTGAAGAAAAGACGATTTCCGAGCACGGCAACGGGCGCTTGGATGCGGCGTGCAACGCCCTCAGAAGATATTTGGGCGAAAGCTTTGTGGTCGAAACCTATACCGAGCACGCTTTGGAGGAAAAATCCACCTCGAAAGCGGCATCCTACGTCGGTATTTTCAAGGACGGAAAAACCTACTGGGGCGCAGGGATACATACCGACATTATGACTTCGTCGCTGAACGCGCTTATATCCGCTGTCAATAAGATGTTGTCGGACGCTTGACGAAACACGAGAGAGAAAGGAGTACATTATGAAATTAAAAGGCGCAGAAATTTTGGTAAAGACTCTGATTGAGCAGGGTACGACCGACGTATTCGGTTATCCCGGCGGTCAGGTCATCAATATCTACGACGCTCTGTATAAATACAAGGACGAAATCAACCACATTCTCACCGCGCACGAGCAGGGCGCTTCGCACGCGGCGGACGGCTATTCGCGCGCAACGGGTAAAGTGGGCGTGTGTCTTGCAACCTCGGGCCCGGGCGCAACCAACCTCGTCACGGGGATTGCAACTGCGATGCTGGACTCTATCCCGATGGTAGCAATCACGGGCAACGTGCCCAATTCGCTCATCGGTAAGGACAGCTTCCAAGAGATTGACATTACGGGCGTCACCCTTCCTATCACGAAACACAACTTCTTTGTAAAGAGCGTTGCAGACCTTGCGGACACCATTCGTCAGGCGTTTGCGATTGCAAAGTCGGGCAGACCCGGACCCGTCCTCGTGGATATCCCCAAGGACGTGCAGGTTGCCGAATACGATTACGAACCTCAGCCCGTTGTGGGAAAAATCCCCCTGCCTAAGGTTTCCGAAGAGGAGATTGACAAGGCGGTACAGCTGATTATGCAGGCGGAAAGACCGTACATCTACGTAGGCGGCGGCGCGGCAGGCTTGGGGCTTGGCGACGAAGTGGTGGAATTTGCGTACAAGATTGACGGTGTCATCGGTTGCTCGTTTATGGGCTTGTCCGCAGTCCCTGACAACGACCCCAGATTTTTGGGGATGCAGGGGATGCACGGGCACTACGCATCGAGTATGGCGCAAAACGAGAGCGACCTCATCTTGGGCGTCGGCGTTCGTTTCTCTGATAGAGCAACAGGCAACGTCGCAAAGTTTGCGAAGAAGAGCAAGATTATTCAGCTTGACCCCGACTCTGCGGAAATCAACAAGAACGTGCAGGTAGACCTTGGCTTAATCGGTGATATTGAGGATGCGTTGCTTAGAATTATGGCGAAGTGCCAGAAGGCAAGCCACCCTAAATGGATTGCGCGTGTAGAACAGCTGAAGGCAGAAGAGCTGGCAAACGAACAAGCGCTTGCGGCAAAGAACACGCAGAGCATTACCCCTAAGCAGATTTTCGATATCATCAACGCAAACAAGTCGGACAACACGATTGTGGCAACCGACGTAGGTCAGCATCAGATGTGGGCGGCGCAATACACGCAGTTTAGTCGGCCTCGCCGTTTTGTTTCTAGCGGTGGCTTGGGGACGATGGGCTTTGGCTTAGGAGCGGCGATGGGCGCGTACGTAGCAACGGGCGACCCCACCGTACTCATCACGGGCGACGGCAGCTTTGGGATGAATTTGAACGAGCTGGCTACCGCTGTATCCTATAACATTCCCGTTATCATCGTACTGCTGAACAACGGCGTTCTCGGTATGGTAAGACAATGGCAGACTTTGTTCTTTGGCAAGCGTTATTCGCAGACGGTACTTTCCCGTCAGACCGATTTCGTCAAGCTTGCGGAATCGTTCGGCGCGCTTGGTATGAAGGCAGAAACGCCTGAAGAGTTTGCGGCGGCGTTCAAGGCGGCGCAGGCAGCAGGCAGACCTGCGGTCATCGACGTCACCGTTGGTAAGGACGAAATGGTGTTGCCCATGCTTCCTCCTGGTGGCGCAATTGACGACATCATCGTAAAGATTGAAGAAAAGTAAGGGGGCGCAACATGGAAAACAAGTTTATTATCGCAGTATACGTAGATAACCAGTTTGGTGTTTTGACAAGGGTCACGGGCTTGTTCTCACGCAGAGGTTTTAACATTGATTCCTTGACGGTAGGTGTCACTGAATGCCCTGAATATTCCCGTATCACCATCACGATGCACGGCGACGAGCATGCAAAGGCGCAGGTTATCAACCAGCTGAACAAGCTGATTAACGTCAAGAAAGTCGAGGTGTTGGAAGAAGAGGCAACCAAGCGAGAGCTGATGTTGATTAAGGTCAAACATACCTCTGGCACGCGGACGGAGATTATGACCGCGGTAGACGTATTCCGCGCGAAGGTTATCGATTATTCGCCTGCGGAAATGTGTATCGAGGTGACGGGCGATCCTCAGAAGATGGATGCGTTCGTGGCGCTGATGCAACCCTTCGGGATTATGGAAATGTGCCGTACGGGTATCGTAGCTCTGGATAGAGGGAGCATCACTTTACTCAATAAATAAAAAATTTTTAACCTATAAAAGGAGAAATAGGAATATGCGTAAAATTTATTATCAACAGGACTGTAACTTAGACAAGTTGGCAAACAAGACGGTAGCAATCATCGGCTACGGCTCGCAGGGCCATGCGCACGCGCTCAACCTCAAGGATTCGGGCGTTAAAGTTGTCGTTGGTCTGTACGAAGGCAGCAAGAGCTGGGCAAAGGCAGAAAAGCAGGGCTTGACCGTTATGACCTCCGCAGAAGCTGCAAAGGTTGCTGACGTTATCATGATTCTCATCAACGATGAAAAGCAGGCAAAATTATACAAAGAAAGCATCGAACCCAACCTTACCGAAGGTAAGACCTTGGCGTTCGCGCACGGCTTTAATATTCACTTTGGTTGCATTAAGCCCCCGAAGGACGTCAACGTTATCATGATCGCGCCTAAGGGCCCTGGCCACACGGTACGCAGTGAATATCAGGTAGGTAAGGGTGTTCCTTGCTTAATCGCAGTAGAACAGGATGCAACGGGCGATGCGCTTGACATCGGTTTGGCATACGCTTTGGGTATCGGCGGCGCAAGAGCAGGCGTTTTGGAAACGGACTTCCGTACGGAAACGGAAACCGACCTCTTCGGCGAACAGGCGGTACTTTGCGGCGGTGTTTGCGCACTGATGCAGGCAGGCTTTGAAACGCTGACCGAAGCAGGCTATGACCCCAGAAACGCTTACTTTGAATGTATCCACGAAATGAAGCTCATCGTAGACCTCATCTATCAGAGCGGTTTCGAAGGTATGCGCTATTCCATCTCCAACACGGCAGAATACGGCGACTACATCACCGGCCCGAAGATCATCACCGAAGAAACCAAGAAGGCAATGAAGAAGGTTTTGAAGGACATCCAAGACGGTACGTTCGCAAAGGATTTCTTGCTCGATATGTCCGAAGGCGGTGCGCAGGTACACTTCAACGCAATGAGAAAGCTTGCATCCGAGCATCCTTCCGAAGTGGTTGGTAAGGATATTCGTAAGTTGTATAGCTGGGCTGACGAAGAAAAGTTCATCAACAACTAAAAAACGTTGGATTTGCGGCGCAATACTTTGTCGGGCTTACGTTTTCCCTCGGTCACGTACGTCTATGTACGCTCCCGTCGGGAAAGCCGCACCCTCCGCGTCTTGCTTGCAACTGCAACGTTTTTGCAAACGGCGGATATACTGCGCAATACTTTGTCGGGCTTACGTTTTCCCTCGCTCATTTACCTCTGTAAATATCCCGTCGGGGAAGCCTCGTTCGCCTGGTCTTGCTTGTATCTACACCGTTTTTACAAAACGACGGACTTGCGGCGCAATACGGCGTTGAACTTGCGTTTCCCCTCGCTCATTTACTTCTGTAAATATCCCGACGGGAAAGCCTCGTTCGCCTTGTCTTGCTTGCAACTGCAACGTTTTTGCAAACTGTAAATTTGCGGTGCAATACGGCAAACAAAACTTTGCGTGAATGGGAAATGCCTATTTTTTCCATTCACGCTTTAACACTTTCCTTACAAAGGTATCATCATGATTAAAGAAACAATAGTAGACGGATTTCACAATGCTCCGCATCGTTCCTTGTACCATGCGTTGGGCTTGACGGACGAGGAGCTTTCTCGCCCATTGATCGGCGTAGTATGTTCCTACAACGAAATCGTGCCGGGACATAAGGATCTCGACAAAATTTGCGACGCGGTAAAGATGGGCGTTGCAATGGCAGGCGGTACGCCGATTATGTTCCCTGCAATCACCGTTTGTGATGGGATTGGGATGGGGCACGTCGGTATGAAGTACTCCCTCGTCACCCGTGATTTGATTGCGGACAGCACTGAGGCGATGGTCATGGCGCACGGCTTTGACGGCCTCGTTATGATTCCCAACTGCGACAAAAACGTGCCTGGCCTTTTGATGGCGGCGGCGCGTTTGAATATCCCGACGGTCTTCGTTTCGGGCGGCCCGATGCTGGCAGGCAGAGTTGGCGGCAAAAAACGTTCGCTCTCCAGTATGTTCGAGGCGGTGGGCGCGTACAAAGCAGGAAAAATCGACGAATGTCAGCTGTCGGAATTCGAACGCAAGGTATGTCCTACCTGCGGTTCGTGTTCGGGTATGTATACGGCAAACTCCATGAACTGCCTGACCGAAGTGTTGGGTATGGGCTTGCGTGGCAACGGTACGATTCCTGCGGTGTACTCTGCGAGAATCGAGCTTGCAAAGCACGCAGGTATGCAGGTAATGGAGCTTGTGAAAAAGCAAATCAAGCCTCGCGATATTATGACGAAATCGGCAATCCGCAACGCAATCATCGCAGACATGGCGCTGGGTTGTTCGACGAACAGTATGTTGCACTTGCCGGCAATCGCCAACGAGTGCGGCGTTCCCTTCTCCTTGGAAGAAGTCAACGAAATCAGCGAACGCACCCCCAACCTTTGCCACCTTGCGCCGGCAGGTCCTACCTATATGGAAGACCTCAACGAAGCAGGCGGCGTGTACGCTGTCTTGAAGGAGTTGGAAGGGCTGAACTTGCTTGATACGTCCGTTTTGACCTGCACGGGTAAGACGATGCAGGAAAACTTGGTGGGCGTAAGAAACCTCGACACCGAGGTCATCCGCACCCCTGAAACGGCGTTTACGAAGACGGGCGGTATTGCGGTTTTGAAAGGCAACCTTGCCCCTGACGGATGCGTGGTAAAGCGTTCTGCGGTGGCGGAAGAAATGCTTGTACACGAAGGCCCTGCTAAGGTATTCGAGAGCGAGGAAGAAACGATTGCCGCAATCTATGCAGGCAAAATCGTCAAAGGGGACGTGGTGGTCATTCGCTATGAAGGCCCTGCGGGCGGACCTGGTATGCGTGAAATGCTTTCCCCGACCTCTGCGATTGCAGGCATGGGCCTCGATAAGGACGTAGCCTTGATTACGGACGGCAGATTCTCGGGCGCAACCCGTGGCGCGTCCATCGGTCACGTTTCCCCCGAGGCAGTTTCGGGTGGCACGATTGCCTACGTCAAGGATGGCGATATCATCTCCATCAATATCCCTGCCTATACCATTGAACTCAAAGTATCCGATGAAGAACTTGCAAAGCGTAAAGCAGAAATGCCCTTAAAGCGCAAGGAAGTTTCGGGCTATTTGAAGCGGTATGCGGCGCAGGTGTCTTCTGCCGACAAAGGCGCAATCATCAATAAGTAAAACGTCGGATTTGCGGCGCAATACTTTGTCGGACTTGCGTTTTCCCTCGGTCACGTACGCCTATGTACGCTCCCGTCGGGAAAGCCACGTCCTTCGTGTCTTGCTTGCAACTGCAACGTTTTACGCAAAATGGATGCGGAGTAATCATACTCTGCAATTCACTTCTTTTGAAAGGAGTTTCTCATTATGGGAATGACAATGACACAAAAAATCCTTGCGGCGCACGCAGGGCTGGAAAAGGTCGAAGCTGGCGAGCTTGTCCTCGTAAATTTGGACAGAGTGCTCGGCAACGACATCACCTCTCCCGTAGCCATTCGGGAATTTGAGAGCATCGGCGCTACCGACGTCTACGATAAGGAAAAGGTAACGATGGTCATGGACCATTTCGCGCCTAACAAGGACATTAAGGCGGCAACACAATGCAAAATGTGCCGTGATTTTTGCGAAAAGCACGAGGTCGTACATTTCTACGACGTAGGGGATATGGGCATTGAACACGCTCTGCTCCCTGAAAAGGGCTTGGTTGTCCCTGGGGACGTGGTCATCGGGGCGGACTCGCATACTTGTACCTACGGTGCAATCGGCGCGTTTTCGACGGGCGTTGGCTCGACGGATATGGCGTGCGGTATGGCGACGGGCAAGGCTTGGTTCAAAGTGCCTTCCGCAATCAAGTTCGTGCTCAAAGGCAAGTTAAACAAATACGTTTCGGGCAAGGACGTGATTTTGCACATTATCGGCAAAATCGGCGTGGACGGTGCGCTCTATAAGTCGATGGAATTTGTCGGCGAAGGGGTGCAGTCGCTCACCATTTACGATCGCTTGACCATTTCGAATATGGCAATCGAAGCAGGCGCAAAGAACGGTATTTTCGAAGTGGACGAGCAGACGCTCGAATACGTAAAAGCGCGTTCGTCGCGTACCTGTACCGCATATACGGCGGATGAAGATGCTGTTTATGATGCTATTTACGAAATTGACCTTTCGT
>JAZOMO010000036.1:0-17938 GCA_045654025.1 Candidatus Scatosoma sp.
GGCGGCGGTGAAGAAGACGGCGGCGAAGATGACGTACCTGTTGAATTGCCTCCCGAAGGCAAGCTGGTGACGAGCCTTTACAAGGACGCAGAAACTACGCAAGAGCTGGCGGTTGTGGAGAATTTCATGACGGAAGGTAACGTTGCATACGGCAAGGACGACTTGGGTGACGGCAGAACGAATTCGGGCACGATGTATATGACGCTTTCGTCTGTCTACATGCAAGAACTGTTTGCAGATGAAACGGTTACTGCAATTACGTTTAATATCATTCTTTCGACGGGCACTGCGAAGATTCAACGTGGTAAAGGCGCGGAAGATTTGACGGTGAACGCAACCTCGAATGATGGCGAGTATTATATCTACGAAGTCATGATTACGAGGGCTCATTACGAAAAGTATGGTGTAACGCAAGACTTGTTGCTTCGCTATACGGGTGGCGGCAACTCTACCTTCTTCTACGTAGACAACCTTACTTTGGTAAATGAGGAAGAGTAAAATATACGCCGCAGTACGGTGTGCAAAAAGAAAAATATTGTGTGACAGGTATATGCAACAGCGATGTGTTTAACATCGCTGGGGCGTATCCCAAGGATGAATGAAAATAGGTTGGGTATTTTTATTTGAAAGCACATAAAAAAATAAAAAGAGAGGTAAAAAGATGAAAACAAAAATAATAGCAGTTTCAATGGCTACTTTGATGGCTTGCGGTACGCTTGCGGGCTGTGACATGATTGAATATAAGCCGGCGGAGGATGCGACCAAGACGTACTTGTATATCGATACTCCCGTGGGCGGATTTGGCACGGGTTATCTCGAGAAGGTGGCACAGGAGTTTATGGCGGCAAATTCCAAGAAATCCTATGCAGAGGGGAAAGAGGGCGTTGTCATCGAAGTAAGCGCTTCCAGCTCGAATAACGCTGATGGCTTTAAGGATAGCGTTAAAAACGCTCCTTCGGACATTCACGTAGTAGAGGGTTTGTATTACACGGATTTGTTGAATGAAACGGGATCTAGTCTTGTTATGGAATTGACTGACGTTGTACGCGCGACGTTGTCGGATAATAAAACAATCGAGAGTAAATTGAATACCGAACAGAAAGACGTTCTGCAGGATAATGGCAAGTATTATGCCCTTCCGACGTTTGCAGGGTATACGGGTCTGACCTATAATGCTGACTTGCTTGCGGACAACAATTTCTATTTTGCAAATTCTGACGATACGGTTTCTAACGAAATTTCTTCGTACACGAACAAAGCGTATACTGGTAGACGTTTTATTGAAGATGAGGATGAACAAAAATCGCCCGGACCTGATGGAATCTTGGATACCGATGACGATGGTTTGCCTTCCTCTTACGAAGAATTCTTCTATTTGTGTGATAAAATGCAGGATGACAAGATTACTCCGTTGATTTTTTACAATGGACACTATACCAACTACTTATTCCAAGAGCTGTTGTGTGCTGCGTCCACGTCGGATGCCCTGAAGTCTATGTTCTCGTTTGATTCAAATGGTAATGGGGTCGAGGTTATTACCGGTTGGAATCAAGATTCTTCGCCGAAACTGGAGAATGTTGTGATTACGCAAGATAACGGCTATTATTCGACGATGTTGTCGTCGAGATATAAGGCGTTGAAGTTCCTCAATCACTTATCTACCTATAATCACGGCTCGTATATTTACGGTGACTCCAGAGGTAAGAACTTAACCAACACTGGTGCTCAAGAAAAGTTTATGGAGAGCTACTTGAACGACCAGGATTCGATACCTAGCATAGGTATGCTTTTGGAAGGGGTTTACTGGTATAACGAAGCGGTTAAGGCAAGAAACACCCTTGCAGGCATTTACGGTCAGGAAGCGGCGAATATGAATCTTAAGTATATGCCTTTGCCTGCACAGGAAACTGGTACGGTGCAGGAAAACAAAGGTACGACGCAGTTGGTTGCGGATGCGATGCAGTATTACTTGGTTGTTAATGCGAAGCTTGCAAACAACCCTGAAAAGTTGGCGCTTGCAAAGGATTTCCTGAAATTCATGTATACGGATACGATGTTGCAGGAAATGACGCTTGTTTCTGGTATTCCGTTTGCTCTCAATTATCAGTTGACGGACGCGCAATACAAATCTATGAATACGCTGTCGCAGAGTTTCTGGGACGTTTACGAAAAAGCAATGAAGGCTGATTCGTATCTTACCTGTATCGGTACTTCCACTGTATTCAAGAGAAATACGGCTAGATTCTCCTTTAAATCCACAAACGATGCGTTTACCGCTACGGTAGACGGCGCGGAAACGGGCGATATATTGTCCTATTTCTACAATAAAATGAAGCAAAACGCATCTTATTCGGTAGAGGCAGTCTTTAACGGAATGTGTATTTCGAGTGAGGCGTGGAAGGAATACAATAAATAAGATAAGGTTTTTATTATGGCTATTAAGAAGAAACGATTAGACAAAAAAGTATTCTTTTACATAGGCTTGTTGGCGTTGCCGTTATTGCAATTTGCCATCTTTTACGTCTATGTAAATTTTAACTCATTCATCTTGGCTGTGCATGAGTACAACGTGGACACTCATCGATATGATTTTGTCTATTTTGATAATTTCGTGAAGGTTTTCGAGGATATATTCGTAAACGATAAAGTTGCTTTTGGGATACGGTTTAGAAACTCGCTGTTCAACTACTCAATGACGTTGATTGTTGGTCTTTGCGGCGCTTTGGTTTTCTCGTATTACATTTACAAAAAGAAATTCTTTTCGGAAGGCTATAAAATACTTCTGTTCCTTCCTCATATTATCCCGAGTATCGCGTTGATTTCTATGTTTAAATACTTTATCGATGGTGGTGGTGTTACCATTGTCAATGATATTTTGCATTTAGATCATTTGGGATTAGACTCCTTTTTGACCGATGACCGCTATAATTATACGACAGTCTTAACCTTCTCGCTGATTATGGGCTTCGGTACACAGGTTATGATGTATTTGGGGGCAATGAATAAAATCAATCCCTCAATTACGGAAGCAGCAGATCTGGACGGCATCACCTTCTTTAAGGAATTTTGGTATATCACGTTGCCCAACGTTTTCCCTACGATTGCGACGTTCCTCGTGGTAGGCTTGACCAGCTTTTTCACGGCAGATATGGGTGTTTATGCAATGTACGGCGAAGGGGCTTTGCCTACGAATATTCAAACAGTTGGGTTCTTTCTGCATAAAGCAATCGTCAGCGCATCGGCAAACCCTGCACAATGGGGCTACCTCTCTGCCTTTGGGCTTTGCTGTACGTTTATTGTTGCGCCTTTGACCTATTTCTTGAAGCAGTTCTTGGATAAAGCGGACCCGGTGGCGTAATGGAGGTGAAATATGGAAAAAAGTAAAAAATCTATTTCGCCTACAGCGATTATTTTAGGTGTGCTTTTGGCGGTATATGCGATTGTCATCATGGCTTTGCTTTACTGGGGCATAATCACTGCGATGAAACACCATCGCGACTACTTCACGGGGAGAAACTATTTGGGCTTGCCCAGATTGTATACGACCGAAGCAGGGCCTCTCTTGGCGCCTTGGGAATGGGCATTTGGCAATTTTTTAAGCGTTGCGCAGTACTTTGATATAGAAGTATATAGACAGAGCTTGTCAACCCAAATTACTGTAAAATTCCCTATGCAGGCAATTTACACGGTTCTCTATTCGGTAGGTTGTGCCTTCTTTGCGACCCTTTGCCCCTGCATCGTGGCTTATGCAACGCAGAAGTTTAAATACGGCTTTAATAAGGTGGTTGACGTCATCGTTATTATCAGTATGACTGTGCCTATTATCGGTGCGCAGGCATCCATGCTGTCTTTGATGCACGGTATCGGGATTTATGATAGTTTCCTTGGGCTGTATATGCAGAAGTTTAACTTCGGGAATATGTACTACCTGATGTTTTCGGCGATATTCAAAGGAGTTTCTAAGGAATATTACGAGGCTGGGTGTATAGACGGTGCGTCAGAATGGAAAATCTTAACGAGAATAGCAATTCCTTTGATTTTGACGTCGTTCGGGCTTGTGTTCTTGTTAAACTTCATTACCTACTGGAACGATTATAATACGTTGCTTATTTACGCGCCTTCCCACCCGACGATTGCGTATGGGTTGTTTAAGGTAATGACGGATTCCCCCGGAGATACTCCGCGCGGGCAGACTGTTGTGCAAATGGCAGGATGTATGATGATCACCATGCCCGTTCTCGCGTTGTTCGTCATTTTTAGAAACAAACTGATGGGCAATCTTACGCTTGGCGGTGTAAAAGAATAACGGTATACGAATAACGAAATATAGAAATATGCACCACGAGGGTTATCTGCCTTTGACGGTGCATATTCTATACGTTTTGTTGTTTTACAATCTGAAAATATAAGGAAGGATAGAGTATGAGAGTATTAGCCATCGGGGCACACCCCGACGATATTGAAATTGCTTGTAGTGGCACGCTTGCAAAATGCGTAAAGCGTGGGGATACGGTCATCGTATGCCACGTTTCAAGCGGCAATTTAGGTCACGTTGTCATTCCGCCCGATGAACTTCGCGTTATCCGCGCGAACGAGGCGAAGAGAGCAGGCGCGCTTGCAGGGATTGAAGTTCTCTGCGCGGGCTTTGACGACCTTGAAATCTACGACAACAACAAAGAGGCGAGGGACAAGCTGGTGGATATTATTAAGTACGCAAATCCCGACTTTATCATCACGCACAACCCCGACGATTATATGCCCGACCATACGGCGGTGGCGCGTTTGGTGTTCGATGCAAGCTTTACGGCGACCTTGCCCAACTACGCAAGCAAGCACAAAGAGCCTGCAAAATTAGTGCCTATCTACTATATGGATACGTTGGCAGGGGTGAACTTTAATCCCACCGAATACGTGGATATTTCAGACGAAATCGACCTGAAATTGCAGATGCTGGAATGTCACGAAAGCCAACTTGTATGGATGCGTGAGCACGACGGTATTGACTTTGCGGACATGGTAAAGACTTGTTCAAGATACCGCGGTTATCAATGCGGCGCGGAGTATGCCGAAGGCTTTAGACAGTGCCAAGTGTATTTAAAGGGTACGACGAAACGTTTGTTGCCGTAAAAACGGGGAAGCCGAGACACTAGAATATATACATAAAAAAGGAGAACGATTATGAACTTTAACAGCACGGTAAAAGGCAGTGAATTAGAAGGTTTCTATCCTGCAGGTTGGGATTTTGATAAAATCGACGCGTGCATTGACGCGCCCGAAAAAATTACGGAAAGACAAGCGCACTGGAATGCTGGCTTTACGCCCGTACAATGCAATAGCCTTGGCGAATTTGAAACGTACATGGGCCACGAAATTGCGATGCAAATCAAGCTTGCGAAAGACCGCAAGGAAAAGATTGCTTTCATTTTGCCCGTAGGTCCTATGGGTATGTATAAGTGGGTGGTGTACTTCCTGAAGGAATGGAAGGTTTCCTGCGAACACGTCTACACCTTCAATATGGACGAATGGGCGGACAGCGAAGGCAACACCCTTGCGCCCGATAACAGCGGCGCGTTCCAGTATGCTATGGAACAAGCGTTGTTCAATCCCCTTGGCGAATTGACCGTACCCAAGGCGCAGAGAAACTTTGCGACGAAAGCAAACCTGCCTACCTATCCCGAAAAGATTGCGGCTTTGAAAGCAGAAGGCGCAAAGCTTGTACTCGTTTACGGTATCGGCAGAATGTGTCATATCGCGTTCTGGGAACCCACCTTTGCGGCGGACTATGCAACTGCAGAGGAATGGGAAAAAGCTCCTTACCGCATTGCGGCGAAGATTCACCCGTTGACGGTAGAGCAGAACGCTTTGACCAGCTTTAAGTCGCGTACGACCCTCGTGCCTTGCCGCGCGAACACCATCGGCCCTGGCCTCTTCTTGCAGGCAGATTACGCAATCGGTGGCGCAGACGGTACGCTTGGTCGTGGTATGCAATGGCAGGGGATGTCCTTGTGGATGACTTTGCGCTACGGCAAAACGCCTTGGATTACCTCGTCCTATATCCCTACGCTTGCAGGCAGATTGTTCTTCTTGAAGGAGCTTGCAGGTCCGCTTGTGGCAGAGTGCAACTAAGATGAAAAGCGGTATTGCAGTAGCAGGCAGTATTCTCGTTGATAAAATCAACGAGATTTCCGCATACCCGAAATCGGGCGAGTTGACGCAGATTAAAAGCGTGCAAAAATCGGTGGGCGGTTGCGTGCCGAACGTCGCGATTGACTTAAAGCGCATTTGCCCCGAATTGACCGTAAAAGCGGTGGGGAAAATCGGCGATGACGAAAACGGGAAATACGTTGTAGACACGTTTACGAAAAACGGCGTAGACACGGCAAATATTTCCGTAGGCGCGGCGACGACGAGCTTTACCGAGGTAATGAGTATCACGGGCGGTCAACGCACCTTCTTCACCTATGCAGGTGCAAGCGCTGAATTCGGCGTAGACGACGTAGATTTTGACGCTCTGAACGTGGAAATGTTCCATTTGGGGTATTTTCTTCTCTTGGATAAAATCGACAACGGCGACGGGTTGGAGCTGCTTAAAAAGGCAAAGGCGAACGGCGTAAAAACCTCGATAGACCTTGTCAGCGAAAATTCGGACAGATATACGCTTGTATTGCCCTGTTTACCGTACGTTGATAACTTGATTATCAACGAGGTAGAGGCAGGGGCTTTGACGGGGATTTCTCCGACGAAAGAGAACTTGGTCGAAATTGCCCGAAAATTAAAGGCGTACGGCGTGCAGGAGAGGGTGATTATTCACACCCCCGAGGTGGGCGTATGCGTGTCAGAAAACGGCGTTTCTTGCGTGCCTTCCTATGCGTTGCCTGAAAATTTCATCGTGGGCACGACGGGGGCAGGCGATGCGTTCTGCGCAGGCGCGCTCATCGGTATCTACCAAGGGAAGACGGATAAAGCGATTTTGGAGTTTGCTTCCGGCGCGGCGGTGGCGGCGCTTTCGAGTGCAGATGCGACCAGCGGACTTCGTACGGAAAAAGAAATAAACGAGCTGTGTAAAGGCTTAAAAAGGAAAGAGATATGCTTGTAAATTTGAAAGAGATTTTGAAGATTGCACAAGAGGACAAGAGTGCAATCGGTATGTTTAACGCAACGGGGTTTGACAGCTTGCAGGCGGTGATCGGCGCGGCGGAAGAACTCAATAAGCCCGTCATCATCGCGCACGCAGAAGTACATAACGTGTACAACGATATTTCGATGGTCGGCCCTGCGATGGTAGCGGTGGCGCAGAACGCAAAAGTGCCCGTATGCGTGCACCTTGACCACGGTACTTCTTTGGATATGGTGTATAAGGCGTTGCGCCTTGGTTTTACGTCCGTTATGATGGATGCGTCTGCGATGCCTTATGAAGAAAACTTGCGCCTTACGAAGATGATTACCGAGGCGGCGCATTCGATGAACGTGAGCGTAGAGGCAGAGCTTGGCAGACTTGTGACGGGCGAGGCAGGCAGCGGCGAAGAAATGGTGGGCGCAAAAGCGGAAGATTTCTACACTCGACCTGACGAGGCAGAGGCGTTCTGTGCGGCAACGGGGATTGATGCGCTTGCGATTGCGTTTGGTACGGCGCACGGGTTCTATTCGGCGCAGCCGAAACTCGATTATGACGTCATCAAAAACTGCGCGAAAGCGACGGGTTTGCCCCTTGTTATGCACGGCGGCAGCGGCGTGTCCGAAGAGGGCTTTAAGAAGGCGATTGAAAGCGGTATCCGCAAGATTAACTACTATTCGTATATGTCGAAGGCAGGTTATATGGCGGCGCAGAAGGTTATAGAAAGCGGCAAGACAAGCTATTTACACGACGTAGAATACGCGGCAATGCAAGCGATGAAAGAGGACGTTAAAAAGGCAATCCAAGTGTTTTCTAAACTGTAAATATACATCAAAAATGGTATAAATTGAAAAAGACCGAGTGGGCGAAAGCGTTCCACTTGGTTTTTTTAATCATAAATCCAAACAAATGTATTGACAAATTTTGTACGCTATGGTAACATAATGGTAGAAATTATTATGGATGGTAATTCAAATGAAATTAATGTTTTGTGGGGATTTTGTTCCTACTAAAATAACGGAACAAAGATTTATTAATAAGGATATGGGGACGTTTGGGGACGTTGTTCCCTTATTAAAGAGCGCAGATCGCGTATTTGTCAACCTCGAATGCGCATTGACCAATTCGGAGAATCGGATTAAAAAATTTGGACCCTGCCTCAAGGGTGCGCCCGAATGTGCGGACATTCTGCCGCTTGCAGGCATCACGGATGCGGCGCTTGCCAACAATCACGCCTTTGACTTTGGCGAAGTAGGTATGAGAGATACGCTTGCAAACCTCGATAGAGTAGGTATTCCTTACACGGGTGTAGGCGAAAATGACGAAGATAGCCGCAAGCTCTATTTCGTAGAGCAGGACGGCAAAAAGATTGCAATCGTCAACGTGTGCGAGCATGAATACAGCTATGCAACGCCTAGCAGAATCGGTACGAACCCGTTTGACCCGTTCTTGACGATGCAGGACGTTCGCGCGGCGAAGAAGCAAGCAGATTTCGTTATTGTTATCTACCACGGCGCAAAGGAGCATTGTCGCTATCCTTCCCCTCGTGTTCGCAATCTCTGCCACGAGTTGGCGCATAACGGCGCAGACGCGGTGCTTTTACAGCACAGCCATTGTATCGGTTGCTACGAAAATTATGAGGGATGCCATATCGTTTACGGGCAAGGTAACTTCCATTTCTGCATGAACGTGCCCATGGAAAGCTGGTGGTCGGGCTTGGTCGTGGAAATCCGTGTAGAGGATAAGCTGGAAATCGACTTCCATCCCATCGAATGTTCGGAAGAAGGCATTTGGCTGGCAAAAGGCGAAGCGTATGACAAGATTATGCAACCCTTCTATGCGCGCAACCAAGAGCTGTTGAACGGCGAATGGATTAAGGGCTGGAGGGCGTTCTGTGAATCGGTTAAGGAAAAGTATGCGGCGGTAATCGTTGGCTTAGGCCCTGATGCTGAAGAAGGAAAGAATCAGCGGTTCGCGCATTATTTGGACTGCGAAGCTCATACCGACGTATGGCGTGAAATCTTCCCGACTTGGAACTCGACGAATAAATAAGAATCTGTAAATTGCGGGAATGCTCAAATTATAAAAATACGATGAGGGAAAAAGAGCATGAAGAAAGATGGATATAAATACGTACTTCGTTATTATTTGCCTGTGCGCCCCATATATGATGAAGGATTTACAGAGAAACGGTTTGAAAAACTTTTAAAATTTTGTCGTAAGGCAAATGTAGATGCGGTTATGTTTTTTGTTGCCCACAATCCGCAAAATTATTATATGCCGGATACACCCGAATACGCTTTAACGTGGCAGGCGCAAATGATCCCGTATATCAAGCGTTTGCGCGAAGCGGGAATAGGCTATCAAATCAATTTTCAAGATATACTTGGTATGGAAACCGGCGGTGCGGATGTAAAAGACAAATATGATTGGGAATATATGGTAGATCATACGGGAAGAACGACTCCGTGTGGTTGTCCCATAGGAAAAAAATTTCGGGAAAATACCAAAGAAAGATTACAGATTTGGGCAAAAACACAACCGGACGTTATTTGGATAGACGACGATTTTCGTATGCACAATCACGGGGGCGCTCTGTTTGCGCGGTCGGAAGGAAAACCGCCTTATATCGACAGATATTGCTATTGCGATAATCATATAAGATTATTTAATGAAAAATATAATACGAATTATGATAGGGAAACTCTTGTAAACGAAATTTTGCAAGAAGGAGAACCGAGTTGGGCAAGAAAGGCGTATTTTGATTTTGTTGGCGAAACTATGGTGGATACCGCAAGTTGGGTTTCCTCAACGATACGCTCTGTAAGCCCCAAAACAAGAGTTGCGCAAATGGTAAGTCAAGCGGATGCACATACCAACGAGGCGCGAAACTGGAATGCGTTTTTAACTGCTATTTCCGGCGGTGATATTCCCATGGTGAGAACTGGATTGGGGCCGTATTTTGAGTATGATAGGTTAGATTATTGTACTGCGTATATGGAAACCGCGCAGATGCAAGCGCAAATACGCGAAACATATATGGATAAGGTGGAGTATTGTCCCGAGGTGGAAAATACGCGCTATACAGTTTGGTCGAAATCTGCGTCGGCAACAACTTATCAAATGTTTTTAGGTGCATTTTTGGGGGGTAAGGCAATTACGCTTGCTTTACACGATTTAGACGGGGGTGCATTTGAAGATGAGCCACGCTATGAAGAAATGTTGCGAAGACAAAAACCATTTTTAGATAAGATTGTTGGTTTGGGATTAGATCAAGCGGAAGATTTAGGTGTAATAATTCCTACCTGTGGTGATAGCGCGAAACGCTACCACTTAACGAAGGGTGAAAATTTTAATGAACTTTGCGGCAGACAACGGTATATTGAAAAATATCTAATGAATATTGGCATCCCTTGCCGATATGCAAACGTAAAAGAATTAAATGAGAAAGGTTGCGTTGCTTTGGATAGATATGCGGCGAACTTCTTGACGGATGATGAACTGCGTACGATCTTGCAAGGCGGGGTATTCTTAGACGGTGGCGCTGCAGAAGTGTTAATAGGACGTGGGTTTGCTGAACAAATAGGGGTAAAAACGATAAAAAGAAAAAATGTATTTTTACAAGCGGAAAATATAAATCTTTTTACCCGTAACGATGGTACTAATATTCGCATTCCTTGCCGTGTTCCTATAAATTGTTGGTTTGAAATAGAAACTTTGGAAGGCACAAAGGTTTTTTCCACTTTTTTAGATAAAAAAGGAGATGCTTTCAAAGGCTTGACTTTCTTTGATAATTCGTTGGGCGGTCGAGTTGCGGTTTATCCTATGGAAAAAGATTTTGGGGTAAGCGGATTTTATACGCATCACCGCGTAAACCTCATAAAAGATACTTTTGAAAAGCTTTGCTCTACGCTTCCGCGAATAAATACGGAATCTTTTACTTTGGTTGCAACAAGGAAAAAGGGAGATGAAGTATATTATGCGTTGACGAATCTTGCGACTGATGATTCAGAATCGTATTGCATTGATGGTATTATCGTAAAGGAAAGACTAAAAATTTATCAAACGGCCGTGTATGTAAAGAAGAAAGGAAAGCTTATTAAAATAGGCAAAAGTAAAAGATAACTACTCAAAGTCCATAAAAAGGTTGGATAAAAAGATAAACAGCATTGCATGGCTTTAATTGGTGGATTATAAAATTATGATACATTCTTTCTTGTTGATAGGACAATCGAATATGGCGGGGAGGGGGAATTTAGCGGAAACGATTCCTGTAGATACTTCCCGCATAAAGGTTCTCCGAAACGGGCGTTGGCAAAAAATGTTTCGTCCCATCAATCCTGATAGAGCTTATTCGGGTGTGAGCCTTGCGGAAAGTTTTGCGGAAGCGTATGCAGCAAAGCATCACGTAGACGTAGGATTAATACCTTGCGCCGACGGCGGAACATCGCTTGAACAATGGAAGGTTGGGGGTGTATTGTACGATAATGCAGTTGCCCAAGCAAAATTAGCCTTGCGGACGTCTACGATTGTCGGTGTATTATGGCATCATGGTGAGTCGGATTGTTCGATGGATTTGGCTACGACGTATAAAGAACGTTTTGAAGTTATAATGAACGCTTTAAGAACGGAACTTAATTTACAATCCGTACCGTTCCTTTTAGGGGAACTGGGGGATTTTTTGGTGGATTGTACGGTTGGTATAAATGGGAAAAACTTTTATATCGTAAACGAGCAGATACAAAAGATTGCCAAAACGAATGAGTTTACGGCCGCGGTATCGGCGAAAGATTTGACGGCGAACGCGGATAATCTGCATTTTAATGCAAAGAGTTTGTATGAATTTGGCTTGCGCTATTTTGCCGCATTTGAACGATTATACGATAAACAAAGGGAATTTAAAGAAAAGGACGAGGATGTTGTTCGTTCTGAAATAGAACTTTTGTAAAATGCATAACAATATTGCGAACCGTCTTTGTGAAGATAGTTTAATAAAGAAAAAAGCAGCGAAAAATTCGCTGCTTTTTTTGTTATTTTTACGGATTTATATGGTTTCAATACTGATAAGGTTGGAATTTCCGCTCTTGCCGTTCGGCGTGCCGCCCGTAATGACGATGACGTCGCCCTTTTGAGCCAAGCCGCTTTTCAAGGCGCTTTGCTTTGCGAAATAGAAGAGAATGTCCACCGAGTCAACCTCTTCCGCTAAAACAGGGAAAACGCCCCAGCTGAGCGCAAGCTTACGATATGCGTGAATATCAGTGGTCATACCGATAATGCTGATGTTTGGACGGAAACGGGAAACCTTACGCGCGGTTGCGCCCGTACGCGTACAAACGACGATAGCCTTTGCGTTCAGGTCGCTTGCGAGGGTTGCCGCAGAGTGTGAAAGGGCTTCTGCCGTACTCTCAATCTTGAAATCCTCGATATACTGGATATAGTTCGTATGGTTTTCCGCTCTGTAAACGATTTTTGCCATCGCATCTACCGATTGCACGGGGAATTGACCTGCAGCCGTTTCGCCGGAGAGCATAACGGCGGAAGTACCGTCGTACACGGCGTTGGCAACGTCGGAAATTTCCGCTCTCGTAGGACGAGGGTTGTAAATCATCGATTCCAGCATTTCCGTTGCGGTGATAACACGCTTACCGTAGATACGACAGCAGGAAATGATGTATTTTTGCACGTCGGGCAGCTCTTCAAAGGGAATTTCCACGCCCAAGTCGCCGCGGGCAACCATGATGCCGTCCGATTCCTTGATAATGTCAATCAGGTTCTTCACGCCTGCACGGTTTTCAATCTTTGCGATGACGTCGATGTGCGCGCCGCCGTGTTCTGCCAGGAAATTTTTCGCATCAATGACGTCCTGTGCACGCGATACGAAGGAGAGTGCCACGAAATCTACTTCTTGCTGAATGCCAAACAGCAAGTCGGCCTTGTCCTGCTCGGAAAGGAACTCCAGATGCAATTCCTTTTCGGGGAAGAACATGGATTTACGGTTGGAAAGCTCGCCGCCGATTTCAACAACGCAATTTACGTTCGGTTTTTCGATGGAAACGACCTTAAAAACGATCAAACCATTATTCAAAAGGATTTTATCGCCTGCTTGTAATTCCTCGCAAATAGAGGCAAAGGAAACGCTTACACGGTGCTGATCGCCGATTATATCGTCGGTCGTAAAAGTAAAGCGGTCGCCTGCCTTCAAAAAAATCTTTCCGTTTTCAAAGGTCTTAATACGGAATTCAGGGCCTTTGGTATCCAAGAGGATGGGAAGGGGAATTTTCTTTTCTTCACGCACCGCTTTGATGGTGGCAATTTTTTCTGCGTGTTGTTCGTGCGTGCCGTGCGAAAAGTTAATTCTAGCAACGTTCATGCCTGCATCTGCCATAGCGGCGATGACTTCCTTACTTTCGCTGGAAGGGCCGAGCGTGCAAATAATTTTTGTCTTTTTCATAATCGTACCTTAAAAATCAAAATTATAGTTCTATTTTACTCTATTTTTCAAAAAAAAGCAACGAAAAAGCGTGCATTTTCTAAAGGAATGTGCTATAATCAACTTGATTTGAGTCCGTTATACGGTCGCGGGGCGCGCAAGCGTCATGAGGAAAGTCCGAGCAGCATAGGACAGGGTGCCTGATAACGTCAGGCGAGGGTGACCTTAGGGATAGTGCAACAGAAATATACCGCCGCAAAAGGCTTGGCTTTCGCCTTGAGTGTTGACTTTGTCAACCGCCCGTTTGCGGTAAGGATGGAAAGGCGAGGTAAGAGCTCACCGATACCGCAGTAATGCGGTATGCCATGTAAACCCCACCCGCTGCAAGATTGGGCATTTATCATATAGGGCTGTCCGTCCGATAAATGCTGTGAATATCGCTCGAGCTTGTCGGCGACGACAAGCCTAGATAAATGGCCGTACACGACAGAACTCGGCTTACAGATGGGCTCAAATCCTTTAAAAGTGTTAAAACCGTCCTAAAAAGGGCGGTTTTGCGTTTTAAAAGTGGTAGTATGTCAGACGTAATACCTATGTCAGGCATAATACTTCAGGCCTTTGCCTACATAATTCTCTTATTTTTCGACAAAAAGGGCATAGTACAAACTTTCCATTTCATACGATAAACAAAAACGTCGAAGGGGTGGTGTATGTTTGAATGGTTGTGGGCGCTTTTAGGTCGTCTTGTCTTTTTTACGGGCGCAATCGTGGGGAAAAACTCCTATCCAAAGCCGCTGACGAAGGAAGAAGAGGAAAAATGGCTTTCCTTAATGGAAAAAGGGGATAAAAACGCGAAGGAAACGCTGATTAAGCACAATATGCGTTTAGTTGCGCATATCGCCAAGAAATATTCTGGGGTGGCGGAGTCTGACGACTTAATTTCGGTGGGCAGCATCGGGCTTATCAAGGCAATTTCCACCTACAAGGCGGGGAAGGGCACAACCCTTTCGACGTACACGGCGCGGTGCATCGAAAACGAGATTTTGATGATGCTGCGCGCAAACAAAAAGCATCGAAACACCTTATCCCTCTCCGATCCAATCGGGGTGGATAAGGACGGCAACGAGCTGACCTTTCTCGACCTACTCTTCGAAGAAGAGGACTGCGTATTCGGGCAGGTAGAGCGCGCAATGGTCGGCGAACGATTGCTCAAAGAGCTGAAGGCGGTCTTATCCGAGAGGGAATTTAGCGTAATCTGCCTGCGATTTGGGTTAAAAAACGGCGTACCGATGCCACAAAGAGAGGTAGCGCAGCTACTTAAAATCTCCCGTTCGTACATTTCACGGATTGAAAAGAAGGCGATAGAAAAGCTACGGCAACACCTTAAGAGGGAAGATTACTACGACTAATCGTATCAAAAAACGCATCCAGGGCGGTGCGTTTTTCTCTTTTTTTGCAAAAAAACTGTAAAAATTTTCAAAAAATAGACGTTCTGGTGTTGAAAAAAATTTTTTTGTATGCTATACTATTGTCGGCGTTGTGTGAGATTTTCGAAAGTGACGCCAACTTAAACGATTGAAAATAATTATTTTGGAGGAATTTACAATGACAATTTCGTCAGAAGTTCAAGAAATGTACTGCGTAGCAAAAGGCGCAGGCGTTGCTCGTCATGAAAACGCTCCGATTCCCGAAGAGGGCAAGTGGGTTCATGCGAAAGAGATTAAGGATATCAGCGGTTTCACTCATGGTATCGGTTGGTGCGCTCCTCAGCAGGGTGCATGTAAACTGTCTTTGAATATCAAGCAGGGTATCATTCAGGAAGCTTTGGTAGAAACCATCGGTTGTTCGGGTATGACCCATTCGGCGGCTATGGCGGCAGAAATCCTGCCTGGCAAAACCCCTTTGGAAGCGTTGAACACCGACCTCGTTTGCGACGCAATCAACACGGCGATGAGAGAATTGTTCCTTCAAATCGTATACGGTAGATCGCAGTCTGCATTCTCCGACGACGGTCTTGTAATCGGCGCGGGCCTTGAAGACCTTGGTAAGGGTCACCGTTCGCAGGTTGGTACGATGTACTCCACCTTGCAGAAGGGTGTTAGATACTTGGAAATGGCAGAAGGCTACGTTACCCGTCTTGCTCTTGACAAGGACAACGAAGTTATCGGTTACGAATTCGTTTCCCTTGGCAAGATGACCGACTTCATCAAGAAGGGTATGGAACCCAACGAAGCATACGCAAAGGCTATGGGTCACTACGGTAGATTCACGGCTGAACAGGGCGCGGTGAAGTTCATCGACCCTCGTAAGGAATAATCAAGGAGGACAAGCAAATGGCATTATTCGAAGGTTATGAAAGAAGAATTGATAAAATCAATGGCGTTTTGAAAGAATACGGCATCTCCTCCGTTGAAGAATGTAGAGATATCTGCCTTGCAAAGGGCGTAGATTGCGATAAGATTGTCCGTGCTGGTCAGCCTATCTGCTTCGAAAACGCAGTTTGGGCATACACCGTAGGCAGCGCAATCGCTATCAAGAAGGGTTGCACGAAGGCATCGGATGCTGCGGCTGCTATCGGTATCGGTTTGCAGGCTTTCTGTATCCCTGGTTCGGTTGCTCAGAACCGTTTGGTTGGTCTTGGCCACGGCAACTTGGGCGCAAAGCTCCTCTCCGATGAAACGGAATGCTTCTGCTTCTTGGCAGGTCACGAATCCTTCGCGGCAGCAGAAGGCGCAATTTCGATTGCACTCAACGCAAACAAGGTTAGAAAACAGCCCCTGCGCGTTATCCTGAACGGTCTTGGTAAGGATGCTGCTTATATCATCTCCCGTATCAACGGCTTCACCTTCGTTGAAACGAAGTTCGATCCCGCAACCGAAACGGTAGCAGTGGTTTACGAAAAAGCATTCTCCGACGGCCCTCGCGCAAAGGTTAAGTGCTACGGTGCGGATTCCGTACCCGAAGGCGTTGCAATCATGCGTCTTGAAAACGTTGGCGTTTCCATCACCGGTAACTCCACGAACCCCACCAGATTCCAACACCCCGTTGCAGGTACGTACAAGAAATGGTGCGTAGAAAACGGCGTAGAATACTTCTCCGTTGCTTCCGGTGGCGGTACGGGCAGAACGTTGCACCCCGACAACATGGCTGCAGGTCCTGCATCCTACGGTATGACGGATACGATGGGTCGTATGCACTCCGACGCGCAGTTTGCTGGTTCTTCGTCCGTTCCTGCTCACGTAGAAATGATGGGCTTGATCGGTGCTGGTAACAACCCCATGGTTGGTATGACGGTTGCTTGCGCAGTTGCGATCGAAGAAGCAATGAAAGCGTAACGCTTTTCGCAGTTTAATCAAATAAAATAGATAGACACATCATTTGAGGAAATTCTCTCGTGATGTGTCTAATTTTTTTACGTTCAAACGCTTGAAAATACGGTTAATTTGTGCTATAATGCAGAAAACAATAAGAAGGTGACGTGTATGCATCAAACAATCATAGAGTTGCAAAACGAATTAAGGGCAGGGAGAAACCTGCAAATCAAGCTTTTGGGCGATTCAATTACGCACGGCGCAGGCGGAACGGGCTTTCAGCAGGACGGCGAGCCGATTGTAGAGAACTTTGCGCGAAATCCGCACGGCTTTTGCTGGGCGAAGCTCTTTAAGGAATATTTGGCTGAAAACTATTCTTGCACGGTCGTTAATAACGGTTGCACGGGCACGAAGATTGAATTTATTTTGCAGCATTTTGACACGCTCGTGGATGAAAACGACGATTTTGTCATCTGTATGATCGGTACGAACAATCGTCATCAATATTTTCGAGAGGGCGAAAAGCCGTCGCGTGAAATGTTTGGCGAAAGGTTTTACCAAAACGTACTGCAATTAAACGACAAGTTTACGAAACTTGGCAAAAGAGTCATCTTTATGGCGAATATCCCTGCCAGCGACAAGAACGAACAAGACGGCGCTGAATTTTGGCGCATCTTACATATGTGCGACATTAACGCTATCTACAAGCGCGCGCAAGAAAAGGCGGGTTTTGCTTTGATTAGTCTGTATGATTTGTTCACCGATTATCTTGCAAAAAGCGGCGCGGACCTCAACGAATTTTTATTTGACGGCTTACACCCGAACGATGCGGGCTACAAGGCGATGTTTGCGCTTTTAAAAGAGTATCTTGGCGTTTAACCTAGCGAGTTCGATTCTCGTTAGGTTAACCAAAACAATATAATCCGAACCAGCCCAAAAGGTGTCTTTTGAACGCTTTTATGGCTTGTCGTCATCATAATACTTTGGTATAATATCTTCCTTCGCACCAAAAATCATTTCAAAATCCTTCCTTTTGGGTGCGAAGCAATTTTATAGCGAGCAAATTTCGTCTTCTACAAGGCG
>JAZOMO010000037.1:0-33808 GCA_045654025.1 Candidatus Scatosoma sp.
CGACCTTGTTCTTGACCACAAAGTCGTATACGATGGCAATGGTACTACGGAAGTTGTCGACGTACGCCGTGACGGAACGGACCCCAGCATTATCTTGCCGTACGACAACGTACACGGTGTTGTTGTGGTTAACAACGCAGGTGAAGACGTTACGCGCAATTATAGCATAAGCTACGAGTATGGTGAATTGACTATTAATCCTCGCCCGATTACCGTTGTTACTGGTGGTGGAACTTGGACGTACGACGGGCAAGTGCACTGCAACGATAAGGATATCTATGTAAAGGATGCCACCAAACCAGATGAGGGCTTATTGACCGAGAAACAACATACTTGGATGCCCAACAAAGACTGGACGGAGGTAATCAATGTAGGTACGTATGAAAACGGGCGTACTATCAATATCTATGATGGGAATAATGATGACGTAACGTACAACTACGATATTACCTACGAAAAGGGAGCGCTGATTATTCTTCCTCGTGAGATTTGGATACATACGGGCAGTGGTGAATGGTACTACGATACCGCAGAACACTCTAATAACAGCGAAACGTATGTTATGGCTCCCACGAAAGAAAACAACGGCTTGGTGCAAGGGCAAACCTACATGTTTAGCGATACTGACTATACGAAGGTAATCGATGCAGGCAATTATACAAACATGCATAAGATCACCATCTGGGATGCAGAAGGTAATGTCGCGACCGGCAACTATACCGTGCTCTACACGGGCGAGCTGACCATCAAACAGCGCAAGCTTGAATTTACGACGGGCGACGGCGAGTGGTTGTATGACGGAGAGCCGCATTCCAACGATAAAGACACAAAATTTGTTGAAAAGCTCAACGAAGAAGGGTATGGATTTGTAGGTGATCATACCTACAACATCGTAGACTACGCACAGATTACCGATATTGGCGAGATGGCGAACTGGCACGTCTTCGAGATTATAGCGCCTGATGGCACTGTGGTCACGGGAAACTATGATATTACCGTTCATGCAGGGACGTTGAAGGTAATAGCCATTCGGTTAATCATTGAAACGGGATCTGACGAAAAAGTTTACGACGGTACGGCGCTTACGAACAACGAGATTACCATCGCGGGTGACGGATTGCTTCCGGGGCATAAATTCACCGAAGAGTTGATGACGACGGGCGAACAAATCGACGCCGGTAGTTCGTACAACACGTTAAATATTGAGCTGGAAAACCTGTGTATCGTCAATGAAAACAACGAGGACGTAACCCGTTATTACAAAATTGAGCTTGAATGCGGCTTATTGACGGTAACTAAGCGTCAAGTCAAAATCGTAACGGCGACGGATAGCAAAGCTTACGACGGTACGGCGCTTACGAACGAGAAGGTTACCATCGAGGGCGACGGTCTGCTTGCTGGACATAGTTTCTCTGAAACGTTGAAGGCGATAGGTTCGCAAACTTTAGTTGGCGAATCCCTTAACGGGTTGAACGTTGCGCTGGAAGATTTGTACATTGTAAACGAGGAAGTAACCAAGAATTATGCAATCTCGATTGAATGCGGGTTACTGACGGTAACTAAGCGTCAAATCAAAATCGTAACGGCAACGGATACCAAAGCCTACGACGGTACGGCGCTTACGAACGAGAAGGTTACTATCACGGGCGACGGTCTGCTTACTGGACATAGCTTCTCTGAAATATTGAAGGCGACGGGTTCGCAAATGGAAGTTGGTAGTTCGGACAACACGTTAAACGTTGCACTGGAAAACTTGTGCATTGTAAACGGAAACGAGGACGTATCGGGCTTCTATGAAATTTCCTTGGTAGTGGGCCAATTGACAGTTACAAAGAGAACCATTACCATCACCACAGCATCTGATAAAAAGGTCTACGATGGCGAGCCGCTTACGAACGAGAAGGTTACCATCACGGGCAACGGCTTGCTTTCGGGACATGATTTCGATGAAGAGTTGATAGCAATCGGTGAACAAACCGAAATTGGTGAGAGCTTCAACGAGTTGAATGTTGAACAGATTATTATCTTGGATAAAAATGGGAACGACGTAACCGAGTCTTTGTACGAGATTAAGATTGTCATAGGAAAACTCGTCGTTGTAGAAGACAGCGCAGACGATGATGATAAGGACGATAATGGGTTGCTTGATTTGAGCGGTAAGCTCGATGGAGGTGATAACGACTCGGAGGGAGAACCTGAGGTGATCTTCAGCTTTACTTCCGATCAGAGCGGTAGCGTATACTTCCGTATCATGAGCTATGGTAACTATACGTACAATGGCTGGGGTGTAGCGAAGACGTATACGGCAAGTGATTTGACCGTGAACCCGTTGTATTTCACCGCGTTGGCGCTTGCGGCGCAGGGCTATCCTACTTCGCAAATCAAGATTAAAGACATCATCGGGAATATGTACTGGATGTCTACCTATTATACAGCGCCGGATGGCAGTGGTATTTTGAACGATTCCTATATCGAACAAAGCGACTGGGATGAATATACGTTAGACTTATATGCATTCAACTACTTGAAGGATCAGGGCTTCAACTTATCCTTGCAGGGAACGGAATATGAGGAAATGGAAAGTAAGTACTGGACGTTCGTTTCCGAATATTATACGAAGTTACCTAATACAACCAAGGCAAGAATGCTGGAAATCATCGCGGAGAAGGGATTGGATAAGAATTCGCCTACGATCATTGAAGACGTTGCGAATTTCGTTAGAGGACATCGGCCGTACGATGCAAAAACGCCGAACTACGAGGGTGACTACGCAATCTACTTCTTCGATAAGGCAGAAACGGCGGTTTGCCGTCATTATGCAACGGCGGCAACGGCAATCTACCGTGCGCTGGGCATTCCGGCAAGATATACGGTTGGTTATCTTGGCACTTCTGACGCGGGTCAAGAAAGCTACGTTACGGAGGATCGTGCTCACGCTTGGGTAGAAGTGTATATCCAAGGTCTTGGCTGGATTCCCGTGGAAGTCACCGGCAGCGGTGGCGGCGGTGGCGGTAACAATGATGAGCTGAAAACAGAGCTCCGTATTAAACCTTTGGATGTCCAAGTACCTTACGACGAGGAAAATCCCATCGTATATGCACAAAACCGTCTGGATGAATTTTACTTGCAAGAGTATCTTAAACAAGGATACTATTACGAAGTGCAGGTTGCAGGTCAACAGGAGGGCATTGGCGTTTCGGAGAGTTGGATTGTAGACGGATCGTTTAGACTGTACGATCGATACGGAAACGACGTTACGGATCAATTCAAACTGAAGATTGAAAAGGGCTCTATCGTGGTTTACGGTGAGGTGTATGCGGAAATCTACTACTTTGAAATCAAGTACGATGGCAAAGAGCATAGTTATGCCGACTACAATAAGTGGTATTATATGCCTCAAGGATACGAACTTGTTGTTGACCGCGAGGAACTTGCGAAAATTTCGATAAAAGACGTCGGTACCTTGAATATGTCTGTCTTTGCTGATCTTTCTGTAACGGTGAAGTATAACGGACAGGTTTTGGAAGGAACAAAGGTCACGTTTATCGGGGAACCGATGCGCATTACGCCTCGCAGTGTTGTATTCGTTGCAGGTTCTTCGATAGGAGAATATGAGGAAGGTGTCGAATTCACGAACAGTGAAATTGAACTTACAGTGGGCAGCCTTCTCGAAAATCATGCCTTTAAAGGCGAAACTAGCGGGATGTTGGATGCGCCCGGTAAAACGGAAAACAAAATCGTTAGTATCGAAATTTACGATAAAGAAACCGGTGAGGACGTAACGTCCAACTATTCGATAGAAGTTATTTCAGGGCAGTTAGTGCTGAAATAAACTCTGTAAAATATTTAAAAAGCGGGGGCAGGTACGCGTTGAAAGGTCAATTCTCGCGTACCTGTCATACGGCAATAAAACCTATTTACAATCTTGATAACTATGAAACAAGGAGACGGTATGAAAAAATACATACTCGCGATCGACCTCGGGGGAATGAGCGCAAAGGGCGCAATTTTCTCTTTGGAAGGAGAGCTTTTAGGGGAAGATAAGGTAAAGACCTGCGCGGCGTGCGGATTTGAAGGCACGGTACGCGATTTGGCGACGCTGTCTGCTCGTCTTGTGGAAAAAGTAGGCGGCGGTATGGATGAGGTTGTCGCGATCGGTATGGGCTCGCCCGGGGTTGTGGATAGCAATGAGGGTGTGGTACTTCGTTGGAGCAACTTCGGCTGGGTGAACGCGCCGCTTGCGGATAGCTTGTCACAGCTGACGGGAAAACCCGTTTACGTTGCAAATGATGCGAACGTTGCTGCGCTTGGCGAGGCACAGTTTGGCGCAACCGCAAAATACCAAAGCAGTATTCTTTTGACCATCGGCACGGGCGTTGGTGGCGGTATGGTCTTCGACGGGAAACTGATCGAAGGGTTTAAAAGCGCTGGCGCAGAGCTGGGGCATATCACCATTCGCGAAGGCGGTTTGCCTTGCGCCTGCGGGCGTCGTGGGTGCTATGAAAAATACGCCTCAGCAACGGCGCTCATTCAGCAGACCAGATCGGCGATGGCGGAAGATTTGAACAGCGAGATGTGGAAACTGGTGGACGGCAAAATGGAGAAGGTAGACGGCAGAACGGCGTTTGCAGCGGCAAGACTTGGCGACAAAACGGCGGAAAAGGTCGTTCGTCAATTCGTGGGTTATCTGTCTGAAGGGATTGCCGACTTCGTCAATATTTTGCGGCCCGAGGCAATCGTTTTAGGGGGCGGAATTGCAAACGAAGGAGAGGCTTTGTTTGCCCCTCTTCGCGAGGCGGTAGATGCCAGAACGTATATTGCGATGGATATCGTACCTTTAAAAATCGTGGGGGCTAAGCTTGGCAACCGCGCAGGCGTGTACGGCGCGTACGCCTTGGCGAAGAGCAGATTGAACCCTACCAAGGAATGTAATTAAGGAGTTTTTATGCAAAAGATTGCAAGCTTTCAGGTCAACCACGACCTGCTTCAAAAGGGAATGTATATCTCCCGTATTGACGGGGACGTAATCACCTACGATATACGAATGAAAAAACCGAACGGTGGCGACTATTTTTGTATGAGCGCCGCCCACACCTTAGAGCATTTGTTTGCGACCTACGCGCGAAACTCTAAATGGGGCAGCGAAGTCGTCTACGTCGGCCCGATGGGCTGTCGGACGGGGTTTTATCTACTGTTGCGTTCGTCAGTGTCGGCGGAAAATGCTATCCGCTTGGTGCAGGAGAGTATGGCGTTTGCCCGTGACTTTGCAGGGGAAATCCCTGGTAACACGAAGGTGGAATGTGGCAACTATCTCGACCACGACTTAGCTGGCGCAAAGGCGCTTGCCGCAGATATGGTTTCGGTTTTAGACGGCTGGCAGCCGCAGGACCTGCAGTACAGGGTCTGATAGGCAAAAATGGTGTTGTTGTTAACAACACAACTGCAAAAAATCCAAAAATGTTTTCGTTTATCCCATTGACAAGTCAATAAAAAAGGGGTATAATAGTGCATAAGATGATAAGACTGGAGTATTTCGGCCTTAAAGGAGAACAAACACAATGAGCTATATCAAAGATGAATTTTTGTTAAAAACAAAGACGGCGCAAAAGCTGTATTTTGGATATGCTAAGGATATGCCGATTTTCGACTATCATTGCCACCTTCCTGAAAAGCAGATTTTAGAAAACAAGCCCTTCACGGACGTATTCCAAATCTGGTTGGCAGGCGACCACTATAAGTGGCGTTTGATGCGTAACTACGGCGTGGATGAACGCATGATTACGGGCGATGCAAGCAACAAGGAAAAGTTTGTTGCGTATTGCAAGACGCTGGGTACGGCATTCGGCAACCCTCTGTACCACTGGTCGCAGGTAGAACTTAAAGACTTCTTCAACTGCGAGCTGGAAATCAACGAAGAAAACGCAGAACAGATCTGGGAATGGTGCAACGAGTACATTCGTTTGAACAACATCACGCCGCAGGCGTTGATTGAAAAGTCCAACGTAAAATACCTGTTCACGACCAACGAAGCGTTTGACGATTTGTCCACCTTTGAGGAGATTGCAAAGAAGGATTACGCCTTTAAGGTATACCCTGCGTTCCGCGCGGACAAGCTGATGGGCGTAGAGATGGCGGCGTACAACGACTTTATCGCAAAGGTAGAGGCGCTGACGACGAAAATCGAAAACATGGACGATTTGGAAGGCGCAATCGAAACCCGTTTGCAGGCGTTCCTTGCAGTAGGCTGTAAGGCAACCGACATCGCCCTCGAAAACGTATATGAAATTTCTTCCCGTGAAGAAGCGGAGGCGGTGTTCAAAAAACGCCGTTCGGGCGCAATGGTCACGGACAAGGAAGCGGAAGTATTCAAGGGCTACTTGACCTATTTCCTCTTCAAGCTGTATGCAAAATACGGCCTTGCCACCGAATTGCACGTAGGCGCAATGCGTAACAACAACGCGAAGATGTTTGCGACCCTTGGCGCAGACACGGGCTTTGACAGCATTTCGGAATTCAACAGCATTCACAATATGTCCCGTCTGTTCGACAGATTGAACAATGAAAACGCTCTGCCTAAGACGATTGTGTTCAACCTGAATCCGAAGATGAATTCTGAAATTATGACCCTCATCGGTTGCTTCCAAGACAGCGTTGCAAGAGGTAAGTTGCAATTTGGTCCTGCTTGGTGGTTCTTAGATAACAAAGTGGGCATGGAAAGACACCTTGAGGATATGACGGCGACTGGGCACTTGGGCGCATTCGTCGGCATGTTGACGGATAGCCGTTCGCTTCTGTCCTATCCTCGTCATCATTACTTCAGACGTATTCTTTGCAACTACTTAGGCAATATGATGGAAAACGGAGAAATGACCACCGACCTCGAATTCGTAGGCAAAGTGGTACAGGATATTTCTTATAACAACGCTGTGGCGTACTTGGAGGTAGAATAATATGGATACTTTGATTCCTGTTGTCGTTATCAAAGAACTTTCCGAAACGGAAAAGGTTATGAAAGCATTGCGTAATCACGGCATCAACTGCGCGGAGATTACCTTTAGAACGGCTTGTGCGGCGGAAGCAATTGCTCTTGCGTGCGAGAAATTCCCCGACATGAACGTCGGCGCAGGTACGGTCATCAACGGCAAGCAGTGCGAAGAAGCATTGCAGGCTGGCGCAAAGTTCATCGTTTCCCCCGGTCTGTCCGTGGACGTTGCGAAGATTTGTAAGTTCCGTGGCGTGCCTTACTATCCCGGCTGCGTAACCCCTACGGAAATTATGCAGGCGATTGAACTCGGTATCAACGTCGTTAAATTCTTCCCTGCAAACGTATACGGCGGCTTGAAGGCGCTTAAAGCGTTGGCTGCTCCGTTCCCCCAAATCAAGTTCATTCCTACGGGCGGCGTAGACAGAAACAACTTGGACGAATTCCTTGCGTTTGATAAGGTATTCGCTGTCGGCGGTAGCTTTATGGTAAAAGAAGCCCTGGATAAATGGGAAGCTGAAAATAAATAAGATAATTTAGGAGAAAATATTATGAAAGTTATTACTTTAGGCGAATTGATGTTGCGTCTTGCACCTGAGGGCTACACCCGTTTCGTACAGGCAGAAAAGTACGGCGCTACCTACGGTGGCGGCGAGGCAAACGTTGCTGTTTCCCTTGCAAACTACGGCGTAGACGCGGCGTTTGTAACCAAGCTCCCTTCCCATGAAATCGGGCAGGCGGCTGTTAATTCCTTGAGAAAGTTCGGCGTTGACACCTCGAAAATCGTTCGTGGCGGCGCACGCGTTGGTATCTACTACCTCGAAAAGGGCGCAAGCCAACGTCCCAGCAAGGTTATCTATGACCGCGCTGGTTCTGCGTTTGCTCTTTCCAAGACGGAAGAATACGACTGGAACGCAATCTTTGAAGGTGTGGACTGGTTCCACTTCACGGGTATCACCCCGGCTCTTGGCGCGAACGTTGCTCAGCTTACGGAAGAGGCTTGTAAAGCAGCAAAGGCAAAGGGCGTGAAGATTTCCTGCGACCTGAACTACCGCAATAAGCTGTGGACGAAGGCAGAGGCTCGTGAAACGATGACCAAGCTCATGCAGTACGTAGACGTATGTATTTCCAACGAGGAAGATGCGCACGACGTATTCGGCATCACCGCAGAGGATACCGACGTTACCAGCGGTAAGCTGAACAAGGCGGCTTATGAATCGGTTGCTCGTCAGCTCAAGGATAAGTTCGGTTTCAAATACGTAGCAATCACGCTTAGAACCTCCCTCTCCGCAAACGACAACAAGTGGGCTGGTATGCTGTATGACGGCGAAAAGGCGCATTTCTCCAAGGAATACCTTATGCACATCGTTGACCGCGTAGGCGGCGGCGACTCCTTCGGCGGCGGCTTGATTTACGCGCTGTTGAACGGCTACGATTGCCAGAACGCAATCGAATTTGCAGTAGCGGCAAGCTGCTTGAAGCACTCGATCGAAGGCGACTACAACATGGTTTCCGTAGACGAAGTGAAGAAGCTTGCAGGCGGCGACGCAAGCGGTCGTGTACAGAGATAATAAAAAGGCTCTGTCACATCACCTGGTTGATTTTTGAACCGCCGTTTTGAAATTCTGCGCGATATTGCGTTAAACTGTGCTTTGTTTTGGTTGCGTACAATGGGTACGCGCCCTGCAACAAATGCTCGGTTGCCTTATCTCGCTTGTATTTGAAAACGGCTCGGAAAAATAATTGCGAAATACTTCGTGTTTTGCTCGGTTACAGACCGCTGGGGGTATGCGCCCTCGCAAAGCACTTGCCTTTCTTATATTTTTCTCGTCAATCCAACAAAAAGTATTTTGTTGTAAATCAACCATTTTCTGTGACACAGCCAATAAAAAAAGCAATTCAATACGGACACGGTGCCTCCAAATTTGATTTGGGGGCACTTTTTCTCATCTTATCGGTGTAAACTTTTTACGGGTTGGGCATATAATAACTACGGAGCGAAAAAAAGGAGGAAGATAGATGAATCCGTTTCATGAAAATCCAAGGCCCATTTGTAAAAGTTTGCAAAGCTTTAAGGAGATGTATCCCGAGGCGTATAACAAAATGGAGGTTGACCCGTACACCAAAACCCGTATTATCTTGATGAACGGTACGGAATTTGAGGCAAACTGGTTTTCTCATCAGTTTCAACGGCATACCGACGACAACGATTTGCGCAGAGAGCTGGCGCTTGCCCGAGAGGTGGAAAAACAACAACAGCTGAAAATATCCTTGCTCAAGCCTTGCACGGAAAGCGCGTTAGAGCATACCATCGGCTACGAACAGTTGGCGGTGGACTTGACCGCTGAGCTTGCCAAACGAGAGCCCGATTGCTACGTAAAAAAGGCGTGTGATTTTGCGCTGTTGGAGGACTTTGACCATTTGTACCGCTACGCGAACCAGTTGGAAATGGAGCAAGGCGTGCTGGCAGAACGGCTGGTGGGTAGATATACGGAGATTATGCCGGGCAGACCGACGATTGCACATCATCGTTTCCCGAAGGACAACATCCGTCGTTGTATCGACAGCAAGACCGCCGACAAGCAGACGGTGCTTGCTACTATGATTATCACGGCGGCGGAGCAGCAGACGATGAACTACTATATGAACATCACGAACTTTGCCAAGAACGACGCCTCGCGTAGGCTGTATCAGGAGATTGCTCTGGTCGAAGAGGAGCACGTCAGCCACTATGGCTCTTTGATGGACCCGAACGCGACTTGGCTGGAAATGCTGTTATGGCACGAATACGTGGAATGTTATCTGTACTGGTCGTGCTATATGACGGAAACGGATGCGTACGTCAAACAGCTTTGGGAACAGAACTTTGAAATGGAGCTTGCCCACCTGCACAAAGCGGCGGAACTATTGAAAAAATACGAGGGCAAGGAATGGCAGCAAGTCATTCCCGACGGAAACTTCCCCAAGCCTCTTTCGTTGCACGAAAATATCAGCTACGTCAGGGATATTTTAGTCAGCACGGTGCAGTATACAACCGTGAAAGAGGATTACGAGAAGGTGGACGCTCTGCCGTCCGATGCGGATTTTTATTTCTTCCAAAAGACGATTGCGCCCAGCGTGTCTGAAGTGCCGTCCCACAACGTTATCAACAACCACATTCGTCGGGCGGGTAAGGATTACCGATACGAAACCAAGCCCAACCCCGTCCGCGAACTGCGTTGCCGCACCGAGGACAATACCGACGTGGGCAGAAAAGCAGGCGCAGCGCCGTCCACGGGTTTTATCTGCAACGATTGCTAGAATATAGAGGAAAAGCCTTCCAAAACGGAAGGCTTTTTATCATAGCGGCTTGACAAGTTGACGTGAAATTGCTATACTATGGGGGAATGAAACCATAGGTTGGGTAGAATATGAGGCGTTTTTTCGGCTACTATAAGCCGCACAAAAAGTTGTTTATTTTGGACTTAATTTGTTCCTTTTTGATTTCGGTCGGGAATATGTTTTACCCTATGATTGCCCGTGAAATTATGCAGGCAGTAGAGGTGAAAAACCTGCAATTCATCATCACTTGGGCGATTGTCTTGGGTGGGATTTACCTCTTAAAATGCGTGCTGACCTTTATCGTTGGCTATTGGGGGCACGTGTTGGGCGTGCGGATTCAGGCGGATATGCGACGGGATTTGTTCCGTCACATTCAGACTCTGCCGTTCTCTTTCTTTGACGAGAATAAGACGGGCAGCGTAATGTCCCGTCTGACCTCCGACCTCTTTGAAGTGTCCGAGCTTGCGCATCACGGCCCGGAGGACTTGTTCAATTCTTGCCTTTCTATCGTGGGCGCGCTACTCATGCTGACCTTTATCAACGGCTGGTTGGCGCTTGCGGTGATGTTGTATATTCCTCTAATGGTTTTGTTTGCAGGTTTTGCTCGAACCAGAATGAATACGGCGTTTACCAACTCGCGTAAAAGAGTGGCAGAGTTGAACGCAGAAATTGAATCCTCGCTGACGGGCGTACGCATCACCAAAGCGTACAACGCCAAGGAAACGGAGTGCCAAAAATTCGCCTTTGTCAACGGTCGATTTAAGGATGCAAGAAGCGAAGCTTACAAGGCGATGGGGCTGTTTCAAGGGGGCATGTCCTTATTCAACGACCTTTTGTACCTGCTTGCGTTGGTGTTTGGCGGCTTGATGTTCTACTTTGGACAGATTAAGGTAGAGGACTTTACGGCGTACATACTGTTCATTACGCAGTTGCTTGCGCCCATTCGTACGCTGGTCGTGCTGTTTGAGCAAATCCAAGACGGTATGACGGGCTATAAGCGGTTTTGCGAGGTCATAGACACCCCGGGCGAATACGAGCCCGAAAACCCCGTACAATCGGAGATGGAAGGGGACGTCGTGTTTGAAAACGTGCAGTTTTCCTACAAGCAAGAGGAGAGCGAGGAAGTCTTGAAGGGGATTTCCTTCACCGCAAAGAAAGGGCATACGGTGGCGCTAGTTGGCTCTTCAGGTGGCGGTAAGACGACGATTTGCCACTTAATTCCCCGTTTCTATAAACGGGACGGCGGTGTTATCTCTATCGGTGGAACGGATATTGATGCCGTTTTCAGTGAAACCTTGCGTTCGAAGATTGCGCTTGTGGCGCAGGACGTGTTCCTGTTTGCAGGCAGTATTAAAGACAATATTCTCTACGGCGCGCCCAACGCCACCGAAGAAGAGGTGGTAGCGGCGGCAAAACGTGCGAATATTCATGATTTTGTTATGGGCTTGCCAAATGGCTACGATACCGAGGTGGGCGAACGAGGGGTGAAACTCTCGGGTGGACAAAAACAGCGTATCTCTATCGCGCGCGCGTTCCTCAAAAACCCGTCCATTCTCATCTTGGACGAGGCGACTAGCGCGCTGGATAATATGACGGAAATGCAGGTGCAGGCGGCTTTGTCAGAGCTGTCGAAGGGCAGAACGACGATTGTCGTTGCGCACAGGCTGTCCACCGTCAAGAACGCAGACGAGATTTTGGTGGTGGAAAACGGCTTGATTACCGAACGGGGCACGCACGATACTTTGGTAGAGCAGGGCGGTTTGTATGCTGAACTCTATCGTTATCAATTCCGCGAGGCGTAAAAATTAGGGGTTGACAAATCTTGGATTTGTGATATAATAAAGAAAAAAAGGAGGCTATTTTTTATGAAGAAATTTTTAGTTGCTCTTTTGGCAGGGTTGATGTGCTTGTTTATGGTGGCTTGCGCGCCTGCGGACATGGAAAAAGCCAAGGCGAAGATGGAAGAGGCAGGCTATTCGGTAACGGTACTCAGCGAAGAGGCGACGGAAGTGCTGGTTGGCGAAGAGGCTGTTGGCTCGATGAACGCAACCAAGACGGAGGGCGGTATAACGAATTTGAAGATCTATACGGTCAACGCCATTCTCTTTGAATCTGCGGCTGCGGCAAAAGCGTATTACAACGAAACGAAAACCGAAGAGGTCAAGGAAGGGCAGGCTTACAAAGTAAGCGGCTGCTGGGTGATTTCCGGCTCTGAAGTAGCCGTTAAAGCATTCTTGAAATAAGTAAATAAAAAACAAGCGGCGTAAAAACCGCTTGTTTTTCTTGCAAAGAAAAAAACCGCCGAATGGTCGGCGGTTTTTGTGTGCCACAAATGGCTTAGAATTCGATTTTTTCCTGCACGTAGCGGATTGCCTCGTCAATGGAAACACGGATTTGTTCCATCGTGTCGCGATCGCGCACGGTGACGGTGTTGTCTTCCAAGGTCTGGAAGTCAATCGTCACGCAGAAAGGCGTACCGATTTCGTCCTGACGACGATAACGCTTACCGATAGAGCCGGTGACGTCGTAGGTTGCAGGGAACTTCTTGCACATCTGCAGATAGACTTCGTCTGCCTTTTCGGAAAGGTTTTTCTGCAAGGGCAGTACGGCGCACTTGTAGGGCGCAAGAGCAGGGTGCAAACGGAGTACCGTTCTCACGTCGTTCTTTTCTGCGTCAACCACTTCTTCGTCGTATGCGTCCGTCAAGAAGGCAAGTACCACACGGTCAGCCCCAAGCGAAGGTTCGATAACGTAGGGTACGTATCTTTCGTTCGTTACAGGGTCGGTGTATTCGATGGGCTTGCCACATTCCTTTGCGTGTTGGGTGAGGTCGTAGTCCGTTCTGTCTGCGATGCCCCAAAGTTCGCCCCAACCGAATGCGAAGTTGTATTCAAAGTCGGTGGTCGCCTTGGAATAGAAGCACAGCTCCTCAGGGCTGTGGTCGCGAAGGTGCAGGTTTTCTGCCTTCATACCAAGCGAAAGCAACCAGTCACGGCAGAAATCCTTCCAGTATGCAAACCATTCAAGGTCAGTGCCGGGTTTGCAGAAGAATTCCAGCTCCATCTGTTCGAACTCACGGGTACGGAACGTAAAGTTGCCGGGGGTGATTTCGTTACGGAAGGACTTACCGATTTGACCGATACCAAAAGGTACGCGAAGACGGGAAGAACGCTGTACGTTTGCGAAGTTTACGAAGATACCCTGCGCCGTTTCGGGACGAAGGTATACGGTGTTCGCGCTGTCTTCGGTGACGCCTTGGAAGGTCTTGAACATCAGGTTGAACTTTCTAATCGAGGTAAAGTCGGAGTTGCCGCAAACGGGGCAAACCAGCTTATGTTCGTTGATAAACGCCTCTAAAGCGTCGTTGTCCATACTCTCTACGGACACGTCCAAACCCTTCTTTTCTACGTATTTTTCTACGAGGTCGTCGGCTCTGTGACGGGATTTACAGGACTTACAGTCCATGAGGGGGTCAGAGAAGCCGCCCAAATGCCCCGATGCCTGCCAGGTACGGGTGTTCATTAAGATTGCGCAATCTACGCCCGTATTGTGGGGATTTTCTTGGATAAATTTCTTCCACCAAGCCTTCTTTACGTTGTTCTTCAGCTCAACGCCGAGAGGACCGTAGTCCCACGTGTTTGCAAGACCGCCGTAGATTTCACTGCCGGGATAAATAAAGCCGCGGGTTTTACAAAGGGAAACCAGCTTTTCCATCGTAACCGCTCTTTTTTCTGCCATGGTAATTCTCCTTACAAAATTGTTATCTTTAGTATTGTAGCATTTTTTTTCGTGTTCGTCAATAATTCAAAGGGGCGTTTCCTTTAGATTTTCAGTTTCTTGAACAAGAAAGGCACTAATAAGGTCGCCGTCAATACGGTCAGGAAGTATTTTACGAACTTCCAACCGATCAATTCCAAAAATGCAAACGGTAACAGTGAGAATGCGCCGAAAACAACTCCTACGCAACCGACGCCTACCAGCAATCGAAGCGTGCGGTTTTTCCAACTGGTTGCATCGGTAAAACCGATGAACTTTTCCTCGATGGGCAGGGCGATTGCGCCAGCAATCATCATACCTGCTTGTTCGAAGGTGGACTTAGTGGGGATAAAAATCATTATGAGAATAGAAAGGACGGAAAAACCTGCCAAAATCCAGTATTTTTTATCCTTAAATTGGTCATATAATAAATCCCAAAGGATTGCAAACATAATCCCCATCGCGCCGCCGCAAAGGGTGTCCGTCAAGTAGTGCACGCCCAGGTAAATCCTCGACCACATAACGCAAAGCGTTATGATAGGCGCGACAATCCACAGCCATTTCTTTTGGTAATGACAGGCAAATCCAAAGGTGACGCCGCCGTTAATTTGGCTGTGCCCAGAGGGGAAGGATTCGTAGGGTTGCAATTTCATTGTGTCTACTAAGCCTGTTAACTCTACCCTTGAAACGTGCCCCATCATATACGGACGGGGCCTACTGACCAAGCCCTTCAGACCTGCGTTGACCGTCATTGAGGTAAAAGCGATAACGGCAAGGCGTTCCCCCAATTTTTTAGCAATCAGCCAGTATGCCACGCAGATTAACACGACCATAAAGAGGGGTTCTCCTAAAAGGGAGAAGAAAGCGGCAACGACGTCTAAGAACGGGTTGCGGATGCTTTCAAAAAATTTAGATACAGCAATATCTATCGTCATTGTAGATAACCTTCCAAAAAAATTGCCCAAAGCAGGGCTGATTTGTTTCTTTCAATAGTATACCATATTTTTTTAAAAAAGGGAGTGTTTTTATAAAAAAATTCGAAAAAGTTTCGGTGATACTCTTTCCATTTTTCAAAAAGTGTGTTATAATAAAGTAAACCCCTATGGGGTTTTGGGGAAAGTTGAGGGAAATTCGCAAGAAAAGGAGAAAGAAATGCTTTCGGATATTGAGATTGCAGAGAGCGCGAAGCTGCAAGATATTCGCGATATCGCCAACAAGGCAGGAATTGCAGAGAGTGATTTGGAACCGTACGGAAAGTACAAAGCAAAGCTTTGCTTACCCAAGGACGGGGAGAGAAAGGCTAAGCTGATTTTGGTGACGGCAATCAACCCTACTTCCTCCGGTGAGGGTAAAACTACGGTATCTATCGGGCTTGCAGACGGCTTGCAAAAAATCGGCAAAAAGGCTTGCCTTGCTTTGAGAGAGCCTTCCCTTGGTCCTGTCTTCGGAATTAAAGGCGGCGCGGCTGGCGGCGGCTATGCGCAGGTGGTGCCGATGGCGGAAATCAACCTGCATTTCACGGGCGACCTGCACGCGATCACGGCGGCGAACAACCTCTTATGCGCGCTGATGGATAACCACATCTTCCGTGGCAACGCCTTGAATATCGACGTTAACAACATATACTTCCACCGTTGTATGGACATGAACGAACGCCAGCTGATCAACGTCATGACGGGCGGTAAGGGTAGAGGAGTCGAAAGAGAAGATCACTTTGACATTACGGCGGCGAGCGAAGTCATGGCGGTGCTCTGTCTTGCGACGGATATTGACGACTTGAAACGCCGTTTGGGCAACATCATCGTAGGCCTCAATATGGACGGCGAATACGTACGCGCGAAGGATATTCCTGGCGCGGTAGGCTCGATGGCGGTGCTGTTGAAAGAGGCGATGAAACCCAACCTCGTGCAGACCTTAGAGGGTACGCCTGCAATCATTCACGGTGGCCCGTTTGCGAATATTGCCCACGGCTGCAACAGCGTACAGGCAACCTACGCGGCGATGAAGATTGCCGATTATGCCGTCACGGAGGCGGGCTTTGGCGCAGACCTCGGCGCAGAGAAGTTCTTGGACACCAAGTGTCGCGCGGCAGGCATTGAACCGAGTTGTGTGGTCATCGTTGCGACGGTAAAAGCATTGAAATTGCACGGCGGTGCTGCAAAGGAAACGCTTGGCGAAGAGAACCTTTCCGCTTTGGCGGCAGGTATGCCCAACCTCTTAAAGCATATTGAAAACATTAAAAACGTCTACAAGAAACCAGTGGTCGTGGCGATGAACCGCTTTGCGACCGATACGCAGGCGGAAACCGACTACGTCATCGAAACGGTGCGCGCGGCGGGCTCGGTTGCGGTGTTCACCGACGTGTTCTTGAAGGGGGGCGAGGGCGGAATGGCTCTTGCTGAAGAAGTGGTAAAGGCGTGCGAAATCCCCTCAAAAATGGAGTACGCATACGACGTAAACGACGGCGTTTGCAAGAAAATCAACGACGTCGTGCAGAAAATCTACGGCGGCGAGGGCGCAGATTTCTCCGAAGAGGCGCTTGCGAAAATCGCAGACATCGAGAAAAAAGGCGAAGGCAATCTGCCTATCATCATTGCAAAAACGCAGTATTCGCTTTCGGATAACGCCGAACTGCTCGGCAGACCTACGGGCTTTAGAATCTTCGTCAAGGACGTTGTTTTGAAGGGCGGCGCAGGCTTTATCGTTGCCATCGCTGGCAAGATTATGCTGATGCCTGGTTTGGGCGCGCATCCTGCGGCGGAGAAGATAGACTTGCTGTCCGACGGCACAATAGTAGGTTTATCTTAAAACCACGGATATACTTCGCAATACGGCGTTGAACTGTGGCAACCCTCGGTCATTTACGCAAAGTAAACTTCCTCGGGTTTTCCTCGTTCGCCTTGTCTTGCTCGCATCTGCGTGGTTTGACTGGTTGTAGAAATAATAATTTACAATTGATGCCCAATGGGCAATTCACTTTATAACAGGCAATTCACTACATAGTAGGTTTTATATGAAAATCATTGAAGAAACGAACTTTATCGAAAAAATCATCAACGAGGATATTCGTGAGGGGAAAGTAGAGGCAATTCAAACCCGTTTCCCTCCCGAACCCAACGGCTATTTGCATATCGGGCATATCAAGAGTATGCTTGTCAACTTTGGAACGGCGCAAAAGTACGAAGGCAAATGCAACCTCTTCTTTGACGACACCAACCCTTCCAAGGAAAAGACGGAATTCGTAGACGCTATCCGCAAGGACATCGAGTGGGTGGGCTACGAATGGGCAAAGGAAGTATACGCTTCCGACTTTTTCGAAACCATCTACAACTACGCAGAGCAGCTGATTTTGGACGGCAAAGCGTTCGTCTGCGACCTCACAGGCGAGGAAATCAGCGCAACGCGCGGCACGCTGACCGAGGCGGGAAAGGAAAGCCCTTATAGAAACCGTAGCATAGAGGAAAACCTGCAGTTATTCCGTGAAATGCGCGCAGGAAAGTACGCGGACGGACAGAAATGTCTGCGTGCGAAGATTGACATGGCGTCGCCGAATATGAACATGCGTGACCCCGTCATCTATCGTATTTTGCGCGCGACGCATCATCGTACGGGGGATACCTGGTGTATCTATCCTATGTACGACTTTGCGCACCCTATCTGTGACTATTTGCAGGGCGTGACCCATTCGCTGTGTACCTTAGAATTTGAGGACCATAGACCCTTGTACGACTGGGTGGGTATCAACCTTGGCTTTGCGCCCAAGCCTAGACAAATCGAATTTGCTCGTCTTGCCATTACGAACACCGTAATGTCTAAGCGGTATTTAAAAAAGCTGGTCGAAGAAGGTCACGTGCACGGCTGGGATGACCCTAGAATGCCGACGGTGACGGGGCTTAGAAATCGTGGTGTACCTCCTCAAGCGCTGCTTGATTTCTGCACAAAAATCGGCATTGTAAAGGCAAATTCCGAATGTCAGCTGTCCTATTTAGAGGCTTGTATTCGCGATAACTTGAACGAGAATGCAGAACGCGCAATGGCGGTGTTAGACCCCCTGAAAATCACCTTGACGAACTACGAGGGTGAGGAAACCTTGGAAACGGCAATCCACCCGTTAAAGCCCGAACTTGGCACGCGTAAGGTGCAATTCTCTTCCGAGGTGTATATTGACAGAGCGGACTTTGCGCTTGTTCCTCCTCCCAAATATCAACGCTTAAAGCCGGACGGCTACGTGCGTTTGAAGGGCGCGTACATTATCCATTGTGACGAGGTTATCACGGACGAAAACGGCGAAGTGGTGGAACTGAAATGTAGTTACATACCCGAAAGCCGTTCTTCGAACGATACCAGCGGTATCAAGGTGAAGGGCACGATTCAATGGGTAGACGGTAAAACGGGTGTAGACGTGGAAATCCGCAAATACGGCGTGTTGTTGAAGGATGCGGAATACGCAGGTCAGGACTTTGGCGAAAGAATGAACCTCGACAGCGAGCATATCTTCCAGGGTAAAGCAGAACCCTACCTTGCGGAGAGTGAAAACGGCAAGCAATTCCAGCTGATGCGTGTAGGCTATTATAAAAAATGCCAAGACGAGAAAGGCCGCTTGGTATTATCGGAGATCGTTTCCTTGAAGGATAATTTCAACAAGTAAGAACCATAACCAAACTTGTTGCTGTTCCTAACGGGTGAAAAATAGAAGGAGTAAAAACATGAAATTAGCTTCCTTGCTAATCAATTTTAATGCATTCGGTGTGGTAGAATGGTGCGTAGTAGGCGCGCTGGCGGTTATCGCGCTGATTGCATTTATCGTCGGGGCTAAAAAGGGATTTTCGAATTTAAGCCTGCGACCAGCCTCATGGGCTTTTGGCTGTGCAGTGTTCCTGGTGTTGGAAAAATGCCTACACAGTCAATGCTTCATGAATACGCTTTTCCCGACGGACGATCCCGTGCTGGCCAGCTTTATTGCCTCGATTACTTGGCTGACAATCGCCTTGTTGGCGCGTTGGATCGTGTTTGGGTTAATCAGCGTGAGTATTCGTTGCAGTAAGAAGAAAAAACTCAAGATTGCGGAAGAAATTGCGTACAGAGAAAAGGAAACGGGTGAGGAGATCTTGCCCGATGAAAACGAAGTCTATAAACCGTTGCCGATCAACGGCAAGATAAAACCGGGGCCCTTAAACCGTCTGTTTGGTGGTATCTTTGCGACGGTAAACACGCTGTTGATTATTTTCACGGCGCTCGCGTTGGTGTTCTTGATACTTAGTTTAACGCCGATGTACGCGCAGCTTGGCGTCGTGTATACGGGCAGTTTTGCTGACGTTTGGGGCTTTATGCACGTTTACGCTTTAGACGTGTTGATGATAGCGATTGTATGCGCGATTGTTATCAAGGGATACAACGATGGGTTTTTAATCGTCTTGAGAAGGTTAGGCGTTTGGCTGTTGAAGCTTGCGGCGATTGTTGGTGGCTTCTATCTTCCCTTCTCGCCTTGGGCTGCAGATGGTGCGGCGTTCGGCTTCTTGAATGTTGGCGCGCAAAAGCTGGCAGCAATGATTCCTTTACCTGCAATCATCCCTACCTTTGCTGCGGAGATTGCATGCAAGGTTGCGTTTGGGCTTGTACTGGCGACGCTGATGTTTTTGGTAGTGGTTCTTATTGGTTGGTTGTTGGGCAAACTGATAGAGGTAGTGGATAAATCCCCCGTTTTGTGGAGAATTGACGGTTTCATTGGCGCAATCATGTACATTGCCGTCGCGGCATTGGTGGGGGGACTTATGGTTGTCGTACTGTACGCGCTGGAGTTCTACGGCGTGCTTGCAGCAAGCCAGTTGTTTACGGAAAGCTCGCCTTTGCTTAGCGGCGCATACAAAGTATGCGATAACCTGCTCAGACCGCTGTTGGAAACAGTAAAAGCGTTCTTCACGCCAACAGCTCTTCCTGTGCCTTTACCGGAAGTATAGGCAGAGCCTGCTTTCTTCGTAATGTAAAATTGTAGTGTATGCAAAACTCCCCGATGCGGTCTCCGCCTCGGGGATTGTATTTTTGAACAACGGATTGTAAAGAAAAGCCCTTGCGGATTTGTCGCAAGGGCTTTTGTGTTTGTATTCGATTAGAACGCTTTGCCGGCAGAGCCAAGAACGTTGACGATCTTGTGCTTAACCATTTCCTTCATCATCGCGCGCGCATCGCCAAGGTATTGACGAGGGTCGAAGTGACCGGGCTGTTCGCTGAAGTGCTGACGGATTGCTGCCGTGAACGCTACGCGGAGGTCGCTGTCGATGTTGATTTTACATACAGCCATCTGCGCTGCTTTACGAAGCTCGGATTCGGGGATACCGATTGCATCGGGCATGTGGCCGCCGAACTTATTAACAAGGGCAACCTTGTCCTGGGGAACGGAGGAAGCGCCGTGCAATACGATGGGGAAGCCAGGAAGTCTTGCGCCGATTTCTTCCAAGATATCCAAACGAAGTTTGGGATCCTGACCGGGCTTGAACTTGTATGCGCCGTGGGAAGTACCGATTGCAATCGCCAAGGAGTCGATACCCGTTCTTGCAACGAATTCTTCTACTTCGTCGGGGGAAGTAAACTGCGCGTCAGCCGCGTCTACGTTTACGTCGTCTTCGATACCAGCCAGCTTACCAAGCTCTGCTTCAACTACAACGCCGTGGTCGTGTGCGTATTCAACTACGCGCTTGGTGATGGCGATGTTTTCTTCCCAAGGGTGGGAGGAAGCGTCAATCATAACAGACGTGAAACCGCCGTCGATGGAAGCCTTGCAGATGTCGAAGTCTGCGCCGTGGTCAAGGTGCATCGCAATAGGAATTTCGTTGGTTTCTACCGCAGCAGCTACGAGGTGCTTTAAGTAGGTAGGGTTCGCGTACTTTCTTGCGCCTGCGGAAACCTGCAAAATCACGGGGGATTTTTCTTCGTTTGCCGCCTCTACGATTGCCTGAATCATTTCCATGTTGTTTACGTTGAACGCACCAACTGCGTATTTTTCCGCGTACGCTCTTGCAAACATTTCTTTCGTTGTAACTAAGGGCATTTTAATCTCCTCCAAAAAAATACATATTCTTTTATGCTTTGTTATTATAGCATAGCTTTACAAAAAAGGCAAATGAAAAATAAGTGTATATAAAAAATTTTGGCTGTATCACGCATGCATTTTTTCTTGCGCGTGCGCGCAACACGCGCGTATTCTAATATTGATAGAGCATATAAAGTCCGTTGTTTATAAGGCTTTTCGTGGCGCAAAAACCCAAGATGTTGTGGTGAAAATCCTCAAAAAAGGGGTATTTTCCACAAGATGAAAAAAATTTGAAAAAATTTGAAAAAACTTGCAAAACACAAGGCAAAACAGATTGACTAAATTTTTGTTTCATACTATAATGAATAAGCAAGTTTGGGAAAGACCTGATTTTTTACCCTTTTCCCCGTTAAGTTTAGCGGTAAAGACAGGGCGCAATCTTCAAACGATAAACACGAAAAAAGAAAAAAATATACTATTATCAAGGAGTACACGATATGAAAACCTATATGGCGAATGCCCAAACGGTGGAAAGAAAGTGGTACGTAGTAGATGCGGCAGGTCTTACGCTTGGCCGTTTGGCTACTCGCGTTGCTTCCGTTCTTCGCGGCAAGAACAAGCCTACCTACACCCCCAACGTTGACTGCGGCGATTTCGTAATTGTAATCAACACCGACAAAGTAGTTCTTACGGGTAAAAAGCTCGAAGACAAATTTTATAGATATCACACTGGTTACATCGGCGGCTTGAAGGAAATTTCCTACAAGAAGTTGATGGCGGAAAAGAGTGACCTTGCCGTATACGAAGCGGTAAAGGGCATGCTGCCTAAGAACAGCCTTGGCAGAGTTATGATTAAGAAACTCCGCGTATACAAGGGCGCTGAACACAACCACGCTGCTCAGAAACCCGAAGTATTGACCATTGACTAAGGAGAGAGAAGAGTATGGCTAAAACGACTTTGAAAAAGAAACTTCAATTCTGGGGAACTGGTAGAAGAAAGAAGGCGATTGCACGTGTTCGCTTGATCCCCGGTGGTAATGGCACGATCGTTATCAACGACCGCGCATTTGAGGATTATTTCCCTCAGGGTACTTTGCAGTACATCGTTAAGCAGCCCTTGGCGCTCCTCGAAGTAGAGGCTAAGTACGACGTTATGGTAAACGTTGTTGGCGGTGGTTACACCGGTCAGGCTGGCGCAATCCGTTTGGGCGTTGCACGCGCATTGCTCGAAGCAGAAGAAGGTTGCCGTCCTGCACTCAAGAAGGAAGGCTTCTTGACGAGAGACCCTCGTTCGAAGGAAAGAAAGAAGTACGGCTTGAAGAAAGCTCGTCGCGCTCCTCAGTTCTCGAAGAGATAATTTCGACTTTGGTCGAATACAAAAAATGCTCAACCATGGTTGGGCATTTTTCTTTGCTTTATAGGGTGTAGGAGAAAAAGCGATGCAATTTACGATGTGGTCAATCTGGCATATTTTATATATGCTTTCGCCGTTTATTATCTTTTATATTCTTTACCTGTTATCCAAAAAATGGTCGGAGAAAACGAAGAATATCGTCGGGTACGTATTAGGCGGTATATCCGTTTCAATATTGATCGTGCGAAATATAGATATTTTTGTTCGGACGGGCTGGGATTTGGAGGTAATCCCTCTGCAAGTGTGCCATATCGGCAGTGTGGTGGCGGGCTTGGCGTTAATTTTCAAGAAAAAGTGGCTGCTGTTGACGACTTTTTGTTTCAATATGATTCCCGCTTTTTTGGCGATGGTGTTTGCCGATTCTTTGGCGAACTATGATACCTTATGGAAGATAAGACCGCAAACTTACGTCTGGGGGCATATATTCATTGTAGTATGCGCCTTGTACGGGTTATTCATGTATCGTCCGAAATTTGAGAAAAAGGACCTCTATCAATCGCTTGCGTTTGTCGGCGGTATGGCGGTCGTGGCAATCCTTTGCAATTCCTTGTTTAGAACGTGGTTTTCCTGGGAGCCAAATTATTTCTACTTATTTAATTATCAGGGAACGCCGCTGAAATTTCTCTATCAAGCCTTTCCTGCGTCCGTGTATGGCTGGTTTGAAATTAATTGGTTTTACGTACTTACGCTGCTTGCCGTCTTTATCGGTGTATTTATTGGCATGTATTTCCTTTCAAAATGGGTAGTACGGGTTTTAAAAAAATAACAAAAAAGGAGCACGACAAGGTGTTCCTTTTTTATCTCTTCGAGAACAACTAAGTTTGCCCATGCGGGCAAGTGAAGTTATCTTTGATGGTGAAATTATCCTAGAAATCAACATATTCAGTGAATCTTGTTGTTCAAATTCTCTTTGGCAGTTGGTATAATAAATATACAAAAAATTAAAAAGGAGAAATAAAATGAACACAGACAAAATTTATGCAGAATCTATCGCAAAGGAGTATGCTCCTAAGGAAAATTCTAAAATTGTTGCGCTTCGCAAGCTCGACAGGAAGGCGAAAATGCCCGCAACTATTTTCACCTATACCTTTGGTATCATTTCTGCCCTTATTGCAGGTACGGGAATGTCCCTCGCTATGCAGGTTATCGGTGGGACACTTCCTCTTACCATACTCGGGATTGTCATTGGTATTATAGGTTTTGCCGGCACTGGCATTAACTATCCGATTTATAAGAAGATACTTGAAAACGGCAAGAAGAAATATGCGTATGAGATTGTAGAGCTTGCAAGAGAGATTAGCGAAGAAAAGTAAGTGATCGAGGGGGCGTGAGCGTCTTATGAATAAAAACGAAAGCAAATATTTTAATACGGCAATCAAAATGGACGAAGCCCTCATCAAATTACTTGAAAAGAAGGACTTTGAATACATCACCATTAAGGAAATTTGCGCCACCGCAGGGGTAAATCGGTCTACCTTTTACCTGCATTATGAGAATACAGCCGATTTATTAAAAGAAACTACGATCTATATCCTGGATAAGCATTTTGCTTATTACGCCGTAGACATGAAGGGGATTGAAGAGCGCTTTGAAAATCATAAGCTCAGCGATTTGGTTTTCATAACGACGGAATATCTTACGCCCTATCTGACCTTTATCAAGGAAAATCAGCGCATATTTAAGGTTTCTATCAAGCAATTCAATTCCATGAATCTTGATAAAGTGTACAGTAAAATGTTCAACCGTATTTTCGACCCCATTCTCTCACGCTTTCGTGTTCCAGAGAAGGAGCGTGCCTATACGATAAAATTTTATCTAACGGGAGTGTTTGCTATCGTGATGGAATGGCTCGATAGAAAGTGTTGCGACGATATGGATACGATCATCAAGATTATCATAGATTGTATTTTAGGGGAGAGGAATATTGATGGATAAGACGCTAAAAGTGGCGCTTATCAGCTTAATTTTCAACGTTTTATTCGGTGTATACCATCTTGTATTCGGGGTTGTATCAAGCTCGTGGTGGTTATTAACACTCGGCACGTATTACCTGATTTTAAGCATCGTTCGTTTTGCGGTGTTAATCTCTAAGTCAAGGGAAGGGTTTATTACCAAGTTTACGGGGGGAATGTTGATAACGCTATCCCTTCCTCTTGCAGGAACGGTGATTCTATCGCTTGTCCGTGATAGAGGTCACCAGCTTCCCATGGTTGTCATGATTGCCATGGCGGCGTATTCCTTTACTAAAATTACGCTTGCAACAATTCAGCTGGTAAAATCTCGTCGTAATGCGTCGGCAGCCCATATGACCTTGCGAAATATATCCTTTGCGGATGCCTTTGTATCCATCTTTGCGCTGCAACGCTCGATGCTGGTTTCCTTTGAGGGAATGACCGAAACGGAGATATTGATAATGAACGCCCTTCTCGGGGTTGCTGTATGCGTAATCGTTTTTTTGCTCGGACTCAACCTTCTGCGAAACAAGAAAATATGGTTTAATGCTTTAAATGATTGAAATATGGCGTTGGATGTTTAGGTTGATTTCGTTGCAACGGCTGATAGGGGCAATTCAAGGAAGAAAAAACCGTTCCCTTTTCTGGGGGCGGTTTATTTTTTGCGTTGGTTCTTCAGGCGTTCGTGGCGGAGTAGGTATTCTTCGCAGGCTTTTGCGGAAGGCGTTGGGGGTGTTTCTTTGCTCTCTTGCTCTTGGAGGGTTACTCCATTTTCCGGTGGGGCGGATTTGGTGACTGAGGGCGTATTTTCCGTCTGATTTTCCGCAGTTTTGGCGGTTTGTGTGGAAGGGGACGGGGTGTTGTTTAGCATCGTTTTTAATAAATTCCAAATCCCAAGTTGTTCCATGGGCTGAAAAACCTCCTATTTTCAAAAATTTCCTGCAAAATTCAGTAAAAAGTCAACTGTTTTTGATTGCAATAATTGACGAATTGATATATAATAGAATATGCGTTAGTATCGTCGGATAATACTACCTTTCTTATAGAAAGGAGAAATTGTTCGACTGGCAATATCATCAAGGAGTTCTTCAATCTATGGGGAATAAAACAAAAAAGTTTATCAGCTTGTTAGCGGCGACCGTTATGGTAGGTTCGACGCTTGCGATTTCGGCTTGTAGCCCGAAGCCTTATGGCTTAGGTGAGCCGCTTTCCATGCCTGAATCGACGGCAGAGGTAAAGTCCAACGGTGGCTTTGCGGTGGAAAAGGGTGGCTACGTTTATTTCATTAACGGGCAGGAATATTCTACGGCGGACAATGTATACGGCAAAGTGAACAAGGGTTCGCTGATGCGTATTTCTACGCAGAATTTGACCGCTGGCGACTATGACAAAGCAGAGGTAGTTGTTCCTCTGTTGTTCGTAACTGGTAGCACCGATTCCGGTATCTTCATTCAAGGCGATTACGTGTACTTTGCAACGCCCACAACGGATAAGGATTTGGACGGCAACGTGATGTCCAATAAGCTTGACTTTAAGCGCGCGAAGCTGGACGGCACGGAGGTTATGTCCGATTACTACTTCCGTACGGAATCGAATAACGTGCAGTACCGCTTTGTAAAGGGCGATGACGGCGAAGTGTACTGTATGTACGTAGAGGACGGCGCGTTGAAGTCCTACGACGTAAAAAACCGCAAGACCACGGTGCTTGTAAAGGGCGCGGCTAGTGATTTTGTCTTTGACAAAAAGGACAAAGGCAACGACGTCGTATACTATACGATGAACGTGCCTAATAGATTTATCGGTACGGACAAGGAGGACGACGAGGAATATACGCAGGTATATCGTGTCAGCGCTACCGCAACGGTAGACGTGGATGAGGAGAATGCAAGCTATACCGCAAAGGACGGCGAAAAGTATTCCAAAACCTACGATTTCGACGAGAAGTATTTCAAGGATAAGAACGACGAGGCAAAGGAAGCGGGCGAAAAACCTCGTTACGATCTTTCCGATTACACAACCTATGGCTACGTAAACCTTGGTGAGTTGGTGCTCGACGGTATCGGTGCTTCTGAAAGACAAGAACCTTTGGAAGAAAAGACGATGCAATTCCATATCGCGGCAGACTACAATGCGGCGATGGCACCTGGGGCGGGCTTCATCGAAAAGCTTGGCTACACCTACACGATTCAGTCGTACGAGAACGGCGGTATTTATTTCACGCGTAGCGCACAGCTCAGCGACGGTGGTTCGGCGGTCAACAGCCTGTACTATCTTGCAGATGCGGCGGTGACGGCAGAAGGCTGGAATACGATTTTGGGGAACAACGGCGTGACGGTAGTTTCCAATGAAACCGCAAACGCAAGCGCTTCTGCGCTGTTCTATATCAACGAAGGCGGCAAGCACAGCTACTTGTACGTTTCGGGTGACAAGCTGATGCGCGCAACGGAAGGTGAAGAGGATATCGCGATTGCAAAAACGGGCTTTACCGATAGAAAGCTGTTGTACACGGTAGGGGATTATCTCTATTCCTACATCGAAGACGAAAAGAACCTTTATCGTATCAACTATACGGGTGGCGTAGCAGAATACTCGGCGATTTTGGACGATGCGGAATACAAGGATGAACAAATCCTTTCCATCGAGTTTAATACCGCTTGGTATGCGCCTGAAATCTTCGACAACGTATTGCTTTACAACAACGCACAGACGATTAACGGCATGTCCTACAACTATATCAACGCTGTATCGTTGATTGGTAAGGACGGCGGAGCGATGAAAACGGAAGAACTGAACGCACGCAACGAGAAGTACCAAGAAGTCATTGATTACATCAATGAAGAAATGGGTGGTGAAAAGAATCTGGCTGCGGCGGCGATGGCTTATTTCCGTACCGGCAAAGCGGATTTGGTTTACGACCTCTATGAGGAATACGGCGATGACGTGCTGTCCGACAACGATAAGAAGGAATTTGATGCGTTCGTAGGTCATAAGCTCTCTGAAAGAAAGCCTGTTTCTGTAACGCAGACCCCCAACGATTATACTGAAAAGTTTAAGGATGGCGATAAATACTACGACGTAGAATCCTACTACTACGGTATGCTGGGCGACAATTACAGCGAGGCTGATAAAGAAACGCTTCCTGAAGACTGGAAGAAGAGTGTCTACAATGCGACTTCCACCGATTCCGATGCGGATGAGGAAGGTTTGGCTTGGTGGGCATGGTTGCTGATTTCTGTCGGTGGCGTAGCAGTGGCAGTTGGCGGCGTGTTCTTGGTGATCTACCTTAGAAAGCGCAGCAAGAAGGCGATGGAAGAGCGTATGAGAAGCTCGAAACCTCGCAAGAAGATTGACACTACGGACGATAAGACGATTGACGTCTATGCGGACGACGTGGCTGAGGAAGCACCTGCACAAGAGGCAGAGGAAGCTACGGAAGCGGCAGAAGAACCCGTAGAAGAAGTGGTTGAAGAAACTGCTGAAACCGAAGAATAAGCATAAAAAGAGACCGTTCTAATGATAAGGACGGTCTTTTTTCGGGAAATAGGAAAAAAAATAAAAAAAATCCGCAAAACTATATAAAAAACAGTTTACAAATTTCGTAAATATTAATATAATATAGCAAAATTAAACCCGCCAAATGGACGGCGAGAGATAAGGGAGAAAACTATGGCAAGATATATCATTTGCCCCAGATGTGAATTGAATTTTATTGATGCAGATGAGAGAGAATATTGCGAGGTCTGCGAAAAGGAGCTTTCTGGCGACACTTCTTACGTAGAGGCGTTGGAGGAAGAAGCGGCTGAGGATATGGAGCTTTGCCCTCTCTGTGGCGAGGTCTACGTAAAGCTGGGCGAAAAGATGTGCGAGGAATGCGCTCGTAAGAGTGAATACGAGGATGAGGTAGACGTTGAGGATGCGGACAAAGAAGACGATACTTGGCGCAGCTATCTGGACGATGACGATACGGAAGACCTTGGTATCACCGTGGACGATGCGGACTTCGACTTAGAGGAAGAAGAGGAAGAAGAGGAAGAAACGTACGCGGACGAAGAATGGGAAGAAGTTTCTGCGGACGACTACGATGAATCGCTCGACGACGATGACGACGATGACGATGACGATTTCTAAATAAAAAAGACCCTGTGACACAGCTATTAAAAAACGAAAAAGGAAGGACAAAACTTGGTTTGTCCTTCCTTTCCTTTTGGTGTCTTATCGCCTTTTTTAAAGGTCGTCTGCGTCCTGCACGGGCTTTTCCCGTCTGTCTGTCGGCACGCCTGTATAGCTGCCGTTTACGTCCGTTTTAGACGTGTGCCCCAGTAAGCCTAAAACAAGTTTTGTGGGGGCAGGTACGCGTGTTTCTTCCTTTTTACTTGCAGTTTTCTTCACGGCTAGGATTGTTCTTACACTTGCCACCGCAAGCCTTCGTTTTTGCCTTATTGGTTTCTTTGCTGTGTTGGTTCGATCTTTTTTCGTTCATAATTTTTTCTCCTTTGAAAGCGGTTTGGCTTTCGTTGTTAGTTTGCTTCTTCTAAAGGATTTTATTCGGAAAATCCCTACCAAAGTATGCCAAATCACTTGCGAAAAAGCGGAAAACAAGGTACAATATAGTAGCCGTTTTAATCTAGCTTAAAAAGAAAGAGGTAAAAAGAAAATGTTTCATATTGTTTTGGTAGAACCGGAAATTCCACAGAACGCAGGCAACATCGCGCGCACCTGCGCCGCGACGGGCACGGCGTTGCACATGGTACGCCCCTTGGGATTTGAGGTCTCCGATAAATACTTAAAACGCGCTGGCCTTGATTACTGGAATTTGGTGCAAATTTCGTATTACGATAGCTTTGAGGAATTGCGCGCGAAGTACCCTGAGGCTCGGTTTTTCTTCTTTACGACCAAAGCTCGCCACCGCCATTCGGACGTGCAGTTCCGTGACGGGGATTTTCTGGTATTCGGCAAGGAAACGAAAGGCTTGCCTGAAGAACTATTAATGCAAAACGAGGAAACCTGCTTGCGCATTCCTATGGACGGGCGCGCGCGGTCGCTGAACCTGAGCAACTCGGCGGCGATTGCCGTCTACGAGGCGTTGCGCCAGACGGATTTTCAGGGCTTACAAGAGGAAGGGGAGCTGCATCACCACTCTTGGTCTGACCTGCTGTAATTTGCTTCGCACCCCAAAGACAGCTTTTGGGCTGGTTCGGATTTAACAGTATAAACAGAATACATTTTGTCAATAATCTCTGTGTAGCAACACACGGAGGTTATTTTTTTATGCGAAAAATAGGTATAATTCTTTTACTTTCCTGCATAATAACTTTGACGGCGGTTGGGCTGTTTGGCTGTACGCAGAGTGGGCAGGTATCGAACGAATATCTGCGCATCCACATCCGAGCGGACAGCGACGAGCCACAGGCTCAGGCGGCAAAATATGCCGTACGCGACGCCTTGGTAGAGGCGCTCGCCCCCACGGTGGCAGGGTGTGAAAGCTTTGCGGATGCGGCGCAGAGATTGAAGGCGCTGGAAGGGACTTTGTCGGCGGTTGGCACGGAAACATTGCGAAAAAACGGCTTGCCCTACGAGGCGAGGGCAGAGGTCAGAACGGAGTATTTCCCCGTTCGTGTCTACGGTGAATATACCCTGCCTGCCGGGGAGTATATGGCGTTGGTCGTCGAGCTTGGACGCGCGGAGGGGAAAAACTGGTGGTGTGTGATCTATCCACCCCTTTGCTTTGCGGGGCAGGCGGGCATACCCGTTCGATATAAGAGCCGTATTTTGGAGTTGATAGCGGCTTGGAAATCGAGCAGAGGCTGAGAGTGATTTGCCCCCATACATAGGAGGAGGATAGAATGAAGAAAAAAGCAAAATGGATCGCCGCTTGCGCGTTTGCCACCCTTGCGGTGGTATCTGCTGTGCCTGCGGCGCTGTTATCGAGGGTGAAAAACACAGAAACGGTGGACCGCCCTGCGGACGTCATTGTGGTGGAAGCGGCGGTATTGCGCCAAGGCTCGCGTGGTAGCGAGGTAAAAGAGGTGCAACGCCGCTTGAAACAATGGGGGTATTACAACGGTAGCGTAGACGGCGTGTTCGGCACGGCTACGCGTAGTGCGGTCATCTACTTCCAGAAGAAAAACGGCTTGACGGCGGACGGGGTTGTGGGCAAAGCAACCTATAAGGCTCTGGGGATGAACGATGCGTATAACGCCCTGCAAAACTCCGTACCCTCGCAGTCGGGTACGAACGGTTTTTCTGAATCGGACGTGTATCTGCTGGCGCGTACTATCTACGCCGAAGGCAGAGGTGAACCGTACGTCGGTCAGGTGGCGATCGGGGCGGTGATTATGAACCGAATTCGCAGTCCGCAGTTCCCGAATACCGTATCGGGTGTCGTCTACCAAAAGCACGCATTCACGGCGGTGAGTGACGGCCAAATCAACTTGACGCCCAACGATACGGCTTTGAAGGCGGCAAGAGATGCGATGAACGGCTGGGATCCGTCGGGCGGGGCTTTGTACTACTACAACCCTGCGGTGGCCACCAGCTCTTGGATTTTTGATCGCCAGACGATTACAGTCATCGGCAGACACGTGTTTGCTATTTAAAAGGGGGTATGAGATGGACGAAAAGGATTTTGGGAAAAATATGTCCTCGGGGGCAGAAAAGGTAGAGAGTATCGAACGCCAAGCCGAGCTTGAACGTCAAGCGGCGGAACGCCGCGTGCAAGAGGCTCGCAAAAGAGTGCAGAAAAACAGAGAGAGGGAGAACCGTTATCGCGAGGCTTTGCACGAACTTGAAAGAGAGCGAAAGGCGCATCAGGCATCAGGTGGTCAGGGTGGCGTAAATGGTGGAAATCAGGGTAAAAAACAGCGTGGAGACGGCCTTGGCGGCTGGATTGCGGCGGTGGTTTCGTTGGGCGCAGTTTCGTTGGCATTAACGGCGGTTTTGACGGTGGGCGCAATCAATATGGGCAAGCAAAACGCCTCTACGGCAGGCGGGTATCGCGGGCTGGTATACGAGGTGATTCATCTTGCTGAAAAGGTGGATGATGATTTGGACGCTCTGCGTATTTCTGAAGACCCGACCAAGCAGATGGAACTGCTCACCGATATTTTGGTGCAGACGAGAATGGCGGAAACCGACCTTGAAAAACTCCCCTACGGCGTGCAGGAAGACGGCAATACGATGCGCTTTTTGAACGGTATGTCGTTTGCCTGCGAACGGATGCTTGAAAAGCTTGCGCGCGGCGAACAGCTGAGTGAGTGGGATAAAAAGCACCTTGAAATGATGTATAAAACACAGCATAAGATGCGTGAAACGCTGGACGAGCTTGCCGCAACGTTAGAGGATGACGATATTACGGGCATGATGAAGGGGAAGGATTGTCGTATAACGAAAGCTTTAGAGAAAGTGGAAAACGAGGCGATGCCTAAGCTCCCCATTGAGCCCCGAAAACCCAAAGAGGAAAAAGAATTGATGCCGACTCCCAGCAAATCGGGGAAGCGGGAAAAGCAGGGGATTCCCTCCCAAAAAGCAGAGGAGCTGTGCAGATATTATTTTTCCGACTATGGGATTGAGAGCGTAACCTACGCAGGTGAAACGCTGGGGAAGGGAGGCAAGGCTTATAATTTCGAGCTGATGACAGAAAACGACGTTAGGATGTTCGCTCAGATTTCTGAGGAGAATGGGGCGCTGGCATACTTTGATTATTACGAGGAATGTCATAGCCACGTGTATGATATAGAGACGGCGAAGAACACCGCTTGGGCGTTTTTGCAAAAGCTGGGGTATACGGAAGTAATCCCTGTCAAGGTCAGCGAAAGTGGTACGAATGCCGACTTTACCTTTGTGTACTACGCGGACGGTTGCACCTACTATCCCGATGAAATTATCGTGAAGGTGTGCGAGCAACGTGGGGTTGTCAGCGGTATGGACGCCAGCAAATATCTCAAAAACCATAGGGGCAGGTGCGAATTGAACACAAAAATCAGTATGCAGGAGGCGCGCGATAAGCTCAGCGAAAAGCTGGCGGTAGAATCGTCCAGACTGGTTTTGTTTGAACACAAGGGCAGGGAACTGACCGCCTACGAATTTTTCTGCAGCTACGATGACAAGTCCTATTTCGTGTATATGGACGCCACCGACGGCAGAGAACTGTTCATCGTCAATTCGAGGAATTTTTAAGCAAACGGAAAATTTTTCTAAAAACGCTTGACGGAACAAAAAAGCTATGCTATAATGGTACTGTATTAAGACTGAGTATTATTACGGGGGTAGCTATGCAAGAGAGACAGACCAAGCAAAAAACGGTGATATACGATGCGCTTTGCACGTTGGATCATCCAACGGCGACGGAGGTATACACTTGGTTGCAACAGACTTGTCCGACGATTTCGAGGGCGACGGTGTTCCGCGTACTTGCGGGTTTTGCGGAGAGTGGACGGGCGTTAGAGCTTCGCATGGCGGGCAGTGACGTGCGGTACGATTTCAACACGATGAGGCATTATCACGTGCATTGTCGTGGTTGTGGTAAAGTCGCGGACGTAGAGTTGCCGTGGAAGGGCAGACTTCCGAAGGTAATGACGAAGGAAGGGGAAGGCTTTACGGTCGAGGGGTACAGCGTAGAATTCATCGGCGTATGTCCTACTTGCCAGAAAAACGAAAAAGTATAAAAAGAAAGGAAAAAAGCGTTGACATTTTTCTTAAAAAGGGATATAATGAAAACGCTTTTCAAATGCAGGCGTCGCCTAGCGGTATGGCGGCAGCTTCCCAAGCTGTTCCCGGCGAGTTCGACTCTCGTCGCCTGCTCCAAAATAAACGACACACCCAGCGCGGTGTGTCGTTTTATTTTGGTAGACAACGCGGATTCGACGAGGGTCGAGGGTGGAGCTGCGAGCGAGAGCGAGCATTTTGCCTGCGGAAAAAGGGAAACGAGTAAGATGGAGGGCAAAACAAACGGTTGATAATCGTTTGGCGGGGCGCGCCGCCAAAGGCGCGACTCTCGGTCTCACGCAAAGCTGTTCTTTGCGTTCGGTCACGCTCAATGCTACCTATCGCATTTCGCTTAACTCGCCCCTAAAAAGCATTATCAATGCTTTTCTTAACGGGCAGCTCGGCTTAACCGCTTGAAACTCAAGCGTTTTTCGTCAACCGCCCTCAGCGCACCTGCAAAGGTGCATCCCGTACGGGGGCTTGCCGTTTCCCACCTGCGGTGTGAGCCTCGGCAAAGAAAAATACTCGCGTATAGACGCTCGCATTTTTCCGAACCCGATGGGTTCGTTATCTTTCCCGTACGGTGTCACATACAGCAAAAAGCACAGGACAATTCGTGTGCTTTAATTATGGGGTAGAATGAAGGTGACCTG
>JAZOMO010000038.1:0-38168 GCA_045654025.1 Candidatus Scatosoma sp.
GATTGCGTCTTCGTAGTTGTAGCCTTCCCATTCCATGTAGCCGACGAGAATGTTCTTACCAAGCGCAAGCTCACCGTTTGCGGTCGAAGGACCGTCTGCAATGATTTCGCCCTTGAAGACTCTGTCGCCCGTTGCTACGATAGGTTTCTGGTTCAAGCAGGTACCTACGTTGGAACGTTCAAACTTCTTCAAAGGATATTCACGAATCGTACCGTCGTCTTCACGAACTTTGATCATGTTCGAGCAGCAGCCGACAACCATACCGTCTTCCTTTGCGGTGACGATAACGCCGGAATACTGCGCAATCGAACCTTCGATACCGGTTGCAACGATAGCGGGCTCGGTCTTCAAAAGAGGAACAGCCTGACGCTGCATGTTCGAGCCCATCAAGGCACGGTTGGTATCGTCGTTTTCCAAGAAGGGAATGAGCGCCGTTGCTACGGAAACGAGCTGCTTGGGCGAAACGTCCATGTAGTCCATCTTGGACGCAGGCATTTCGGTAATATCGTCACGATAACGGCAGCCAACGCGTGCGTTGACGAATTTGCCCTCTTCGGTCAAGGGTTCGTTTGCCTGAGCGATGACGTATCTATCTTCTTCGTCTGCAGTCAAATAGTCTACGTGGTCGGTAACGACGCCAGTAGCCTTATCAATCTTTCTGTACGGGCTCATGATGAAACCGTATTCGTTTACCTTCGCGAAGGTAGCCAACGAGGAGATCAAACCGATGTTCTGACCTTCAGGCGTTTCGATAGGACACATACGACCGTAGTGCGTATGGTGAATGTCACGAACTTCGAAGGTAGCACGGTCTCTGTTCAAACCGCCAGGACCGAGCGCGGACAACTTACGCTTGTGCGTCAATTCTGCAATCGGGTTGGTCTGGTCCATGAACTGCGACAACTGCGAAGAGCCGAAGAATTCACGAATAACCGCGGATACGGGACGTACGTTGATAAGGGAGGACGCAGTAACCTCTTGCGAGCTCTGCGTAGCCATTCTTTCACGGATCAATCTTTCCAAACGGCTGATACCGATACGGAGCTGGTTCTGCAACAATTCGCCTACCGAGCGAACACGACGGTTGCCGAGGTGGTCAATGTTGTCCAGCGTACCGATGCCGTATTTTAAGTCAACGTTGGTGGAAACGGACGCGATAACGTCGTCACGGGTTACGTGCTTATGGCACAGCTTATCCACCAAGGGACGCATTTCCTTCTTCTGTTCTTTGGTAGGAACGGGAACCTCCGCGTTCAATACCTCGTGGAACAGCTTACAAGCCGCAACGAATTTTCTGCGGTTGTCTCTTCTCTTTTCACGGTTCTTTCTTTCTTCGGGCTTTTCATCGGGCTCTTCCGCTTTTTCAACGGTATAGTACAGCTCGTTGATTTCGTCCACGTATTTTTCCGCAACTTCTTCCACGCTCAAGTTCGCGCATTCTTCTGCGATAAGCTTGGAGAACTTATAGTTGGGATAGTATACGGTAGGCAACAAGCCGAAGTCCTTGCCACGAGCCTTCAGAGGCACGTCGGAAATTTCCGCAAAGTCAACCGTGTTGTTTGCGATAATCTTGTGCTTAATTTTGCCTTCTTCGGGATCTTCTACCCAAACGAATACTTCGTTGATACCGCAGTTCTGCGCGCGCTTTGCCTGTTCTTCGGAAATCTTTGCGCCCTCTTCTACGATGAGTTCGCCCGTTTCGGGGTCAACCAAAGCTTCTGCGGCAATACAGCCCGTCAATCTGTAGGAAAGACAGAGCTTTTTGTCGTACTTATAACGGCCAACCTTCACTACGTCGTAGCGGCGGGAATCGAAGAACAAGTTGTAAAGGTGGGTTCTAACCGATTCTTCCGTGGGCTGGTCGCCGGGACGCAAACGGCGGAACAATTCGTGCAAGCCGTCCGATTCACTCTTCGCGGTGTCCTTTGCAATCGTTGCCTCGATAATCTTATCGCCGGGGAACAAATCCTCCAAAGCGCGGTTCGAGCCGTAGCCCAAAGCACGAAGCAGCACGGTTACAGGCAATCTCTTCTTTTTGTCTACGCGAACATGCAGAACGCCCGTTGCGTCCTGCTCTAATTCCAACCACGCGCCGCGGTTGGGAATGACCGTCGTCTTGAACATTTCCTTACCAGTCTTGTCCTTCTCAGACGTCGAGATAACGCCAGGGGAACGAACGAGCTGGGAAACGATAACACGTTCTGCACCATTGATGATGAACGCACCGTTTTCCGTCATCAGGGGGATGTTGCCCATGAAGACGTCTGCGGAGTCGATTACTTCGCCGCCCTTCTCCTTGTTGACAAGGCGCACTTTTACGTGCAAAGGCAATGCGTAAGTAGCATCACGCATACGGCATTCTTTTTCGTCATACTTAGGTTTTTCGACGAAATAATGCTCTAAGAAATACAGTTCGAAGCGGTCGGAATGGTCGGTGATCGGGGAAAAGTCCTCAAAGACTTCGCTGATGCCCTCTTCGATAAAGGTGCGGTAGCTGTCCTTCTGGATTTCGACGAGATCGGGAATGTCGATGACTTCCTGAATCTTACCAAACCGTCTTCTTTCGGTTTTGCCATACTTGGAAATAGGTAATTCCATTCGCTAAAATACTCCTTATATGATTTTTAAAAACCGATTTACCGAGTATATCTTTTCATCGATGAAAATCGAAAATTTTAACATAGTTAATAAAGGTTGAAAAAGTTAATCAAGAAAAAAATTTTCGTTTTCCGCTTTACTTTTTTTTATTTTTGCGGTATAATAGACGAAACAGGCGAAATAATTGCTGTTTTTCCCCGTTTTTGGGGCGTTTTTTAGGGGTTTTTTCACCCAAAAGCGGCAATACGCCATAATATCCTGATTATAAATCATCTTATTATAATTCTTTCAAAAAAAGTTGTCAAGTAATTTTGCGAAAAAATAGAAAATTTTTACTTAAAAAAGGAAAAAATATGCGCATTGATAAATTTTTAAAAGTATCCCGTATTTTGAAGCGGCGCACCGTCGCGCAAGAGGCGTGTAGCGGTGAAAAAGTGCTGATTAACGGCAGAGCGGCAAAGCCCTCCACCGCCGTCAAAATCGGTGACGAAGTGGAGATTTGCTTTTCGGGCGGCAGCCTGAAAATCCGCATTCTAAATATCAAAGAAACGGTAAAAAAAGAAGAGGCAGCGAACCTTTACGAGGTGATTTCATGAGTGTTTCCGTCATCCTTTGCGCGGCAGGGAAAGGCACGCGCGCAGGCTTTTCAAACAACAAAATTTTCGCCCTTTACGAGGGGATTCCCGTCATCGAACGCACAATTTCAGCGTTTTTATTACCTGAGATTACTCAGCTTATCGTAGCGTATAACAAAGAGGACGAGGAAGAGATGCTCGCTCTTCAAAGAAAGTACCCCATCGAACTCGTCGAAGGGGGCGCAGTCCGCACCCAGACGGTGTACAACGCCCTGCAGAAGGCAACGGGGGAAATCGTGCTCATCCACGACGGCGCGCGCCCCTTCGTTTCCACGCGCGAGATATTAGAATGTATAGCGTGCGTACGCGCACACGAGAGCGCTATCTGCGCCCTGCCCGTCGTCAACACGCAGGCACAGGTGGTCGGCGAGGAAATCGTCGCTGTTCCCAACCGCGCGGAATGTTATGACGTGCTGACCCCTCAGGGATTTTTCACAAAGACGATTATCCGCTGTTACGAGCAGGCATTACAAGGGAAAAAATCGTACACGGACGACGGCTCGGTCTACGCAGAATTTTGTGGTAAACCGCACATCTACATAGGCAACCGCGTCAACCGCAAGCTGACCTACGCCGAGGACTTCCAACCCGCCCCCCATCGCGTGGGCTTTGGGGTGGACACGCACGCCTTTGGGAAAGCGCAAGATTATATCACCCTCTGCGGTGTACAAGTTCCCTCGGAAAGTGGTTTGATTGCGCACAGCGATGGCGACGTAGCCGTACATGCCCTCATGGACGCCCTGCTGTCCGCGGCAGGCAAGAAGGACATCGGGCACTACTTCCCCGACACGGACGAGAAATGGCGTGGTGCAAATTCCATGGCGATGCTCGCTGAGGTCGTACAGATTTTAGAGGCAGACGGACTTGCCCCCGCCAGCGTTTCGGTGGCAATCCAAGCGGAAAAGCCACGCTTAGCAAAATACATCGCAGAGATGCAACGCAGCCTTTCCACCGCCCTTTCCCTGCCCTCTGACAAAGTCGGCATTTCGGCAGGCACAAACGAAAAGCTTGGCTACGTCGGCGAAGGCAAAGGAATTACCGTTTACGCATATGTAATGCTGAAATAAGTAATAGCGAAAAAATAAGGAAATTATTTATGGCAAAAACCACGAAAGCCCCTACCTCGCAGTTCGTCTGCGCGGAATGTGGCTATATTACCCCAAAATGGCTGGGTAAATGCCCTGCTTGCAACGAATATAATACACTGCAAGAGGAACTCGTCGCCCCTGAAATCACGGCGGCAACCACCAAAGGCGTGTCGAGAATGGGCGCAAATCGCCCCACGCCCCTATCCAAAGTCAGCTACGACAAGTTCCACCGTGTAAAAAGCGGCGTGGACGAATTCGACGTGGTACTTGGCGGCGGTATCGTGCCCGGGTCTTTGGTCCTGCTTGGCGGCGACCCTGGCATCGGCAAAAGTACCCTCTTAACACAGGTTTCCGCATACCTTGCTAAGGAACATTCCGTCCTCTACGTTTCCGCAGAGGAAAGCTGTTCGCAGGTCAAAATGCGTTGCGAACGCTTGGGCTTAAACGGCGACAATCTACTGCTTTTGAACGAAACCTGCCTTGAGGACATCGAGGCAAACCTTGGCGAAAACAAGTTCGTCATCATCGACTCCATTCAAGCCGTCTACACCGAGAGCCTTTCCTCTGCCGCAGGCAGCGTGGGTCAGGTGCGCGAATGCGCCGCGAAACTGATGCGGATTGCAAAGGCGAACAATATCACCTTCTTCCTCATCGGTCACGTAACCAAGGAAGGCGCGTTGGCAGGCCCGAAGGTCCTCGAACATATCATGGACACCGTGCTGTATTTCGAAGGACAGCAAGAGGATAATTTTAAACTGCTCCGCGCGGTGAAAAACCGCTTTGGCTCGGTGCAAGAGGTGGGCGTGTTTGAGATGACCGACCGAGGGCTTTCCAGCGTGCAGGATTATTCCACGCTCTTTTTATCGGACACGAGAGGGCTTGCCGCAGGCTCGGCAGTCAGCCCTGGTATCAGCGGCAACCGCTGTATCAACGTGGAATTGCAAACGCTGATTTCCAAAACTGCGTACGGTATGCCCCGCAGAATGGCGCTGGGAATTGACGGCAACAAGCTTGCCGTGCTGATCGCCGTCCTCGAAAAGCGTTGCGGTATTCCCTTCTGGAGCGCAGACGTCTACGTCAACGCCATGGGCGGTATTCGTTTGACAGAGCCCAGCGTAGACCTTGCCGTTTGCGCGGCGCTTGCCAGCGCGGCGGCAGACACCCCGATTGATAAGTACACCGCTCTGTTTGGCGAAGTGGGCTTAACAGGCGAGGTGCGCCCCGTCGTCTACGCCGAAAAACGAGTGGTAGAATGTATCAAAAATGGCTTCAAACGGGTGATTTTACCCCAAAAATCCATGAAAATCTGCGAGAAATACGCAGACAAAATCGAGCTTGTGCCCGTGCGCTACGTCGGGCAGATGATTGCGGAACTTGGCTTACGACCAAAGGCCACCGTAAGGGATTGAGAAAGCTTTACCTTAAGGAAAAGAGATTCTTCACTTCGTTCAGAATGACAGAAGGACGAATATAAGCCTCCCTTGTGCAAAGGGAGGTGGCTTGCACAGCAAGGCGGAGGGATTGTAAACAATATCCCACCGCCAAAACACAATCCCTCAGTCAATAAAATTGACAGCTCCCTTTACACAAGGGAGCCTTTTTTACAAAAAAAAGAACGCTGCGAATTGTCGCAACGTTCTTTTTATTTAAGGCGTGTTTTTACGCCGCTTTTATTTTCTTCCTTTGTAAAATATTTTTTTCAAAAGTATAGGCGTACACGAGCGAGGGAAAACGCAAGTTCGACGCCGTATTTCGCCAAAAACGCCCACTGAAAGCACATTTTTGCGTTGCAGTTGCAAGCAAGACAAGGCGCGCGAGGATAACCTGAGGGAGTTTACTAATCGTAAATGACCGAAGGTTGCCACAGCGCAACGCTGTATTGCACCGCAAACGCCCGCTGAAAGCACGTTTTTCGTCTTAGATGCAAGCAAGACAAGAAGAATTGAGCACCCTGATAGGAGTGTACTAGCCGTACACGACTGAAGGGCGCGCAAATTCGACGCAGTATTTCACCGCAAACGCCCACTGAAAGCACATTTTTGCGTTGCAGTTGCAAGAAAGACAAGAAGAATTGAGCACCCTGATAGGAGTGTACTAGCCGTACACGACTGAAGGGCGCGCAAATTCGACGCAGTATTGCGCCGCAAATCCAACGCAAAAAAAGTTAGGACATCATGATTTCGGAGATAACTTCCAATACTTTATCATGGCATCCGCCGCATCCGGTAGAACAATGGGTGATGGCTTGCACCACGTCAAACAACTGAAGGACGTCCTCAAAGCTTTCGTGGCCCTCCAAAGCCGCCGCAATGCTGTTATAGCTAACCTGCATACAATTACAAACCATATAATTTTCTTTCATAATCTTTCTCCTTATAGTGATTGATGATTATTCTTTTTCGCCTACCATTTCAACCGATTTCGTTTCCAGCCCTTCCTCTACGGGAATGGAGAGCTGTACAGGACGAGCCGTCTTATTCTTTTCCTTTTTGCGGTACATCGTACTCGTACCCATAATCTCACTGACTTCCATGATAGAAACGAAGGCCTTGGGATCCAACTCACTTACCAACGTTTTCAGCTTTGCGATTTCAAAGCGGTTGACCACGACGTACAGCATCTTCTTATCCGAGCCCGAATAGTAGCCCTTGGAATCCCACAGCGTGATGCCACGCTTTAATTCGCGGGAGAGAGCCTCGGAAAGCTTCCTCGGATTTTCGGTGATAATCATCGCCGCTTTGCCCTTCTCTAAGCCCTCGACGATAAAGTCCACCGTCTTCAAGCCTACGTAGTAGGCTATTACAGAATACAGCGCAATCGTCCATTCGTTTTCTTTCGATACCACAGAGGCAATCACCGCCGCAATGATATACAAGATCGCATTATACACCATAACGAACGTACCGACGGATACCCCCAGCTTTTTGTGGAAGATGACCGCCATAACCTCTACGCCGTCCAGCGCGCCGCCGAACTTGATTACAAGACCACTGCCGATACCAGACAACAACCCGCCAAAGATAGAGGCAAGCACCACTTCCCCACCAACAATGGGAGAGCCGTTTGGAAAGCCTTCCTTAAAAACCAGCTCGTTGATGATAAACGACCCCAAGGAATACACCGCTACGGCGTATAGGGAGTAAATCAAAAATTCCCAACCGATTTTCTTTCTGCCAAGGAAATAGAAAGGCACGTTGATGACCAGCAGGAAGACTGCCTGCGGTATCAAGGCGATATAACGATTTAACAGTACGCTCGTACCCGAAAAGCCGCCGTCGTAGATATATAAAGGGCTCAAGAACAAACAGACACCGATAGAGTTAATAATCCCCGCCAAGGTCAAGCCAAAAAAATTCAATGGTTTTAATTTCAGTTTCATTACTCTACAACCCTTTTACGATTACAAAAGCTCAGCTATTAAAGTAGCCCTATCGCCTGCATAGAGATAAGCAGGAGGGATATCCAACGCCGTCTTGCAACCAAAAACGCCCTCTTGGCTCAAACGGTACGTCGCCCTTGCGTATGCCACCAACACGGAAGCGGTAAATTCTGCGTTGCTATCCAGCTGCAAGCGGTATTCTACGACGTGCTTATGCTCGCCATTTGCACCCGTCGTGCCCGTGCGAATGACCAAACCGCCGTGCGGCAAGCCTGCGTGCTCGGTGTCCAGCTCCTCTTGCGAAATAAAGTGTACGGTGGTATCGTAATCGGCAAAATAGTTAGGCATTTCGACGATTTCGCGTTCGATTTTTTGTTTATCTGCCCCTTCTTTTGCTACAACGTAGCAAACACGGATATGCTTATCACGGGTGGAGAGTTCAGGATTCCCCCCTGCGCGCACCGCAGAAAGAGCCTCGTCCTTAGGGATCGTGTACTGCTTTGCGTCCTGCACGCCGTCAATACGACGAATGGCGTCCGAATGTCCTTGGCTCACCCCTTTCCCCCAGAAGGTGTAGGTCTGTCCGCAAGGCAAGACGGAAAGGGCATAGGCACGCAGTATCGAGAACATACCAGGGTCCCAACCCACCGATACGGTAGCCGTTTTCTTCGCCGCCACCGCCGCCGCATCCACCGCCGCCACGTGGGCAGGAATGTTTGCGTGCGTGTCAAAGCTGTCTACGACGTTGAAATGCTCGGCAAGCATCGGGGTTTGCCTCGGCAAGTCCGTCGAACTGCCGCCGCACAAAATCATCACGTCGATTTTATCCTTATACGCCCAAACGTCCTCTGCGGCGTACACGGGTACTCCCGTCACCGTCTTCACCGATGCAGGGTCACGGCGAGTGAATACACCCACCACTTCCATATCGGCGTTTTGACGGCAAGCAAGCTCTACCCCTCTGCCTAAATTTCCATATCCATAAATCGCTATCCGCATATATATCGTCCTTTTTTATCACTGTATTAGATTTCACCTTGTATTATAGCACAGAAAAAAAGATTTTTCAAGCATTCCACGAAATTTTTACAAAAAAAAGAAGCAGGAATTTCCTGCTTCTTAAATAGTTTACTATATATTATCACGCATTAGAACATTTCGATGTAAGCATCACGCTCTGCACCGACGGAAACATACTTGATTTTGCAGCCGCAAGCCTCTTCCAAGTAGCGGACGTAATCAAGTGCTTCCTTGGGCAAATCCTCGGGCTTTCTACACCAAGAAATGTCGCAATTCCAACCCTTGACCGTCTTGAATACAGGCTTGCAATCGTCGAGAACGTCGATGAAGGGGAATTCGTGGATTTCCTTGCCATTCAGCTCGTACGCAACGCAAACCTCAATTTCTTCGTAGCCGGAGAGAATGTCCATCTTGGTGAGGGCAATCTCCGTTGCGCCCTGACAGCGGATACCGTAACGAGAAGCCACGATGTCGAAAGGACCAACACGACGGGGTCTGCCCGTTGCTGCGCCGTACTCACCGCCGAGGTCACGCAAGAATTTTGCCTTTTCGCCGAAATATTCTGCCGTGAAAGGGCCTTCTCCTACGCAGGTCGAATACGCCTTCATGATACCAACTGAGTTCGTCAGTTGCAACTGAGGAACGCCTGCCCCGATGGGTGCGTAAGCCGCAATCGTCGAAGACGAGGACGTGTAGGGATGAATACCAAAGTCGATGTCACGCATCGCGCCAAGCTGAGCCTCGAACATGATGTCCTTGCCCTGCGCGTGCGCCTCGGTCAAATACAGACCAACGTCGCATACGTAAGGAGCAAGCTCCTTGCCGAATTCTTCAAAGTACGCGATGATGTCTTCCGTCTTTACCGCTTCTGCCTTGTAGCCGCCTACGACGGTCAAGTTCTTCCATTCCACGATGTCTGCAACGCGAGCGTACAGCTTTTCCGTATTCAAAAGCTCGCCCATACGGAATGCCTTTTTGTAGTATTTGTCCGCATAGACGGGCGCAATCCCACGACGGGTCGAACCGAATTTTTTACCAGCAAGTCTGTCCTCTTCCAAGCAGTCCTGCAATACGTTGTACGGCATGGTGATCACCGCTCTGTCGGAAATCTTCAAATTGTCGGGGGTAATTTTAATCCCCGCTTCACGCAGACGAGCAATCTCGCCGCAGAGGTGTTTAATGTCGATGACCATACCAGGGCCCATGACGTTGACAACCTCTTCACGCAGGATACCAGAGGGCAATAAGTTTAAAATAAACTTGCCACGTTTGTTGATAACGGTGTGTCCTGCGTTGTTGCCGCCCTGATAACGGCAAACGACGTCAAATTTTTCCGAAAGCAAGTCTACCATTCTGCCCTTGCCTTCATCACCCCAGTTGATTCCGCAAATCGAAGTAAGCATATCGTTCTCCTTCCGCGCCCGTTGTCATCCAAAGAGCGCCGCTGTTTTTTACGTATTTCTGACAACCGAGCAAAAAAATAAGCACTTTTTCGCCGCAAAGTGAAAAAATGCTTTCTCAAGTTGCAACTTATGATAGCATATTTTTTTCATTCTGTCAACCCAAAGCGCCCCTTTTCGAGAGAAATCTACAAAAGATTTTTTTATTTCTCCTTGACAAATACCCTCAAAAGGGGTAAAATGTCTTTAGATAAGGATTGAAATTTCGTGTAATTTAAGGGGAAAAAGTATGTATTGCAGAAACTGTGGGGAGAAATTAGCTCTCCGATTTTGTGAAAACGAGGGGTTAATCCCCTATTGCAACCGTTGCGAAAACTACATGTTTCCGCAATTTTCCGTGGCGGTGTCCATGGTGGTCGTCAACCGCACTCAGGACAAAATCCTGCTGGCAAAACACGCGGAAGACGAGGATTTTATCCTCTTTGCAGGCTACGTGAAGAAGGGAGAGAACGCAGAAAAAACCGTGCCGAGAGAAATCAAAGAGGAGCTTGGCTTGGACGTCGTCAAAACCAAGTACACCTTCTCCCGATACTATGAGCCCAAGGATATTTTGATGCTTAATTTCATCGTCGTCGTAGACGAAAATAAGCCCATTAAGTTAAACGAGGAAATCGCCGAGGCGCGCTGGTGCACCCACGAGGAAGCGCTAGCGCTCATTCGCAAGGGCACGACCGCAGAACAATTTTTGCTGGGCGCCGTCAAGGAACTGAAAAGGAAAATTTAACAAAAAGAGCCTTTCGCAACGGAAGGGCTCTTTTTTATTCAAACACTCAATCGGCAAGTTTCATGTCCCCTTGTTTGATCCAACCCTTGGCGCGCATGAATTCGGAAATGCCTAAATTCAATGCGGCAGGCAGGACGAACATCAAAAGGATAATCCCTACAATCCCAAGCGGTGTCATCGGCGTAGACGCGAAGAGGTCGAATACCCCGACGAGCCCACTCGTGCCCATACCGCCGCCCGACGCGCCGCATTTTAAGCCGAATACGCAGGTCGCAAGCGGGCCACAAATCGCACTGGATACGACCATGGGTAGCATGATTATCGGCTTTTTCATAACGTTGGGGATTTGCAGCATACTCGTGCCTATCCCCTGCGAAACCAAACCGCTGACCCCGTTTTCACGGAAGCTAGCCACCGCAAAGCCTATCATATGGCAGGCGCACCCTACCGTCGCCGCGGCACCTGCCAGCAACATCGCATCCGATTCGTTGCCCAAAGCAAACGACAGCCATATTGCCGCCGACGAAGTCGGCATCGTCAACAAAATACCCATTGAAACGGCGATGATAACGCCCATGAAGAAGGGGGTGATTTCCGTCGCTTTTTCAATGCCGTAACCAAGCAATTTTACTCCCTCGATGAACGGAAACGCAACGAATACTCCCACAAACGCCAGCGCCATTACCCCTAAGGGAATAAGGATAATATCCAGCTTGGTCTTGCCTGCGTACAGAGAAACGAGCTCGATGCACAGCATCACGACGACGTACGCGCCGATGGGATTGCCAGGCGTGCCCAACGTCAAAGCGTTAAAAGTCGTCGCCGCCCCGATCATCAATCTATCCGCAAACGCGCCGACCATGCCAGCAACCGCCGCAGAAAAAATAAGTAACTTATTTTTTCCAAGGGCGTACGCAATCCCCACGCCGATACCAGCGCCCATCAGGGATTTTGCAATATTCGCTATGTACAGCAAGGTGTTGCCAACGTAGTTGTCGCCTAGCCAGCCTGCAATTTGTCCTAAAATCGTGCCCGCAATCAGGGTGACAAACAAGCCCTGCGCCATACCCGAAAACGCCGTGATGAAAAAGCGTTTAGGCAACGCTTTTAAATACGCCAAGACGGCATTTTGTTTTTTCTCATTCACCGTTTCCATAGCCCTTTACGCTCCTTATGAATATATTTTTATTATACTCTACTCTTAGAAAAAAGGCAAGGATATAGGAAAACTTTTTATAAAAAAACTCCGCCCAAGCGGACGGAGCTTTCTTTTCGCCGTAGCTACGAGCTTATTTTCTTTCGTAGCTATCACAGCAGGTACACTTATCTGCATCACAATCGCAGGTATTCCCTACGTGAATAGTAGAAAGGGTACAGTTCTTGCCGTTGTAATTATAACGGCAACCGGTCACGTTGCAACCAACGCCTTTGTTTACAGTTCTTTCAATCATCATCGTTGTCCTCCTTATAATTTAGCAGTTTCAAACCAAACGGCTAACAATAGTATTCCCAAAGCTTCAATATTTTATTGACTTTTTTGAAAATTTACGCTAAAATAAAGAAAATGAATAGACAAAGGAGCTTAAATATATGAAAGTTATCTTGAAAGCAGACGTAAAAGGTAGCGGTAAAAAGGGCGATATCATCGAGGTATCGGACGGCTACGGAAAGAACTTTTTGATTAAAAAAGGCTTGGCGGAAATCGCAACCGCAAGCGGCATCAACGAAGCAAACCAGAAAAAGGCGGCGGCCGCTTTCCACAAAGCAGAAGAATTGAAGGCTCAGCAGGCGTTGGCGGCGGCGCTCAACGGCAAGACGGTCGTTGTAAAAATCAAGGTGAGCGAGAACGGTAAGGTGTTCGGCTCTATCACCTCCCAGCACGTGGCGCAGGCGCTCTTTGAAATGGGCTTTGACATCGATAAGCGTAAGATTAAGATGGAAGCAAGCAAGACGCTTGGTTCGTTCCCTGCGGAAATCCGCTTGATGGAAAACGTGTCGGCGAAAATCACCGTCAGCGTAGAGGCGTTATAATTGGCGCACCACCAACTATTATAATTTAAGGATAAACTTATGGAACAAAACGAAATAACACAATCGACCGCAACAGAAGCGCAGGTAGCACCCCCTCCTAGGCATCATAGAAAGCCTAGCCCTACTATGCAATGGGTGTATAGCATCTTGGGCACAATGCTCTCTTCGCTGCTGATCGCGTTTGCGGCGTTCTCGTTGATTTCCCCCAACGAATTTACCGTTGGCGGTATCTCTGGTATCACGATTTTGTTGGAGGCGGCAACGGGACTTCCCAAAAGTTATAGCACTTTATTCTTGAACGCGCCCCTCATTATCCTCGCTTTCTTCTTTGTAAAGAAGAAGTTTGCCATTATGTCCACCGCAAACATTTTGTTTCAGGTGCTTTGGCTGACGTTGTTTGAAAACTTCTTACCCGACAGTTTCAAGATTGTCTTCGAGGGAAATGCAGAAAAAATCTTTGCCGCTATTGCGGCGGCGCTTTGCTTTGGTACGGCGCTGGTCATCGCATTCAAGTCCGGTGGTAGCACGGGCGGCGGCGATATTTTGGCGGTTATGATTCAAAAGAAGATGGCGGCAAACAGTATCGCATGGATTTTGTTTGCTATCAATACCGCCGTTATCAGCGCATCCTTCTTCGTATTCTATGATGCGGAAGCAACGATCGCAGTCAACCTTTTGCCCGTTATGCTCTCCGTCTTTGAGGAGTTCTTAATCAGCAAAACCATCGAAGCGTTGAACAACGGCTTCCAGTCTGCAATCGAATTTAGAATTATCACCGACAAACCCGAAGAGCTGGCAGAGGCTTTAATGAAAGAGCTCAGCCGAGGCGCAACCTCTATCCCTGCAAAGGGTATGTATACGAAGGTTGACCATTCCATGCTCGTATGCGTCATCAGCCGTAGACAAGTGGCTGCCCTCAAGCGCGTTATGCACGAGGTTGACCCCAACGCTTTCGCCGTGATGAGCCACGTTTCGCAGGTACTGGGACTTGGTTTCTATTCTGCTGAAAACTAATCAAAACGCAGTATTGCGCCGAATTTTGTACGCCGTATTTGTAGGCTTTTTGACAAAATACGACCAAAACCGATACTTTTTTAAAATTACCTATTGACAATTTTTGGGAAATAGGCTATAATAAGTACAAGCTATGGAAATACTTTGATAGCAAATAAAATAAAAGGGGATAAACTCTTATGAACAAAGGCGAATTGATGAAAGCAGCGGCACAGAAAGCAGATTTTTCTGTAAAGGATATTTCGATTGCATACGACGCATTGCTCGATAGCATTACGGAAGCATTGAAGAAAGGCGAAAAAGTACAACTCGTTGGCCTCGGCACCATCGAAGTGAAAGAGGTTGCGGCTAAGACCGGTATCAACCCCAAGACGAAAGAAGCGGTTGAAATCCCTGCTTGCAAAAAGCCCGTGATGAAATTCGGCAAGGCTTACAAAGATCTGTTTAACTAATCACAAACACATAAAAACGCTCTGCTTAGCGCAGAGCGTTTTTTTGTTTTTTACAGTAATTGTTGCAATTCCTCTATCGTAGATACTAAATGGGTTGCGCCGTTTTGGACTAAAAACTCCCTATCCTTGAAACCCCAGGTCGCGGAAATACACGGTATTCCTGCGTTTTTCGCCGTCTGAATATCCACCTCGGAATCCCCTACGTACACGGTATCAGCAGGCTCCGCCGAAAGAATACGCATCGCCTCAAAAACGCTGTCCGGAGCGGGCTTTTTGCGTACGCCGCCCTCCTCGTTTTCTCCGATAGCAACGTCGATACAACCGCCGAAATACGCCTTGCAAAGTCCCTTGGTCGCAAAGTCTACTTTGTTGGACACTACGCCGATTTTTCTCCCCTCGGCTTTCAGCGCCGAGAGCATCTCCATCACCCCGTCGTACGGACGGGTCTTGTGCTGACAATGCGCCGAGTAATATTCCTTAAAGTCGCAGAGCATTCTTTCAGCATCCACCTCGCACGCCCTCTGCTTTGCCGCACGAGCAAGCAACAAGACGATACCGTTACCGATATACCCTCTCACCTCTTCACGGGTGCAGGCAGGCAAGCCTTGCCCTTCCAGGGCAAAATTGACGGCATCGGTCAAATCGTCCAGTGTATCGAGCAGCGTTCCGTCCAAGTCGAACAATACAGCAGAATACCTCATAATGCCTGACCTATTGCGCGAATAGCATCCTGACGGTTCTCGCTGTCCGTCTTAATATAGATAGAGGAAATATAGTTTCTCGTCGTACCCTCCGTCAATTTAAGAGCCGCAGAAATCTGTCGGTTGGTAAACCCCTCGTACATCATCAAGGCAATCTCCACCTCTCTATCAGACATGCCGAAGGCACGCTTCATTTTTATCTCTCTGTCCGCCGCAACGTCCTTCGCCGCCGAAGCAATACGCCTTGCGATTTTTGCAGGCAAAATGGTATCTCCCTCGTGCGCATTCTTGACCGCGTTGATGAGAGAAGCCGCGCTGATATCCTTCAAAAGGTAGCCGCTTGCCCCGTTGTTGATGGCGTTTAAAATATAATCGCTGTCGTCAAAAGTCGTCAAAATGACCACCTTCGTATTCGGGTATTCCGTCTTGATTCGTTGCGTAGCAACGACCCCGTTCATATTCGGCATACGAATGTCTAGCAGCACGACGTCCGCCGCATTTTTCGCCAAACAATCTAGCGCCTCCAAACCGTCACCGGCAAGACCTATGACCTCTAAACAAGGATCCGTTTCCAAAATCCCACAAATCTCTTTTGCCAGCACCTCTTGGTCGTCCACGACCAATACTTTTATCTTTTCCATAACAGCCTCTTTTTCTTTCGATTATCTCCGTTCATCAGCCATCAATAGGCAAGCGCACGACGACCTCCAAGCCGTCCTCCTCTTCCGAAGTGAGCTGCAGACTACCGCCAAGCCGTTCTGCGCTCTCCAACATCGCAGTGAGTCCAAAACCCTTCTTCAGCTTTCCTACGTCAACGCCGCAACCGTTGTCGGAAACCAGCAGTTTTACCTGCCCGAATTCCGGTTTTAACTCCACCCAAAACGCCGTTGCGCCGCCATGGCGCAAACCGTTGGAAATGCACTCCTTTAAGGCGTTGCACAGCATTCTGTCCTTAGCGGCAGACACGGTGACGTCCTCGATTTCATAACGAATGGAAATCCCCGTGCAAAGCGCCGATTCCTCAATCACCTTGGTCAGTTCTGCTTTCAGCGTTCCCTTTGCGGTGTTGCCCGAAAGCACGTGTACGCTTTCACGCAGCTGCTCCAAAGCATTCTTCGCCTGCAGATTCGCCGCAATCAGCTTGACCTTCGCGTCGTCAGGATTCTTGTCAATAACAAGCTTCGCCGCCTCCGTCTGCATAATGACGGTGGTAATGGAATGTCCTGCCGTATCGTGAATCTCCTTTGCAATACGCTGTCTTTCTTCCAAAGCCGTCGCTTCGGCAAGCGAATCATACGCCTTTTCCAGTTCACTACGGCTCTCACTCAGTTCCGTCAACGCTTTATCCAGCTTTAGATACTGTCGATAAAAGCTCAAGGCGAAATTCATCAAGAAGAAATGCGCCACCAACGCAACCAGCGCCCAAACAGAGTCGGAAATAACGACGGCGTAAGGCAAATCCGTACTGCCACGCCAAAGACCCATCGCCAGTGAGTACGAGGTAATGTAAACCGGAATAGAGAAAATAAACACCAACAACTTGTAAACAGGGTTTCTTGAAGTCAGATAATACCCCGAAAGGATAATGATATACAAAAAGATGAGGTAGTTCGACCCTGTGACCGCAATCATTGCCACCGAGGAAACCATCTCCAAAACAATGCAGCCAATCTTCATCGGCAAGCTCTTCGCCAAAAACAAACGTACTGCATTCGCGATGGTCAATATGCCGCTGGCGATAATCAGCGCCGCCAACCGCTGAGGAAAAGCGCTCCCCTCTATCGGCAGTTTTCTTTGCGAAAACACCTCGACGAACAGCAGCACCTCCGTCATGACGATGAGAATATACGTCAAGACCTTTGCAATAGAGAATACCTGTCGTTCTGTCTTCCAGTCGATTTTCTTTTCCAGGAACTTATAGAACCTGCTCTGTTTCAGTTTTTCCGTCAACGAGCTGCTCTGCGGATCATTCTTTCCCATAATTTCCCTCCGCCAGCAGTTGTCGTATCGAGCAGGTACGGCTGATACCGCCCAGTTCGCCCTCTTTGTAAAAGCTATATACCCCGTCATAGCCGCATACGACGTGATCGCAAAGGAGCAGGTTATTAAAGCTACACATCCATTGAATCTGCTTGGTCATTTCGCGATCCGCCTGCGAGGGATTTGACCTTGCGCTGGGGTGGTTGTGTACCACCACGACGCCAGCCACGCCGCGCACCGCCAAGATAGCGGTCATCTCCTCAGGCGTGACGGTGGCAAAGTCCTGCGCCTTTGCCGAAAAGCGTCTGCGTTGCAGAATTTTTCCCGAACGGTCCACCAAGAAGCAATCCAGCACTTCTTCCTGCAGGTAGCAATATTCACGATAGACGTAGGCGGAAAACTCATCGTGTTCGTACATACTGGGGAAGCGGTCACGGTATTCCGCGTAATAGCGTTCGCAGAACGTACCGATACATCTGAGGTACGCTGCCAAGGACTCCCCTACGCCATCCACCTCTTTCAGCTGTCGCACGGATGCGCCCAGCACGGCGGGTACAGACCCAAACTGAGCCAGCAATCGATGTGCCACGTCGTTGGTATTCATTCTAGGCACGGCGTTAAAGAGCAATGCCTCCAACACTTCGTGTTCCGGCAAACCGCCCATTCCCAGCTTTGCAATTAACCGCTTTCTATGTCCTGCGTGTTCCACCTGCCACCTCGTTCATTTACCATAAAATATGCCTATATTTTACCATACTTTTTCCAAAATGTCAAAGGCAAAGCCAAAAAACCCGCGTCTGTGAAAAAATTTTTCCTGTTTTTTTGAAAAATTTGCGTAAAAGAGTGGAAATTCACAGCGTTTTCAGGTAGAATAGAAGTAGGAATAATATTCGATAACTACACGAGGTATTTTTATGCATATCACCGAACGTTATTTTGATGAAACCGTGGACTTTATCGCCGAAATTTTGCGATACGATTCTTCGATGAAAGCGGCAGAGGAAAACGCCCCCTTTGGGAAAGAGGTTGCCGCCTGTCTGCAAGCATTCTTGGCAAAAGCGGAAAGCTTTGGCTTTGAAACGAAAAACTACGACAACTACGTCGGCGAGGTCATCTTCGGCGAAGGCGAGCCGTTTGCGATTTTGGCGCACCTCGACGTCGTACCTGCAGGGGACGGCTGGACGTATCCCCCGTTTGGCGGCGTGATTAACGACGACGTATCTTCGACGGGCGTGAAGGGCAAAAAGATTTGGGGCAGAGGCGCACTGGACGACAAGGGCCCTGCCGTCTGCTGTCTGTACGCCATGAAAGCGTTGAAGGACGAAGGCATCGTTCCCAACCGCCAAATCCGTTTAATCCTTGGCTGCAACGAGGAAAGCGGCTGGAAATGCATCGAACATTATAACAAAGTGGCAACGATGCCGAAAGAGGGCTTTACGCCCGATGCGGACTTCCCCGTCATCTATGCGGAAAAGGGGATTTTGCATTTCACGTTGCACTTCCCTATCGCAAACGCCCCCTTCAAGACCCTGACCGCAGGCGAGCGTGTCAATATGGTCTGCAGTAAGGCAACGGCGCTTTTGACTAAAGAAGCAGGCGGCCAGCTTTCTCTGTACGACGGCTTTACGGAATGTTTCTACGACAACACGACGGGCTATCTGACCACCTACGGCAAGTCCGCGCACGCCTCCACCCCCGACCAAGGCGAGAACGCCCTGGAAAAGCTGATGGCATTTTTTGCCACCGTCAACGACGATTGCAAAGAGGCGTACGAGATTGCGTTTTTAGACCGCTACGGCGTGAGAGAACTGCAGGACGAAACGGGCAGATTGACGATGTCGCCCAACCTTGCGCGGTATGAAGACGGCGTATTGCATATCACGGTAGACGTCCGTTTCCCTTCCACACACAAAAAAGAAGAGGTGCTTGGCGCGTTTGAAGCGCACGGCGTTCAGTATACGGTGGAAAGTTATCAAGCCCCCCTCTACAACAACCCGAATGGGAAGCTGATTCGCACCCTGCTTGGCGTATATGACGAGTGTATGGGCACGACCAGTCAGCCGATTGCTATCGGCGGCGGCACGTACGCGAGAGCCCTCGAAAACGGTTGCGGTTTTGGCCCAGAAGTTCCCGGCGAAGTCAGCACTATTCACCAGCCCAACGAGTTCGTTTCCTTCGAGCGGATTGCCCTGATGAACAAGGTCTATTACGAGGCGATTCTCCGCACCACCTGCGAGGAAAAATACCATGTTGCGACGATAAAAATCACGCGCAAATAATAAAAAAACGATAAAAAATCCCCGATTTTTCGGGGGTTTTTCATTTTTGAGGGTGAATTGAAAACGAGTGCGGCGATGTACTAAAAGGCTCCCTTGTGTAAAGGGAGCTGTCAGCACGGCTGACTGAGGGATTGTTGTTTCGTTATCTAAGTGGTATCTTTTTACAATCCCACCACCGCAAGCGGTCCCCCTCCCTTTGCACAAGGGAGGCTTTTACGGCGCCAGCTCCCTCCAAGAGAGAGCCGTTTTACCCTCGAAAAGCTTACAAAGTTATACACAATTTTTTCAAGTTTTTTTGGAAAAATACGAAAGAAAATAAATATTGTGAAAATTGAATGAAAAATTGATTGACATAATTTGGTTTGTATTCTATAATGTTGCTATCTATATTTATTGTACGCGCACGTGTACATACGTACAATATATAGAGTTATCCACAAAAAACGAAAAAATATTTTATAACAAAGGAGAAAAAACCTATGTTGAATGTAAGAGTAAAAAAAGCACTACTCACCATTCTAACGGCGTGCCTGACGGTACTGATGATGGTCGGCGCGGTTTTGGGCTTCACCCCTGCCACGCAACCCGTTAAAGCAGATACCGTAAAGCAATTCACTAAGGTAACCACCGCACCCGCCGACTGGTCTGGTACGTACCTGATCGTTTACGAGGATGGCAAAGTTGCCTTTAACGGCTCGCTTACGAAGTTAGATGCTGCTAAAAACAACGTTTCGGTTACCATTACCAACGGAGTTATTGCTTATAGCGATGATTTAAATGGTAAAACCTTCACGATTGCAAAAAGCAGCTCGAACTACACAATTAAATCCGCCAGCGGCTATAATATTGGTCAAACAAGCAACGCGAATGGTTTAAAGTCAAGCACCTCTACGACCTACGCAAATACCTTGAGTATCAATAACGATGGTTCCGTCAATTTCGTTTCTGGCGGTGCTTATTTGCGTTTTAACGCTGGTACCAACGACATGCGTTTCCGTTATTATAAGTCTTCTTCTTACACGGGACAAAAAGCTATTCATCTTTACGAGTATGAAGAGATTACTTCTGGCGGCGAAGGCCCTACGGAATGTCAGCACCCCAATGCGTACGAAAAATACGAAATCGCGAACGGCCAACATACCTGGCAACGTGTCTGCGATGATTGTAACAGCGTTTTAGAGACAGGCACTACAGAGGCTTGTGCAACGGAAAACTGGGCATGGAACACCGAAAACGGTAAACACAGCCGTATCGGCGAATGCGATACCTGTGGTGCAGAGATGACAGAATCTGGCAACTGTACGGTTTCCAACGCAACCGAATATGTAAGCGTAAGCGACAAGAAACATAATGCTATCGGCACTTGTGATATCTGTGGTAACCCTACGGAAGTTTCCGAAGACTGCGTTTATACTAAGACCGCCGAGGACGACAATGGCGTTACGTATGAATGCGAAAGCTGTGACAACACCTATACCAACCTTAAGTATACGATTACCTTCCACGTTCCTTTTGGCGTCGCTCCCGTCGCGGCAAGACGTGTAGAACAAGGCAAAATCGAAGATTTGCCCGTAGCAAACGTTGACGACGAGAAATACACCTTTGCTGGTTGGACCACTGAAGGCGGATACGAAGGCACCACCAGCCCTGCTATCTATGCAAGCTATACCATGGGCGAGGAAAACGTTGACCTGTATGCGCTGTATACCTATACGGAAGGTTCTACCGAAACCGGCTACGTAAAAGTCACCGCCGCAAATCAGTTGGCGGTTAACGACACGATTGTTATCGCCGCAAACGGATTTAACAAAGCACTCGGTGCAGACAGAGGCAACAATCGCGAGGCGGCAGCTATTACCAAAGAAGGCGATACTATAACTTTTGAAGAATCTGCAGGTGTACAATTGATTACACTGGAAGAAGGTGCGGTTGACGGAACGTTTGCATTCAAGACGGATGATGGCTATTTGTACGCGGCAAGCTCTGGTAGCAACCAATTAAAAGTAAAAGCTGCATTAGACGTTAATGGTTCTTGGAAGATTGAAATTAACAATGGCGTAGCTACTATCAAAGCACCTGAATCTAGCAATAGAAGCTGGGTACGTTATAACTCTACAAACAATCCCCCTATCTTCTCTTGCTATACCAGCGGACAAGCAGACGTTTGCATTTATAAGTTGGTAAGCGGAACGACCTACTACGTTACGGATTTGGAAATTTCAGGCTCGAACGCAGGCGCGGATCTTGAACCTAAAATCGTTTCTGCAAACTTGACCCTTGGGAAAGAGTTGGTTGTAAACTACAAGGTATCTATGCACGATTCGTTCGCAGATGCTGAAATGACCTTCACGATGAACGGCAAAACCACCACCGTAACAGGTTCTTACGACGAAGAAGGCAACGTTTACGTTTATTCCATTGCAATCGCTCCTCAGTACATGAGCGCGAACATCTCTGCAGTGCTTACGTATAATGGCGAGGAGTTGGTAAGCAAGGATACCTACAGCGTTCTTGAATATGCAAACTACTGGCTTGACAACACCACTGGCGAAGAAATGACCAACCTTTTGAACGCCCTGCTTCAATACGGTGCGGCGGCTCAGATGTACAAGGACGTTGACACGGATAACCTTGTTGCAAACCTTGAAAACCTCGGCGAAGTACCCGAAGATAGCAACGACGCTTCGTTGGTATCTGAGGTTGCTAAAGAAAACCGTGGCGTTTCCTTCAAGAGCGCAGGCGTAAGCTTCAGCTCTGACAACAAGATTTTCGTAAGATTGACCAACTACGATGAAAGCGTTAAGTTGACGGTAAACGGCGTGGACGTAACCCTTAACGGCGCTATCTACTACACCGAAGGCTTGTTGGCAACTCAGTTCGGCGAAACGTTCACGTTCGTACTCTCCTACGACGGAGTTGTGATGCAGACCTTGACCTACAGTGTAAACGCATATGCTTACACGCTTCAGGATAGCGAAAATGCAGATATGGCTAACTTGGCAATTGCGCTGTACAACTACGGCGCAGCTGCAGAAGCTTACGCAAACTAACGAAGGAGGAATATGAATATGAAAAACGTTTACGAAGTATTAGAAATCTCCCTCGTTAACTTCAGCGAGGACATCGTCACCGAAAGCATCCCTGGTACTTTCAACGGCGATGAACAAGTATTCGGGGAAGATTTCTAAATAATGGTAATTAACCCCTGGAAACGTGCCGTAAACACAATCAAGCGATGTTTTAGGACCTTGCCTTTGGCGGCTCTAATCTGCGCCTTGTTTTTGGGATTTGGCAGTTGTAAAGACGTTGAACCTGATGGTTCATCTTCCACCCCGCCCTATTCCTCTACGGATACTGATTCTTCTGCCTCGTCCAATTCGTCGGATAGTTCATCCTCGTCCAGTTTGGACAGTTCGTCCTCGGATAGTTCCGATAGCTCGGATAACTCGTCCAGTTCGGACGGTAGTAGCGATGACTCGTCCTCAAACGACAGCAGCAGCGAAAGCAGTAGCAACAGCGGCGACGAGGAATTGCCTGACAGCTCCACCGCAAGCGACAGCAGCAGCGAAAGCAGTAGTAACAGCGGCGACGAGGAATTGCCTGACAGTTCCACCGCAAGCGACAGCAGCAACGAAAGCAGTAGTAACAGCGGCGACGAAGAATTGCCTGACAGTTCCACCGCAAGCGACAGCAGCAGCGAAAGCGGCGGCAACAGCGGCGACGAAGAATTGCCTGACAGTTCCACCGCAAACGACAGCAGCAGCGAAAGCAGTAGCAACAGCGGCGACGAGGAATTGCCTGACAGCTCCACCGCAAGCGACAGCAGCAGTGAAAACGGCGGCAACAGCGGCGATGAGGAATTGCCTGACAGTTCCACCGCAAGCGACAGCAGCAGCGAAAACAGCGGCAACAGCGAAAGTAGTAGCGGCGGCATCGAGTTGCCCGATCAACCCTTTTGATAAAAGGCGTTATCAAACCTAATAAAAAAATGCGTGGCCATGCGCCACGCATTTTTGTTTTGCCTCATAAGCTGCCTCCCTTGTGCAAAGGGCGGGGAACCGCTTGCGGTGGTGGGATTGTTCCCATTACACAGCACTCACGTAGGGGCGACCATTGGTCGCCCGCATTTTTTTTGGTGGGAAACCCCCTCCCATACGCCTTACCTCGCACGTATAAATGGAATTATAAAAACTCGTCGGAAGTAAACTCCCGACCTGCAATTTTGCCCTCGGTGAAACTTCATTTGTGGCACCCGTCACAAACTTCACCTCTCCTCCCCTAAGGCGGGCAACCACTGGTTGCCCCTACAATCTGCCGGGAACCAAAACGGCTACAGCAAGGTCACCAAGTAAAAACGCCACCCTTTCGGGTGACGTTACTTGTGCCGGGTATCTTCGATACCCCATGCCCCTTGGTGTAAACACCAAAGAAAATGCGGGCATTTTCCGGAGAGTGTCGTCATTTTGCAAAGCAAAATTCCTCGCGCGAACCACGGAACCGATTCCGTAGCCGTTTTGAAGCAAATTAAACCAGGTTTTGACGGTGAAAACTACGTAGAACCTTAAAATAGGGATTTTGCGATGGATTTGGGCGGTGGTGACCGCCGCCGTATCGACATACTGCAAGGGCGCAAACGCCCTAAGACGCGAAAAATAACATTTTAAGGCTGGTTTAATTTGGTCCAAAACGGCTACAGCAAGGTCACCAAGTAAAGACGCCACCCTTTCGGGTGACGTTACTTGCGCCGGGTATCTGCCGAAACTCCGCAAACGGAGACCTCTCGGCAGAGCAGCGCTCGCTTACGCTCACTCGCGCGAACCCTGCGGGTTCGCCCTACTCTCGACAGAGAGTAGCCAAAAAGAAAAACCAGCCACAAGGGCTGGTTTCTCTTTTTGGTGACCTTGCCGGGAATCGAACCCGGGATTGCGCCGTGAGAGGGCGCCGTCTTAACCTCTTGACCACAAGGCCTCATCTGTTTTGCTTATATACTATATCATACTTTCTTGAAAATATCAACTGTTTTTATGTCGTTTTTTCTAAGTTTTTTTAGGTATTTAAAAGCGGCGGTTTTTACCCGCCGCTTTGCCTACTTTCGCTTATTCCGCCAAGCCTTCGTTCAGCTTTGCAAGCAAGGAATCTAAGTCCTCACCGTGCACTGCAACCGCCTGCGCTACCGTCTCATTGTGTGCAAGCGCACAGCCAAAACAATGCATACCTGCGGCTAACAAAATTTCCGGTGCGTTGGGATTCAACTGTAAAACGTCTGCAATCAACGTATCTGCCGTAATCTTTGCCATTTCTTTTCTCTCCTTTTTTTCTTCAACTGCGCGCTTCGCGCGCGCCGTCTTTATTTTTCATTTCGTATTGTACCACATTTCCTTGCAGAACGCAAGCATTTCCCGTTAAAAAAATTTTCCAAACAGCTTTTTTATTCTGCCAACCGTCGGCAGTATCGGCTTATCTGCTAATATATCCTCTTGCGTTTTTTTAAGCCGTTCTTGCACTTCCGTTGGCATCGTGCCTAACAAATTTGCAAAGGCTTGCATATTCGGCGCTCGGTCCTCCATGTTGTGCATATCCGTGCCTATGGCGTGCACCATGCCCTTTTTTAACATGGCAAGCACCAAATCCTTTACGCCTTTGTGGAAAAACGCCTCGGCATTTACCTGAAATAAGCAACCTATCTCCGCCAAGCGGGTCAATATCGCAGGCTTGCGATGCACCGCTAAGTAACGGTCCACGTGCGCAATCAACGGAATGCAGTCTGTCTCTGCAATAAATTCCTCGATTTTTTCAAACAGTCTCTCGTTAAATTTCGGCGTGAAAGGCAGCTCGAACATGATATACCGAGTCCCCTCAATGCACAGCAAAGCCAGCTCGTCAAAATCCGTCACTATGTCTTCCGCGAAATATACTTCAGCGCCTTGGAGAAGCTGTATCCCCTCGGGTACATGCGGAAGCAGCGACGATGCTATCGCCGCACGCATTTCCAAAAATCCCCTCGGTCCGCGCTTTTTACCGTAATAATGCGATGTGCATACCACCGTTGTTACGCCCTGCCGCTTACTCTCCTCTAACATTTTTATCGAGGTTTCCACGTCCTTTGCGCCATCGTCAATGCCCGCCAGGACGTGAGTATGAAAATCAATCATAGACTTTCCACCTTATTTGAAGTATTTTACGCCACTCTCAAAAATCTTCATATCGAAGTTGCCTTCGACGTTCTTGTACAGGTTTTCACCAATACGTTCAGAGTGTCCCATCTTACCAAGCACTCTGCCGTCGGGCGAAGTGATACCCTCAATCGCCCACATCGAGCCGTTGGGGTTAAACGGCGATACCATCGTTGCGTTTCCGCAAAGGTCCGCATACTGCGTGGCAATCTGACCGTTTTTCTTCATCAGCTCTAATTCTTTTTTAGGCGCAACAATCTTGCCTTCGCCGTGCGAAACCGCTACTTTGTACACCTCGCCGACTTTGCAAGCCGAAAGCCAAGGCGAAAGGTTGGATGCCACCCTTACGTCCACCACCGTCGATACGTGGCGGGAAATGTTGTTAAACGTCAGCGTCGGGGAATTGGGCGTCATTTCACGCACCTCGCCGTAGGGTACAAGACCAAGTTTGATGAGCGCTTGGAAACCGTTACAGATACCAAGAGCCAAGCCGTCACGGTTTTTAAGCAATTCCTGCACCTGCTCTGCAATATACGGGTTACGGAAGGTCGTTGCGATAAATTTACCACTGCCGTCCGGTTCGTCACCGCCAGAGAAGCCGCCAGGGAAAGCGATGATGTTCGCGCGCTTGATTGCCGCAACGATTGCCTGAACGCTCTCCTCAATGTCCGCCGCCGAACGGTTTTTCACCACGACGATTTCAGGCTCTGCGCCAGCCAAGCGGAAAGCGCGCGCCGTGTCAAGTTCACAGTTCGTGCCCGGGAATACGGGGATAAATACGCGGGGTTTTGCCGTCTTCGTGGCGATATTCGTGTATTTCGCGCCGCCTACGTAGTCGCATTGTTCTGCGTTTCCCTCTGCCGCCGCCGTCGTCGCAAATACGCCGTCCAACGCGCCGATAAACGCCGTTTCTGCCGCGCCGCAAGCCACAGAGTTGCCCTCGCAGACAAACGCTTCACCGCATACCTGCCCGACATATTTTCTTGTGATACAGCCGCAAAGCGCGCTTTCGTCCTTCAACGCTACCACGAGGTCGCCGTAGCCTTCGGTGTACAGCTCGTCTGCCGACACCGCAAAGTTTACGCCCAAGCCGTTGCCGAGCGCAGACTTGATGACCGCCGCGCCGACACCGCCGTTTTCAACCACCGTCGCAAACGTGATATTGCCGTTTTCGATATTCTTATAAACCTCTGCGTACACCTTCTTGAGCGCCGCAAAATCAGGCACTGCATAGCCGTCCTTGGGTACGGGGATATGATACAGCTTTTCGCCGCCCTTAAGGACGTTGGTGATCAGCTTGCTTGCCTTCGCAGGCGCAAGCGCAAAGGAAATGAGGGTGGGAGGTACGTGGATACTCTCAAAAGTACCCGACATACTGTCCTTACCGCCGATCGCGCCGAGCCCTAAGCCCATCTGCGCGTATACTGCGCCTAAAAGCGCGCTCATAGGAACGCCCCAAACCTTGGGGTCCTTCGTCATTCTCTGGAAGAATTCCTGCAAGGTCAGGCGGATATCCGCATAGTTTGCGCCCGTCGCCGCCACCTTCGATACCGAACCGACAATCGAATAGATTGCGCCGATGAACGGGCTGGTTTCCATAAGGTACGGGGAATAGCCGTACGCCGATACCGTACATACGTCCGTTTCGCCACCGCAAATCTTCGCCGCCATCGCAATGGCAGGGGTCAGCTGTTTCTTACCGCCCCAAGGCATATACACCGTTCTTGCGCCGATGGTCGAGTCGAAGGTTTCGCTAAGCCCCTTCTTCGCGCAGACGTTGAGGTCCGAGATAACCTTCTGCGTTTCTGCCGCAAAATCTAAGCCCGACTTTTTCGTAAACCAAGTCGTTGCCTTGTCTGCAAGCTCTGCCTGCGCCACCTGCTTAACGCCGTTGGTATTCAAGAACTCACGGGAGATGTCCACAATCGCTTTGCCCTTGTACAGCATCACCATTCTGCCCGTGTCGCTGACCGTCGCCACGGGGGTTGCCGACAGGTTTTCCTCAGCCGCAAGCGCAATGAACGCGTCCACGTCCTTTCTATCTACCACGACAGCCATACGCTCCTGCGATTCTGAGATTGCAAGTTCCGTACCCGTCAAGCCCTCGTATTTCTTGGGCACGTTGTCAAGGTTGATGGTCAAACCGTCTGCAAGCTCGCCGATTGCAACCGATACGCCGCCTGCGCCAAAGTCGTTGCACTTTTTAATCTTACGCGTTGCCTCGCCGTTCAAGAACAAGCGTTGCAGCTTTCTTTCCGTCAAAGCGTTGCCCTTCTGCACTTCTGCGCCGCAGTTTTCCACCGAGTGCGCGTCGTGGGCTTTGGAAGAGCCGGTTGCGCCGCCGCAACCGTCACGACCCGTTTCGCCACCGAGCAGGATAATCACGTCCCCTGCCTTGGGCGCTTCACGGTAGACCATATCTCTGCGCGCGCCACCGACGACAAAGCCCGTTTCAAGGCGCTTTGCCTTGTAGCCCTCGTGGTAGACTTCGTCTACGATGCCCGTCGCCAAGCCGATTTGGTTGCCGTACGAGGAGAAGCCTGCCGCCGCGCGCTGGGTGATAACACGCTGAGGCAGTTTGCCCTTCATCGTGTCTTCCAACTTTTCTCTGGGGTCGGATGCGCCCGTAATACGCATCGCCTGGTAGACGTACGTTCTGCCGCTCAAGGGGTCGCGAATTGCGCCGCCGAGGCAGGTTGCCGCACCGCCGAACGGCTCGATTTCCGTCGGGTGGTTGTGCGTTTCATTCTTGAACATTACAAGGTATTTTTCCGTCTTGCCGTCAATTTCCGCATCAATGCAAATGGAGCAAGCGTTGATTTCGTCAGAAATATCGAGGTTGTCCAGCTTGCCGTCTTTTTTCAATTTCTTCCCGGCAATCGTCGCCAAGTCCATCAAGCAAGGATATTTGTCGGGGCGACTGCCGTTCAATTCCTCATACAAGTCCTGATAGAGGTGGTACGCCTTTTCTACCGCAGGGTTTTCCGAAGTGATAGCAACATCCTTGAGCTCGGTGGAGAAGGTAGTATGACGACAATGGTCAGACCAGTACGTGTCGATAACCTTGAGTTCCGTTTCCGTCGGGTCGCGTTTTTCGCTCGCGAAATAGTCGCGCACGAAGACGAGGTCGGCTACGCTCATTGCAAAGCCCACAGATTTATGGTACGCCGCCACCTCTTCATCCGACCACTTAGTAAAGCCGTCAATGGTCGCAACGGGCGCGCCCTCGGGCATTTCCATTTGCAGGGTTTCAGGCTTTTCAAAGCCAACCTCTTCACTTTCTACGGGGTTGATGACGTGCTTTTTAATCGCCGCAAGCTGTTCATCGGAAACCCCCTTCACGAGGTACACCCTTGCGCATTTGACAAGCGGACGGGTCTTTTTCGTCAGCAGCTGCACGCACTGCGCCGCGCTGTCTGCGCGCTGGTCGTACTGCCCCGTCAAGTAGCTGACAGCGAACGCCTTGTATCCTTTGGGAATTTCCAGCGTTTCCAAATATACGTTGTCTACGGGCGGTTCGGAGAAGACGGACGGGAGCGCCGCCTGCAATTCTTCTTCCGTCAAGCCCTCTACGTCATAGCGAAGTACCAAACGGAAATCTTCCGTCTGCAAACCAAGCAACGTTTTTACGTCGCTCTGTTCCTTTCTTGCCTGTACGTTATCTTTCTTTTCTACGAAAATTCTATAAATCATCACCGATTACTCCTTTACAACGTCCCGATACTTAACGCCGATGTCCTTGCGATAATACATTCCGTCAAAATGGATTCTCTCCGCATTCGCATACACCTTTTTACGGGCGTCTTCGACGTCCGCGCCACGGGCACAAACCCCCAGCACTCTGCCTCCTGCCGTCACCTGCTTTCCATCCTTTATCGCCGTACCTGCATGGCACAAAACGACGTCTTCGTCCAACTGACCGATTGTAATTTCCTTGCCTTTTTCATAGGCTTCGGGGTAGCCGCCACTCGCCAAGACCAAGCATACGCAAGCGCCCTCTCTCCATTCAATCTTCACTTCGTCAAGCCGTTCGTCCGCCACCGCCTCGAAAATTTCCATGAGGTCAGTTTTCAGCATCGGCAATACAACCTGCGTTTCGGGGTCGCCAAAACGGGAGTTGTATTCGATGACCTTGTATCCGTCCTTCGTCTTCATGAGACCAAAGTACAGCACCCCTTTGAACGGTCTACCCTCTGCGTTCATCGCAGACACGGTGGGCAACATAATCGTTTGCATCACCTCTTGCAAGGACTTTTCCCCGAAGAAGGGGGCAGGAGAAAACGTACCCATACCACCCGTATTTAAGCCTTCGTCGTTGTCCTTTGCTCGCTTGTGGTCACAGCTCGTAATCATCGGAACAATCGTCTTTCCGTCCGTAAAGGCAAGCACGGAAACCTCAGGGCCTTCCAAAAACTCCTCTACGACGACGGTTGCGCCAGCCTTGCCGAACTTTGCCTCCAGCATCATTTCCGCAAGCCCGGAGAGCGCCTCTTCACGCGTCGTGCAGATGAGCACGCCTTTGCCAAGCGCCAACCCGTCCGCCTTCAACACCACGGGCAGAGCGCAATTTTCCACGTATGCCTTTGCCTTTTCGTACTCGTCAAAGGTTTCGTACGCCGCCGTGGGAATGTTGTACTTTTTCATGAGGTTTTTGGAGAAGGCTTTGCTTGCCTCGATGATTGCCGCGGCTTTGTTCGGGCCAAACGCTTTCATGCCGCACGCCTCAATCGCGTCCACCAAACCGATAGACAGAGGATCGTCGGGCGCAACCACGGTAAAGTCTACGTCCGTATGCCCTTTCAGCCAAGCGCACACCGCATCCTTGTCCATGTAATCGACGTTGACAAGCTCGGCATCCAAACCGATGCCTGCGTTGCCCTTCATCGCGTATATTTTTTCTACCTTCGGCGAGCGTTTCAACGCCTGAATAATGGCGTGTTCTCTGCCGCCGTTTCCGATAACCAAAACGTTCATAACTGTTTCCTTAATTTTGTGTATTTTCGTCCAGAACTTTCACCGTTCTGCCGTCCTTTTGCACCTTATCTTCGCAAAGCAAGCGCATCACCTTAGGCAAAAGGAGATGTTCGGTTGCCAAAACCCTCTGCTGCAGAGTTTCCGCCGTATCGTCGTTTTTGACGGGCACACAGCTTTGTGCGATGATTGCGCCACCGTCCACTTCCGCGCTGACGAAATGCACCGTCGCCCCCGAAACTTTCGCCCCGTAGGCAAGCACCGCCTCGTGCACGCGCAGACCGTAGTACCCCTTGCCGCCAAACGAAGGCAACAGCGCAGGATGAATGTTGACAATCTTATCCTCAAACGAGGCAATAAAGTCCTCGGGGATAATTTTCAGCCACCCTGCAAGCAGGATATAGTCAATCCCTTCCGCCTTGAATACAGCCGTCAATCGGGCGTAAAATTCGCCCATACTCTCTCCGCTGTCCTTGTCGTAAACAATCGTTTGAATGCCGTGCTTTTCCGCACGCTCGATTGCGCCGATGTTCGGCTTTGATGCTACGAGATAGACAATTTGACAAAACTCGTTCGCTTCGTTGGCGTCAATCACGGACTGAAAGTCCGTGCCGCCGCCCGATGCGAATACTGCAATCTTTTTCATACTTCCTCTTTCCGATTATAAAAGGATAACGCCTTCTTCACTCTCTACGATTTCGCCCAAGACGTAAGCGTCTTCGCCGTTCGCCTTCAAGATTTCCATCGCCTTTTCAGCGTCCTCTTTGGCAACGACTACGCTCATACCAACGCCCATGTTGTAGGTGTTGTACATATCTCTTTCGGGGATATTGCCTGCCTCTTGCAACAGCTTGAAGATGGGCAATACGCGGACGTTCTTCTTTTCAATCTTTGCACCCAAGCCCTTGGGAATACTTCTGGGAATGTTTTCGTAGAAACCACCGCCCGTGATGTGCGAAACACCCTTAACGGTGATTTCGTCAAACAACGCAAGCATCGGCTTTACGTAAATCTTGGTCGGGGTGAGCAAGGTTTCGCCAAGGCTCTTTCCGCCAAGCGCCTCCAAAGGCGTTTTGAGGTCAGCATTCTCGATATCGAATACCTTTCTAACCAGCGAGAAACCGTTGGAGTGTACACCGCTGGAAGGCAACGCAATCACGACGTCCCCTGCCTGCATTTTGGAATTATCGAGGACCTTGGACTTGTCCACAATACCTACGCAGAAACCTGCAAGGTCGTATTCGTCCACGGGATAGAAACCGGGCATTTCCGCCGTTTCACCGCCGATGAGCGCCGCGCCTGCCTGCACGCAGCCTTCCGCAACACCAGCAACGATGTCTGCGATGCGTTCGGGTACGTTCTTACCGCACGCGATGTAGTCCAAGAAAATCTGAGGCTTTGCGCCTGCGCAGATGATGTCGTTGGCGCACATTGCCACGCAGTCGATACCTACGGTATCGTGCTTATCCATGAGGAAAGCGATTTTCAGCTTCGTACCAACGCCGTCCGTACCGCTGACCAAAATGGGACGGGTGATGCCCGTCAAGTCAAGCTCAAACAACCCACCAAAGCCGCCGATTTCGCTGTCTGCGCCCTTGATGATCGTTCTTGCGATATGCGATTTCATCAATTCTACCGCCTTGTAACCTGCGGTAATGTCCACGCCTGCCGCTGCGTAGCTTTCCGATTTAGAATTTTTCATTTTCTACCTCTCCGTTCTTTTCAGAAATTTTATAGTCGTATTTGTTGTGTACAGGTACGGGCTCTGCCGTCGGATAATTGCCATCAAAGCACGCCGCGCAGTAGCCTTTACATCTCCCGCCCTCGCCAAGCTTGAACACGTCCTCTAAGGGCAGGAATGCCACCGAGTCCGCGCCGAAGATTTGCGCCATTTCCTCCGTCGTATGATTGCAGGCAATCAACGATTTTCTCGAAGAGATATCCGTGCCGTAATAACAGGGATTCAAGAAGGCAGGCGCAGACGAGCGTACGTGTACTTCCTTTGCCCCAGCCTCTTTCAAAAGCTTGACTACCCTTGCGCAGGTCGTGCCGCGAACGATAGAGTCGTCCACCAAAATGACACGCTTGCCCTTTACCGTTTCCGGGACGGGATTTAACTTGATTTTTACCTTGTCCTCACGGACGTTTTGACCAGGATCAATGAAGGTTCTGCCGATGTACTTGTTCTTAATCAGCCCCAAGCCGTACGGAATCCCCGATTCTTCAGCGTAGCCGATTGCCGCGTCAATCCCCGAATCGGGCGCGCCGATGACGACGTCTGCCTCGGTAGGATATGCCTTTGCAAGGTATGCGCCTGCGCGCTTTCTCGCAAGGTGCACCGAACAGCCAGCCAGCGTAGAATCCGGACGAGCCGTATATAAGTATTCGAATACGCACATTCTTTCGAGGCACTCTTCCGTGTGACCGTCCAGCGTGCGAACGCCGTCCTTCGTAAAGACAACGATTTCACCCTTTTTTATATCACGAACGTATTGCGCGCCCACCGAAACGAGGGCACAGCTCTCGCTGGAAACGACGTACTCGCCATCCCCACGACGGCCGAAGCAAAGAGGCTTAATCCCGTGAGGGTCACGCACCGCAATCATCTTCTGCGGCGACATAATCACCATCGCAAAGGAGCCCTCAAATTTTTCCATCGCCTTGTATACCGCCTCTTCAATCGATGAGGAATGAATACGTTCCCTGATAATCGCCGCCGAAATAATTTCCGCGTCGTTGCCAGTGTGGAAAATCGAGCCTTCCAGCTCCATTTTTTCTTTCAGTTGAGCCGCATTGACCAGCTTGCCGTCGATGGAAATTGCCAGCTTCCCCTTGCTGTGATTGACGACGATAGGCTCTGCATTGATGCGGTCCTTGGTCGCACTCGTACCATAGCGAACGTTGCCTACCGCCATCTGCCCCAGACCAAGGCTGCCTAATACGTCGTGCGTGAACACTTCGTTGACAAGGCCAGAGTCCTTATAGGCATGAAACACCCCGTCGTCACCCACGACGATACCGCAGGAAGCCTGACCACGATGTTGCAAAGCGTACAACCCATAGTATACGCTGGAGGCAACGTCTGCCGTTTCCGTGCCGAAGATACCGAATACTGCCATTCGATTATTCCCCCATCAAACGGCGCATCATTTCCTGATAAGCGCCTTCTACACCGCCAAGGTCACGACGGAAACGGTCCTTGTCCAGTTTTTCGCCCGTCGTCGAATCCCAGAAACGGCAGGTGTCGGGGGAAATTTCGTCTGCAAGGACGATTTCACCATCTACCGTCTTACCAAATTCCAGCTTGAAGTCTACAAGAGTGACGTTCAATTTCTTGAAATATTCCTTCAACGTTGCGTTTACCTTAAACGCCATTTCCTTAATCTGTTCGATTTCCGCCTTGGTCGCAAGTTTTAACGCGAGCGCGTGATATTCGTTCAAAAGAGGGTCGCCAAGGTCGTCGTTCTTATAGGAAAACTCGATGGTGGGCGCGTCGAACACAACGCCTTCCTCTACGCCGTAACGCTTTGCAAACGAGCCTGCGGAAATGTTGCGGATGATGACCTCCAAAGGAACGATGGACACCTTCTTTACCAAGGTTTCACGGTCGGAAAGCTCTTCCACAAAGTGGGTCTTTACCCCTTCCTTTTCCAAAATCTGCATGAGGAAGTTGCTCATCTTATTGTTGATGACGCCCTTGCCTGCAATCGTACCCTTCTTCAAACCGTTGAATGCGGTTGCATCGTCCTTGTAGGACACGATGACTTTCGAAGCATCGTCCGTAGCATACACTCTTTTTGCCTTGCCTTCGTACATTTGCGCTCTTTTTTCCATAATATTTATCTCCGTTAAAAAATTTTATTCTTTTTGATTGAAAGAGTTGATTAAAGCAGAGTCTGCAACGCCTTGTCGTCTGCGTTGATTTTCTCTCTCATTGCCGCCTTGTAAGCCACAAGCTGAGCCTCGATTTCGGGGTACTTAATCCCCAAAATTTGCAGGGCAAGCAAGCCTGCGTTTTCGCCGCCGTTGACACCCACCGTCGCCACGGGAATCCCCGCAGGCATCTGCACGATAGACAGTAGGCTGTCCAAGCCACCCATCATATCCGTCTTTACGGGCAAGCCGACGACAGGCAGAGTGGTCAATGCCGCAATCACACCGCCAAGGTGCGCCGCTTTTCCCGCCGCGCAGATGAGAACTTCCATACCGTTTGCGCGTGCGTTCGCCGCAAATTCATGCGCTTCGTCGGGCGTTCTGTGCGCGGAAATTACGCGAACTTCTACCTCTACGCCAAACTTTTTGAGTACAGATACCGCAGGTTTTACCACCTCGAAATCCGATTTACTACCCATTAAAATACCTACTTTTGCCATAACTTACTCCTTTTTTTAACAAAAAGGAGTGCAACCGTAGTTGCACCCCGTATTTTTTATAATTCCTTGCTTTTGAGGGAAATTAAGATTTTTTTGCGCGTGAAAAAACCGCCGCAGGTCTTACCTGCCTTACCAAGAGCATTTTTACCATTCAAGTACACTCGATTCTTCACAGCGCCGTCCTCTTTTGTCCTTGCTTTTTGTTCGCGTTTTCCCTCTATCGTTTTCCCCATTCAATTGTCTATTCTCATTATAGCAAACCAAAACGAAAAAAGCAAGTGTATGAGCGTAAAAATATTTCATATTTTATCACTTATTTTCTTTCTTGAAGCTTTTTGCAAACTTTTCCGCCACTGCGCATAGGAGCGCCGCTCCATACGGCAAAGCTTCCTCGTCAAAGCGTACCTTCGGGCTATGCAACGGCTGAGCGTACCCTTTCTCTCTTTGCCCTGCGCAAAGCCCCACCATGATTGAGGGAACTTTTTGGGAGATATACGCAAAGTCCTCGCTGCCGCCTACACCCCCTTGCGGCAACTGCGAAGAAAGCAGGGTGCGCCTTTCCCCTATCGTTTCTTGGGCAATCTCGTACACCGCTTTTGACAAGCCCTCGTCGTTGGCAAGGCAGGGACAGCCGCTTTTGAAGACCACCCTCGCCCTGCCACGCAGTCCTCTTGCCGTTGCCGAGGCGATTTCCTGCAGCCGTTTTTTTAGGTACGCGCGCGTTCCCTCGTCCATCGCGCGCAGAGTGCCGCCGAGCGTTGCCTTTTCCGCAATCGCATTGTCCGCATTCCCCGCCGCAAACCGACCAAAGGTCAGCGTGGCGTAGTTTTTAGGGGAAACCTCTCGCGCAGAGAGGGTCTGCATTCCGTCCACGATTTTTGCGCCTATTAGGATAGCGTCCACCCCCTGCCAAGGGGATGAGCCGTGACAGCCTTTGCCTGTAATTTCAATATCAAAAAAGTCGGCGGCAGGGGCGCTGACCCCACCTGCCGAAACCACCGCCGTCCCTACGGGAAAGGGCATCTGAGGCAGGACATGCAACATCATCGCCCCATACACTCCACGCAAAACGCCGTCCTCGACACAGTCCGCCGCGCCTGCAAGCACCTCTTCCGCAGGCTGAAATAAGAGGCGTAGTCTGCCTCGCAGATTTTTCTCCCTCTCCTTGAAAAGCGCCGCCGCACCCAGCAACATCGCGGTATGCATATCGTGTCCGCAAGCGTGCATTTTGCCTGTTTTACAGGCAAATACCTCGCCCGATTTTTCTTTGATAGGCAGTCCGTCCATATCGGCGCGAAGCAGGAAACACCCCCGTACTCCCTGCCCGATTTCCGCAACGATACCTCCCTTGCCGCACTTTTTCGGGGTATAGCCCAAATCCTCTAACCGCTTGACGACATACGCCGTCGTATCAGGCAAGTCAAAACCCACCTCTGCGTTTTTATGCAAGTACCGTCTATCCTCACTCAGGTGTTTTGCCATTTGCTTTGCTCTACTTAAAATTTCCATACGGTCAGTATGCGCAGGGGGGAAATATTCCATTCCGCGATTAAAAATCCCGTCAATGCAACAAACTTAAAATACTATGGCAAAAATCGTAATCATCGGCGGCGGCGTTGCAGGCTTGTCCGCAGGCATCTACGCAAGAAAAAACGGCCACCAAGTGACCATCCTCGAACGACAAAAGTCGGCAGGCGGCAACCTCACGGGTTGGAAACGCAAGGGGTACACGATTGACAACTGCATTCACTGGCTGACCGGCACAAACCCGAATACCGAGCATTACCGCATTTGGCAGGAGCTTGGCGCATTTGACGATGCCTTGGTGCACTATCCAACCTCACTCTACACCTACGAGGAGGGAGGGCAGAGACTCTCTCTTTACGCCGATTTGGAAACGCTTGAGGGTGAAATGCTTAGAATTTCCCCCGACGACGAAAGGGAAATCCTTGCCCTTACCAAAGCCGTGCGCGCGATGCAAGCGTATATGGGCATCGGCGGCGAAAAGATGGATAAAAAAGCCTCTTTGCCTCAAACGCTTGCACACTTCCCCTGCCTTTTGAAATACTATGGAATGTCCACGCAGGACCTTGCAGGACGTTTTTCCCATCCGCTTTTGCAACGATTTATCCTCTGTATGCTGGGGCGGAAGTTTACCGCTTTGGCGTTCCTCGTGGTCACTGCAACCTTTTGCGGCAAAAACGGCGGGATTCCGCAGGGCGGTAGCATAGAGGTGGCGCGCAGAATCGCAAAGCGATTTACAAGCCTTGGCGGAGAACTGTTGCTTGGCAAAGAAGTCGTAAAAATCCACACGATAGGCAACCGAGCCGTCGAGGTGGAATTGTCCGACGGCACAAGGGAAACCGCCGACTATTTCGTGTGCGCTTGCGATGCGAAAATCACCTTTAATCGGCTGCTTGGCAAAAAGCTGCCGCGCGCCCTACAAAGACAATACGACGACCCGAATATGCCCCTCTTTTCCGCCTGCCACGCCGCTTTTTCCTGCGATGTTGCCGACCTAAACTTTCGAGGGGATTTTATGTTCCCTCTGCCTTGGCAATATCAAAAGCTGCTGAAAACCCCCTACCTTATCTTGCGTGAGTTTTCGCACGAGCCCACCTTTGCGCCCGAGGGCAAAACGGTGTTGCAAACGCTGACCTTCTGCAACGAAAAGACGGCAAGGGAATGGATTGCCTTAAAAGAAAACAAGGCGGCGTATCGGCAGAAAAAACGGGAGCTTGCCGAGGCGATTTCCACCGCAATCTGCGAAAAATTACCGCAAATGCGCGGAAAATTACAATGTCTTGACGTGTGGACACCTGCCACCTATCACCGCTATACGGGCGGAGAGGCAGGGGCGTTTATGAGCTTTGTCTTGCCAAAAAACAAGCCACCCTTCCCTATCCCCGCCTCTATTCCTGGACTGAAAAACGCATTCCTTGCCACGCAGTGGCAACAAGCGCCCGGGGGCTTGCCCACGGCGGCAAGCTTGGGCAAGCAAGCCGCTGAAATTATACAAAAAAAGGAAAGCGCACGCGCCTTCCTTTCTACTCTTTTTCCTACGAAAAAACAAAAACCTCGCCCTGTTTCGTAGTATTTTAAGCTGACAAAACTTGAACCATTTAGGTTTTAACGGCGAGAAATTCCCCAACTGTGCAGGATTTCCTCTTGTAATACGAACAGTATTCCTGCGCGAAAATCCTTTCATTTAAGAAATTTCGCGCTCGTAAAAACTGCGAAGCATCTTAAAATAGAGATTTTGTGATGCATTTAGACGGTGGCGACCGCTG
>JAZOMO010000039.1:0-9797 GCA_045654025.1 Candidatus Scatosoma sp.
CGCCTTGTAGAAGACGAAATTTGCTCGCTATAAAATTGCTTCGCACCCAAAAGGAAGGATTTTGAAATGATTTTTGGTGCGAAGGAAGATATTATACCAAAGTATTATGATGACGACAAGCCATAAAAGCGTTCAAAAGACGCCTTTTGGGCTGGTTCGGATTATATTGTTTTGGTTAGGGAGTATAATATGGCAGAAAAAAGAAACTATTACGAGGTGCTGGGCGTAGAGCGTGGCGCAAGCCCCGACGAGATAAAATCGGCATATCGTAAGCTGGCGATGAAATACCACCCCGATAGAAATCAGGGCAGTGAAGAGGCGGCGGAAAAATTCAAGGAAATCAACGAGGCGAATGAAACGCTTTCCGACCCTGAAAAGCGGAAACAGTACGATTTCGAGCTTGATCACCCGGGTATGGGCGGTGGCGGCTTTGGCGGTTTCGGCGGCTTTGAGGGCGGTTTCTCTGATATCTTTGAAGGGATTTTCGGCGGTGGATTCGGTGGCTTTGGCGGCGGTAGAACGACGCGTCAGTCGGTCGGCGCTAAAGTTCAGATAGAGATGACGCTCAGCTTTATGGACGCGGCGAAGGGTTGCAGAAAGACCTTCCGTTATAAGCATAACGTTTCCTGTTCGACTTGCAACGGTACGGGTGCAAAGGGCGGCAGAGAGTTTTCCACTTGCTCGCATTGTAATGGTACTGGTACGGTCAAGACGGTGCGCAATACCGTCTTTGGCAGAACGATTCAGCAAGGCCCTTGTCCCGATTGCGGCGGTAAGGGCAGAATCATCAAGGAAAAATGTCCCGACTGCCGTGGCAGAGGGATCCTTGCAAAAGAAGAGGAAATGTCCATCAACATTCCTGCGGGCGCGGATACGGGCAGCTATATGCGCTTTGAGGGGAAAGGGCATGCGGCTGAGGGTGGCGGTGTTGCGGGCGACTTAATCGTTGCCTTCCGTGTGGAAGGTCACAAGCTATTCACCCGTGAACAGTTCGACCTGCATGTAAACCTGCCGATTTCCTTCTTGACTGCGTCGATGGGCGGTAAGGTAAAAGTGCCTACTCTCGATGACACCATCGAGTACTCCATTCCCGAAGGCACGCAAAGCGGTAAGGTGTTCCGTGTTCGTGGCAAGGGGATTAAAACCTCGCGCGGGACGGGGGATTTATACTTACACGTGGTGGTGGAAGTGCCCAAACTCTCCCGCGAACAAAAGAAGAAATTGGAAAAGGCGTTTGATGATATCGGCTTGAAACAGCAAGAACAGATGAAACGCTACGCCGACAATATGGAAGCCTTGTACGGCGAAAAACCTTATTGATGATGAAACGGAGCCTAAACAGAGCTTAGGCTCTGTTTTTTTGCTCTAAAACTGTTGAAAAATGCTCACAGATATGCTATAATAGCGGAAAAGAGGTGAAATTATGAAATACGTAGAATTGACGATACATACGACGACGGAGGCGAGCGAAATCCTTGCCGATATTATGTGGGGGTACACCGACTTTGGGGTGACCATCTGCGATAGAAACGATATCATCGCCCTGCAAAAGAGCAAGGATACCATGTACTGGGATTACATGGATGACGAGTTGTCGGAAAGCAAGCCTTCGGACGTGCTGGTGAAATGCTACGTAGAGGCGGACACGGCGGAAGAAACCATTCGCTCTATTTTAAACGATATTGCCTTGGCGCAGGAGAATTGCGGCGGCGCGTTGCCTTTTGGTACGCTGGAGGATACCAAGCGTACGGTGGACGGAGACGACTGGATTGACGTGTGGAAAAAGCACTTCCGTCCCATTCACTTGGGGCGTATCGTGGTCGTGCCCGAATGGATTGACTATACCCCTGCTGAGGGAGAGTTAATCGTTCTTTTGGACAGCAATATGGCGTTCGGTACGGGGGAACACGAAACGACCTCGTCGGTGGTAGAGCTGATGCAGGAATACGTGCAGGAGGATTCCATCTGTATCGACGTTGGTTGTGGCAGTGGTATCTTGGGAATTTCCGCAATCAAGCTTGGCGCAAAGAAAGCGTATCTCACCGACATTGACGAAGTGGCGGTCGTCTCTGCGACTCATAACAGCCAGCTGAACGGCACGGCTGATAAGACTGTGGTGGCGCTTAGCAACCTCCTTGACGACACGGATATTCAGGGCGACGTCATGATGGCAAATATCACGGGAGAAATCCTCGTAATGCTTGCTCCGTCTATCCCGAAGAATTTGAAAAAGGACGGTGTATTGCTACTTAGCGGTATCATCGAAAGCCGTTTGCAGATGGTCAAGGACGCGTATGCGGCGGTGGGTATGGAAGTTATCAAAGAGAAGAGAAAGGGTGAATGGTTTGCCCTTGTATTAAAGCATAAAAAGGATTAAGTGGTAGGCATGTCTTCGTTAAAACGGTTTTTTGTAGAAAAAATTGAAGAACAGGCTCTGCTTTGCGGTGAGGAATTTGAACACGCAAAGAACGTCCTTCGTCTGGGCGTTGGCGACGAGGTCATCTTGCTGGACAACAGTGGTGTAGAATATACCGCCGTGATTGCAGAGGTGGCCAAAAAGCAGATGCTTTTGAACGTCATCGGCAAAGCAGTGGGCGACAAAGAGGCGGCTGTGGACGTGGCGCTCGTGTTCGGGTACTTGAAGAACGCCGACAAGAACGAATTTATCGTACAGAAGGCGGTCGAGCTGGGCGTAAAGAAGATTGTTGCTTTCTCCTCGGAGTTCTCCTCGGCGTACATGAACGCCAACAAGCTGGAACGCTTAAACAAGGTCAGCAAAGAGGCGGCGAAACAATGTATGCGCTCGGTTGCGCCCGTGGTCGAATATGCGGAAACCTTTGAAAAGGCGTTGCGTTCTGTGGACGGCTATACCAACAAATTATTCGCCTGCGAATTTGCTACGGAGAGTAAGGCAGACCTTTCCTCGTTGCAAGGTTCTACTGCGGTTGTTGTCGGCAGTGAGGGTGGTTTTTCTCGTGCAGAAGAAGGGCTTGCGGCGGCGCAGGGCTTTGCCTCTATCACGCTTGGAAAGCGTATCCTGCGTGCGGAAACGGCGGCGGTGGCGCTCACCTCAGTCGTGATGTTCTCGCTGGGTGAACTTGGTGAAAACAAGGGGGCAGGTGCGAGGTGAAGGCGGTAGTATTCACGCTTGGCTGTAAGGTCAACGACGTAGAGAGCGGCTCTTTAATTCGTGGTTTGGAGGAGCTGGGGTACACCGTTTCTCGCTATATTGAGGACGGCGCAGACCTATATATTATCAACACCTGCGCGGTGACAGCGGAGGCGGAACGCAAGAGTCGGCAAACGGTGGGCAAGGCAATCAAGGCGATTGAGGCGGGAAAAAACGCCAAAATCATCGTCTGCGGATGCGCCTCGCAACGGGATGCAAACCAGTTTTTGGATAAGAGCGAAAACGTGTTCTACGTATCGGGCGCGCAGGCAAAGAATCGTATTTTGGAGCTGGCATCGGCAGGTTTCCCTTTGGAAAAACGAGGGATTTGCCTAGAGGATAGCGGGAAAATCTACGAGGAAATGCCCATTCCGGAATGCTTAAAAACCCGAAATTTCGTTAAAATTCAAGACGGTTGCAATCGGTTCTGTTCCTATTGTATTATTCCGTATCTGCGTGGGCGCAGTCGTTCGCGCGCGCTCTCGTCTGTGGTGGACGAAGTGCTCTCTTCCACGGCGGCAGAGACGGTGTTGACGGGTATTGATATTTCCGATTATCAGGATGTGGACGGCAACACCTTCATTGATTTGTTGTTGGCGCTCAAAGATGCGCCCACGCGTATTCGCTTGGGGTCGATTGAGGTCAGCCTGATTACCGAAGAATTTTTGTCTGCGGCGAAGCAAGTAAAACATTTTGCTCCGCAGTTCCATTTGTCGTTGCAGAGTGGTTCGAGCTCCGTATTAAAGAGCATGAACCGCCATTATACGAGAGAGGAATATTTAGAGGCTTGCCGCAAAATTTACGAGGCGTTCCCGAATGCATCGATTACGACGGATATTATCGTCGGTTTTCCTACGGAAACGGAGGAGGACTTCCAGCAGTCGGTTCGGATTGTGGAAGAGGCTGGATTTTTGCAGGTGCACGCATTCCCGTACTCCCCTCGGCAGGGAACGGTGGCGTATAGAAAGTATAAGGAATTGCCGTCTTCCGTGAAAAAAGAACGGGTAGAGCGATTGTTGCAAAAGGCGGGTCAGGTGAAGGCGAAGTATTTAAAAAAGACGGTGGGGGAAGAGCTCTCCGTCGTTTGGGAATACTGTTTAGATGGGTACTGGGAAGGGTATTCGGATAACTACGTCCGTGTGTACGTAGAGGATAAAACGGGGAAAGAACCTACCCATGTACGTGTTGAAAAATTGTTTAAGGACGGCGTGCTTGCCGTAGAGATTGTATAAAAAGGAGAAAAGAAAGATGGAAAACTGTATCTTTTGTAAAATCGTTGCAGGGGACATTCCCTCGCCTAGACTGTATGAAGACGATAAGATGATTGTCATTCGCGACATTGAACCGAAGGCGAAATTGCATTATCTGTGTATTCCGAAGCAACATTTTGCGTTGCTTTCCGAGATGGATGAGGCGCGCGCAGGGCTTGTAAAACACCTCTTTCAAACTATTCCTGCGCTTGAAAAGACGCTTGGTCTTGAAGGCGGCTATCGTGTGATTATCAATCAGGGCGAAGACGGTGGCCAGACCGTACCTCACCTGCATATTCACCTCTTAGGCGGCGAAAAGCTTGGTGACTTCTAAGGTTTAAACTGAATAGGTTTAGGCAATACTCCTTTCCGTATCAACGGGGAGGAGTTTTTTTTATGCGATTTCGAAACTGGTTGTCGTTGTTGTTTTGCGGCGTTCTTTGTGGTGGTCTGTTGCTTTCTTGCGCCGCGCTTTGCAATCCCTGCGGTTATGTGATGGGCGGCGTGGAAACTGGCAGGGAATATTACCTATACAGCCCCTCTTCGCAGGCGAAAATTGCAGATAGCCTTTCCTTTGCGGACTATTTTTCCAAGGTGGGCGAAAAGTATATTCTGCGTTTTTCCTCTTCGGCAGAGGCGAACGCTTACGCGGAAAAGCTGTTGATGGAAAAGGGTGCGCGGACGGTGTTTGAGGAACGAGTGGCAGGCGTGCGGTCGATTTACGCCTACGTGTCGAACGGGTGCAAAGGGGTGCGAATCTTAGACGGTAGGGTAAACTTACACTTGGCGATTTGCGGCGAGGAAGTGCAGGTGGGCACGCCGATTATCTTCGGTGGATATTGATATATAAATCCTTTTTCTCACGAATGTATAAAAGGAAAACAATCGGGCAATAAAGATAGCACAAAACCATTTTTGGAGGATAGAAACAATGCGAGAATTCAAGGACGAAAAAGAAAAATCTCAGGGAAGACAAAGAAAAACACAAATTAACTGGAAGGACAAGCAAGCTTGGATAGGTTTGGCTTCGGCTTGTGTAGCCGTCGTGGTGGCGGTTTTACTGATTATCGGCATGGCAGGTGGGCAGCAGCCTTCGATTGATGCCGGGAATGTGGATAGCTCATCGCCAAGTGACAATCAACAGCAACAACAACCAGAGCCACAGCCGCAGCCCCCGCAGGACACCGAACAGCCGGTGGATGAGGAACTGGAAATGCAGATGCCGATAGAGGTCGTTTCCGTTTCCAACGAGTTTGGTTTCTACTATAACCAGACTTTGGATTGCTATTACCACCATGAGGGCGTGGATTTCCAGACGGAAGCAGGCACGGCGGTGCTGGCGGTAAAGAGCGGTGTGGTCGAGAGCATCTACTCAGGCGACCTCTTAAATGGCACTGAGATTGTCCTGGATCATGGCGACGGCTTGAAGACGCTGTATCGCTTCGTGACTGTGGTGGATGGGCTTGCAGTAGGGGATAAGGTAAAGCAGGGGGATACGATTGCCGTGGTGGCGGAGGCGACTGGCAACGAGTATAAGGACGGTGCGCATCTGCATTTCGAGATTTTAGAAAACGGCAAGACGGTAGACCCGACTGCTCATCTGGATTTTTTGGAAAAATAATCCCTTTGCCTCATAAATTTAAATAAAAAATCATAAAATAACCTGCTATTACTTTTTGTCAATAGGGGTTATTTTTTATGAAACGGATGGGTTGGATTGTGTTGGCAGGAATGATGCTTTTGGGTTGTGTATTCGGGGTAACGGGGTGCGCAAAGCAAGTCAAGGAGCGTACCAAGTACGAGGTTGTCGTAGAATATAAGCCCGTGGACAACGCCTTGACGGGTACGGTTAAAATGGATTTTTTCAATCATTCGCAGCAGGAGCTGGATTGCTTGCAATTGCAGTTATATCCGAATGCGTATCGCAAGGGCGCAATCTATCCTGAGGTCGGCTACGATGCGATGATGGAGGCGTATTATGCGGGCGAAAGTTATGGGGAAATTTCCATTTCTTCCGTCTTGGGGTGTACCGGTTTTACGATAGGTGGCGAGGATAAAAACGTGTTGTACGCACAGCTTGAAAAGCCTCTTGCCCCGAACGAGCGTATTACCCTCGATATAGGCTTTTCTACAAGGCTGGCAGAAGTCAATGCGCCGCTTGGGCAGACGGAGAGTACGGTGAATTTTGCGGGGGCGTTTCCGACGGCGTGCGCTCTTACGGAAAACGGCTTTTATGAATGTGTTCCCTCGGAGGCTGGGCAGGCGGTGTTTGCCGACTGCGCCGATTATTCCGTGCGATTGACTCTTCCGAGGGAATACCTCTTGGTGTGCGCTGGGGAGATTATAGAAGAAAAAACGCTGGAAAGCAAAAAACAATACACCATGTCTGCGACGAATATGCGTGATTTTACCTTTTCGCTGTCCACTTCGTGTACCTCTTTGGAGGATTATACGGGGAAGACGAGGGTTGGTTATTACTATGAAAAAGACGAGCGTGCAGACGAGGTGCTTGCCTTGGCGATGAAGGCGGTGGAGTACTATTCTTCGATCTTCGGGGAATATCCGCACGAGCGTTTGACCTTATTGCAGACGAATATCGTGCGAAAAGCAGCCGATTACGCGGGTGTTTGTATGCTGTCAAAGAGGGTTGCAGGCGATGCGCTGCTCTGGGCGGTCTTGACGAAGACGGCAGCGCAGTGGTGGTATTCGGCGGTGGGGGCGAATCGAGCGGAAAACGCTTGGCTAGTGGAGGGTTTATCGGCGTATTCGGCGATTTTGTTCTTAGATGCGCACCCTGAATATGGGCGGACGAAAAAACAGCTGATTGCTGATGCCCGCGCGGAATACGACGGTTATCGGGATACTTACAAAAAAGCGCTCGGGTGGGTAGATACCCGTATGAACCGCCCTCTTTCCACCTTTTTAAATGCTTATGAATACCGCTGTATTTCCGAACATAAGGCGGTGGTGATGCTATTCGAATTAGAGAAAGCGGTGGGCAACAAGCGGTTGCTCTCGTCCTTGCGGAAATACTATGCGGAAAATCTTTACGGTTCGGCGACGCCGGCGCACCTTGCTGGCGCATTCGAACGAAACGGCTTGGGGGTTGCAGGTTTTTTGGAGAGCTACTGGGCGGGCAAGGGTACTTTTTAGAAAAGTAAAACAAAACGCTTGCCAAATCGATTGTCGCGATGTATAATGAAGTGGAGGAAACGCGCAGACTTTTTGAGGAAAATCCTATTCTGCGTGGGGGCATCAGCGTATGGTAAAATTTTTTAAAAACGAAAACGAGAAAATTGTCCAGTTGGACGCTTTCGAATCCCGTTGCTGGGTGGAAATGGTAAACCCCACCGATGAAGAGGTGGAGAAGATCGTTGCGTTCAGCGGTATTCCCGAAGAGCTGATGAAAGCGGCTCTTGACGAGGAGGAATCCGCCCGTGTGGAGGTGGACGACGGGGCGACGATGTACATTGTAGATAGCCCGATGATTGTGGATACGGAGGAGGGCGATCGGTACACGACCATTCCCGTGGCGATTATCTATAACCCCAAATGTATCGTGACGGTTTCATTAAATACTGACCCGATTTTGACGGGATTTGCTTCCAATCGCGCGAAGGTATCGACGGGCAAACCCGTAGGATTTGTGTTGAACTTTATGTTGGGCAACGTAAAGCGTTTCTCATCCTTACTGAAACAGATTGATAAGAAGTCCCTACGTCTGCAGGCTGAGCTGCATAAATCCATGCGTAATCAAGAGCTGATTGAACTGTTGGACTTGCAAAATTCGCTCGTGTATTTCTCGACGGCGCTTGCGGCGAATTCGACGGTGCACGGCAGGCTTTCCCGCTTGGAATCGGTGCAGAGCAACGAGGAGTATCAAGACATGCAAGAGGACGTCTTGATTGAAACCAAGCAGGCTGTGGAAATGTGTTCGATTTATCGTGATATTCTAAAGACGACGATGGATGCGTTCAGCTCGGTGATTTCCAACAACGTGAACCACGTGGTTAAGCGGTTGACCATTATCACGATTTTGGTGGCGATTCCCACCTTGATTGCAGGGCTTTTGGGGATGAATATCAAGCTTCCGTTCGGGATGGATGCGGCAAACGGTAGCCCGTGGGAGTTCTGGATTGTCCTTGCGATTTCCGTGCTTTTAGTGGCGATTTTCTCGGTGGTGCTGGTCAAGTCTACCGGCTCAATCAAGATGCGTACCCCAAAACAGATGAAAAAGAAAAGGAGAAAAGACTGATGCCTTTTTTACAATACAAATGCGCCGCTTGCGGTAAAAAGTTTGAGGAACTTGTGGCAAAGTACGACGACGAGGTTTTCTGCCCCGATTGCGGCGGAAAGACGGAGCGCGATTACGCAGGGGAAGTGTATTCTTCGACGGGTAAACAGGCGAAGAAGTGCTCCGGCAACTGCAAGACCTGCGGCGGCTGCCGATAAACTGTGGATAAAAATTGATAGAACGAATAGACAGCCTGAGGGGATATCCGACCTTCGGGCTGTTTTGTTTGTCGGGAAGGTATATATTTATGGTATGCGTGTATAGCGTACGCATTGCATACGCCCTCTCGTGTGTAACGCGCGCGTGTTGGGAGATAATTTTTGCTGAGAATAAATTTTTTCAAAAAAAAGAAAAAAACTTAAAAAACTTTTCAAAAATGCTTGACATTATCGTTGGTTAATGGTATTATGTTTAAGCTGTCGCGCGATAAAACGCAAAAACGGCGCTCTCTGTTGAGAGCAAATATTAGAAGATTAACAACTGCATAGCAAGATAAAAAGTTTTTTTCTTAAAAAGGAAAAAGACGAGTACAAAGGCAAATTTCATAATTTGAAAGTAAAGCTAATGGTTAAAAAGCACAATAACGTAAGGACGATTTTTAGAAAGCCCTTTTAGACTGCAAATAAGACGATTAGCCGAGAGTAAGAATTAGAATTTTGTGTAAAGACGAGTAGATGAGAGAAAGATAAAGATCAAGCTACAAAGGGCTTACGGAGAATGCCTTGGTACATGGCGCCGAAGAAGGACGTGACAAGCTGCGAAAAGCTACGGTTAGGAGCAAATATCCGTTGATCCGTAGATATCCGAATGAGGGAACTCAGTACGAGTAATATCGTATTATCATGCACTGAATAGATAGGTGCATGAGGGGAACCCGGGGAACTGAAACATCTAAGTACCCGGAGGAAAAGAAAGCAAATAGCGATTCCGAGAGTAGTGGCGAGCGAAATTGGAACAGCCCAAACCTTAGGTAGTAATACTTAGGGGGTACGGACCGCATAACGGCATCAGGATGGGTAGTTGAAGCAACTGGAAAGTTGCCACGAAGAGGGTGAAATGCCCGTAGACGAAACCTTGAGCGAGC
>JAZOMO010000040.1:0-16067 GCA_045654025.1 Candidatus Scatosoma sp.
AAAAGATTATGTCAGGACTTTTGCTGAAAGGCATTAACAAAGTATACCCTTCCGGTGTACAGGCTGTTTTCAATTTCTGTCTCGATATCAGAGATAAGGAATTCATCGTTTTGGTAGGCCCTTCCGGTTGCGGTAAGTCTACTACCCTTCGTATGATTGCAGGTCTCGAAGAAATTTCTTCGGGTGAACTGTATATCGACGGCAAGCTTATGAACGACGTCGTTCCTAAGGACAGAGATATCGCGATGGTATTCCAGAACTACGCTCTGTACCCCCACATGACCGTTTATGACAACATGGCATTCGGTTTGAAACTTCGTAAAGTACACAAGGATATCATCGACCAGAAGGTTAAGGCTGCTGCTGAAATCCTCGGTATCACCGATTACCTTACCCGTAAACCTAAGGCTCTGTCCGGTGGTCAGAGACAGCGTGTTGCGCTTGGCCGTACCATCGTTCGTGAACCCAAAGTATTCCTTTTGGACGAACCCCTTTCCAACTTGGACGCAAAATTGCGTGCTTCCATGAGAACGGAAATTTCCAAGCTCCACGCAAGACTTGCAACCACCTTCATCTACGTTACCCACGACCAGGTAGAAGCTATGACCATGGGTACCCGTATCGTTGTTATGAAGGACGGCTTCATGCAGCAGGTTGATACCCCTCAGAACCTCTACGATTATCCCATCAACCTCTTCGTTGCTGGTTTCATCGGTACCCCTCAGATGAACTTCTTCAAGAACTCTAAACTTGTTAAGGAAGACGACGGTGTTTATATCAGCTTCGTTGGCAACAACAAGATTAAGTTGCCCAAATCCCTCGTTGCAAGAATTAAGAACATCGACGAGTATTTGAACACCGATAAGCCCGTTACCCTCGGCGTTCGTCCTGAAGATATTCACTACGACGAAGCGTTCGTTAAGGCTCATCCCGAAACCTCTATCAATGCAAGAGTTGAGGTTATCGAAAAGCTCGGTGCTGAAACGCAGGTTTACTGTGAATTGGATTACGATGGAAAGGAAAGCTCGGTTGTTGATAACTCCACGCAGATGATCGCAAGAATTTCTAACCGTGCAGTGATTTCCTTGAAAGACGTTGTTGCTCTGTCCTTCGACGCTGACCACATCCATATGTTCGACGGCGAAACCGAAGCAACGATGCTGGAAAGAGATGCTGGCTACGAAGTTATCGAAGAAAATGCGGAAGGTTCTTCCTTCGTGCCTCCTACACCTCAGGAAATGCGCGAAAAGATTGACGCTGCACGCGTAATCACCAAAGAAATGAAGGCGCAGATGAGAAGAGACGCTAAGGCTGCTAAGAAGGCGGAATTGGCTGCTGCGGCTGCTGAAGAAGTAGAAGAAGCGCCTGCTGAAGAAGCAGAAGCTCCTGCAGAAGAAGAATAATCTTTTTCGATAAGAATAAGCCCACCGTTAGCGTGTTCTCCGTTAAGGAGAACACGCTAAAGTTATGTTTGCCCTTATGGGCAAGTTATCAGTTTAGATATACTTCGTATAGTTATGATTGGCTACGCCAAGTTTTGATTTCAATGGGCAATCATATCATAATGTTTGCATAGCAAAATTCATAACGGCGAGTAAAACGAGCCTCATAACTATAAACTGAAAACTAACAGAAAAAGAGCAGACACATAAGGGTTTTCCGCCTTGCGTGTTTGCTCTTTTTCCTTGTAAGCTTAGCCTATAGTGCGTTTGACTAGTCAAATGTGATGCTCGCACTTAGTGGAAGGGTTTGGAAACACCTCATCCGAGCATCTACGCCGTGACATCTTCCTCAAAGAGGAAGGCAAGGATGAGTGAAGGGGTGCGAAATTATTTAATTTTTTCCGCAACGATTGCCGTAGGCAATCAATTCACGCCGTAAGGCAATTCACGCATACAGAGTATGCAATTCACGAAAACGTAGTTTTCAATTCACTTAATAAAAAACAGCCTTTTTCAAGGCTGTTTTTTGTTTGTCGTTATTCGTCTTTGGACTTGGGTCGCAGAATCAGCAGATTGAGCAGTATACAGATTGCCGCTGCGCCAAGCAACAGATAGGTCAAACGTAAAACCGATTCTTCGGCCGGGGCTTGCTCGCCGTAGGTGTGCGTTTCGCTGGGCTTTGGCGAACCGTCAAAGAGGGTTACGTATGACTTCGGGATAAAGCCTGTCAATAGGTTTCCTTCTTCGTCCTCAATCTCGATTTTGTAGTAGTCATAGTCCAGCTGATTGATTTCGCCAACCAAACGAACGGCTTGGTTCTTTTCCATACTGCTGACACGCAATAAACTGGTCAAATACGGGTACTTGTACAGGGTGAGGGCGTTGGTTAAATACCCCGTTTTCGTCTGTGTTTCATCGTATTGTACGAGGTAGTCGCTCTCCGATTTTTCTTGCACGAAGTAACGGCTCTTGGTCAGGTAGTTAGAGTAGGTGTGAGCTTCCTTGTCAAAGATGGCAAGCACTGAATATTCGCCTGCTTGGCCAAGCATCAGCGCCACGTGCCTTTCTGTGTTTCGCCCGTGGGAGAGGTAGGGGAAGCTTTGCGCGTTCTGCGCGATGTACTGACTGTTTAATTCTTGCAGGTCGAACTTAATAAGGAAAGCATTTTCCTTGGTTTCTACCACTTTGAATTCTGCGTTGCCTTCGGCAAAGATCGTCTGCTCCACGGCGTTTGTATGGATGTCTTGCACGGTGGGCAGCTGCAGGCGAGGGGTGGACGTCACCAGGTTCCCATCATACAGCACGTACGCCGCGTTTTCATAGACGTTGAACGTCAGCGCATTGACCGTGGTCGTTTCCGTTTGGCCGTACACGAGCTCGGCAAAGAGGGGTACGATAGTTGCCGTATCTGTGTAATCGTTCGTTTCTGCTGTGTACGCATACACGTATGCCTGCCTATCCTTTAATACATAGACGTTTTCGTTTAAGTCAACGATGATTTTTTCCGGTTGTGCAGGAAGCAAAGTGAGGATTTGCTTGCCGAAGTTGTCGGGAAGGAGAAGTTCTGCTTCCGTAAACTTGTGCACGTCGTTGCTTGCGACTACGTAGAGGTTGCCGTAAACGTCGCTGGTGAAGCGCGAAGGCGAAATGCCGTTCATCTTTCGCACACCGACCGACATCTGCCATTCGTAGGCAGGGGCTACGTCTTCGCCTGCAATCGGTTGCAGGGAAATGGTGTAATAGGTGTTGCTGGTCGTCGCAAGGTAATACTTGTCGTAAACCGCCGTGATGCCTGCAACCTCGCCGTCGAAGCCTTGGAAGGTTTGCAGGGTTTCGGGGTTGGATACGTCCACCAGCCAAGCGGTCGTTTCGTCTGCCGCAAGTACGGTGTTTCCATATGCCGCAACGTGTTTTGCCGATGCGGGTAAGGATATCGTCTGGTAGCTACGCTTTGCCGTGTCGTAGATGGAGATACGGCTGTTGCCGCCGTCTGCAACGTACAGCTTTTCCCCTTGCAGAATCATGTCCGTAGCGTTTTGTAAACGGTGGGCTGAAGAGGAATTTGCGGCGATTTCAAATTGCGTAAAGCCCTTGCCGATGGCGTACTGACGCACGGAGCAATCGCGGATAGTATAGACGTAATCTCCGTGAACGGAAATGGTTTTATAGCCACCGCGCTCGTCCTTGTCCAGCGGCTGTATGGTGGATGCCAAGTTGCCGTTGAGGGTCGCGCTGTTGTATACGTAAAAATTGTTGTTCGTGTCAGTGATGAAAATTTCGTCGCCGCCTACTGCCAGCGAGGAGATCGGATCGTCGAATACGTACAGCCGTTGCTTGGATGAATCGTCGTCGAGGGAAATTTTGTTGAGCGAATAACCGCTGGCGTGCGTGTAATAAAGCGCGTTGTCATAATAGGCGAGGGCAGGGCCTTTGGAAAGATTGCCCACAATCTGCGTTGCTGTGCTGGCGTTCGGGGACGATGCGTCCGTGCGCGAAAGGTGCGCCGATGCCCCGAAATTGACGGCAAAGTACAGGTCATTACCGTTGATGGTGAACGTGTTGCAGAAGAACGTGGGGAAGTCTGCTTTCGTTGTAAGCTGCGCAGTGGTCGAGGAAAGTAGAGAGCTTTCAATCACGTACATGTGCGCGTTGCCATCAATGAAATACAGGTCGCCGTAATCAGAAAATTCAAGGTTTGCGACAACGTTTAACTCCTCGGTGGTATTGGCGGTGTGCGTGTAGGTGCGATAAATCTGTCTCGCCTTATTGTATACATAGATCAGGTTTCCGTCTGCAATCGCCGTGAAATCGTCGGATGCTGCAACGTCGGTAGGGGCTTGCAGAGGAAGATATTGTTCGTACGAGGTAGGGGTAATCAGCGTGTCTTCAGATACTTCGGTGGTGGCGGAGCTGTCTGCCTTTGCCGTGGGAAGTGAGGACATACCAAAATTGGGCATCAAAGATGCCCCGTATGCAAGGATTGCCGTGCATGCAACGGTTAAGCCGAGTTTTATAAAGTTTTTCCTCATTTTTTGCTCCATAAGAATATTATAACATGATGAAAAGAAAATTGCAAGAGGATAGGATAGATTCTTTGACTGGCATTTATGGAAAATTGTGAAAAAAGTAAAAATATAATAGGCATACTATTGTCATAATTAAAAATAATACTTACAAAAACACGAACAAATGTTCGGATTTTAAAACCAAAATATGGCAGTGGAAACTGGATTTTTCACCTGTGCAATATATAATCACGGTGTTGCTGGTCGGGCGCAACGTATAAAAATGAATTGAAATCGCAGAGTTTAATTCGCTTTGGAGGGAGGCTGTGTTTCTCCCCTACGATAAAATCAATAATATGTTCGGCGAAAAGCCGATTGGAGGTGATACTATTTGGAAAACTGTGTGAAGGCGATTTTGTATTGTTACCCACGCTTGGAAGGAATTGAGGAGGGATACTTGCAACATATCCGCAATCGGGCGGTCATGTCCGTTGACGGCAAGGAGCCTGCCCAAAAGGTGGCAGAGTATCTTGCGTTGGCGGTCCTTGAAAAAGGAAAGATTAGGGAGTTGAATCGGTTGGCGGTTGCTGCCATGGACAAGCTGTCAACGGAGGAAAAACTGCTGCTCAGTGTACGGTATTTTGGGAAGCTTGATCGTGTAAAACGCGTGTTTGCCGAAAAGTATGCGGGCATTGCTGATGAGAAGATGCGAACCATTCCCTATTGGAGTGAGCGTACCTATTTTCGAAAGCAAAAAAGGCTTCTTGCAAAATTGGCGGAGAGGTTTGTGCGGCTTGGATTGACCAAGGAGCGGTTTTTGGAAGAATTTGCCAACCTCGACGGGATCGGCGCCATCTATACATATATACTTCTAGGCAAAGATATTGGGCTTGAAAAGAAGGAGCGGGCGTTTTTAGAGTTTCTGCAGGAAATCCGTAGTTGACGGGCATATTAGGAAGGGTAAAATTCGGGAGGGGTCGGCTATTCTTCGGGGTCGTAGGTGGGGGACTTGTTGTTCTTTAATATGATCGCCGTGAGTAGCGGCACAAGTAGGCAAAGGACCGCTAACACCCCAAGCTGTATCGGATTGATCGTACCTTCTATGGTTTCATCGCTAGAAGCGGAGGAAAGGTGCTCTTCATATTCCGTGTTCTCGGGATACTGCAGATTGTCTGGTCTCGGAACGTAGGTGGATTCTCCGTTCTTGTAGGCGTAGACGTAGCGCTTTGTGCCGATGGCGTACTCGCCATAATATCCGCAGGTGAAGACAAGCCGTTCTAATATCTCGTCGTTGCTATCACCGTTTTGAGGGATATAGACAACGTCAAAGGTCGTATACAGGTACGGATTGACCGGCGTGTAATCGACAAAAGTAAGCTGGTAGGTTAGACAGTAACCGACAAGTGTTCGGGTGTATTTGGTGTCGGTTAGGTACTCTACACGGGTGAACCGTTCGCCTACGGAAAGAACTTTTACATAGTACGTTTTAGGTAGAGTGAAGATGCCGCTATACTCATTCTCCGAGGTGTAAAAATATACGTCGTCGGACAATATGCAGGCGTATTGTACCCCCGTGTCGGCAGAGGCTTTTTTGGGGGTAGGTGTCCCTATGATGAATGCTATAAACAGCGTGAGCAGAATGATAAATTTTTTCATAAAGGGAGTATAACGCCATAGGCGTGGCGGGGTTTTGTCAAGTTTTATAAGGATATGAGAGAGATTGTCGAAAATATACTCGCTATCGAGCGGGAACAGAAGAAGAGAAGGCGTGGGGATGCGCTTGCTAAATACAATACGGGGGAGAAAATCCACCAGAAACAGCTGGCGTTTCATCGCTGCCAAAAACGAAATCGGTGGGTGTTCGGCGGCAACCGTTCGGGAAAAACGGAGTGCGGCGCAGTCGAGTGTGTGTATATGGCAAGAGGGATACATCCCTATCGGGAAAATAAGTCGGGGGTCTGTGGTTGGGTGGTCTCGCTGTCGACGCAGGTACAACGCGACGTCGCGCAGAAAAAGATACTGCGGTATTTACGAAAGGACTGGATAGAGGAAATCGTCATGGTTTCTGGGAGAAAGGATCGGCCTGAGGACGGGGTTATCGATTTTATCCGCGTCAAGAGCGTGTTGGGGGGGAGCTCGGTCATCGGCTTTAAGAGCTGTGACCAAGGGAGAGAAAAGTTCCAAGGGACTTCGCTGGATTTCGTTTGGTTTGACGAAGAGCCTCCCCGTGATATTTACCTCGAATGTCGTATGCGTGTCCTCGACAAAAAGGGGGATATTTTCGGGACGATGACGCCCTTGAAGGGGTTTACCTTTGTCTATCACGACATCTTTTTGAACCCGAAAAAGGACCCTGAAATCTGGTACGAGTTCATGGAGTGGGCGGACAATCCCTACCTCGATAAAGCGGAAATTGCGGCGATTGAAGGGGGCTTGGACGAGGTGTCGTTGCAGGCAAGACGGTATGGGCGCTTTGCCGCCGCCGAAGGCCTAGTGTACCCCGAATTTGACGAGAGCATCCACGTGATTGAGCCGTTTGCCATTCCAAAGGAATGGCAGGACAATATCTCTATCGACCCCGGCCTCAATAATCCGCTGTCGGCGCATTGGTACGCCGTCGATTTCGACGACAACGTGTACGTCGTTTACGAGCATTTTGCCGCAGGGAGAGACGTAGATTATCACGCAGGAGAAATCCACCGCATTTGCAACCTTTTGGGCTGGAAACGGGACGGCAAGGGAAGGGTCAACGCTTTGATTGATAGCGCCGCCCAACAACGCACGCTGTCAGGAGTGAAGAGCGTTTGCGAGCTGTTTTACGAACGAAAAATTCTTGTTAATCCGAAGGTGGACAAGAGCTTGTTTTCAGGGATTGCACGGGTGAAAAGCTACTTAAAGCAGGACAACGGGTTGCCAAACCTGTATATTTTTTCGAACTGTACCGAGCTGATTAAAGAGCTGAAGGGGTACTACTGGGGGACTGGCGATGCGCCGAAAAAGGCGGACGATCATGCTTTGGATGAGATGCGCTATTACCTGATGTCTAAGCCAAAAAAACAGCCTGTTTTGCCTGCCAAAAGCCCTGTACAGATTGACAAGGAAAAGAGAATACGGACGAGGATGGGGGCTCGTAATCGGGGGTTGAGTTGAGGCTTTGTTGCCGCATACACGACTTTAAGGAGAAAAATTGTAGGGGGAATAGAAATTTGGAGATGTGAAAAGGTAAGATGGAAAAGCTGTTGACGGATAAGAAAATTAAGGAGATGCTGCTGAAAGCCGCCAAGGGATACAAGGTGGCGGAGGTTACGGTGGAATACGCCGAGGTGGACGGGAAAATGCAAGTCACCAAGAAAAAGGAAGTGAAAAAAGACGTCCCCGGCGACTGGAAAGCCTTACAGCTGCTTCTGGAAAATGAACGTACGGAAGGGCATTGTGATGAGATGTCTGATGCGGAATTGGAAAAGGAAAAGCAGCGGTTGCTGCAAGAATTAAAGATGGGAGAGAAATATGATTGATTTTGACGTAAGGGCAAAGGAAGTGTCCGAAAGCAAACGAAAAGAGGCGTTGGTTGCGGAGATCAAAGAGGATTTTAAACGACGCCAAGAGGCGAGAAGAAGTATCGAGAACAGCTGGCTGCTGAATATGCGGTTCCTGTCGGGTGACCAGTATTGCGACACTCTGCCAAGCGGTGGTATCGTCAGCGAGGAGAAGAGGTTCTATTGGCAGACCCGTAGGGTGTATAACCGAATTGCGCCCATTATCGATGCGCGAATGAGCAAGCTGACCAACCTGCGGCCTGCCCTGCAGGTACGGGCGTTTTCTGATGAGGAGAGCGACGTGCAGACAGCAAAGCTGTCGAGTGCGGTATTAGAATACGTGCAGGATGCGGTGGATTTTCCCCGTGTTGCGGCAAGGGCGACACTGTGGGCAGAAACGTGCGGTAGCGCCTTCTATAAAATCGCTTGGGATGAAAAAGGTGGCAGGCAGGTATCGATTGACGCGGACGGTGGTCCCGTCTACGAGGGAGAGGTGCGCGTGTCGGCGTTGCCTCCCTTCGAGGTGTTTCCTGACTGCTTGGATGCGGAAAGTATGGATGAACTGCACAGCCTTATACATGCGCAAATCGTTGCTCCGTCGTACGTCTTGGAGGCGTTTGGCGTTGTCGTGGACGGTGAAAAGCAGATGGGAAAGGACGGCGCGCTTGGCGCGTACGCCGCTTATGCGACCGAAGGTGGCGCAGGGGTGAAAAGAGAGTCGGAGGGGGTACTGCTTATTGAACGGTACACCAAGCCGTCCTCGGCGTTCCCGAATGGTAGGTTGGAGATTGTAGCAGGGGATTGCCTGCTGTATGAAGGGGATTTGCCCTACCTTTGTGGCGATCGAAACGAGAGAGGTTTCCCCTTCGTAAAGCAAGATTGTTTGCGTTTGCCCGGGGCGTTCTTTGGGCAGAGCGTTATCCACCGCTTGATTCCCCTGCAACGCGCCTACAACGCTGTGCGTAACCGCAAGCACGAGTTTTTAAACAGACTTGCGATGGGCATCGTTGCCGTTGAAGATGGGTCGATTGACTGCGACGAGCTGGCAGAAGAGGGTTTGGCGCCCGGGAAAGTCATCGTCTTTCGACAGGGCTCGCAACCTCCTCAGATTTTGGACGTTGGCGGTATGCCTGCGGAATTTGCCGCAGAGGAAGAGTGGTTGGAAAAGGAATTTACCTACATTTCAGGGGTGAGCGACCTGTCAAGAAGCTCGACCGCCACGAACGTTACGTCTGCTACGGGATTGCAGCTGTTACTGTCGCAGGATGATTCCCGTTTGGCGGCGACGATGGATAGCGTACAGCAGGCGGTGCAAATGGTCGGTAGACATATTTTGCGTCTCTATCGTCAGTTGGCGGGAAATGCAAGGTTGATGACCCTCACGGGAGAAAATAAGCGAGCGCAGTTGTATTACTTCAACGCCAGCGAATTGCCTACGGCGGATATACGCTTTGTTGGCGAGGTGGCGGCAACCCCTGCGGAAAAGAGAGAGACGTTGCTATCGTTGTTTACCGCAGGGCTACTGACCGATGAGAACGGAAAAGTGCCTAAGGAGCATCGAAATAAAATCCTCGATGCGTTCGGGTTCGGCGATGAGAAAAATGCAAGGGATATTTCCGCCTTGCACATGGATAAAGCGAGCGATGAAAACGTGATGTTCCTTGCAGGTGAGGTGGAAGTAGAGGAGTTTGACGACCACGATTTGCATATAAATGAGCATACCAGGTACTTATTGAGTTCTGTTTTTGAAAAGGGCGAAAAGAGTGAGGTCAAACAACGAGTGTTAAAACATCTGCGGGCACATAAAGCGGCTTTGCAGAAGGTTGAAAGTACGCCTGCTTTGCAGGAAAATGAATAAATAGGAGGAGAGAATATGCAGGATAAGGAGAACGTTTGCGTGGAAACGATTGCAACGGAGCAGGGATCGGAGATCGATAGCGCAGAAGGCGCAAAAAAGGAAATGAGTAGCTCGACGGATTTGGGAAAGTTTAAGGACGTGAACGCCCTGATGCAGGCGTATACAGCGTTGCAGGCGGAGTTTACAAGAAGGAGTCAACGCCTTAAACGCTATGAAAAGGAAGAGGAAAATCAGGTGCGCGACGGGGCGGTGGCTCAAGAGCGTGTTGCCGCAAGCGCTAAGACGGACGCGTCAGCGCAAAGTGAGCAAGGACCCTCTTCCCTCGAGGAGAAAAGCATCGCTGGCGCGGATGGCGCGCAAGAGGCGAATGACATGAACTTGGATATGGCGATGGATGAGGCAACAAAAACGGCGGCGAACGTCGAGGGTGCGGCTTTGAAAGCAGGCGTTGCGGAAGAGCAGACTCTGTCGCTATATGAACAGGTGATGGCAAGCGAAGAAGTGCGCTTGAAGGTGATCGGTGATTACCTTTCCTCCATCGGGAAAAGAGGGGCGCCCCTGCTTGTGGGCGGAAGGGGTGTGATGCACACCTCACCCAAAAAGCCGAGTAGTATTTCGGATGCCGGGAAGATGGCCTTGGCGTATTTAAAAACGCAGGGCGGTGGCGTTGCAGAATAGACGAGGAGTGCCTGCGGGGTGAATTGAAAACCGGTGGTTTTCGTGAATTGACGGCGAGCCGTCGTGAATTGAACGCTAAAATGCGTTCGTGAATTGCAAAGCTTTGCTTTGCGTTATGGAAAAATCTTAATATCTACCGCAACGATTGCCAAAGGCAATCAATTCACTTTCGCTAAAGGCAAAATTACTGCATCAAAAAACAACAAAAAAATTAGGAGAATAATAACAATATGGTAAGTTTACAATCTGCAGAAAATGCATTAAAATCTTTTTACTTGGATGCCGTAAAGGATTCCATTGATATGAAAACAACCCCTTTCTTGGCAAAGGTGGAGCAGTCTAGCGCTGACGTTTACGGCAAGGACGTAAATAAAATCATTCGCTTGGGCTTTCACGGCGGTGTCGTTTCCGGCACAGAAACGGGCGACCTGCCTAAGTCGGATGCCGCAAAGTATTTAAAACTGACCGCTTCCTTGAAAAATCTCTATGGTACGATTGAAATTTCGGATAAGGCGATTCGCGCGACTCAGGGCAACGAAAGTGGCCTCGTCAACCTTTTGAATGGCGAAATGGAGAATCTTTTGAGGGGCGCAAAATACAACTTCAATCGTATGCTAATGGGCGATGGAACGGGCTTGTTAGGTACGTATGAACTCTGCGAGAATCGTATCGAAATGGTCGTGGAAAACGCCGCTATCTTAGAGGTCGGCATGGTTGTGAATCTTTGCGACTTTAGCGGCGATCCTTATGAGAATGGCAAGCAAAAAATGGTGGTGTCGATTGACCCCATCGAAAGTAAAGTAAAGCTCGCTGGTGATCCAATTCCTGAAGGATTTATCTGCGGACAACTTCGTATTGATGCTGTTGACGAGGAGATGACGGGTTTGGCGGCTCTGTTTAATGAGAAGCCTATTTATGGTCTCACTGAAGAGGAATATAAGAAGATTAAACCCATTGATTATTACCTTGACAACGCGATTGACGAGCAGACGATCCTGAAGGTGATTGATGCTGTCGAAGCACGCAGTGGTAGCGCGCCGAATATGATTATCTGTTCGTTTGGTGTTCGTCGCGCATTGATTAATTACTTTACCTCCGTGGGTACGAGATTGCAGACGATGGATCTCGAGGGCGGCTACAAGTCGATTAGCCTGAATGGTATCCCCGTCATTGCGGATCGTTTCTGCACGAAAGGTACGATGTATCTTATCAATACCGATGATTTCAAGCTCTGTCAGCTGGGCGATTGGCAATGGATGGAGAGCGAGGATGGAAAAATTCTACATCAAATTCCCGGTAAGCCCGTGTATACGGCGACTTTGGTGAAGTATGCAGAGCTTCTCTGCACGCGTCCGAATGCGCAAGCGCGTATCTGCGGTATCGAAGAATAAGCGTATGCTGAATCCGCGCCCGCCAGCAGAGCGGGCGCGTGGTATCGGCAAAAAGGAGGTTGACAATGTTCACGGTAGAAAACGTGGTGCGGCTTGCCGCGCGGATGATAGGACTGGAGGAAAGGGCGGAGGAGTATTTTGAATCCAAGCCCTCTGAGGAAACAACGCGTATCATCCAAGGTTTGGTGGGTTGCTTTAATCTTGTGGAAAACGAGCTGGCTGTCGATTATTTGCCACTTGTTTGCGAGGAAACCCTCTCTACGGACGAGAAGGGGTGGATTGAATATGCACGGCTGTCTAAAAAGGTGGCGTATATCATCTCCGTGCGTGACGAGTTCGGTAGAATCGTCCATGCAAAGCGCATGCCTACACATCTTGCGCTTGACGTAGGCAAATACGACGTACGGTATGCCGCTTTGCCTGCGGAAAAAACGACGAAGGACTGTTGTGAATACGAAACGGGGGTGTCTGCCCGGTTACTGGCATACGGCGTTGCTGCGGAATATTGTCTGCACAAGGGACTGTACGCGGAGCATGCCGCTTGGAATAAAAAGTACAAGGAAGCCTTGCTGATTGCTTGTAAAAGCAGAGGAGGCTGGTCGCTGAAAGAGAGGGCTTGGATATGAGGGAACAGACGTTTACTTATACGGGATTTGCTCTGTCCGAGGTGGATAGGGTTGCCCTGAAAATGCCTGCCGCGACAACCCTCGTTGGTACCAGCGTGGAAAATTGCCGCTGCGCGCGAGGGGCTTTGAAGAGGTGTTTGGGACTGGAGTATGTCTATAACTCTGACGATGAAGCGCTGACCGCCCCCTATCGAGCGCAAAAGGTGAAGCTTTTATACGAGGACGACGAGGAAGGAGAAAGACACTACCATGGGATAGTGGTTGCAAAGGATGGGAGAGTGCAGGGATATAACCTGCTGAATGATGACGTTGCGACGTTCATTAGAAGACCTTGGATTCCTGCGACGGTCTGTCCGTTACCCAGCCAAAACGGTGAGAGGGATTTTTACTTTTTTACAGATGAGCTCATAAAACGGTTTGAGAGGGGTGTGAGTATTTTTCAGCCCGGGCAGGTGAAAAACAATCGCGCGGCGTGTGTGTTTCGCGATCGATTTTTCTATTCCGCTGGGCGAGCCATCGTTTTTAGCGATGCAGGCGATTTTACGGATTTTTCGGTAAGCGCCTATGGCGCAGGCGCAATCGAGGTGCTGGACGGATTCGGAAACGTGTTGCAGATGCTGGTGTATCAGGATGCGATTTTGCTGTTTAAAGAGAACAGCGTGTTTCGATTCCATGCGGCAGGGGCTGCCGATACTTTCCGCATAGAGAGCATGGATTACTATGGCGGCAAAATCATGCGAAATTCTGCCGTACGATGTGGAAAATACGTGCTGTTTTTGACCGAAGAGGGTGACGTATATCGCTTATTTGGTACGCGATTTGAACGACTGATCGAGGGGGTATCGAAAGACTTTTGCTTTGATGACGTCAACGTGACCTCGGACGGGGAGAGGTACTTTATTTCGGATGAGAGTAAGGTGCTGGTCATTGAGGTTGAGGACGGAAGTAAGTATCTATCCTATCCCGTCTACGGCATCACCGATAACAACGGCATGGCGGTGGGGGAATGGAATTATTGCATCTGCCGCATCGTGCCAGACGGGTTCTTGCCCGACGGCGTACAGCCTCGATTTGTCGCAAAAGGGGTTGCTGTCAAGGATCGAAAGGAAAAACTGGTGAAACGATTGCTGGTCTATGGCGAAGGGACGGTGAAGGTCTGCTTTGGCGCAAACGGGCAGACGGTGGAGAAGGAGCTGACTCTCTCGGAATACGGCGTGGAACTGCCCGTTGGGATTAGAGGGACGGCGTTTGACTGGGAAATTTCCTTTACGGACAGCGCAAGCGTGCAAAAAATTGACGTCGAGTTTAGCGAGTTGGGAGGTGCGGAATGACGATTGATATTATCAATTACACCGAGGAGCAATTTGCAAAGCTGAACAGCGAACAACTGTTGCAGGTGAGCAAGGTGCAGACCTCGAAGAATAGGTTGCTCCGCAGGTTGGAGGAGAAGAAGCTGTTGGAAAAATACCGACTGGTGAAGGCGGGAATCTTCCGATCGGGAATCTGGGAGAAAATATGCGAAAAATTGCAAAATGAGTACGATGCAGAGGTGGAAATGCTGCGCGACGGATTGCTGTTCTATCTGCAGTACAGCGGACAACAGCAAAATGGCGGGACAGGCTATACCGTCGATTATTCCTTGTCCGTCGTCGATCGTACCGTGCTCGTAAAAGAGTATTATATCCGTACCTACGATGACGTGAATGAACGCTTTGAAGCGTTCAAAAACGACCCGATTGCGCCCAGCTATCTTTGCGAGGCGTATTCGTCGCTGTATCAATGGTTCTTGTACGACGTGCAGAATCCACAATGATAGGGTGAAGTTATCCTGCGGATAGTGAAGTTTTTGCCTATGGCAAAAGTGAAGTTTCGCCTTGTGGCGAGGTTAAGGTAGAACAATCCCTCCGCCAACGCCTCTGCAAGCCACCTCCCTTTGCACAAGGGAGGCGGGGCTTTGGGAGGAAATTGTGAAAAGTGCCGTGAAAGGCTTGATTTTTTTGGCGGAATTTGGTATTATTTTTATGTAAGGCTTCTTCACATCATCTGGTTGATTTTTAACGGAAAAATAATTGCGAAAATGCGGCGTGCTTTGCTCAGTTACAGACCGCTGAGGGTATGCGCCTTCACAAAACACTTGCCTTTCTTATATTTTTCTCGTTAAACCAACAAAAAGATTTTGTTATAAATCAACCATTTTCTGTGATACAGTCTTATGTAACAAAAAATTAGAGGTGCTGAAAATGCCAAAGATTGCCGTTAAAAAGTTGGATGAAAGGGCGGTGTTGCCCTGCTATGGTTCGGATTTTGCCGCAGGGGCGGATCTGTACGCCGTCTTGGACGAGCCCGTCGTGATTGCCGCAGGGGAAACGAAGCTGATTCGTACCGGGCTTTCCATGGAGATACCCAAAGGGTATGCAGGCTTGATTTATGCAAGAAGCGGGCTTGCCACAAAGCGTGGGCTGGCGCCTGCGAACAAGGTCGGTGTCGTCGATGCCGATTATCGTGGCGAGGTGATGGTTGCTCTGCATAACCACTCTGCCGTGGCGCAGACGGTGGAATCGGGGGAGAGAATTGCACAGCTTGTCGTTGCTCCTTTCCTGCGCGCGGAGTACTACGAAACCGAACAGCTGTCCGAAACCGTACGCGGTGAGGGTGGCTTTGGCAGCACGGGGAGTAAATAAGTATGGCGCAACGAATGAGAAAAAAACGGCACTTTGACGAGCGTATGAGCGCAACCCAAAAATGGTTGCTTGCCCGTGGTGCTGGCGGCATCTTGAATATGAAAGAGGCGGCGGAAAATTACCGCGCTTTGGTGGATTTTAAGGCGGTGTTTGGCAACGATAACCCCGTCGATATCGAAATCGGTTGCGGTAAGGGCGGCTTCCTTTGCGAGCTTGCGAGGCGCAATCCTGACCGTAATTATATCGGCGTGGAAATGGTGAGCAACGTCGTTATTTCTGCCATGGAAAATGCCGAAAAGCAGGGCGCAGAGAACGTGCGGTTCTTGAATATCCGCGCAGAGTGCTTGCCTTGCTATATCCCCGAGGGGAGTGTGGGGAACGTCTATTTGAATTTCTCTACGCCGTTGCCCAAGCTTGGCTACGTTTCCCAGCGTTTGACCTATCGGGGTTTCTTGGAAATGTATAAAAAGCTGCTTGTCGCTGACGGCAAGGTCGTGCAAAAGACGGACAATCGTGATTTCTTCGATTTTTCCTTGGAGGAATACAAGGCTTCGGGGTTCGAGCTGACCGAGCTGACCTATAACCTGCACGAGAACGGTAGCCCGGAGTGGAATATCATCACCGAATACGAACGCAAGTGGGTGGAGCAGGGGTTGCCTATACACCGCGTTATAGCCCTTAAAAAGTAAAAAAAGAAGAATATGCGGCGCAATACTGCGTCAAACCTGCGCGCCTCTCGCTCGTGTACGGATAGTACACTCCCGTCGAGGTGCTCGGGTTTCCTTGTCTTGCTTGCATCTTGCTTCTTTTTTTGGCGGTTTGGTGGGGCCTGTGCTGTTACAACGTTGAA
>JAZOMO010000041.1:0-22552 GCA_045654025.1 Candidatus Scatosoma sp.
TCGAAAGGTTAACCAAAGCAATATAATCCAAACCAAGATTTTTAGCGGTAAATTTTGCCTGCTACTTCGTTGAAACCCTTGATAAACCGTGCAGGTTTACCTGTGGCTTTCGCCTTGTAGAAGACGAAAATTTGCTCGCTATAAAATTGCTTCGCACCCAAAAGTTCGGCTTTTGAAATGATTTTTGGTGCGAAGGAAGAAATTATACAAACGTATTATGATGACGACAAACCGTAAAAGCGTTCAAAAGACGGCTTTTGGGCTGGTTCGGATTATATTGCTTTGGTTAAGGACGAAAAAAATGCTTGCAAAAGCACGAAAAATAGATAAAAATTATATTATATAGGAGTACTAATATGATGCAATTTAAAGGTTGGGAAGGCTTTATTCCCGGTAAATGGTGCAACGACGAAGTAGACGTGCGCGATTTCATTCAGCACAACTACACGCCTTATGACGGCGACGCAAGTTTCCTTGCGCCTGCAACCGAAGCAACGAAGAAGCTTTGGCAGATCGTTTGCGATTTGACGAAGAAGGAAAGAGAAGCAGGTGGCGTTTTGGACGCAGACACCGCAATCGTTTCCACGCTGACTTCCCACGGCGCAGGCTACTTGGATAAGGATTTGGAAAAAATCGTTGGCGTACAGACGGACGCTCCTTTCAAGCGTTCTTTGCAGCCCTTCGGTGGTATCCGTATGTCGGAAGGCGCGCTGGAAATGTACGGCTATAAGCTGGATGCTGGCGTTAAGGAAATCTTCACGAAATATCGTAAAACGCACAACGAAGGTGTGTTCGACGTATACACCCCTGAAATGAGAGCGGCTCGTTCCGCGCACATCTTGACTGGTTTGCCCGATGCATACGGCCGTGGCCGTATCGTAGGCGACTACAGACGTGTTGCTCTGTACGGTGTTGACTACCTCATCAAGAAGAAGGAAGAGGATAAGCTGGCTATCAACGGCGATATGACCCCTGATAGAGTACGCGACAGAGAAGAACTTGCTGATCAGATCAAGGCTTTGAAGGCTTTGAAGGAAATGGCAAAGATCTACGGTTGCGACATCTCCAAGCCCGCTGAAACGGCGCAACAAGCAGTACAGGCATTGTACTTTGGCTACCTTGCAGCAGTTAAGGATCAGAACGGCGCTGCAATGTCCATGGGTAGAAACAGCACCTTCCTTGATATCTACATCAAGCGTGACCTTGACAAGGGCTTGATCACCGAAGAAGAAGCACAGGAATTCATCGATCATTTCATCATGAAGCTTCGTATCGTGAAGTTCATGAGAACGAAGGAATACAACGACTTGTTCTCCGGCGACCCCACTTGGGTTACCGAAGTTATCGGTGGTATGGGCGTAGACGGCAGATCTCTTGTTACCAAGACCTCCTTCCGTGTACTGCACACCCTCGACAACCTTGGCCCTGCACCCGAGCCTAACCTCACGGTGCTTTGGTCGAAGAACCTGCCTATGAACTTCAAGAGATACTGTGCGGAAATCTCTATCCGTACCTCTTCGATTCAGTACGAATCCGACGACCTTATGCGTCCTGAAATGGGTGACGACTACTGTATCGCTTGCTGTGTAAGCTGTATGAAGGTTGGTAAGGATATGCAGTTCTTCGGCGCAAGAGCTAACCTTGCAAAATGCTTGCTGTACGCAATCAACGGCGGTAAGGACGAGCTGATGAAGGATAAGGCTACTGGCCAGCCTATGCAGGTTTCCCCTGAATTCACGCCCGTCTACGGCGACGGCCCTCTGAACTTCGAAGAAGTTAAGGCTAAGTTCACGCAGATGATGAAGTGGCTTGCTGACCTCTACGTAAACACCTTGAACCTTATCCACTATATGCACGATAAGTACTGCTACGAAGCGTTGGAAATGGCATTGCACGATACGAAAGTACGTCGTTTCTTCGCAACGGGTATCGCAGGTCTTTCCTGCGCGGCAGACTCCTTGTCCGCAATTAAGTACGCTAAGGTTTACCCCGTACGCAACGAAGACGGTATCGTAGTTGACTTCCGTATCGAAGGTGACTTCCCTAAATACGGCAACAACGACGATAGAGCAGACGAGCTGGCTGTATGGCTGCTGAAGACGTTCATGTCCTTCGTTAAGAGCAAGTTCACCTACCGTGATTCCGTACCTACGACGTCCATCTTGACGATTACGTCCAACGTCGTATATGGTAAGAAGACGGGTAACACCCCCGACGGTAGACGTGGTGGTACGCCTCTTGCTCCTGGTGCTAACCCCATGCACGGCAGAGATTCCAACGGCGCGTTGGCTTCCCTTGCATCGGTTGCAAAGCTTCCTTACGAATATTCGAGAGACGGTATTTCCAACACCTTCTCGATTACGCCTGCATCCCTCGGTAAAGAGGACTAATCGGGCAGACCTTCAAGCAACCGCTTGAAACCCTATGGCGAAGTATCGCTAAAAAATAAAAAATAAATAGTCTGTGTCACAGCAAATGGTTGATTTACAACAAAATTGTTTTGTTGGGTTGACGAGAAAAATATAAGAAAGGCAAGTGTTTTGTGAGGGCGCATACCCTCAGCGGTCTGTAACCGAGTAAAACACGAAGGATTTCGAATTATTTTTCCGAGCCGTTTTCCAAACGGCGGTTCAAAAATCAACCAGATGATGTGATAGAGACGAAGAAAAAAAAGGAGAATATCATTATGTCGAGCAGAATTGACAACCTTGTTAGTATGTTGGACGGCTACGTTGGTGAAGGTGGCCATCACCTCAACGTAAACGTATTCAGCCGTGAAACTCTTTTGGACGCGCAGGCGCATCCTGAAAAATATCCTCAGCTTACCATTCGTGTTTCCGGCTATGCCGTAAACTTCATCAAGCTGACGAAGGAACAGCAGGACGACGTTATTTCCAGAACGATTCACGAGTCCATGTAACTTTATAAAGCACAAAAGCCGTTGCGCGTATACGCAGCGGCTTTTAAGTCTTTTATCATTATTCAAAAAAAGGAATAATATGAACAAATTTTTAAAAAAAGCGCTCTGTTTTTTAACGGCGCTGACAATGAGCCTATCGATTGCTGGCTGTGATGGGCTTTTCAAAGCCATGGATGATGCGATTACGTCGGGCTTGCATAACTCGTCTTCGAGCAGTAGTTCGTCTTCGAGCAGCAGCTCCTCGTCGAGCAGCAGTTCTTCGTCGAGCAGCAGTTCTTCGTCGAGCAGTAGTTCGTCTTCGAGCAGCAGTTCGTCATCGAGCAGCAGCTCCTCGTCGAGCAGTAGCTCGTCTTCGAGTAGTAGCTCGTCTAGTTCCAGCAGTTCGCCCTCTATGGGTGGCGGCACGATTGACCCCGAAATCCCTGACGACAGCTCTAGTAGCTCCTCTTCGAGTAGTAGCTCGTCCAGTTCCAGCAGTTCGTCCTCTATGGGTGCTGGCACGATTGACCCTGAATTGCCTGACGACAGCTCTAGTAGCTCCTCTTCGAGTAGTAGCTCGTCCAGCTCCAGCAGCTCGTCCTCTATGGGTGGTGGCACAATTGACCCCGAATTGCCTGACGACAGCTCGACGGGTGGAAACGGCACGGTAGACCCCGAATTGCCTGACCATGTACATGACTACAACTACAACGTAGTTGAAACGGCGCCTACCTGTACGAAACCTGGTTCTGTCACGAAGACCTGCGCTTGCGGCGACGAAAAAACGGAAGTAGGCAAACCTGCTACTGGTCACAGCTATGAAGAAATTGAAACCGAACCTACCTGTACGGAGGCTGGTTTTGTCACGAAGACCTGTGCTTGTGGCGACGTTCAAACGGAAGCAGGCAAACCTGCTACTGGTCACAGCTATAAAGACTACGTATGTACTGTTTGTGGTTCTGTTGATCCCAAAAAGCCTGAAGAAAAGACGGCGAAGCTGGACATTCATTTCTTGGAACTGGGGAATCAGTATACAGGCGACTGTACTTACATTAAGGCAGGGGATACCGATATTTTGATTGACGCAGGCTCGCGTAAGGATTCAGCGCCGACGATTACCTCTTACGTCAACCAGTATTGTACGGATGGCGTTTTGGAATATGTTATTGCAACCCACGCCCATCAAGACCATATTGCTGGTTTTGTTGGATCGAATAACAAAGGTGTCTTTGACATATACCGCGTTGGGACGTTAATTGACTTCCCGAAAACGGGTGTCTCTACGCAAATTTATAACAATTACAAGACAAAACGCAGTAATCTAATTGCAAATGGTACGAAGCATTATACTGCTTTGCAGTGGTGGAAGGAAGAGCAGGGCTTGACCCGTAGCATCGAAATCGCTGACGGTATCACGATGAACGTGCTTTATCAAAAGTATTATGAAACGAGCACTAGCAACGAAAACGATTATTCGGTCTGCGTAATGTTCTCGCAAGGGGATAACCATTATCTCTTTACGGGTGACTTGGAAGAGGGTGGCGAAAAGTCCTTAGTGCAAAGCAATAACCTGCCCAAAGTAAAGCTGTATAAAGCAGGACACCACGGCAGTAAAACTTCCAGCAGTGTTGATTTGATGAAGGTCATTCAACCCGAGGTAGTATGTGTTTGCTGTTGCGCTGGTAGTAGTGAATACAATGCGGCTCCCTTGAATACATTCCCGACACAAGACTTTATCAACAACGTTGCGCCGTACACGGATAAAATTTATGTGACTAGCCTTGCAGTTAACGATTCAAGCGGTAAAACCACAGGCGTTACCTCTATGAACGGCAATATCGTCGTTTCGTCCACGGGTGGGGCAGTGACGGTGAATTGTTCTAACAACAACACCGTTCTAAAGAATACGGAGTGGTTTAAAAGTAATAGGGTATGGCCAACAGGTGGCGTATAATTTAACTGATTATTCTATAATAAAATTTTGCAAGCGTAAAAAAATTGATTGACAATTTTTAAGAAAAATGCTATGCTATTACTACCACCTATGAGGGAGTAATTTACACTTTGCGGCGGCAGAGTGGAACGAATTTCGTCATCACAACGCAAAAAAATGCGTTCGGGTTCGTTTTAAAAAATGAGACTCATGCACTATATTATAAAGTATGGTGTGTGAGTTTTTTTACCGCCGAGCCCAAATATGGGCAAAGGAGTAATATGAAGGAATATTTGCAGGAATCCGAGGCAGTGTTATCGGCAGTGAATTCCACTGCGGATGGTTTAACCGCGGCAGAGGCGCAAAAGCGCCTCGAAGAAAACGGCCCCAACAAGCTTGCGGAAGGCAAGAAGAAGGGTTGGATTCGTCGGTTCTTTGAACAGTTGACCGACCCGATGATCATCGTTTTGTTGATTGCGGCAGGTGTAAACCTCGTCACCATCATCATCGACCGTATGGGCGGCGGCGACGAATCGTTTGCCGAATTCTTCATCATCGTTGCGGTTGTACTGTTGAACGCGATTTTGGGCGTGGTGCAGGAAGGAAAAGCCGAACAAGCCATCGAGGCGTTAAAGCAGATGACCTCAGCCACCAGTAAGGTGTTGCGTGGCGGTCAGCTGGTTGCGGTAAAGAGTGAGGACTTGGTCGTTGGCGACGTAATTATCTTAGAGGCTGGTGACAGTGTTCCTGCCGATTGCCGTCTTTTGGAGAGCGCGTCTTTAAAGGCCGAAGAGGCGGCTTTGACGGGGGAAAGCGTTCCCTCTAATAAGGATGCGGCGGTTTTGACCTGCGAAGAGGGCAAGGACGTTCCCTTGGGTGATAGAAAGAATATGGTCTACATGGGTACGACGATTGTGTACGGCAGAGCGACTGCCGTGGTCGTTGCGACCGGTATGCAGACGGAAATGGGTAAAATCGCAGACGTGCTCGCTAAGGCAGAGGACGAAGAAACGCCCTTGCAGAAGAAGCTTAACTCGCTGTCGAAGATCCTCAGCTTCCTCGTTTTGGGGATTGCTGTGTTTATTTTCGCATTCAATCTCATCAGCAAAAACGCTGGCTGGGATATGGAAGTCATTTTGGATAGCTTTATCGTAGCCGTTTCCTTGGCGGTTGCGGCAATTCCCGAAGGGCTTGCTACTGTCGTTACCATCGTCTTGTCGATGGGTATGACGAAAATGGCGAAGAAAAACGCCGTCGTGAAAAAGCTGACGGCGGTGGAAACGTTGGGCTGTACGCAGATTATCTGTTCGGATAAGACGGGTACGCTGACCCAAAACAAGATGACGGTTGTCGAACATTACGGCGACGACGAGGCCCTCTTAGGTCGCGCGATGGCGCAATGCAGCGATGCGGTGCTGGATGCAGAAAAGCTGGAAGCAGTAGGCGAGCCGACCGAATGTGCTCTCGTCAACTACGCGTATAAGCTTGGCTTGAACAAAACGGAGATGGGCAAGGCGGAAAAACGTGTTGCAGAAGCTCCTTTTGACAGCATGCGTAAGATGATGTCCACCATTCATTCGGGCGAAAATGGTATCGTGCAATACACGAAGGGCGCGCCCGACGAAATCTTGAAAAACTGCACCCATGTCTTAGTTGAAGGCAAGATTTTGCCCTTGACGGACGAAAAGCGCGCTGAAATTTTGGCGGCGAACAAGAGAATGGCAGACAGCGCGTTGCGTGTGTTGGCTGCGGCATTCAAAACCTTGGACAGCGTGCCTGAAAACTTTGAACCGCAGGATATCGAAAAGGACCTCGTATTCATCGGCTTGACGGGTATGATCGACCCGATTCGTCCGGAGGTAAAGGACGCAATCGCCCTTTGTAAAGATGCGGGTATCCGCGCGGTTATGATTACGGGCGACCATATTGATACGGCGGGTGCAATCGCAATGCAACTGGGGATTATCACCGACAAATCGCAGGCGATTACGGGCGCGGAGATGGCGGAATTCTCCGATGAGGAATTTGAAGAAAAGATTTCTCAATACTCCGTATATGCTCGTGTACAACCCGAACACAAGGTGCGTATTGTCACCATGTGGAAAAAGAAAGGCTATATCACCGCGATGACGGGCGACGGCGTAAACGACGCGCCCAGTATCAAGAGCGCAGACATCGGTATCGGTATGGGTATTACGGGTACGGACGTCACCAAGGGCGCGGCGGATATGGTATTGCAGGACGACAACTTTGCCACCATCGTTTCGGCGGTAGGTGAAGGCAGACGTATCTACGACAACATCTGCAAAACCATTCAATTCCTGCTCTCGTCCAACCTCGCAGAGGTTGTTGCGGTCTTCTTTGCAACGCTGATTTCTTCCAGTTTGACCTTGCTTCGTCCGATGCACTTGCTTTGGATCAACTTGATTACGGACACCTTCCCTGCAATTGCGTTGGGTATGGAAGAGGGCGAAGCCGACCTTATGAAACGCAATCCACGTAACGACAAAGAGAGTATCTTCTCGCACGGGCTGGGATTGAACGTAGTGTTGCAAGGTATCTTTATCGGCGTTTTGACCCTGACAGCCTTCTATATCGGTGTGTTTATCGGCTCGAAAACGAGCACTGAAATGGGGCAGGCGTACGGCTCGACGATGGCGTTCTTAACGCTGGCGTTGACGGAAACGGTGCATGCGTTTGACGTGCGTTCGATTCGTCATTCGGTGTTCAGTCTGAAGAAACAGAACAAATACCTGTGGGCTGCCACCATCTTCTCGCTTGTATTGACCCTGTCGGTTGTGTTCATTCCTCCCTTTGCGGCAATTTTCGAATTCGCGGCAATCGGCTGGGTTGAACTGCTCATTTGCGTAGGGTTGGCGTTCTCTGTAATGCTGTTCACGGAAATCACGAAGCTCGTACAAAACGCAATCGAGAAAAAGAGAAATAAGTAAAAAACAATGAAATTTTCAAGGACGGCACTCCTTCTTGGTGAAGAGGGAGTGCAAAAACTTAAAAAGGCGCACGTGGCGGTGTTCGGCGTGGGCGGTGTAGGCGGCTACGTAGTTGAGGCGTTGGCGCGAAGCGGCGTGGGCGCGTTTACACTCATCGACCCCGACAAGGTCAGCGAAAGCAACATCAACCGCCAAATCATTGCGTTGCATTCGACTGTGGGGCAGTACAAGACCTTCGCGGCGCGCGACCGCATCAAGGATATTTCTCCTGATTGCAAGGTGGAAACGAAGGAGATTTTCTATCTGCCTGAAAACGACGAGATTGATTTTTTTGCCTTCGATTACGTGGTGGATGCGGTGGATACGGTCAGCGCAAAGCTTGCAATCATCGAGCGTGCAAAAGCCGCAAACGTACCCGTGATTTCAGCCATGGGTGCAGGGAATAAGCTTGATCCCACCCGTTTTGAGGTGTCGGATATTGCAAAAACCACTGTTTGTCCGCTTGCGCGCGTGATGCGGCGTGAGCTGAAAAAACGTGGCATAGAACACGTCAAGGTGGTCTATTCGAAGGAAGAGCCGCAACCGGCTAAGGCGACGGACGAGGAAACGGGCAAGCCTATTCCTGCCAGCGTAGCGTACGTGCCTTCGGTTGCAGGACTAATCCTTGCCTCAGAAGTAATTAAAGATTTAACAGAGGTAAATCATGGCTTATAGGAAGATTTTAACAATTCAGGACATTTCTTGTGTAGGACAATGCTCGTTGACGGTGGCGTTGCCGATTTTGTCTGCTTGCGGACACGAAACCTGCATTTTGCCCTCTGCCGTTTTGTCGACGCATACGGCTGGGTTTAGCGGCTTTACCTTCCGTGACTTGACGGACGATATCCCTGCGATTACGGCGCACTGGAAGAAGGAAGGTATCGCTTTCGACGCTATCTATACCGGCTATCTTGGCAGCACCAAGCAGGTTGCTTACGTCAAGGAGATTTTGGAAACGATGGGGACAAGCTCTGCCGTTCGCGTAGTAGACCCTGCTTTTGCGGACAACGGCAAGCTGTATCCTATCTTCGACGACGTGTACGTAGCGGCAATGCGCACGCTTTGCCCTGCGGCAGACGTATTAGTACCCAACATCACCGAGGCTTGCTTCTTGGCGGGTGTCGAATATAAGGAAAGCTACGACGAAGCATATATCCTCGGCTTGTTGCAGGAGCTCCAAAAGCTCGGCTGTTCGACCATCGTGCTGACGGGGGTAGGCTACGCACCCGATAAGACGGGCGTAGTGGTGTATGAAAACGGCAAGATTTCCTACTACCAACACAATCGTATCGCAAAGGGCTGTCACGGTACGGGCGACGTATACGCATCGGCGTTTGTGGGCGCGTTGATGCAGAATAAGACCTTGTTTGATGCGGCAAAGATTGCGGCGGATTACACTGTGCGTTGTATCGAGAATACGCAGGGCGATCCTACCCACTGGTACGGCGTAAAGTTCGAAACGGCGTTGGCTGACCTTATGAAAATGCTGTAAGATTAAAACAAAAAAAGAAATGCGACCTTGTTTGATACGAGGTCGCTTTTTTGTTTGCCTTTTTAGACGTTTTTGATATCGTAAGGGGTACTCTGGTAAACAAAGTAGTTTAACCAGTTGGAGTACAGCAGGTTTGCGTGTGCGCGCCAGCTAACCAAGGGAGGCTTCGTGGGGTCGTCACCAGGGAAATAGTTTTCGGGGACGTGGATGGGCTTGCCCTGCGAAAGGTCGCGCAGGTATTCGTTCTTCAGCGTATCCGCATCGTATTCCGAATGTCCCGTGATGAAAATCTGCCTGCCGTTTTTCGTGGAAACGGCGTACACCCCTGAAATATCCGAGGAAGCAAGGATTTTCAAATGCTTTACCTGCTCAATGTCTTCGCGGGAAACGGTGGTGTGCCGTGATTGCGGAACCATAAAGCTTTCGTCAAAGCCACGGAAGAGAATGGAAGGCTTGTGGTCTACCTTGTGGGGGAAGACCCCGAACATCTTCTCGTTCATTTGCTTTTTCTGAATACCGTAGTGGTAGTACAGCCCTGCCTGCGCCCCCCAGCAGATGTGGAAAGTGCTGTGGACGTGGGTTTTGCTCCATTCCATAATTTCGCACAGTTCCTGCCAGTATTCGACTTCCTCGAAGGGCATATGCTCTACGGGCGCGCCCGTGATAATCATACCGTCAAATTTGCGGTGCTTGACTTCGTCAAAGGTCTTGTAGAACGCCAAGAGGTGGTCTGCCGCAACGTTCTTCGATTCGTGCGACTTGGTGTGGATAAGCTCCATTTCTACCTGCAAGGGCGTGTTGCCGAGCAGGCGCGCAAGCTGGGTTTCCGTTTCAATCTTCTTGGGCATCAAATTCAAGATGAGAATTTTCAGCGGACGGATATCCTGCGTCATAGCGCGCGTTTCCGTCATGACGAAGATGTTTTCGCCTTCCAAAGTCTTGACGGCAGGTAAGTTGTTGGGAATTTTAATAGGCATAGTTTACCTTCTTTTGTGGATTATAACGTATTCAAAGCCTGCTGAATATCGTCGATAAGGTCTTGGTAGTTTTCGATACCGCAGGAAAGGCGAATGAGGTCGCCGGGTACGCCTGCCGCAAGCAATTCTTCGTCGTTCATCTGTCTGTGGGTAGCGCTAGCGGGGTGCAGACAGCAGCTTCTTGCATCGGCAACGTGCGTTTCGATAGCGATGATTTTCAGCGCCTTCATCAGCTTTTCCGCCGCTTTTCTGCCGCCCTTTACGCCAAAGCTTACGACGCCGCAGGTGCCGTTAGGCATCATCTTCTTAGCCAAGTCGTAATACTTATTCGAGGGCAAGCCAGGGTAGTTTACCCACGCGATTTTGTCGTTGCTTTCCAAGAATTCCGCAACCTTTTGCGCGTTCAGGCAATGGCGTTCCATTCTGACGTGCAGGCTTTCCAAGCCAAGGTTGAGGTAGAATGCGCTCTGAGGAGACTGCGTGCAACCAAAGTCGCGCATCAGCTGCGCCGTTGCTTTGGTGATATACGCGCCTGCGTTGCCGAACTTTTCTACGTAGGTGATACCGTGGTAGCTTTCGTCGGGGGTGCAGAGCCCGGGGAATTTCTCCTTGTGCGCCATCCAGTCGAACTTACCGCTGTCTACGATACAGCCGCCTACCGCTACGCCGTGGCCGTCCATGTACTTGGTAGTGGAGTGGGTGACGATGTCTGCGCCGAATTCAAACGGGCGGCAGTTGACGGGGGTTGCAAAGGTGTTGTCGATAATCAGGGGTACGCCGTGCGCGTGCGCCGCCTTTGCGAATTTTTCAATATCCAAGACGGTCAGGGCGGGGTTTGCCACCGTTTCGCCGAAGACTGCCTTCGTGTTTTCCTGGAACGCAGCGTTCAATTCCTCTTCCGTGCAGTCAGGGTCGATGAAAGTGAAGGAGATGCCCATGCGCTTCATCGTCACGGAGAAGAGGTTGTACGTACCGCCATAGATACTGGTGGAGCATACCACGTGGTCGCCGCCTTCTGCAATGTTGAAAATAGAGAAAAAGCTTGCCGCTTGTCCAGAGGAGAGCAACATCGCCGCGCTACCCCCTTCGAGGGCGCAAATTTTTGCCGCTACCGTATCGCAGGTAGGGTTTTGCAGACGGGAATAAAAATATCCGCTTGCCTCGAGGTCAAAGAGCTTTCCCATATCCTCGCTGGTGGCGTATTTGAAGGTCGTGCTCTGTATAATAGGTACTTGGCGGGGTTCGCCGTTGCCGGGGGTATAGCCGCCTTGTACGCAGGTCGTTTCAATTCTATTTTTGTTTTCCATATCATGCTCCTTTGTCGCCACGTGGTGCGGCGGCGTAAAAACAATACAATCTTTGGAAAAGATTATACCACGATTGCACTGCGTTCGTCAAGCATTTTTCCTTTGTAGAAGTCGGGCGCAGAGCGTTAGTTGTCACAAAAAGAGGAAAAAAGTGAAAAAAATGTGTTTCGTCTACCGATAGTGCGTTGACAAAAGCCGAAAGATTGTAGTATAATGTAGGATGACGGAAAATATTTATATTTTCCTGAAAAAAAATTTTTTAACCTATGGAGGAATTATGGACCCGCTATCTCTAAGTATCATTATCGTTGTGCTGATTTTGCTCTCTGGCTTTTTCTCAGGGACGGAAACGGCGTTTTCGTGTGCAAACAAAATCAAGCTGAAAAGCTTTGCCGCGCTTGGTAAACGCAACGCAAAGGCAGTATCTGATTTTGCAGACAAAAATTATGACAAACTCGTAACGACGATTTTGATCGGTAACAACATCGTCAACCTGACTGCGTCTGGCTTGGCGGTAATCTTATTTGAAAGACTGCTGACAGGCACGGGCATCGACCACACCACGATTTCCACGATTGTTATGACGGTGGTGGTACTCATCATCGGTGAAATTACGCCCAAATACCTTGCCAGCGTATATCCCGAAAAATTCTGTTTCATCTTCTATCCGTTGATGCAGCTTTTCTACTGGGTGTTAATCCCTGTACGTTGTGTATTTGACGGTTTCAAATGGTTGCTTGCTAAAATCTTCCGTTTGAAGAAGGACGATTCGATTACAGACGAAGAGCTGATGTCCCTCGTAGACGAAGCAGAGGAAGACGGCACGCTGAAGGAAGACGAATCGGAGCTGGTACGCTCTGCGCTCGAATTTGACGACCAAAAGGTAGAGGATATCCTTGTTCCTCGCGTCAACGTTATCGCGGCGAATATTCATTCTTCGATGGACGAAATCTGCGAAGTATTCCGCAAGCACGGGTATTCGCGTATTCCCATCTACGAAGAAACGATTGACCATATCGTGGGCTTGATTCACGAACGCGACTTCTTCCTTGCTTACTTAAAGGGGGAAAAGTCGGTAAAATCCATCCTGCAGGAAGTGGTGTTCACCACCGAATACACCCGTATTTCCACTCTCTTGAGACAGTTGCAAAAGGAAAAGGTGCACATGGCGGTTGTATCCGACGAATACGGCGGCGTGGTAGGTATCGTTACCTTGGAGGACGTCTTGGAGGAGCTGGTTGGCGATATCTGGGACGAACACGACGAGGAAGAGGTATTGTACGGCTCGATTTCCGACAACGAATACTGGGTAGACGGGAAGATGAACTTGGACGAATTCTTCGATCTGTACGATATGGAAAAGGATGACGAGGCGTTTGAGGCAGTCACCGTTGGCGGCTGGGTAACCGAAGAATGCGGTGGCATTCCGCCCGTTGGCGAAACCTTCCACTATAAAAAGCTGGAAATCAAGGTTGTAAAAACCACCCGTCAAAAGGTTATAAAAATCCGTTCTCGCTACGACGAGACGCTCACCGAGGAAGATGAGTAATTGTATTTGTAAGTGCAAATAATGTTTGAATAGGAGTATGATTATGCAAACGATTTTAGTGACTGGCGGTTGCGGCTATATCGGTTCGCACACCGTGTTGGAACTGCTTAATAAGGACTATGAAGTAGTAGTGGTTGATAACCTCAGCAATTCTAGCTACGAGAGTATTCGTCGCGTGCAGGAGCTGACGGGCAAGACGGTTACCTTCTACGAAAACGACATTCGCGATAAGGAAGCAATGGAGGCGATTTTCTCTAAACACACCTTTGACGCTGTCATTCACTTTGCGGCGTTCAAAGCGGTGGGGGAAAGCTGCCGTATGCCCTTGAAATATTACGAAAATAATATCAGCGGCACGGTTAATTTGTTGCAGGTTATGGAAAAATATGACGTGAAGAAGATGATTTTCTCTTCTTCCGCGACCGTTTACGGCACGCCTGAAAGACTGCCGTTGGACGAGAGCTGTCATCTTTCTACCACCAACCCTTACGGCGCAACTAAGCTGATGATGGAAAGCATCATGACGGACGTTTGGAAGGCGGACAACGAATGGACGGTTATTCTTCTTCGCTACTTCAACCCCGTCGGCAGCCACGAGAGTGGCCGCATCGGCGAAGACCCGAAGGGTATCCCCAACAACCTCATGCCTTACGTGGCGCAGGTTGCCAGTGGTAAACTGCAGTGTATCAACGTCTTTGGTAACGATTACGATACCCCCGACGGAACGGGCGTGCGCGATTATATCCACGTAGTGGATTTGGCGCTTGGGCATATTGCGGCAATCGAAAAGGTGAATACCACGGGCGTGCACATCTACAACCTGGGTACGGGCCACGGATACAGCGTTTTGGATATGATTAAAGCCTTTGAAAAGGCTTGCGGTAAAACCCTTCCCTATAAAATCTGCGACCGCAGACCTGGGGATATTGCGGCTTGTTACGCTTGCCCCGACAAGGCGGAAAAGGAACTTGGTTGGACGGCAAAGTTCGGCATCGAAGAGATGTGCGCTTCTCAATGGAAGTGGCAGAGCAGCAACCCGTTCGGCTATGAAGAAAACAACTAATTAGGAAACGATATGTTAGAACTGAAAGACATTACCTATCGTGTATCGGACGAACGTGGTGAAAAGACGATTTTGGACGGCGTGAACTTGACGCTGGACGAACGCTTTGTTGCGTTTACTGGGCCGAACGGCGGTGGGAAATCTACCCTTGCGAAGGTGATTGCAGGAATTTTGCAACCGACGTCGGGGAAAATTTATTTGGACGGCGAGGACATCACCGACCTCTCGATAACCGAGAGGGCAAACAAGGGGATTTCCTATGCTTTCCAACAGCCCGTAAAGTTCAAGGGCATCACCGTTCGCGATCTCATTTCCTTGGCGGCAGGCAAGCAGACGAAGGTTTCGGACGCTTGCGCCTACCTTTCCGAGGTGGGGCTGTGCGCAAGGGATTATATCGACCGTGAAATTAACGGCTCGCTTTCGGGCGGTGAATTAAAGCGTATCGAGATTGCCACCGTGCTGGCGCGCGGTACGGCACTGTCGATTTTCGACGAGCCGGAGGCAGGCATCGATCTTTGGAGTTTTAGCAACCTCATCTCCGTCTTTGAAAAGATGTACGAAAAGACGAAGGGGAACATCTTAATCATCTCCCACCAAGAACGCATTTTGAATATTGCGGACAAAGTGGTGGTGATTGCTGGCGGCAAGGTGGAAAAGCAGGGCAGCCGAGAGGAAATTTTGCCTGCGCTGTTGCATGCGCCGACCTGTCAAGTCTTGACGGACAAGCTGTAATCGGAGGGTACTATGGACGCGATTGAGAAGGATTTGCTATTACAAATCGCCGATCTGCACGGTGTACCCGAAGGCGCGTACAATATCCGCGCAAACGGCGGCTTGCAGGGACGTGCATCGACGGAGAATATCGAAATTGTCCCCAAGACGGACGGCAAGGACGGCATTGATATTTTCATCAAGCCGGGCACGAAGAACGAGAGCTTGCATATCCCCGTCATCATTTCCAAGGCGGGCTTGCAGGAGTGTGTTTACAACGATTTTTATATCGGTCAGGATGCGGACGTCGTGATTGTGGCAGGCTGTGGAATTCACAACTGCGGTGGGGTAGAACTCACCTCTCGTCACGACGGTATCCATACCTTCCACGTTGGCAAAAACGCCAAGGTAAAGTACGTCGAAAAGCACTACGGTGGCGGCGACGGCATGGGCAAGAACGTAATGAACCCCGAAACGGTAGTCTATCTTGCCGAGGGTGCGCAAATGACCATGGAAAGCACGCAGATTAAGGGCGTAGACAGCACCAACCGCAAGACGACGGCAACGCTGGAGGCAGGCTCGAATTTCGTTGTCAAGGAAAAGCTGTACACCCACGGCGAACAGACGGCAGACACCGACTTCGTGGTGGAGATGAACGGCGAGGGCTGTAGCGCAGACGTCATGTCCCGTTCGGTGGCGGCGGACCGTTCGCGGCAGAACTTCGTTTCCACGATGAACGGCAACGCGCCTTGCTACGGACATACCGAATGCGATGCGATTATTATGGACGATGCAAAGGTGGCGGCGGCCCCTTGCCTTGCGGCAAACCACGTGGATGCGGAGCTTGTACACGAGGCGGCGATCGGGAAAATCGCAGGCGAACAGCTGATTAAACTAATGACGCTTGGCTTGACCGAAAAAGAGGCAGAGGAACAAATCATCAAGGGTTTCCTGCATTAACACAAAAGGAGAAAAATTATGAGCGAACTTGCATACAAAAGAGCGAACGTATACGAAACGGCAGACGAAGCAAAATTGAAGGCAATCTTCGATTACGCAAAGGGCTACGCGGCTTTCTTGGACGCGGGTAAGACGGAGCGCGAGGCTTGCGCTTACGCCGAAAAAGCGGCGATTGCGGCAGGCTACGTGCCCTTTGAATTTGGCAAGAAATTACAGCCTGGCGACAAGGTTTACTACAACAATCGTGGCAAGAACCTGTACCTCATTCGCGTGGGCAGCGAGGACGTGGCAAAATGCGGTATTCGTATCTTGGCTTCCCATATCGACAGCCCCCGTATCGACTTAAAGCAAGTACCCCTTTACGAAGCAGAGGGGATTGCGTTTGCAAAGACCCATTACTACGGCGGTATCCGTAAATATCAATGGGCGGCGATTCCTCTTGCCCTGCACGGCGCGGTGGTGAAGAAGAACGGCGAAGTGATTGAAGTTGCTATCGGCGAGGACGAAAACGACCCGATTTTCTATATCAGCGACCTGCTTCCTCACTTGGCGGCAAAACAAAACGCCAAGCCTCTTGGCGAAGGCTTGGGCGGTGAAGATTTGAACATCTGGCTGGGCAACATTCCCTATACGGCGGCAGAGGATAAGAAGGACAACACCGTAAAAGAAAATCTTTTAAAGATTTTAAACGACAAATACGGCATGATTGAAGCGGATTTCTTGAGTGCAGAGCTCTCCCTTGTTCCGGCTTTCAAAGCGCGTGACTTGGGCTTTGACAGAGGCTTGATTGCGGCATACGGTCACGATGACAGAGTGTGCGCATATCCTTCCTACACGGCTTTGTTCGACACCGAATCGGATAAGACGGTTATGGTCGTTTTGGCGGACAAGGAAGAAATCGGCAGCGAGGGCGCAACGGGTATGCAATGCGCGATTTTCGTTGACCTCATCAATGCGATTGCGGACAGCTTTGGCGTTTCTGCGGCGGCTGTACGCGCACATTCGAAGTGCTTGTCTGCGGACGTAAACGCAGGCTACGACCCCAACTTCCGTGACGTATGCGAGCCGTTGAACTCCACCTATCTTTCCTGCGGCGCAGGCTTGACGAAGTTCACGGGTTCGCGCGGTAAGGGCGGCTCGAACGATGCCAGCGCAGAATTCGTTGGCGAAGTTCGCAAGCTGTTCGATGACAACGGCGTTATCTGGCAGACGGGTGAGCTTGGCAGAGTGGACGTTGGCGGTGGCGGTACGGTTGCAAAGTTCATCGCAAACATGAACATTGACACGGTGGACATCGGCGTTCCTGTTATCTCGATGCACGCACCCTACGAAGTGGTATCGAAGGCGGATGTGTATGAATGCTATCGTGCCTTCTGCTCGTTTATAAAATAAAAACAAAGAATATGCGGCGCAATACTGCGTCAAAAGCGGTTTCCCCTTGGTCACGTACGTCTTGTACGCTCCCTTCAGGGAAACCGCTTTTTCCTTGTCTTGCTTGCATCTTGCTTTGTTTTATGCGCTTTGGTGGGGCGGGGGATCGTAGGTTTCGATTCACTAAAAAAGCACGGATTTCTCCGTGCTTTTTTACTTTTTTCGTGCTTTTTTTGTTTTAGTTCGTTTTTACTTCGTTGCCGTTGATGCTGATATTCGAGGAGAAGAATGCGGTCAACGCCGTCTGCATTTCCTCATAGTCTGCCGCGGCGAAACACTCGTTTGCAGAATGCATCGCAAGCTGTGGCAACCCGATGTCTACGGCAAGCATATTCATACGGGTCTGCGCCAAAACGCCGAGGGTCGAACCGCTTCTAACGTCCGAACGGTTGAAGAAGGTCTGGGTCTTAACGCCTGCGCGCGCACATACTTTTTTAAAGATGGCGGAGGACAGCGCGTCCGTCGTGTATGCTTTGCCAGCGTGGTGTTTGATAACGACACCGCCGCCCAGCTGTACGCGGTTGGTGGGGTCAGCTTTTTCGGGGTGGTTGGGGTGGCTGGCGTGCGCGTTGTCCGCAGACACCAAAACACTGCCGTGGAGTGCCTTATACAGCTCCGTTTCGTCCAGCTTCAGGGCGTAAGTGATACGGCGCAGAGTGTTTTCCAAAAAGTCGCCCGATGCGCCCTGCGCGGTGTGGCTGCCGATTTCTTCGTTGTCGAAGAATGCGCCGATGCAGATGCCGTCGCTGTTTTTAGCGCAGCCAAGCAGGCCTTCCAAAATTGCGTATACACAGGTAAGATCGTCGATTCTAGGGCTTGCGATAAACTCGTCGTTTACTCCAAAGGAGTAAGGGGTGTCTGCGTTCACCAAGAATAAATCGTAGGAAAGCACCTTTTTATCGGTGATTGCGGACAGCCAGCTTTCGCCTGCGCCTTCTAAGCCCAGCAGGGGTAATAAATCGACCTGCGCATTTAAGGTTAAGCCGTCGTTTGCGTTGCGGTTTTGATGAATTGCAACGGAAGGGATGCTAACTTGATAGGGGGAAACGACCGTTTCACAATGCAGGGTATCGTTTTCCTCGGTGATAATTCTGCCTGCGACTTTCAAGGGTCTATCTAAAAAGCTGTACCAAAGCCCGCCGCCGTACGTTTCTGCGTTCAGCTTTTCGCAAGCCTCCGCCTTCATGACGGGGTTTTCCTTCAATTTCAGGGCAGGGGAATCGACGTGCGCCGCCGCGACCTTAAAGAACAGCTGGTCGAGGTTGCCGATGCTAAAGGCAATCAGGGCGCAACCACCGCGCTCTACGAAATATTTACCGCCTTCGGTAAGTTCCCAGTCCTCACCTTCGCTCAAGGGCAAAAAGCCTTCCTGTTTAAGCAATGCTTTTGCGTTATCCACCGCGTGATAAGCGGTGTAGGACGTCCCTAAAAATTCTTTCAAATTTTCCAACATTTTTTCTTGCTCCGTTTGGTTAATTTCCACTCTATTGTATCATCTTTTTGAAAAGAATGCAAGTACATTATTCAAAAAAGTAAAAAAAGATGAAAATGGGGTGAAAAAAGAAGAAAAAAACAGTTTAATACTTGACAATGTTTTCCTGCTTACGATATAGTAATAGGGTAGAAAAAAAATAGTCGATAAAACGGATAGGAAAGGGGTAGAAATGCAGAAAAGACGAAAGATTCAAAAGCCGATTACGAATACGGAAGAAAACAAGGCGTACCTGCACAAGTTGTTTGCGGTAGGGCGCAGTATGGAAAATGCGATGGATTTGCATCGCAAAGAAGGGTACAGCAATACGGAAATTCGCTTGATGAATGAAATCGTCTATGCGGCAGGCGAAGGCGAGCGTTTGATTTCCACGAGGCTTGCCGACCGTTTGGGAATTACGCGTTCTGCGGTCTCGCAGATTGTGTCAAAGCTGGAAAAGGACGGTATGGTACGCCGTATTCCCGATGAAACGGACAAAAAAATTGCGTACGTAGAGGTGACTGAAAAGGCGATGGAATCGTATGAAGGGGTCATTGAGGAGTATGCGGATTTTGTCGGAAAGGTAATCGTACATATGGGCGTGGCGAAGCTGAATAAAATGCTTGCCCTGGTAGAGGAATTTCACGATGCCGTAGAGGAGGCTTGCTTGGATTGCGAGTACGAAAAAGGGCGTTAGCCGTTTCAAACCAAATTGAACCAGGTTTTGACGGCGGAAAATCCCTAAACTGTGTAGGATTTCCGCTTGCAATACGAACGGTATTCCTTCACGCAAATCCTTTCATTTAAGGTCTTTTACGCTCGTGAAAACTGTGTAGCACCTTAAAATAGGGATTTTATGATGGATTTGGGCGGTGGCGACCGCCGCTGTATCGACATACTGCAAGGGCGCAAACGCCCTAAGACGCGAAAAATAGCATTTTAAGGCTGGTTCAACTTGGTTTGAAACGGCTAGTAGCGAGGAACTAAGATGTTAACGTTAAAGAATATTAAAAAAGACTATACGACGGGTGGCAACGTCGTGCATGCTCTTAAGGGCGTGTCGCTGGAATTCCGCGCCAACGAATTCGTGTCCATTCTGGGGGCAAGCGGCTGTGGTAAGACCACGCTTTTGAATATCATCGGCGGTTTGGACCGCTATACCGAGGGTGACCTTGTCATCGGCGGTGTTTCCACGAAGGATTATAAGGACAAGGACTGGGACGTATACCGCAACCATCGTATCGGGTTTGTTTTCCAGTCGTATAACCTCATTCCCCACCAGACGGTTTTGGGGAACGTAGAGCTGGCATTGACGATTGCAGGCGTCTCCAAGGCAGAGCGCAGAAAACGCGCAAGAGAAGCCCTCAAAAAGGTGGGCTTGGAGGCAGAGCTGAAAAAACGCCCCAACCAACTCTCGGGCGGTCAGATGCAGCGTGTTGCGATTGCACGCGCCTTGGTGAATAACCCTGAAATTCTCCTCGCGGACGAGCCGACGGGCGCGTTGGATACCGAAACCAGCGTTCAGATTATGGACCTTATCCGCGAAATCGCAGGCGAACGCTTGGTCATCATGGTCACGCATAACCCTGAACTTGCTCAGCAATACTCCTCCCGTATCGTGCGTTTGTCCGACGGGTTGGTGGTATCCGACAGCAATCCCTATGACAGCGAGGCGGAAAAGAGAAAGCTGTGGGAAAAGATAGAGGCTTCTGGAAAAACGAAGGAGCAATTCAACGCTTGGCTGCAGGCAAAGCGTTTGAACGAGAGCAACAAGGAAACGGCGGCGATGTCCAATAAGACGGCGCTTGGTTTAAGCGGACGTAACCTCGTCGCAAAGAAGGGGCGTACCGCAATCACCAGTATCGCAGGCAGTATCGGTATCATCGGTGTGTCCTTGGTACTGGCGCTCCGTGGCGGGTTTACGACGTATATTGCCAACACGGAAAAAGATATGCTGTCGGCGTACCCGATTATGGTTACGGAAACGACCCTTGACTATGCGAACATTTTGCAGATGATGCAGGGCGGCAACGTGGAAGTGGACCTTTCCCGTTTGAACGATAGCGTATATGTCAACTCCTTCTTGACGAAGCTTGCAAACAACATGACGTCCACCAACACGATCACGCAGGAGTATATTGACTACATCAATCAGATTGACAGCGAGCATTATTATGCAAAGCAATTCTTGTACGGTGGGGACATCGGCAACAACCTGTTCCAAAACGTTCCCTTCACGGTAGAAACGCCTGGGCAAGAGGGGCCAGGACTGTCCATGGAATTTATGATGTCGCTTAGCAGTTTGCTTTCGATGTATCAAGGACAGTTAGAAAATTCGGAATCGGCAACGCCGTATCAGTCCTTCTCCTCCATGTTTGGCACGGTGGAGAGTGTCACCTACGAAATGCCGAACAACCGCGACTATATCCTTTCGCAATACGACGTAGTGGCGGGGCAGTACCCGGATGCCACGTCTGAAAATGAGCTGGTGTTGGTGCTTAACAAAGACGGTGGTATGACTGACATTGTCATGGCGCAACTCGGGTTGCTTTCGATGGAGGAGGTTGTCAAGCTCTTCCAGCAGGATGTTGCTGGCAAGGAAGAAATTACTTACGTTCCTTACGAGCAGTTGCTTGCGCACACTTACACCTATTATCCAAACGATACCATTTACTCCAAGAAAATGCTGGACGACAGCGTAAATCAAGAGGAGGTGTGGCAACGGACGGAATATTACAACCCGATGTTCAGCGGCGAATTTGACGTTGAGAGCGGCAAGGAACTGAAAATCGGCTGTATTCTCCGCGCGAAGGAAGAAACGGCATACGGTTCGCTTTCAAGCGGCCTTGCGTATATGCCTGGGTTTACGGCGAAGTATTTGGCGGACTGCCGAGATTCCGCGATTGTTAAAGATACGGAAAATAAGCAACAGGTATACGCTAAGGATTTCTCCAACGTTATCGCGTCTATGATGATGGGGAGTGATGCAAAAACCCGCTACGTCATAGAGGACATGGATAAGCGTGAGCTCGGCGGCGCGGAGATGCCGAAGGAAATTCACATTTACGTCAAGGACTTTGACCATAAGGATGTGGTGACGGCACACCTTGATAGATGGAACGACGAGGTTAAGGCAGACGATGAGGCGGCACAAATCCAGTATTCAGATACGGTGGCGATTTTGATGACCCTCGTTCGTGGTATGCTGGATGCGGTTACCTACGTCTTGGTGGCGTTCACGGCAATTTCGTTGGTCGTTTCGTCTGTTATGATCGGGGTTATCACCTACGTTTCCGTGGTAGAGCGTACGAAGGAAATCGGCGTGCTTCGTTCCTTGGGCGCAAGGAAGAAGGACATTCGCCGTCTGTTCAATGCGGAAACCTTCCTCATCGGCTTGTGTGCGGGCTTGTTCGGGGTAGGCTTTACCTACGGTGTATCGGTGCCTATTAATATACTGCTGAATGCATTGACGGGGATTGCGGGCTTGGCGGCGTTGCCGTTAGGGCAAGCGATTACGATGGTGGTCGTAAGCGTTGTACTGACCCTAATCAGCGGTTTAATTCCTGCGAATGCGGCGGCGAAGAAAGCCCCCGTTATCGCCCTTCGAACGGAATAATTTTATCGAGAGAAGGTGATTTGTCAAACTAAGTGCAACACTTTTTAAGAAAAAGTTCAAATAAATCTATTGGTTTTTGGAAATTTAATACCTTTTTCGGTCTGGCGTTAATTAACGCCAGATTTTTTTCAAGCGTTTTCGGGGAAACACGAG
>JAZOMO010000042.1:0-44779 GCA_045654025.1 Candidatus Scatosoma sp.
CGTCCGTACAATTTCCAAGGCACGCTCGGACAAAGCCCGATAGCGTTCTTTCTTGTCCCGAATCCGCGTGGACAACGGAGTGAGTATTCCGTAGTTCGCGTTCATCGGCTGAAAGTTCTTCACGGGGGTAGAAATATGCGTTTCCAACGCGCCACACATCGTGCGTTCGTCAAAGACACGGGCAGGTCTGCCCAAGATTTCGTCCGCGATATGCAGTGCCGCCAGCAAGCCGCTTGCCGCGCTCTCCACATACCCTTCTACGCCCGTAATTTGCCCTGCAAAAAACAGCCTCTGATTATTCTTAAACGAAAAATTACGATTTAAAACATCAGGGGATTGTATGTAGGTATTTCTGTGCATTACGCCGTAGCGAAGATACTCTGCATTCTTTAAGGCAGGTATCAAGGAGAATACCCTTTTTTGTTCGGGGAATTTGAGGTTGGTTTGACAACCTACGAGGTTGTAGGTTTCACCGCTTGCCGTTTCTTTTCTAAGCTGCAACACCGCATACGGACGAATACCGTCCTCGTCGTAAAGCCCTACGGGCTTTAACGTGCCATAGCGCAAGGTATCTCTGCCACGCGATGCCATGACCTCGATGGGCATACAGCCCTCGAAGATTTCCCGCTTTTCAAATTCGTGCAGGTGGGCTTTTTCCGCCGCAAGCAGTTCGTCCACTAAGGTATAATATTCTTCCTTATTCATCGGGCAGTTGATATAATCTCCCGTCCCCTTGCCGTATCTATCCCCCGTGAACGCGCAGGACATGTCCACGCTGTCCGCCGCAACGATGGGCGCAGAAGCATCGTAAAAATGCAAGCCCCCACCCGTTAATTTTGCAATATCCTCACTCAAAGCGTCTGCCGTTAAAGGCCCCGTCGCAACGATGACGTACTCGTCGCCGTCCACCGCAGGCATCGGCACAGAGAGTGCCTCTTCTTCCACGATTTCAACGTTCGGCAAAGCCCTTAATTTCTCCGTGATATAGGCAGAAAACTGTTCTCTATCCACAGCCAGCGTCGCGCCAGCAGGCACGCGCGCAACCTCTGCCGCATCCATGGTCAGCGAGCCTAAAATCCGCATCTCTTCCTTGAGCAATCCGCAGGCGTTTGCATACGCATCGTCACTCTTTAAGGAGTTGGAGCACACCAGCTCGCCAAAGCCGTCGCCCGTATGCGCAGGCGTGCGCTTTTTTGGCTTCATTTCCACAAGGCGTACGGGGATTCCTCGGGTTGCAAGGTAATACGCCGCCTCACTGCCCGCAAGCCCTGCGCCGATAATGGTTACCTTGGGCATAGCTCAGTCCTCCTGCCCGTAGTAATCGTCGTAGATGGGCGGTTCTTCCGCCGCAGGGGGCAAGTCCGTCGGATCGGTATTTTTAATCACCTTTCTTACCACGCGGTTGCTTGCGCAGTCCTTATTCGAGCATTTCGACCCCTTCCCTGCCTTAATCATTGCCTCGCCGCAGGTCGGGCACTTTTCGCCCGTGGGGATATCCCAGCTCATAAACTTGCAATCGGGGTAACCAAGACAGCTGTAATAAATTTTCCCACGTTTGGATTTGCGCTCAGTCATCGCCGCGCCGCATTCGGGGCATTTGCCCAAAGTCTTGGGCGCACCGTCCTCAGGCATCGGCAGAGTGGTCTTGCAGTCGGGATAGCTGGGACAAGCCAAGAACTTGCCGAACTTCCCACTCTTTACCACCATATTCTCCCCGCATTTGGGGCATTGTACGGCAGAAATTTCCTGCTCGATTTCGCTGACGATGTTCTGGCAGTCGGGGTAATTTGAGCAAGCCAGGTATTTACCGAATTTACTCGTTCTGCGAATCATCACGCTGCCGCATTTTTCGCAGAGCTCTTCCGTGCGCTGGTCGCCGTAGGAGGATGCCGCGCGCAGGTTCTTTTCAAAGCCGGGATAGAAACCGCCGATGAGCTCCTGCCAGTCGCCACCCTCTTCGATGCCGTCCAGCTTGGTTTCCATCTCTGCGGTGAACCCGATGTCCATAATATCCACAAAGCATTTTCCGAGCATATCCACCACTTCGTAGGAAATGGGGTTAGGCACCATATACTTGCCCTCTTTTTTCACGTATTTTTGGTTGAGCTTTGCAATGATGGTCGCATAGGTAGACGGTCTACCGATCCCCTTTTCTTCCATCATTTTTACAAGCGTTGCGTCCGTATAGCGCAGGGGCGGCTTGGTGAATTTCTGTTCCGCCTTCATATCCTTCTTCGCCACCTCATCCCCTTCGGAGAGCTGAGGCAACAATTTAGAGGTGTCCACGCCGTCCTCGTCGTTCTTCTGCGAGAAGTCTTGATACACCGCCGTAAAGCCGGGGAATTTCAGCACTCTGCCACTCGCCTTGAAGATATAGCCGCTGTTGTCGATTTCCATCTGCGCGCTGTTGTATACCGCCTCTGCCATCTGCGATGCCAAGAAACGTTCGTAAATGAGTTTATACAGCTTGTAATGGCGTGCGTCAATCAGCCCCTTTGCCTTATCGGGGGTCATGGAGAGGTCGATAGGACGGATTGCTTCGTGCGCGTCCTGCGCCCCCTGCTTGGTTGCGTAATAGTTGGGCTTTGCAGGAACGTACGCATCGCCATACACCGCGCGAATGTGCGCCAACGCCTTCTTTTGCGCGTCTGCGCTGACACGGACGGAGTCCGTTCTCATATAGGTAATAAACGCCAAGTGGTCGCCGCCCGAGGTCTGCATACCTTCGTATAAGTGCTGCGCCAGCGACATCGTGTCGGGCGCGGCAAAACCAAGCTTTGCAGAGGCGTCCTGTTGCAGGGTACTCGTGGTAAACGGTGCAGGCGCGTGCGATTTCACAACCGCGTTCTTCACCTTGGAAACGGTATATTTCCCTGCCGCCAGCGCCTCTAAAACGCTGTCTGCTTCCTCTTTGGAGGAAGGCTTATATTTCTTCGTCCCCTTCTTTTCCAGCATCGCCTTGAAGGGAGAATGTTCCTTTTTTAAATCAACCAGTTCTACGGTCAAATTCCAGTATTCTTCAGGCTTGAAAGCGGTAATTTCACGCTCTCTTTCCACGATGAGCTTTAACGCTACCGACTGCACTCTGCCTGCGGAAAGGCTGCGTCTGCCGTCTGCCGCCTCGTCGATGATTTTATGATTCAAAAGCGTGGACAGCTTATAGCCCACCAAGCGGTCAAGCACTCGGCGCGCCTGTTGCGCATCCACCAAGCCGTAATGAATCTGACGGGGGGTCTTCAACGCCGCCTCGATAGCGGTGCGCGAAACCTCGTTAAATTCGATACGGTTTTTCTCGTTTTCATCCAACCCAAGCACCGTCTGTAAGTGCCAAGAAATTGCCTCCCCCTCTCTATCAGGGTCGGTTGCGAGGTAGACTTTGTCCGCTTTTTTCATCGCGGCGGTCAGACGAGCGACCACGTCTTCCTTCCCTTCGGAAATCACGTACTTCGGTTCGTAGTTATTCCGAATATCCACACCCAAGGAGTGTACGGGCAGGTCACGGATATGGCCTGCGGAGGCTTGTACGATGTATTTGCCTTGCAAATACTTTGCGATAGTTTTCGCCTTGGAAGGCGACTCAACGATAATAAGATCCATTCGTTTTCCTTCTTTTAATGAATTGACTATATTTCCTCCCGCAAACGGCTTATGGGGAAACCGCCGCAGGGGACTAAACTTTTGTAAAGTATGCCTTTACACCAAAGCATACCGATTGCCACCCAACTTCACCACCACGCCTTTTACCTCCAACGAGGCGAGCGTTGCGGTCAGCTTAAAGGTGGGTACACCCAGCCGAGTGGAAAGTTCGGAAATATGCATTTCCCCCACTTCCGCCAGCAAGTCTACGATTTTTTGTTCTGTTTCCGTTAAAACGACAACCGTCTTTTGCGGCTCTTCGTAGCCGTATCGGGTGAAAATGTCCGATGCCGTTTCCGTCAAATACGCGCCCTCTTTAATGAGCGCATTACACCCCTCGCCTGCCACCACCGACGGAGCGTAGGGAATGGCAAACACCGATTTGTCGAAATTTTTAGCGTACTTTGCCGTTATCAGCGCGCCGCTCTTTTTCGCCGCGCCCAGCACCAACACACCCTCGCACAGCGCCGCAAGCAACTTATTTCTGTATTCGTAAGAATACACCCTCACGGGGGTATCGAACGGGCAAGCGGCAATCACCACCCCCTCTTCTTCCACCGAAGGCAACAAGGGATTTTCTTTAGGTATAGAGCCAAATCCACCTGCCAAAAAGCAGATTGCCTTGCCACCAAGCAAGCCCCCTTTTAACGCCGCCTCGTCGCCGCCGTCTGCCGAGCCGCTGACCACCGCAAACGAACCACACAATTCCTTGGCGATTTGCGCGCCCAGCTTTTTCGCCCATTCCGTCGTCCTACGAGAGCCAACGATGGCAAACTTTCTCTCTTTAAGCAAGGACAGCCGACCCTTCGCGTACAGACAAATGGGCGCATCGTTCAACCCCTGCCAACCTGCAGGATAGTCCTCGCCGCCCCAAAATACGGGGGTGATTTTTTCCTGTTCCAGCCGTGTCTTCAGGGCAAGAAAGTAGCTGCCGTCCTTCAGCGTTTCCTGCATGCGGGAAGATACCGCTTTGTCGGAAAAATGCTCCGCAAAGCTATCAAACCGCTTCACGAGCTGTACGGCGCTACCCGCCGCCGCAAGCAACGAATGCTTGAAGGCAGGTTCTAACGGAAAGCTATCCAGCCACAGTAAGGATTTTTCTTCCTGCGACCACATTAGATGCCCACCGCCGCAAGATACGCCGCCAAAGCGACCTGCCACAGCGCGCCAACGATATTGACGAGGTAGAAATACCAGTGCTTCGTCTTATGGCGGAAGATACTCATACCGCAAAGGCCGCCGATCCCGCCGCCGAAAAAGCCAACGAATAGCAACAGATTTTCAGGGATTCTCCACAGCTTGTTCTTTGCGCGCATCTTGTCCGATGCGTACAGCCAAAGGTTCGTCAAGCCGACAAGCACCAACACCAACAAACAAACCAAGAATGCAACCATCGTTATTCTATCTCCCCTCCGTAAGTTCTATACGAAATTGCCTCGTATAAGTGCTCTGCGGTAATTTCCTCAGAAAGCTCTAAATCGGCAATCGTCCGCGCTACCTTTAAGATACGGGAACGAGCTCTTGCCGAAAGCCGCAGGCTTTCAAACGCCTCTTTCAAAATCCCCTCGCATTCAGCAGAAAGACGGCAATAGGTACGCAGTTCCTTTTCGCCCATCTCCGCATTCGTCTTGAGGGTCGTGCCGTCAAATCTCAACCGCTGTATCTTTCTTGCTTGGTCTGCGCGAGCCTTGACCTCTGCGCTACTCTCCTCGACCGTTTCCGAGGTGAGGTCGTCGTATTCCACGCCGTCCACCTCGACCTGAATGTCGATTCTATCCAAGAGCGGCCCTGAAATACGGGCGCGGTAGTTGCGGATATCCCTCGGCGTGCAGACACAACGGCGTTTTTGACTGCCGTAATTGCCGCAAGGGCAAGGGTTCATACTTGCGCACAGCATAAAGGACGCAGGATAGCTGACCGTACCGCCTGCGCGGGAAACGGTGATGACCCCGTCCTCTAAGGGTTGGCGCAACGCCTCTAAGGTAGAGCGCTTGTATTCGGGAAGTTCGTCCAAAAACAGAACGCCGCCATGCGCCAAGCTTATCTCCCCAGGGTGCACCGTCTTATTGCCGCCCCCACAAAGGGAAACGGTGGTTGCGGTATGGTGAGGGGTGCGGAAAGGACGTTCCTCAACGATCCCTGCCTCTCCCAAAACACCTGCCACCGAATGTATTTTCGTAATCTCCAACGCCTCGTCAAATTCCATCTGAGGCAATACGGACGGAATGGCGCGCGCCAGCATGGTTTTACCGCTGCCGGGAGGGCCGACCAGCAAGAGGTTATGCCCGCCTGCCACCGCTACCTCTAAGGCGCGTTTTGCGGTCGGCTGTCCTTTGACAAAGGACAAGTCCTGCCCCACCTTGCGGGCGGTTGTAGCCGAAGAGAAGATAGAGGGCTGAGCCAAAGTCAGGCGATTTTCGCCCTTCAAGTGCTCGACCACCTCTTTGAGGGTCTTCGCAGGGTAGATATCCACCCCCTGCACGTACGCCGCCTCGCGCGCGTTGGCATCGGGCAGGATAAAGGTATGGTAGCCCTTTTCTTTTGCGGAAATGACGAGAGGCAACACGCCCGTAATCGGACGGAGCTCTCCGCTCAACGCAAGCTCTCCAAGGAAGACCACGCCGTCAACCCCTGCCGTCAAAGCCCCTGAGGCAATTAGCAAGCTAACCGCTACGGGCAAATCCAGCGCCGTACCCTCTTTGCGTACGTACGCAGGGGCAAGGTTGATGGTGATTTTGTGGGTGGGGAAGGGAAGCGCGCTGTTCTTGATTGCGCTGCGAACACGCTCCTTCGATTCCTTGACCGCCGCATCGGGCAAGCCTACCAACTCGTAGGCAGGCAACCCCTTGGAAACGTCCGTTTCCACCGTGACAGCAACCCCTTCTAAGCCGTTCAGGGCATAGCTTTGTACCTTTGCAATCATACTTTCTCCTTCGCACGCGCGCGACCTTGTAATAGTCGCCCTATTGTTATTGTACCGAAAAACGGGGAAAAAGTAAACCGAATTACGGCAACTTTTTCCCCGAAAATCAAAAAAAATCTGAATTATTTGTCGAAAGGCAGAACAATCCCTTTCGCCACTTCGCCACGAGGCGAAACTTCACTTTGGGCGCTTACCCAAAACTTCACTTGTGCAAAGCAAAAACTTCACTCCGACCAACGGGAGGGGCAACCCCTCCCCTACACTTGCCCTCCCCTTGAGGGGAAGGCGAGAAATTTACAGCAAAAAACCGCCTTTTTCAGGACGGTTTTTATTGTCTATCGCTTTATCCTTGATACCCCCAAACGACAGGGCACTTCGAGGAATTCCAAGAAGAAGACCAACCGCTGGGCTTGCTTTCCGCCTCGCAACAAATAGTTAATTTAATGCAATGCATGAACGCGTTCCTGCCAATCGAAGTGACGCTATCAGGAATCACCACGCTCGTCAATCTCCTGCAATCAGAGAACGCCCCATCACCGATACTCGTCACGCTGTCGGGAATGACCACACTTGTCAAGCTACTGCAACCAGAGAACGCACCATTCCCGATACTCGTCACGCCGTCGGGGATTTCCACGCTCGTCAAGCTACTGCAATAAGCAAACGCATAAGAACCGATACTCGTCACGCTATCGGGGATTACCACATTCGTCAAGCTACTGCAACCAGAGAACGCACCATCACCGATACTCGTCACGCTGTCGGGGATTGTAAAGGCTGTTGCTGTTTTTCCTATCGCGTATTGAACGAGTGTTTTCTCGTCTCTGGTATATAAGTTTCCGTCTATGCACTGATACGCCGTATTGTTTTCTGATACGGTTATACTCGTCAAACTACTGCAATTAGAGAACGCATAAGAATCAATCGAAGTTACGCTGTCGCCGATCACCACACTTGTCAAGCTACTGCAATCACCGAACGCACTACCGCCGATACTGGTCACGCTATCGGGGATAACCACACTCGTCAAGCTATCGCAATGAAAGAACGCACTACCGCCGATACTCGTCACGCTGTCAGGGAGTACCACACTCGTCAAGCTATCGCAATTTTTGAACGCACCATCACCGATACTCGTCACGCCGTCGCAGATTACCACGCTCGTCAAGCTATCGCAATTAGAGAAAGCATACTCACCGATACTCGTCACGCCGTCGCCGATTACCACGCTCGTCAAGCTCCTGTAACCAGAGAACGCAAAGTCACTGATCGAAGTTACGCCGTCGCCGATTACCAGTTCGGTTACTATCTCGTTATTAAAATACACATTCCTTGCGAGAGCTAAGGGATTTGCATTAAAGCCTGCAAACGAAATATTACACCAAGCGGCCATATCCATAATATATAGACTCGTCAAGATACCGCAATTTCTGAATGCAGCCGCATCAATCGAAGTTAGGCTGTCAGGAAATACTATGCTCGTCAAGCTACTGCAATTAGAGAACGCGTCATCGCAGATTCTAGTGACCGGCAAATCGTTATACGTGCTTGCAATGGTCGCCTCCGTCGCCGTTTCTGAACACCCGATTACTTCCGCATGCGTACCATCAGCAGAAACCTTATAAAGAACACCCTCTGTAGGTAAAATAACTTTCAGACAAACCGTACAATAGCCTAAATCCGCAAGAGTATGTTGTTCGAAGTCTGCTTTTATCTCACAACCGCAAGCGACTTCATGCCAATGATGAGTTTCATTAAAACTCCATTTGTTTGAAATCGGGTGGTCAAGCACGGGAATTTCGACATAGGTGGTATAGTCGCAACGAGTACAATTTTCGTATACCTCCCAACCTTTTTCCATACAAGTTGCCACCTGCGCTTCGTGTTGTACTTTATTATGTCCAAGAGCAGGGATTTCTTCCGTGTAAGTATCATTACAGGAGCAGGTATAAGTGATTACACCTTTCTCCGTGCAAGTTGCTTCCGTTGTGATTTTTTGCGCATAAAAATGCGTATGTTCTTCCTCGCACGCAGAAAAAGCGAATGCGCACGAAACGACCGCCGCAATCGTCAATAGTAAGGTCAAAAATCTCTTTTTCATAAAAGTTCCTCCACATGAAAAAGTTTTATGCCACCATTCTACCACTTTTTACCGCCTTCGTCAATGGTTTAAGACGGAAAAAAAGAAGAGGCTGACTTTGCCTCTTCTTTCCTCGATTTCATTCTATTGAACTTAAATCTTTTCCTTAACCTTTGCTGCCTTACCGGTCAAACCGCGCAAGTAGTACAATTTCGCTCTGCGAACCTTACCCTTTCTTACAACCGTTACGGATGCAATCTTCGGGGAGTGCAGAGGATAGGTTTTTTCAACGCCTACGCCGTAGGAAATGTGGCGTACGGTGAACGTTTCGGAAATGCCGCCGTTCTTCTTTGCGATAACGACACCTTCGAAATTCTGAACACGCTCCTTGCCACCTTCGATGATTCTGTAACCCACCTTAATCGTATCACCTACGTTAAACTGGGGAACTTCGGCTTTCAGGTTTTCAGCGTTAATTGCTTCAATCAATCCTTTCATCAGACTCATACCTCCGTTATTTACGAAACGTTCATAACCCGCTGTGTAATTCCTCATTACACCCAAAAAGGCAGCGGAACGCTCGAAGTCGATAAACATTATAGCTTATTTTTTTACGTTTGGCAAGCGTTTTTGCACCTAAAAATATAATTTTTTTAGGCGATATCACAGAGAATGATTAATTTAGCTAAAAAATCTTTTTAGCGATTTGACGAGGAAAATACAAGATAGACAAGTGTTTTGCGAGGGCGCATACCCCCAGCGGTCTGTAACCGAGAAAAACACGAAGTATCTCGCAGTAGTTTGCCGTCAAAATTAATCTGATGATGTGAGAGAGCCTACTTTTACGCAAAAGTTGAAACGAATAAATACACGTAATACGCCACGAAACCAACCAAGAGGATTATTCCCCCTACTCGGTTGATTTTATTGCCCTTCAAGTAGCCAAGACCTGCCAACAAGCCTGCCGCGCCCAAAGCAATAATGCTGTCTACCATAAACTTTGAAGAACCCGATATAGGCAGAATTGCCGCAGACAGGCCTGCAACCATCAGGATATTGAAGATATTACTGCCCACGATATTGCCTACGGCAATATCCGTTTTGCCCTTTACCGCCGCCGTAACACTGGTAACCAGTTCGGGCAAGGAAGTACCGATTGCAACCACCGTCAAGCCGATAACCTTTTCGTCTACCCCTAATTCACTGGCGATAATTTCCGCATTATTCGCCGCCAACACGCCGCCGCCTACGACCATCGCAAGCCCTACGACCAGCAAAATCAGCAAGAACCAAACCTTCTCCTTCATCTTTGCGTACCATGCGCCAAAGCCTTCCGTGGGCACTTCTTCTTCCTCTTCGGGTTCGATGAGCCCCTTCTTCTTCCGCGACAAGGCGTTCAGAATCAAAAATACGGTATAGCCAACCAGGAGCGCCGCCATCACGATGCCTTCCCAACGCTCTAAGGTGTCGCCCGTCGCAATAAACAGCACGAACAGCGCAGAAACGCCCAAAAGGAAGGGGAAGTCTATCTTCTTCAGCGAACCGCCAACGGGCAGCGCCGTAAAGATTGCCGACAGACCCAAAATCAATAAGATGTTGGTGATATTACTGCCGACAACGTTGCCAAGCGCAATCCCACCGCTCGATGCCGCAGAAGACAAGGACACCGCAAGCTCGGGGGCAGACGTACCGAACGCTACCACGGTCAAGCCGATGACAAGCTGCGGGATTTTCGCTTTTCCTGCGACCCCTGCCGCGCCGTCTACAAACCAGTCCGCGCCTTTAACCAGCAGTACAAACCCAACGATTAATAATAAAATTGCCGTTACAATAGGTGGCAGCATTTTTCCCTCCTTGGCATAAGCGTACCCACGCCTACGCGCACATATATTTCCATTATGTATTGTATTAAATTTTTTTGCTTTTGTCAAGGTTTTACGGGGTAGGCATTGACAAATCGGTAAAAAAGACTTATAATTAAAATTACCATATTGTGGGAGGAGTTATGACCAACTTACTTATCAAGCTATTCGTCAAAAATCGCGATGACGTAAAGAATGAACGGGTGCGTGGCGCGCACGCTACGCTTGCGTCCGTGACGGGGATTCTTATGAACCTACTGCTGTTTGTAGGCAAGTTCGTAATGGGGCTGATTACCGCCTCGATTTCCGTCTTAGCAGACGCCTTGAACAACCTTTCGGATGCAGGCTCTTCCATCGTCACGATGATCGGCTTTCGCCTTGCCGCAAAGCCCGTGGACAAGGAACACCCCTTAGGGCACGGCAGATTTGAATACGTCACCGGCTTTATCGTCGATGCCGTGATTATCCTCGTGGGCGCAGAGCTACTCATCGGGTCGGTAGAGCGTATCTTCAACCCCACCACCCCGACCACGGGGACGGCAACCTTGATTATCTTGGGGGCGTCCATTCTCGTCAAGCTGTGGCTGTTCTTCTTCTACCGCAAGATCGGCAAGCGGATTGATTCCGCTGCCTTGAAAGCCACCTCTTTGGACAGCATTTCCGATTGCTGTTCTACGACGGTCGTACTGTTTGCCGCTTTAGCGGCAAAGTTTGGCTGGTTCGGGGCTTTCCCTCTGGATGGTGTCGCTGGCATCCTCGTCGCTGGTATGATTTTGTTTGCAGGCTGCAGGTCCGCTAAGGAAATTATCGACCTTTTATTAGGTTCGCCGCCTAGCCCCGAGTTTATTCAAGAGATTTACGATTTCACCTCTGGATATCCGACCATCGTGGGCATTCACGACGTCATGGTACACGACTACGGCCCTGGACGTAAAATCGTTTCCTTCCACGCCGAAGTCCCTTCCGATTGCAATATCAACTACGCCCACGAAGTCATCGACGGCCTGGAACAAGATATGTACGAGCGTTTTCAATGTATCGTCACCATTCACCTCGACCCGATTGCCGTCGGCGACGAGCAGGTGAATACTATGCGAGCCTTCGCTGAGGACTGCGCAAAAGCAGTTGACCCGACCTTCTCGATTCACGATTTCCGTATGACGCAAGGGGAAACGTACACCAACCTTATCTTTGATTTGGTTGTACCGACGGACAGCCGCTTTACCGTTGTAGACGCCGTCAAGGCGGTATCGCAAGAAATCAAAAACCGCAACGAAAATTGCTTTGCCGTCATCCGCGGCGAACACCCTTATGTGTAAGCCTGATTCTTCGAATCAAGCATCGAGATAAATCCCTTGCGGGATTTTCGATATATTGCTGGCGCAATTCGATATGCCTACGGCTCGATATGTTTGCAATGCAAACAAGGGATTTATCCATATCGAATGGGAGCATAGCGACCATATATCGAGCTTGAGCATAGCGAGAGCATATCGAGTCAACATAGTTGACATATCGACAAAATAAAAAGAGCTGTTCATAATCGAACAGCTCTTTTTTAGTGAACTGAGGGTTGCCACAGCGCAACGCTGTATTGCGTAGCAAATCCGTCGTTGTAAACGGCGCAGTTGCACAGCACTTCCGCGCAACCATAAACGACGCAGTTGCAAGCAAGACAAGAAGAACGTGGCTTTCCCGACGGGATGTTTACAGAGGTAAACGAGCGAGGGAAAACGCAAGTTCGACGAAGTATTGCGTAGCAAATCCGACGTTTATCTAATAAAGTTCGTCCAGACCTTCTTTTCTTTCTCAGGCTCAACCCCTGCGGCTTTGCCCGCCTCGATACACTTCAACAGCCAAGCCATATTCTTACCTAAAACACGCATCGTCTGCAAGCCTTCTAAATCCTGCAAAGCCTGCTCTGCAGTGTTGCCGTGGATTTCGTTCCAGTAATTCGAGGAAACAACGGGCATTTGGTTGATGGTAAAATACTTGTTGAGGACGTCAAAGGTCGCAGTTGCGCCGCCACGACGACAGCTTACCACGCAAGCCGCCGGCTTGTACGCCATCTTCCGACCGCTGCTGTAAAACAGCCTATCCATAAAGGACACGATTGCGCCTGCCGCCGAGGCGTAATGCACGGGCGAGCCAAAGATAAACCCGTCTGCCTCCGCCGCCTTCAACGCAAATTCATTGACCTTGTCGTCCACCACGCATTTCCACAGCTTGGAACAAGCCGCGCAACCACGACAACCTTCCAAGGACTCTTTGCCGATCCAAACGATCTCCGTTTCAATCCCCTGTTCGTTTAGCGCCTTTGCCGCCTCGCTCAAGGCAACGTAGGTACAACCGTGTTCGTGAGGGCTACCGTTTAACATCAAAACTTTCATAATCTTTCTCCTATTTCCTATGTTTATGAACCCGTTAGGTCAGCAGCGACAGGCATTGCCGAAACGCCGTTGGCAACGATATTTTCTCTTCGATTTCCGCAAGTGGATACGCCGTAAACGGCTGTTCTTCCGTCCGTACGTGGTACACCGCCATCTCCCAACGGATATGGGTGAAAATATGGGTGTATGCGCCTTCTTTGCAGAGGGTGAACGCTGACACGCCCAGCGCCTTTAGCGCCTTTTCGACCGTCAAGCCTTGTTCTGCCTCAACGGACGGGAACTCATAGCTGTCCTTTAAGACCCCCTTCGTCCGCTTTCTGACGCAAATACCGTCGGGGGTTTCTATCAGAAAGACAAACAACCGCTGCTGTTTTTTGGGCGGCTTTTGTTTTTTGACGGGGAATTCCGTCTGCGAACCTGCCGCTTTTGCTCTGCAAAGCCCCTGCAACGGACACCCCTCGCAATCGGGGGAAGTGGGCTTACATATCAGCGCGCCAAGCTCCATCAGCGCCTGCGTGAAATCACCGCAAGCCCGTCCTTTCGGGGGATAGACCTCACCCAGCTTTTCCTCTAAATACTTCCGATAATCGGGCTCGTCAATCGGGGTAGGATTGCAAGTCAGTCGGGAAAGCACCCGAAAGACGTTGCCGTCTACCGCAGGCGTGCGATTGCCAAAGGCAATCGACGAAATCGCCCCTGCCGTATACTCCCCGATGCCGGCAAGTTTCTTCAGCTGTTGCAACTCCGAGGGGAACTCGCCGCCGTATTCGCTCACGACTTGCTTTGCCGCCTTTTGCAGGTTGCGCGCCCTGGAATAGTAACCCAAGCCTTCCCACAGCTTCATCAGCCTATCCTCGTCGCAGGACGCCAACGCGTACACGTCAGGCAAAGCCTGCAGGAAACGGATATAGTAATCCCTCGCCGCCTCCACACGGGTCTGCTGCAACATAATTTCCGAAATCCACGTATGATAAGGAGATGCCTCTACCCGCCAAGGCAGGTCGCGTTTATTCTCTCGATACCACTCTAACAAAGGGGCAGGTATGCGTTCAAATGGGAAATCGTCCGTCCGATACAGCATATTATTCCGCATTCCTAAGCTCGATACATTCCGCCACGGTTGGCAAGGAAGGATAGGTACACTTCTTCGGCAATGTCATACTGCCGTCAATCCCCACGTAGGTGATATCCATTTCACCGCCGACGGAAGGGGTAACGAGGCAATTCCCCAGCCCCACAAACGCCGCAGGATAGCCTGCAAAAATCGTCTTTGCAAGATCCACCCCCGTGATGATTTCGATGCCCGAAGCTCCCACTGCCTCAAAGAAGGGACGGTAACAGTCCAAAGCGGTACGCTTCTCTTCTTCCTCCAACAGCTCTAACCCGTCTAAAATAAGGAAGGTTTTTGCCCTCGTGCGTTTTTCCGCACGCTGTTTCGCCAGCGCGCGTACCGCCTCTAAAATAGGCGGAATATCCCGTTCAGAGGTCACAAAGGGCACGATGACGTCTGCCGTTGCCAGCTTCATAAACTGCCCGTAATAGAGATTGGGGGAAACGATGAAAAACACCGCCTCCGATTTTTGATAGAGCCCAGTCAAGGTCAATAAAAGACGAGAGATAAACTCTGCGCGCATCGCGCCCGTAACGCAGGTATGATGATAGCGTTCCACGTCGTTTTCGCGGTGAGAAAGCACGTATTCGCCGTCCGCATATTCCCCTAAAGGCAACTGCGCGCGCAAGTCCTCAAAACGCTGCATATCCACACGGCGCTCGCCTTTTATTCTTGTCAAAAACTCTTCCGTTTTCATACCTATTCTCCTTGTATCTACTTCTTGATTATACCACACAGAGTTTATCATTGTCAACAATTGATAAAGAAAAAAGGCTTGTCTATCTTTTGCAAAAAGAAGGCAAGCCTTTTATTTATTGTACTTCCTTAAAATAGCTGGAATGATTAAAGGTAACGGGAATGGAGGTTTGCACCCCATCTCTCAATACGGAAAGCACCAAGGTATCCCCCTGCTTGACGTTTAAAAGTATATCCCCAAGGTGAAACAAGCGCGTCAAAGAATAGGTAACCCCATTCAGCGTTGCCGTCTGCAAGATATCGTCTGTTTCCAGTTTGTTGTTAAATGCCGCAGAGTAAAGCTCTACTTCACCGACCCTCAGCGTTTCCCGAACGCTGACCGTACCATCCGTGTTCATGACAGCACTGCTGGAAACGACGTGCACCATCACCCCAAGCGTAGCGCGCTTTACACTGCCTTGGTTGTTGAGAATGTTCGCAACCACCCCTTGCACTTGCGCCGCAGGCAGAGCAAAACCCGTATTTTCTATCCCCGTTGCAATACTCTTAGCGTTGACGATACCGATGACTTCGCCACTGCTGTTGAACAACGGGCCACCCGAATTGCCGCCGTTGATTGCCGCATCCGTACGCATCACTCGATAGGACACCGAACGGTTGCTACTGTCCAAAGCATCCATAGAGATATACTCTGAATCCACCGCAAGCACGCCCTGCGATACGGCAATCCCAAGCCCCTGTGCGTTGCCGATCGCAAACACCTTTTCCCCCACCGAGGAAGTGTTAGAATCACCAAACCTTGCCTCGGTTGCTAAGGAATTTTTCAGCACCTCGCTATCCGAAATCCGCAAAACAGCAATATCGTAATCCATAGAACCACCGACGTACTGCGCCTTGATTCCGTCGCCGTCTTCGTCTTTTCCCGTGGTTGTATCAAAGCCGTTCAGCGCCCCGTACAGATACAAATAAATACTATCGGAAATTCCCGTACTAGACAGCGCTTCGTTGTCGTGCACCACGTGGTAGTTGGTAATCACCGTGGCGTTGCCCTGCTCTTTATCCAAGTCGATGATAACGCCGCTACCTGCCGAACAAACGATTTTCGTCTCGCTGTTAATACTGTTCTTTTCATCCTTTTTTTCAAAGGAGGTATAGATGCTTACCGTAGACATCAGGTTTTCTGCCAGTATTTCAACGTTGTTGTTATTCGGTACGTCCAAGGCAAGATATTGTCTTAAAAACTCGTCAAAGGTTCCCTTGAAACCGTCCGCAACCGCAGCATCGTAAAGGTCACGCACGGTGATAGGAGTCGCATCCTTGCCGTCCGAGCCACGCAAGCTTGCCAGCCATTCCTGCTCTGTCCCTACAAAGCCATTTTGCACGGCAATATCGTACGCGGAAACAGCGCAGCCACCCAGCCCCACCGCCGAGAACGCCAAAAGTCCTGATAATAAAATTGTCAATAGCTTCTTCTTCATAAAATACTTGTCACCTTAAATCAATATTCCTGATTATAGACCTTCTAATTCATCCAAAGTCAAGGAGAACGAAGGAATAAAGTGTTCGAAGAAATATTCCACCTCGGGCATCCTTCTTTCGCGAAGGTCTTCCTCGATGCTCTTTTTCGCCTTTTCAAATTCGCCATTGCCCGCGCGAAGCTCCTCAAGACACTTTACGTACGCGCTGAGGCGGTCTGCCGCCTTGACAAGCTTATATTCCTCGCTGTCCTCGTCCGCCAAAATGCAAGGGGAAAGCTCTCCCTTCAAAACTTCAGGCAACATTCCCGCCATTCTTTCTGCGGCAGAACGCTCTAAATCCTTGTAGGCGTTGCGAATGTTATGATTGTAATATTTAATCGGCGTAGGCAAATCCCCCGTCAGCACTTCGCTGATTTCGTGGTACATTGCGTACAATACCGCTTTTTCCACGTTTACGTTGCCGCCGAATACCTTGTTGTGGATTACGGCAAGCGCGTGCGCCAGCATCGCAACACTTTGCGAATGCTCCATAATGTTCTCGTCACGCTGACTGCGCATCAACTGCCAGCGGCGAATATACTTCATTCTATCCAAATACGCATAAAAATCGTAACGCATATCTTTCCCTCTTTTTTTTCTTTAATTTTGTTGACAAACGGAATTTTTGCGTATATAATAAAGGCACAAATAAATATTCCGTCGTGGGTGCTGCATGCAAACGCTGTGCGTTTGCAAAGGCTGAGATTATACCATTTGAATCGGCAAGGTAATCCTTGAGCGAAAGACTTAATAGCGGTTTTCTATATCTCTGATATAGAAGTTTTGGCGTCCACACGAACAATCGGTGTGGCGTTTTTTTTGCTTTACGACGGAGAAGGAGTGTGTTTTATGTTTCTCTATCACAACCTGCTCGCGTCCGAGCAAACCACAGAAACCGTGAAATGGGTGTCCGTTGCGGGGGTCGCCGTACTGCTCGTTGCCATTCTGTTGCTTGGATATTTTTCCAAGTCGAAAGCAAGCACCGCCAAGGAACTGGCTTTTGCAGGCGTCTGCGTTGCGTTGTCCTTTGCCCTGTCCGTTTTGAAGGTGAAGGTTTTTGCAAGCGGTGGCTCGATAACCTTTGGTTCGCTTATTCCCATTATGCTGTACGCCTATGCCTTCGGCCCTACGAAAGGGTTTATCGTAGGCATCATACACGGTCTTTTGAACTTCATCGAATCGCCGTATATCCTTTCTGCCGCCACCTTTTTATTTGACTACCTGCTGGCGTTTATCGGGGTCGGCATCATGGGCTTTTTCGGCAAAATGCCCCGCAAGAAACGCGCCGCGCTCCCTCTTATTTTAGGGGCGATTTGCGTGATCACCGTCCGCTTTTGCGCGCACTTATGCTCGGGCGTACTCTTCTTCAACGAATTCGGTCCCGACCTTGCGTTCCCCGCGTGGGCAATCGGCAATGCTTGGGCATATTCCTTCCTCTATCAATGCACGTACGTGCCGATTGACGGTGTTATCGCTATCGCAATCCTTTTCACTCTGTGCAAAACAGGTGTATTCGACCAGCTGACCAAGTTAATGCGAGGGGCGAAATAATATCTTATTATTTGACGATTACGCTGTCAATATACGGCGATTTCGTCGAATTTTTTCCTATCGACAATCAGCTTTCTATTCGCCATATCGACCATCAAAACGACGCCGTTTACAACGGGAAAGAGGATTTTTTTGCCGTCCTTTTCCAGCGTGTAAATGTCGGAAGAGAGCAGTTGTACGTCCGTAAGCGTACCCAAAAATTCGCCCTCTTCGCTCTCGCAGGACAGCCCTATCATATCGACGATATAATATCTGCCTTCTTCGAGCTCCGGCGCATCCTCACGCTCTCCCTCGATTTTTTTTCCGCGAAAAAGCTCGGCGGCGTTTCTATCGGGAATCCCACGCAAGCCTAAATACGCCGCGCCCTTTCCGTCCGCACGGAAGGAAAGGATTTTGTACGACTTCCCATCGATGTACACCGTACCGAAGGACTTCACGTCCTCAGGGGTATCCGTGTACGTCTTAATCTTCAATTCCCCACGAATTCCTTGGGGCTTTAAAACCTCGCCTATAATCAATCGTTCCATACCTGCTACCCTTTTTTACGAGAAAATACCGCAAAAAGGCTTCCCCTTTTCCAAGGGAAGCCTTTTTTAGCTTGCTTCTAAATTATTCGGCTTCCGTTTCATCGCCAAGGTCTACGACGTCGCCACCCTTTTCGCGGATTTCAACGACGTATCTCTTGCTGTTTCTAGGCGTTGCCGCGCGTACGATGGTGCGCATCGCTTTAGCAATTTTGCCCTGCTTGCCGATAACCTTACCCATATCCGAAGAAGGAAGGGTGATAACAACCTCGATCACGCGGTCCTTTTCCTGTACCGCGTACTCTACGTTTTCCTGATCCTCAGCAAACTGATTGACGATATACTTAATCAAATCCAACATAATAAAACTCCTGTTTTTTAATTCCGATAATCGGTATCAAAAAACATTACTTATTGGACTTTTTGCCTTTCGTCTTGGAAGGGCTGAGCTTTGCGGGTTTTTCCATAGCGCCGGACTGAATGAGCAAGGATTTAACCGTTTCGGTAGGCTGAGCGCCCTTTGCAATCCAAGCCTTTGCAGCTTCTACGTCAATCGTAACCTGCGCAGGGGTCGTGCCGGGGTTGTAGTGACCAACACATTCGATGTATTCGCCGGTAGCAGCCTTTCTGCTATCTGCAACAACCACACGGTAGATAGGGTTCTTCTTGTCGCCCATTCTGAAAAGTCTCATTTTAACCATAATAATACCTCCATAGTATCTTAAAAATTTTTCTTTATTTTTTCGGGTCGCCCCGATTGTTATAAATTTAAGTGAATTGATTTATCAAATCAACAAAGTAGCAAGATTCGTAAAATGTTGTAGATGCAAGCAAGACAAGGCGAACGCGGCTTTCCTGACGGGATATTTACAGAAGTAAATGAGCGAGGGAAAACGTAAGTTCAACGCAGTATTGCGCCGCATATCCAACATTTTTTAGAAAGGTAAGCGGAATTTACCTTTGTTGCCTCTCAACTGTTTCATCAGCATCTTGGTCTGTTCAAACTGTTTCAGCAGCTGATTGACCTCTTGCACCGACCTGCCAGAGCCTGCCGCAATACGGCGTTTTCTCTTACTGTCGATGATGGCAGGGTTTTCGCGTTCCGCCATCGTCATCGAAAGGATGATGGCTTTGGTATGCTCCATCTTCTTTTCGTCGATGTCGCTTTCGTTGACCTTGAGTTTGCCTGCCCCGGGAAGCATAGACAGCATCGCTTGCGCGCCGCCCATCTTCTTCATCATCGCAAACTGAGCAAGGTAATCGTTCAGCGTGAAGGAATTTTCCTTCATCTTCTGTTGCATTTTCTTCGCTTCTTCCTCGCTGATTGCCTGCTGAGCCTTTTCAATCAAGGACAGCACGTCCCCCATGCCGAGGATTCTCGAAGCCATACGGTCGGGATAGAACGGCTCCAAGTCCGTTAGCTTTTCTCCAACGCCGATAAACTTAATCGGCTTGCCCGTCACCGCTTTAATAGACAGGCACGCACCGCCACGGGTGTCGCCGTCCAGCTTAGTTAAGATAACACCGCTGATATCCAAGCGTTCGTTAAAGGTCTGCGCAACGTTTACCGCCTCTTGACCGGTCATCGCGTCAACGACCAACAGCGTTTCGGTAACCTCTACCGCCTTTTTAACCTCTTCCAACTCCTTCATCAGGGCATCGTCAATCTGCAATCGACCTGCCGTGTCCAAAACCACCGTATCGTAGCCCTGCGAACGAGCGTATTCAATCGCCTGTTTTGCCGTCTTTACGGGGCTTTGCGTACCCTTTTCAAATACTTCGGTCTGCGCGTTCTTGCCCACGACCTGCAACTGCGTGATTGCCGCAGGACGATAGATGTCCCCTGCCACAAGCAACGGACGTTTGCCCTGCTTTTTGAGTTGCAACGCCAGCTTGCCGCACAGCGTGGTTTTACCTGCGCCCTGCAAGCCGCACATCATAATCACGGTAGGAAGCTTGGGGGAAACCTCTAATTTAGCGTTTCGAGAGCCCATCAATGCAATCAGCTCTTCATTGACGATTTTGATAACCTGTTGCGCAGGGTTCAAGGATTGCAAAATCTCCTGCCCTACCGCCTTTTCGGAAACCTCAGCGATGAACTGTTTTGCCACCTTCAGGTTGACGTCCGCTTCAAGCAGCGCCACACGCACCTCACGCATTGCGGTACGAATTTCCAGCTCCGTCAGCTTGCCCCGTTTGGTCAGCTTTGAAAATATATGGTTTAATCTTTCTGATAATCCACCGAATAAAGCCATTATTTCTCCTTAGCCTGCATTGTTTCCAACGCAGTCTCTAATTCCTCTACTTCCGCCGAAAACTGCGGCGCGGACCGTTTCTTTTCCTCAATCCAACGGGCAACCGTCGCCTGATACGCCGAATACTCGTCAGAAAGCTCGCCCATTGCCTTATCAAGTTGCAACTTTTCCTCGTAAGTTTCCAGCTGTTTTCTGCATTTTTGCAAGCAGTCGGAAACGCTCTGACGGGAAACGCCTTTTTGCTCGGCAATCTCCCCCAAGGAAAGGTCGTAGTTAAAGTACAGGTCGGTAATCTCCCGTTGGGTCGCCGTGAGTAGCGGCGAGTACAAATCCCACAGCCGCAAAAAACGCAAATCATCTTTCATTTTCCGCGACCTCCTGCCTTTTCCTCCGTTATTATACACCATAAAAAACAAGCTGTCAAGCATTTTTACTTGTCAGCCGCAATTTTTTAAAAAAGTTTCAATAGGTCTATGAGAATTACAAACCCGAACAGGAGCACGAGCCCCGCAAAGTTGATAATTCCCTCCACTTTACGGTTGACGGGCTTTTTGCGTATCCATTCAATGATACAGAAAATCACCTTACAGCCGTCGAGCGCAGGCACGGGCAACAGATTGAATACCGCAAGGTTGACCCCGATAAACGAGGCAATATACAAAAACGAGAAGGGGCTCATGCTGGCAACCTGAGCCGTTTGACCGATCATGGAAATCGGGCCACTGACTACGTCCGCCGTCTTATTGCCAAACGCACCTGTCACCAGTTCACCCAGCGTACGCAATACCGAGGTCGCCATTTCGCCCGAGTATTCAAACGCACCGCCGACGGTGTGCCAAAAATCTCGCTTAAGCGATTGCGTGCCTATGGCCAAACCCATCGCCGCCTCTAACTTTTCCATCTCAGCAGAGCTGGCAAATTCCGCATCAGCAAGCAAGATCAACGAAACCTCTTTCTTCCTCCAAGTCCGTACGGTCTCCCCGTCCGCAACTTCTTCAAAGATACGATACACGACGACGGAAACGCTATCCCCTTCTTTCTTACCGGACAGGGCGTCCATGCAGTCGGTGTACATATCAATCTCCGTCCCCTCTATGGAAACGATGACGTCCAAAGGCGACAGTGTTGGCGTTTCCCATTCGACAGGGGTCAGTAATTCGCCTTCATAGCCTACGGGGATTGCTATACACATGGGCACGCCGTAGGAAAAACACATAATCAAGAGCAACACGAGGGCAAGCAGGTAGTTCATCAGCGCGCCTGCCACCAAAACGATGATTCGCTTCCAAGGGGCTTGGTCGTTGAACCTCTCCCCTTTTGGTTGCGGATACTCTTCCCCTTCGATAGGATTCGTCGCAGACACGGTAGGGGCTTTTTCCCTTTCTTCGCCCTCTAACAATTCGGTAAAGGGGGCTTGCGCCGTTTGCGCGTCGTCCTCTGTCGTAGCGTCCGAACGAGGGTCGTCCTCATCGTAGTCCTCACCATCAAAAGCGCAATATCCGCCCAGCGGAATGATACGAACGGCAAAGATTTCCCCACTCGTCTTGCTTCGTTTTTTAAAGATTGCAGGCCCGAAACCAATGGAAAATTCGTTGATGCGGAAATTGAGCAGTTTTCCTGCTACGTAATGCCCGAATTCGTGGATACTCACCATGGCAAGCAAAATGAGTATTGCCAACAAAATTCCACCTATCCATTGTCCAAACGCCGCAAAATCAATTGCTAATACTTCGTTCAAATTCTCACACTCTCACTACTTTTTTACGATAAATTCGTTCGCATACGCGCGCGCCGCGGCATCGGTCGCCACCAACGTTTCCACGCAGTCTGCTTTCGCCCTTGCCGTCTTTTCGATGGCGTACGCCATGACGTCCGAAATCGCAAGGAAGGGGATTTTCCCATCCAAGAAAGCGCGCACCGCTACCTCGCCTGCGCCATTCATCGCACACGGGTAATTATCGCCCATTTCCATGGATTTTAACGCAAGGTCATAGCAAGGGAAATCGCTACGGCGCAAAGGCTTGAAATGCAGAGCCCCCAGCGCCTCGAAATCGAGCGGCTTTAAACCGCAGTCCAAACGACCCGGGTAGGTCAGCGCCAACTGAATAGGCAATTCCATCGTCGGATAACTCATCTGCGCCATCACCGCGCAGTCCTCAAATTCGACCATCGAATGGATGATGCTTTCAGGGTGTACCACCGTATGGATTTTCTCCAAAGGACAATCATACAGCCACTTTGCCGCGATGACCTCCAAGCCCTTATTCAAAAGGGTAGCGCTGTCAATCGTAATCTTTGCGCCCATATTCCAAGTCGGGTGCTTGAGCGCCGATGCAGGCGTCACCTGTTCCAACTGCTCACGCGATGCGCCGTAGAAAGGGCCGCCGCTTGCGGTGATAATCAACCGTCTAAACGGAGCGTTCGTACGAAAATTGAGCGCCTGCCACAGGGCAGAATGTTCGCTGTCCACAGGCATTAAACGCGTACCTGCCTGCCGCAAATTCCCCATGACCAGCTCGCCGCCGCACACCAGCGTTTCCTTGTTGGCAAGCGCAAGGTCTTTCCCTTGACGAATTGCCTCTAACGAGTATTGCAAACCCGCAAAACCGGTCGCCGCAACGAAAGCTACTTCGCCATAGGAAATCGCCTCCAGCGCCGCCTGCTTGCCGTAACCGAAGCGCACCTCAGCAGGAATTTGCGATGCAATTTCTCTGCCAGCCGCCTCGTCCACGAGCGCCGCATATTTAGGGCGAAATTCCTTTACCTGCTGTAAAAAGACTTCCGCAGAAGCGTTGGCCACCAAGCTCTCTATTTGATATTGATTGCTATGCCTACGGACAACGGACAGCACTTGTCTGCCGATAGAACCCGTCGAACCGATTAACGCAATTTTCTTCATCTTATCCTCCGCTAGGGATCTCATCTTTTGGATTATGCCACCAGTCCGCCAAGCAAGACAAAGGCAACGTAAACCACCACGGTTGCAAACATCGTACCGTCAATACGGTCCAAAACTCCACCGTGACCAGGCATAATGTTGCCCATATCCTTAATCCCTCTTTGTCGTTTAATCGCACTCTCTACCAAGTCGCCAAACGAAGAAGCAAGGCTTCCGAATAACCCCACGAGCAGATAGATGGGAAGCTGTATATATATATTCGCAAACGAACCGCTTATTGCATTATAGACGAAATAGATTCCTCCACCTGCAATCGCACCGCCGATTAAACCGCCGACAAACCCTACCACCGTCTTGTTCGGGCTGATGGTAGGCGCAAGCTTTTTAGGGAACTTCTTTCTCAGCCCCATTCCTGTAAAGAACGCCGCAACGTCCGACACGGGAGAAACCACGAAGATGAAGCACATCGCCAGTATAGAAGCCGCCAAATGATTTGTAAGCACCAACAGACACAGCAGCAACGTCGGATACACCGCGCATGCGCATGCAGAGCCGAGCTTTTCCATCGTCGATTCCTCGTTTCTAAAAATCAGCAGGCTGAGTAAAGCAAGCGCCAACGCAAAGAAGCAACCTGCTACCACGTAAACGCCATACCCCCAGAACGCCTCACAGATAGAAACGGCGGGAATACAAATCACCGAAAAGACGGTCACAATCCATTTCGACGCCTTTGTCAAGGACGAATCCATCGCTCGCAGCATCTCGAAAGTGCCCACCAGCGAATAGAAGTAAATCAAGGCATCAAAGCCCAAATCCCCCCAAGGCTGCGGCACGAATATTTTAATTAAAAAGAACCCTATCAGCAACGCCGCATAGACGGTTCCCGATATAACGCGTTTTTTCATATTTCCTTATCACTTAAGTATATCAAAGTTGTTCGTCCGTTTTTCCAAAACGACGGGTACGCCTTGCGTATTCTACAAATGCTTCCTCCAAGTCCGCATCGGAAAATTCCGGAAACATTTTATCAGAGAAATACAGCTCGGCATAAGCCGCTTGATACAGCAAGAAATTCGACAATCGTTTTTCTTTCCCCGTACGAATGATGAGGTCGGGGTCAGGTTGCCCTGCCGTATACAGACGGTCGGAAAGACTCTCTTCGGTGAGCGGCTTCCCTTCGGCAATCGCTTGGTTTGCCGCGCGTACGATTTCCGCGCGCGCACCGTAGGCAAGGGCGATGTTCACCCCTCTGCCCTCATACTGTGCAGTTTCCGCCTCAACCTTCCGTATCAAGTCCTGAATATCCTGCGGCAACAACGAAACATCGCCGATGACACGCAAACGGATGCCTTTGTCACAAACCTTGCGAACCCCCTCTACGAAATGCTTTCTAACGAGGTTATACAGCCCTTCCAGCTCTTCCTTAGGACGGTTAAAGTTCTCCGTAGACAAAGCGTACACGGTCACGTATTCTACCCCTAAGTCGTAGGCGCGCTCCATCAGCCCGATCATACGGGAAACCCCTTGCTGATGCCCAAAGTTTCTAGGCAATAATCTGGCTTTTGCCCATCTGCCGTTGCCGTCCATAATGATAGCAACGTGGCGGGGCACAACCATTTTTTTCTCTTTTTTCATAGTTTAAGTCCTATTATTTGATAATCACGGACGGCAATACTTACCGTCCGTGCCAAAATAGCTACACCCGCTTATACTGTAAGAAGTTCTTTTTCCTTTGCCGCGATGATGCCTTCCAGCTTCGTCATCGTTGCAGAGATAAACTTCTCTACTTCTGCTTCGCAGTCTGCAATCACGTCCTCAGACAATTCCTTTGCCGCCTTCATCTTCTTCAAAACATCCATCGCGTCACGGCGTTGGTTGCGGACCTGCACCTTCGCCTCTTCGCCCATCTTCTTGATCTGTTTAACCAGCTCTTTTCTTCTTTCTTCCGTCATTACGGGGAAGACAAGGCGGATTACCTGACCGTCGTTGGTGGGATTGATGCCGATATTCGATTGCAAAATCGCCTTTTCAACCGCCTTCAAAAGGGACTTATCCCACAGGTTGATTTGCAGACAACGAGCGTCCAAAGCGGATACGTTGCCCAGCTCAATCAGCTTCGACATACCGCCGTAAGCCTCTACTTCAATTCTATCCAAAATGCGAGGGTTTGCTCTGCCTGCGCGGATACCTGCGTATTCGCCTTCGAGTGCATTCAGCGCCTTTTCCGCTCTTTCTTCCAACTCAAACATCATCTCTTCAATCTTTTCGTTTTCAATCATCTTTCCATTCTCCTAAATATATTCTATGTAATTGCCCGCGTTTGATTACACGGAAATCATCGTGCCCAGCTGTTCACCGCAGACTGCGCGGACGATGGAGTTTTCTTCATTCAAGCCAAACGCAAGCGTCGGTACGTTGTTTTCCATACACATCGCCGCCGCCGTAAAGTCGATAACCTTTAACCCACGATTGATGATGTCAGCGTACTTGAGCGATTCATATTTCTTCGCATTCGGATTCACTTTGGGGTCGGAATCGTAAATACCGTCCACGTTCTTTGCCATCAGCAGAATATCCGCATCAATTTCACACGCACGGAGCGCCGCCGCCGTATCCGTCGAACAATAGGGATTACCCGTACCACAAGCAAAGATGACGATGCGCCCCATTTCAAAGTGGCGCAAAGCCTTTCTCAAGATAAACGGCTCCGCCAAGGAAATCATATCAAGAGCGGTCTGAACACGAACGGGTACGCCATGCTGTTCGATGGCGTCCATCATCGCAAGCGAGTTCATAACCGTCGCCAGCATCCCCATCTGGTCCGCCGTCGTTCTATCCATATTCGTGCCCTGTCTGCCACGCCAGAAGTTGCCGCCGCCGATGACTAAACCAACTTGCACGCCCATCTTATGCAGCTCGATAATCTGCTCTACCACGGGGGCAATCACTTCGTGATTCAGCCCAAACCTCTGTTCACCCGCCAAAGCCTCACCAGAAAGTTTTAACAGTATTCTTTTGTATTTGGGTTGCATGGATATCCTCCTTTGTTGCCGTTCTTTTTCGCCGATATTCCCGCCCAAAAAAGACCGCTTTTATTCATTTTAATCATTGTATCATATTTTAGCAAAAAAAGCTATACTATTTTGAAAAAAAGTTCCTTAAAAAACAAAGTTTTTTTGTAAAACAAAAAACCTGCGGAGATATCCGCAGGTTTTCTATTTGCTTTCAAAGCGATTAGTTCTTCATTGCAGCAACTTGCTTTGCAACTTCTTCGCTGAGGTCTTCGCTCTTCTTTTCAAGACCTTCGCCCATTACGTAGAATACGCAGTTAGCAACGGTGATGTTGCCCTTCTTCAAAAGGTCAGCAACCTTAACGCTGTCGTCCTTAATGAACGCCTGCTCTACAAGGCAGTTTTCCTCGTAGTACTTCTTAATTCTACCCATAACCATCTTTTCAGCGATTGCTTCGGGCTTGCCTTCGTTGATAGCCTGCTGCTTCAATACAGCCTTTTCCTTTTCCAAAGCCTCGGTAGAAACCTGATCCTTCGTGATGTATGCAGGCTTCGTGAAAGCAACCTGCAACGTAAGTTCGTGTGCAACTTCTGCAGCTTCTTCCGTCTTTTCGCCAGCAAGGTCAAGCATAACGCCCAGCTTACCGCCCAAGTGGATGTAGGTAGCCAAGAAGCCGCCCGAAACGTACTTCGTGAAGCGACGAACAGCAATCTTTTCACCGATAACGGCAATCTTGCTCTTCAAATATTCTTCTACTGCGCCTTCGCCGGGAACTTCGCAAGCAAGCAGAGCTTCAACGTTTGCAGGGTCGCAAGCAACGATAACTTTTGCAATCGTGGTTGCGATTTCAGCGAACTGAGGGTTCTTTGCAACGAAGTCGGATTCGCAGTTGAGTTCGAGCAATACGCCAACGTTGCCGTCTACGTATGCGGAAACGATACCTTCTGCCGCAATACGGGAAGCCTTCTTAGCAGCCTTTGCAATCCCTCTTTCTCTCAAGAGGTCTGCTGCCTTGTCCATATCGCCGTCTGCATCGGTAAGTGCCTTTTTGCAATCCATAACGCCCGCGTCCGTTCTTGCGCGGAGTGCCATTACGTCTTTAGCCGTGAATGCCATAATTGTATTCTCCTTATTTTCGTGTATTTTTTAACTTGTTAAAACTTACGCGTTTTCTTCGGTAGCAGGAGCTTCTTCTACTGCAGGAGCAGCAACTGCTTCTTCGCCCTGGTTTGCTTCGATAACTGCGTTAGCAATTACGGAAGAGATCAACTTGATTGCGCGGATTGCGTCGTCGTTGCCGGGGATTACGTAGTCAACTTCGTCGGGATCACAGTTCGTGTCGGTGATAGCAACGATCTTGATGCCAAGCTTCTTTGCTTCCTTGATTGCGATGTCTTCGTTGTGAGGGTCAACCACGAACATAACGCCGGGCATAGCCTTCATCTTCTTGATACCGCCAAGGTTTGCCTGCAATTTGCCCATTTCCTTCTTAAGGAGCATAACTTCCTTCTTAGGCAACAGGTCGAAATCGCCGTTTGCTTCCATTGCTTCCAGCTTTTCAAGGCGTTCAACACGGCTTCTCATGGTCTTGAAGTTGGTAAGGCAACCACCCAACCAACGGGAGTTTACATAGTACTGACCGCAACGTTCAGCCTCTTCCTTTACTGCGTCCTGAGCCTGCTTCTTCGTACCAACGAACAGAACAGATTTGCCTGCTTTAACCGATTCTACGACGAATTTGTACGCTTCTTCGATCAAGTTTGCGGTAAGTTGCAAGTCGATGATGTGAATGTCGTTTCTTGCCGCGAAGATGTACTTCTTCATCTTGGGGTTCCATCTTCTGGTCTGGTGACCGAAGTGTACGCCTGCTTCCAAAAGCTGCTTCATAGTGATAACTGCCATAATTCATACCTCCGTTTATCCTCCTCGATCTGTGTTGGCTCGTAGACGACGCCCGCATGAAAAAAATTTACGGGCACGGATTACGCACAGACTCCGAGTGTGAATTTCAGCCTTTCTATTGTAGCATAAAGGCGTGCCTCAAATCAACCGATTTTGCACGCCTTTTCTCTCTTTTTTGTAATTTTTATAAAAATTATAACGTTTTATTTCCGTGAAAGAAACCGTCTCCTTTTTTACACCTCTAATTTCTTTGCATCCTCTGCGTTTTCGTACTGTTCGTACTGCGCGCAGAATTCCGCAAATACTTCATCAAGCAGCGCCTCGTCCTCAATCTCGAACAAGCGAGCCTCTTCCCCTTCGCCCTCCAAACGGAAGATGACGATTTCATCCTCTTCCTCTTCGGTTTCAGGCTCCGCTACTTGGAAACAGCAATATTTCTGCCCCTTGTATTCAATCGTAGCAACGTGCAAAAAGCTCTCCACGTTCCCCTCGCCGTCTTCAAGTTCGATGACGTTCAATTCCTCGTATTCTTCGTCCGTCAATTTTTCCATATCCATTGTAAAATCCCTCCTTCCAGATTTAATATTCCATTCCAGTTTGTGTTTTTCTTCCTCGGCGCGTTTGCGCTTTTGTTCCCGCGCAAGGTAGCTGTCTAAAATATACGCCGCCGCGATAGCGTCAATGCTCTTTTTGCGGTCGTCTCGTTTTATACCACTCTGTATCTGCACTTCACGCGCCTGCATCGTAGTGAAGCGTTCGTCCTCCAAGACGATGGGCAGGTCCGTCTTTGAACGCAAAGCGTCCACAAATTCCCGCGTCTTTACCGTCTGTATGCTCTCCGAGCCGTCAAAATTGACGGGCATTCCACAGACGATCACCCCCGCCCCTCGGTCCTTGGCAATCCTCGCCACCGCCTCCACGTCCGTCCAAAAGGACTTCGTCCTATGGTAGGTTTCGCAGGGCATCGCGTACTCGCCAAAAGGGTCGGAAATCGCCACGCCGATTCTTTTACCGCCGATATCCAAAGCAATCACTCGTTTTTCCATGCCTTCAGTATAGCATATTTTTTGCGTTTGTCCAAGCGTTTCTTTCATTTTTCCTGATTTTTCCTGCGATTTTTTTGTATGCTCCACTCTTTTTGCTACGCATACTGAAATTGAAGAGGCAAACGCCCTCAAAAAGGAGAAAGAGGATATGGAAAAATTAGCAATCGGTATGCTGATCGGCGCTGTCGGTGGCGCGTTAATCATCGCAAACAGCCAGAAGATGCGCACGCTTGTGAAAAAAGGGCAGGACGAAGTATTGACAAAAGTCAATACGATGATGGACGAAAAGCTGGAATGTATGCAGAGCGCCAAGCAGAAAGAGGCATAAGAAAAGAAACGGAGCAATCATTGCTCCGTTTTTTATTTACGACAACGCTTTGCGCAGGCGTTCCAGCTCTGTACGCAACGCCGCATTTTCTTCAATCAAACGCAGATTTTCTTCCTTTAGTCCCCGCGCCAGACGATCGTACAAATCGTTAATTTCGTTCTCTAAACGCTTTTGCAACACCTGACCCGCCTCCTTTCCCTGCAAGATTTTTCGTGGACGATCGTTTGCCGAAGCCCTACCTTTCCCAAGCCCAACACTCGCCTCCCCGAACAACTCTTTGGATATCGAGGCAATCTTATCCGGGTTCTTTTTTAAGGTGTTTCGGTACTTATTTTGCAGGCGCAACATCAGCTTATCGTCGCCCCCAGAAAGGCGAAAAATCGCCTTGCGTACGGACATGCCCTTCGCTTTTTCCGTTAAGATACTGCGAATCGCCTCGTCCGCCTCCTCTTCCGTAAAAGCGCGGATTTTACCAACCGACAGCTCTCTGCCGTCCAGCAATTTGACAATCCGTTCGTCCGCCTGCTCGTTTTTCATCAAGGCATAATAATAGTTGCGTACGCTACCACGAGCCCGACCTCGCCGACCGCCGTATTCGGCAAACAGAGCCGTCAACGTCTTCCCTGCTCTTCTTCCTTCCTCGACAAATTCTACCAACTCCCTTGCTTCTTCCTCGGTATAGCCGTTAATTTTTTGCATACGAGAACCCTCCGTGCTTTATCGTTCAGGCTGATTATTACCCTATTCTTGGAAGTCTATACATTAACGGCATAAAAACGTCATAAAATATGATATGCGAATTTATTTTTTATCCTCTCAACCTGCCGCGCTGTACGTGGGCGGCGCATATTTTGGACAAACGCACGATTTTGAACGGTATGCAGAAATCTCCCTGCAAGACGGATTGCCCGTGCGATGGGAAGCGGAAGGCATGCACCCCGTCAGCTTCTTTTTAGACGAGTATCTCCCCCTGCAACCACCAGCAGGCGTAAGCGTATACCGACTGCAAAACGGACTGGCGGTGTATTGTGACGGCTTTCAATCCACCGACGACACTCTGCGTATCATCGCGCAGACTCGCAAGGGCGATACCCTTGCCACCGTATGCCGTCAAGGGGGTATTTTTCTGGGAATTGACGGCCCCCAGGGCTTTTTCAGCGCAACCCTGCCACCCTCCTTTGCCGATTCTCAGCTATTTTTTTTAGGCGAGCTGGTCGGCGTAAAAACCGCCGAAGAGGTAGCTGTTTTCTCCACCGCCGCCGAGCGTTTTCTCCTTGAACGATACACTGCTATCGAAGAAGGGGAGGAGGAGCTTCGACTGACCATTCCCCTTTCCGACCGATATCGGCGGCAGGCGGATTGCCGCTACGCCGTTGGCAAAAACAGCCTTCGTCGAACTTCCTATCAATTACAACAAGCAGAAACAACCGACAAGGACGGACTTATCGCCTATGCGTTTTTCGAAAGCGTACGCATCGGCGCAGACTTTTCCGTCTTCCTATGCGAGGATTTACAGAAAAATTCCACCGCTGTTTGCGATTTTTTAGGACATTTTTTACACGTTTTGCCCACAGCAAACCCCAAACAGTGCCTGCTTGTATACCAAAAAGCGGAAAGGTTGTTCGACGTCCGCCCTTTCACGGTCGAAGTCGAAGGGGATACCATCATCGACGTTACGGGATAAAAAAAGACCTGCCTCGTAGCGTGATACTCTTAACGGAGTATACACGCCACAACTATGATTGCCCTACAGGCAAGTTATGAGTTAGGACTGGCTTTGCCAAGTTATGATGCCCTGACGGGCAGTTTGAAGTTGCAAGGGCAATCATATCATAACATTTGCGTATCAAATTCATAACGGCAAGCATAGCGAGCCTCATAACCCTAAACTAAAAACCAACAAAAAAGAGATAACATTTCAGCCTTAAACTGATTTGTTATCTCTTAATGCTTTTATATGCGCTAAACTTAGTATTTCAATACTTTGATACTCTTGATGATGATGGGGGTGGTAGGCACGTTGTATTTAACGGTCAAGCCTGCGTTTTCAATAAACGGATCACCCTTTCCGTAAGACATTTCCACTTTTTCGGTGAAGCTATTTGCATCTGCTTCATCCGATTCGGGGAAGTTTGTTTCAATATACTTCTTCACCGCAGCCTGCAACGCTTCCAGTTCCTCTACGCTGGAATCCTTCAAGGTCGCAAAGGTACAATGGGATTTATCCGCAGTAGAGCCAGCAGAAAGATTGATAGAGAAAATCGAGGTAGCGCTATTCTTTTCGTACTTAACCTTACGAGTGCCGTTGCCGTCTACACGCTCCACGTATACGTCAAACGCATCGGCGTTTTTCCCCTTGTCCTCATAATACATCGACAAGGAACCGAAGCTGGGTTTCAAGAAGTCGCCCTTCGCCATTTCCATGCCGTTGTTCGGGAATTCACCGTACAGCGTAAAGGTAGGCATCGTTGTTTCCGTATCTCTCCAAACGCTTACGAAATCTTTATCTGCGTAAGCGGAAACGATACCGAAATAATCACGATAGGACAAGCCACCGTTTTCTTCACTGTCTGCGCTATAAGAATATGCGCCCGCATACCATTTGGAATCGGTATAATTGTGGATACAGATATTCTGGCCGTCCATTTCGTTATAGTAGTCGTTGTCTACCAGCGCCAAGAAATGGTTAACCGTGTTGGGCGCAAGCTTTCTATACAGCTTGTATTCTAAAGTATACGGCGTGCCGTTGAAGGAAATACGCATCTGCACCTCGGGATTGTCGGTCGTACAAGAGGTGAACGCAAAAGCACCCCCTACGATACTAACCGTCGCAAGTGTAGCAGAAATGGCTTTTTTCAAAAACTTTTTCATTGTTTCTCTCCGTTCTGGATTTTGGGTAGCGCCACAAGGGATGTAGAGGGCGTTTCCTACCAACTAATATTGTACTCTATTCCCCACCCTTCCGTCAAGCGGTTTTAGCGTCTTTCGCAAATTTTCTGAAAGAAGAAGGAGAAAAATGACAGTAAAAAAGAGAACGACTCGGGATTCCGAATCGTTCTCTCTTTTGTCAGATAATTTTTTTAAGTCGAGACTTACTTAAGTTCAGCGGTAGCGCCGTTTTCCTTAAGCTTAGCAACCAATGCTTCAGCGTCTGCCTTAGGAGCGTTTTCTTTGATAACGCCCATGGATTCAACTGCCTTCTTAGCGTCAGCAAGGCCAAGACCGGTAGCTTCACGAACAACCTTGATGATTGCGATCTTGTTGGGACCGATGTCCTTCAATACAACGTCGAATTCGGTCTTTTCTTCAGCAGCGGGAGCAGCTTCTGCAGCAGCGCCAGCACCAGCAGCAACGGGAGCAGCAGCGCTTACGCCGAATTCTGCTTCGAGTGCCTTTACAAGTTCGTTGAGTTCAAGAACAGACATAGCTTTTACTTCTTCAATGAGTTTCTGAATATCCATAGTAATTTTTCCTCCGATTTTTAATAATGATTTTTTTTAATGGATTAGTTTGCCGCTTCATTTGCTTTCGCAATAACGTCCAAAACGTAAACGAATTTGGAGATGGAAGATTGCAAGCAGCCAAGCATCTTCGCGATGAGTACTTCCTTGGAAGGGATAGCGGACAATTCCTTAACCGCTGCCTTATCCATATATTTGTTTTCCAAGAATGCGCACTTAGGCACAATCTTTTCTACCAAAGCAGGATTTGCCTTCGTAGCTTTTGCAAAAATCGCTGCGCCGCTGGTTTCGTCTGCGCAGAATACAACAGCCGTAGGGCCGTTCAAGTCTGCGTCGAAATCGGTGTAGCCAAGTTCGTTGAACGCCTTTCTAACGAGGGTGTTCTTGTAAACCTTGTATTCGCAGTTTGCGTTTTTGAATTCATTACGAAGTCCGGTTACTTCCAAAACGGTAAGCTTGTTGTAATCTGCGAATACAACGGACTTGCTAGCCTGGATTTTCGCCTTAATCTCTTCCACGATTTGTTTTTTAGCTTCTACATTTGCCGACATAAAATTACCTCCTTTAAGCCGCGCGCCGCCTCAGCAGACGCCGCCTGACATAAAAAAATTCCTTACACCGCAATCGGCATAAGGACACACTATCTTTCTTAAGATCGATTTCCTTCTACCTCGGCAAGCGGTTTCCCATTATCCATACGGACTTGCTTTCTACGGTGAGTCATCATTGACTATTGAATTATACCACTTTTCTCAAAGGCAGTCAATCAATTTTGACCGCCTTTGGAAAAATATTTTTGTTTTTTCAAAAACAATGCAAGATGCAAGCATTTCGCCGCATATTCATTGTTCTAAAACGGCGCAGTTGCAAGCAAGACAAACTCCGTCGTCTAAAACAATGCAAGATGCAAGCAAGGCAAGGCGTGCGCGGCTTTCCCGAAGGGAGTTTACTGTGCGTAAACGAGCAAGGGAAAACGCAAGCACAACGCAGCATTGCGCCGCATATTCATTGTTTTACTTAGTTCTTAGGGGTTACTTTCACACCGGGACCCATCGTCGATGCCAAAACTACGCTCTTAAGATACGTACCCTTAGCAGCTGCGGGTTTCGCCTTAACGATTGCGTCGATAAGCGCGGTGTAGTTTTCAACAAGCTTTTCTTTACCAAAGCTCTTCTTACCGATAGGGCAATGGATGATAGCGGTCTTATCCAAACGGTATTCAACCTTACCAGCCTTAACTTCCTTGATTGCCTTTTCAACGTCCATGGTAACGGTACCGCTCTTGGGGTTAGGCATCAAGCCCTTAGGACCAAGCACACGACCGATACGACCTACCATACCCATCATGTCGGGGGTGGTGATCATTACGTCGAAGTCGAACCAGCTTTCGTTCTGGATCTTTGCAATCAATTCTTCTGCGCCAACGTAGTCTGCGCCAGCAGCCTGTGCCGCGTCAGCCTTTGCGCCCTTTGCGATAACCAATACTCTCTTGGTCTTACCGGTACCGTGGGGCAATACGAGTACGCCACGAACCTGTTGGTCAGCCTGACGAGGGTCAACACCCAAACGTACGTGCAATTCGATGGTTTCGTCGAACTTTGCTTTTGCGGTTTCCAAAATTACGTCAACTGCTTCTGCAGCGTCGTACTGCTTCGTCAAGTCAAATGCTTTTACGCTATCTTGATATTTCTTTCCGTGTTTCATTTCTTAAATCCTCCTTGTGGTCGATCACGAGATAAAATCTCTGCCACGTTCTCCTATTAGTCTTCTACGGTTACGCCCATGCTGCGAGCGGTACCAGCGACCATGCTCATTGCGCTCTCAAGGGAAGTGCAGTTCAGGTCAGGCATCTTCACTTTCGCGATTTCTTCTACCTGAGCCTTCGTCAGCTTACCTACTTTTACGCTGTTGGGCTTAGCGCTTGCCGTTTCAAGACCAAGTGCTTTCTTGATGAGAACGGGTGCCGGGGGGGTCTTCAAAATGAACGTGAAGGAACGATCCTGATAGATCGTTACAACAACGGGGATGATGAGACCGGGTTTGTCTGCCGTTTTTGCGTTGAATTCCTTCGTAAAGCCGGGCAAGTTAATACCGAAGGGACCAAGGGTCGAACCTACGGGAGGAGCCGGAGTCGCTTTACCAGCGGGAAGTTGCAATTTTACGACTGCTGTAATCTTCTTAGCCATAAATATTTTCTCCTATTGTGGTTTTGACAAGGTATGCTGAAAGTATTTCATACCTCTCCCACTTATTTAACGTATTGAATACTGCGGATACCCACCGCAGCGGGGGCTTAGCCTTAACGAGAGCCAAACACTCTGATCTTAGCCGTCTATCTCTTCGGAAGGCGCAGGCATAGGCGCATCGACGCGGGTGATTTGGATATACTCCACCTCTACGTCCGTTTCTCTGCCGAACATGGTAGTAGAAATCTTCGCCTTCTTTGCGGAATCGTTCAATTCCTTTACTACACCAAAGAACCCTGCCAAAGGACCGTCGTCAATCGAAACGGTATCACCTACCTGGAAGGTAGCCTCAACGTCGGTAGGATCCTCGAGGTGCATCTTGCGGATTTCCTCTGCCTTCATCGGAACGGGACGTCCCTGAGGGCCACAGAAACCGGTTACACCACGGGTGCTGGTGACATAGTACCAAATCTGGTTGATGTAGATCATCTTAATGAAAACATAGCAAGGAAGCAGTTTCTTTTCAACAATCTTCTTCTTGCCGTTCTTTTCTTCAATCACCTGCTCCATCGGGATTTTAACGTCCACGATATAGTCGTGCAGCTTGTTGTTTTCGATCAGCTTTTCTAAGCTTGCTTTTACCATCGCCTCATACCCGGAATAGGTATGAAGAATATACCACTTGGGCTGTTCCATCTCAGGCATAACGTTCACCTCCGATTACATCCCCGTGTTGGTAAGCAACTCCAACAACTTCAGCAAGCCGAAATCTACGCCCGTCACAATGACCAAGAACGCAAGGACGATGACGAGAACTACGCCCGTCGTTTTTATAGCCGTGCCAAATTTAGGCCACGTCACTCTTTTTAATTCAGAGAACGTTTCCTTAATCTTCGCGCCGACGCGTTTAAACCAATTCGGCTTCTTGTTTTTGTTTTTACTAGCGTTTGCCATTTCAACCTCTGTATGCCCCATCGCCCAATACGGGCGTGCGGACAAGAATTCTACTTATTTCGCTTCTTTGTGTTCGGTGTGCTTTCTGCAACGAGGGCAGTACTTGGAAAGAACCAATCTGTCAGGATCGTTCTTTTTGTTCTTAATACTGTCGTAGTTTCTGCTCTTGCATTCGGTGCATTCGAACGTGATTTTGTTTCTAGCGGTTTTAACTGCCATAATAAAACTCCATGCAAAAAAATTACACCCCTTTAGGTGCTTGTCTATATTCTAACATAACCTAAGGGGGTTGTCAATCTTTTTTGAACGGATTTCTCCGTTTTTTTTCTTTTTTTTAATTTTTTTTATCCGCTAAGCAGAAGACAGCTTTCCCCCGTAGGGGGAAGCCCTATAAGCCGTACTCTTTTGCCAGCTTTTCAAAGGCAGGCATCGCCCTTTCTATCCTTGCCGTATCCACACAATAGGCAATCCGCACGTAACCTTCCGCCCCGAAATCGTCGCCAGCGACTACGAGCAGCTCGTGCGCCTTTGCTTTTTCGCAAAACGCCTTCGAGGATACTTCTGGACTTTTCACAAAGAGGTAGAACGCTCCGTCGGGATAGACACAGGTAAAGCCGAGTTTCGTCAGTCCGTCGTACAAGAGGTCGCGATTTTTTTGGTAGACGGAAATATCCCCCGTCAAGCCGTCGCACGCCGCCACCACTCTTTGAAAGAGGGCGGGCGCGCACACGTACCCAAGCTGTCGTCCCGCTCCGCACACCGCCGCATACACGGCGGACGCCTCTTCACACTTCGGGGAAACGGCGATATAGCCGATACGCTCGCCCGGCAGGGACAAAGCCTTAGAATAGGAATAGCACACCAGCGTATTTTCATAGATAGTCGGCGCAAAGGTCACCTTCGTCGCCTTGTCGTAGACCAGCTCACGATACGGCTCGTCCGAAATCCAATAGATGGGAGCGCCAAATTCCTCGCTCGCCTTCCCCAAAGCCTCTGCCATCTGCGCCAACGTTTCGGGGGTATAGACCACGCCCGAGGGATTGTTAGGAGAATTGACGATGATCCCACGCACGCGGGGATTTAACGCCTTTTTCAGCGATTCTATATCAGGTTGCAGGTTTTCATCGGGAGGCAAGACCACCAGTTTTGCGCCCACGCCCTCGACGAATACTTTGTATTCGGGAAAATACGGAGCGAACACCAAGAACTCATCCCCCTCCTCCGCCGCCAACGCGTGCAGAGCAATCGTCAAGCTTGCCGCCGCGCCGCAGGTCATATAGATAAGATCTCCGTCCATTAGGCAATCGAACCGAGCGGAAAGATTGCGCGCAATCGTATCACGAACACCCTTATCCCCCTGCGCCGAGGTATAGCCGTGCAGAGCCACCGACGGCATCTCTTCTACCAAGCGACGCATTTCCGCATCCACCTCTTTGGGGGCAGGTACGGAGGGATTGCCCAAGGAAAAATCGTACACGTTTTCCGCGCCGATTTCCTCGCCACGCTTTTTAGCATATTCAAATAATTCGCGAATGGCAGATCGTTTCGATCCCAATGCATAGGCTTTTTCGTTGACCATAGTTCACCCACCCTTTCACGCACACCTGCGCGTTTACTTATTTATTATAACACGCGCCCGCGTGCGTAGTCAATAAAAATACGCCGTCAAAAACGAGGAAGTTCCAGCTTTCCCCCGTCTGCCTATGTTGTAAACACAAAAAAGCCCTAAAGAACAAAAAAAATTTTTAACCCATCGCTTTACTTTTTCGTTTTGTGTTGTTATAATAGTCATAATGGGTATTAGTTTTGCTTTTTTAGTAGGATTTTTACTTTTATACTTATTTTTAATTTCAAGGAGTACTTATATGGATAAGAAAGAATTCGCTTTGCAAGAACACGCGAAATGGCACGGTAAAATTGAGGTTGTTGCGCACGCGCCTATTACCAACGCTGCAGAGCTTGCGGTAGCTTACACCCCCGGCGTTGCAGAACCCTGCCTGAAAATTTCCGAGAACGTGGATTTATCCTACGTATATACCCGTCGTTCCAACCTGGTTGCCGTTGTCACCGATGGCACCGCCGTTTTAGGCCTTGGCGATATCGGCCCCGAAGCAGGTATGCCCGTTATGGAAGGCAAATGCGCTCTGTTTAAGACGTTTGGCGACGTTGACGCATTCCCCTTGTGTATCCGCTCCAAGGAAGTGGACGACATCGTCAACACCGTAAAACTGTTGGCAGGTAGTTTTGGCGGCGTCAACCTTGAGGACATCTCCGCGCCCCGTTGCTTTGAAATCGAAAAACGCCTGAAGGAAGTTTGCGATATCCCCATCTTCCACGACGACCAGCACGGCACGGCAATCGTTACCTTAGCCGCAATGATCAACGCCTTGAAACTTGTCAATAAGAAGATTGAGGACATCGAAGTCGTCGTCAACGGCGCAGGCGCCGCAGGCATTGCAATCACCAAGCTTTTGATGAGCAAGGGTCTTAAAAAAGTTATCTTGTGCGATCGCAAGGGCGCAATTTACAAAGGACGTGACGGCCTGAACGAAATTAAGGCTGAAATGGCAGAAATTTCCAACCTTGAAATGAAGAAAGGCAGCTTGGCTGAGGTGATTAAAGGCGCAGACGTATTCGTAGGCGTTTCCGCACCTGGTAGCTTGACCAAGGAAATGGTTCGTTCTATGGCGAAAGACCCTATCATCTTCGCAATGGCAAACCCGATCCCCGAAATTCTACCTGGCGAAGCAATCGAGGCAGGCGCAAAGATCGTCGGTACGGGCAGAAGCGATTTCCCCAACCAAATCAACAACGTTCTTGCCTTCCCCGGCATTTTCCGCGGAGCTCTTGACGTTCACGCGCGCGACATCAACGATGCAATGAAACTTGCGGCGGCGGAGGCAATCGCAAACGTAATTCCTGAAAGCGAACTCACCCCGGAATACATTATCCCCGGCGCGTTCAACCCCATCATCAAGGATGCCGTTTCCACGGCGGTTAAAGAGGCGGCTCGCAAAACGGGCGTTGCCAGATTGTAAAGCGATTAAAAATCCATATCTAAAAGATAAACGGCTTATCCGAAAGGGTAAGCCGTTTTTTTATTAAACTTTGTCATCGAGAATGTTTGATTTATGTTATAAATCAATTGGCTGAAGTGAACAAATTCATTCTCTCCGCTTTCAAGGCAAGGTAGAAATTTGCTTTCGCCGTTTCATGGTACGGCATAACAACGAAAACACCAATCCCAAAGCAAAGGGCGCCAAGCAAATACCAGCCGATAAAGCTACAATCCAAACAGAACAATCTCCATTTGTAGCCGTCCATCATCTCACGGCTTATATCGATACAATCCCTTGCATCCAAATCAGGATCATCCTGCTGGATATACATGGCCATCGCATAGGAATACGATTTAACCCATCCAAAAACCACAAACAGCAACGACCAAAGCGCAGTGTATAAACTTTGCAATATATACAAAACCAAGGACTTCCAAAACGCCTCAGTCACCCCCGAAGACATATCCTGCAATTCAGGGCTTTTTCCGTTGACCGCACCGATAAAGACTCTGCACTTCCCATACATCAAGGGACCGATAAAAATGACACCGATTACTACCCCCAACAGGAATATCTGCCCTACAACACACACAAAGCTAATCACCGCCATGATTATCCACATGTTAGCAAAAACACTTTCGCCGAGTTGCATGCGAGCATTTTGGCGCAAAGTGGAGTTATCAACCATACAAAAACCTCCAAACTTATTATTTATCCTCTATATTATACAATTTTTGCGAAAAATGTCAATAGAAAAGAAGAAAAAACGGCTTGGTTCATACCAAGCCGTCATAATTCAGCTTTTACCTAGCACTTATCTAGGTTTTTAACGACTCAAAAATCTTAGTTTCTAGGATTTTTGATGTTCGCCTGAGCCGCCGCCAATCTTGCGATGGGAACACGGTAAGGCGAGCAGGAAACGTAGGTCAAACCGATTGCGTGGCAGAACTCGATGGAGGAAGGATCGCCGCCGTGCTCACCGCAGATACCGCAGTGCATTTCAGGACGTACCTTCTTACCAAGGGAAACAGCCATATCCATCAGCTTACCAACGCCCGTCGTATCCAATCTTGCGAACGGATCGGATTCGTAAATCTTGTTTGCATAGTATGCAGGCAAGAACTTACCAGCGTCGTCACGAGAGAACCCGAAGGTCATCTGCGTAAGGTCGTTCGTACCGAAGCAGAAGAATTCTGCTTCTTTTGCGATGTCGTCTGCCGTCAAGCAAGCGCGAGGGATTTCGATCATCGTACCAACCTCGTACTTAAGAGCAATGCCAGAAGCCTTAACAACTTCGTCTGCCGTCTTAACAACGATGTCTTTTACGAACTTCAATTCCTTCGTTTCGCCCGTCAAGGGAATCATGATTTCAGGAACAAGCGTCCAGTCGGGATGACGTTTTACAACGTTGATAGCAGCCTTGATAACCGCCTTCGTCTGCATAACTGCGATTTCGGGATAGGTTACGGTCAAGCGGCAACCACGGTGACCCATCATGGGGTTGAATTCGTGCAAGCCTGCGATGATGTCCTTAATCTGCGCAACCGTCTTACCCTGCGTTGCCGCCAAAGCCGCAATGTCTTCTTCTGCGGTGGGTACGAATTCGTGCAGAGGGGGATCGAGGAAACGAATGGTTACAGGGTAGCCGCCGAGTGCTTCGAACAAGCCCTCGAAGTCTGCCTGCTGCATAGGTTCGATCTTTGCAAGAGCCGCTTCTCTTTCTTCCACGGTGTCTGCGCAGATCATTTCACGGAATGCGCCGATTCTGGAAGGATCGAAGAACATGTGTTCCGTACGGCAAAGGCCGATACCCTGCGCGCCGAAAGCAACTGCCTGCTTTGCATCGTCGGGGGTGTCTGCGTTCGTTCTAACGCCGAGCGCCTTGAACTTGTCCGCAAGGTCCATGATTCTGCCGAAGTAGCCAGAGTTGGGGTCTGCAGGAACAGTCTTGATCAAACCTTCGTAGATCGTACCGGTAGAACCATCCAAGGAGATTTCGTCGCCTTCCTTGAAGACTTTACCAGAAAGCTCGAACCACTTTTCTTCTTCGTGCATTTTGATTTCGCCGCAGCCGGATACACAGCACGTACCCATACCACGCGCAACAACTGCCGCGTGAGAGGTCATACCACCACGAACGGTCAAGATACCCTGAGCGTACTTCATACCTTCGATGTCTTCAGGGGAGGTTTCCAAACGAACGAGAATTACGTTTTCGCCCTTCTTGCCTTCTACAACTGCATCTTCTGCAGTGAAGACGATTTTACCTGCCGCCGCACCGGGGGAAGCCGCAAGCGCCTTACCGATTACGTTGTTCTTATCAGCCGCCTTCAAAGCCGCCGCATCAAACTGAGGGTGAAGCAACATGTCAAGGCTCTTTGCATCGATCTGCATAACTGCTTCCTGTTCGGAGATCATGCCTTCGTCGATGAGGTCGCAAGCAATCTTGATTGCAGCTGCAGCCGTTCTCTTACCGTTTCTGGTCTGCAACATGTAAAGCTTCTTATCTTCGATGGTGAATTCCATATCCTGCATATCGCGGTAATGGTTTTCCAAGGTCTTGCAAACTTCCAAGAACTGCGCGTAAACTTCAGGGAATACTTCCTTCATCTGCGCGATGGGCATCGGGGTACGTACGCCTGCAACAACGTCTTCACCCTGAGCGTTCGTCAAGAATTCGCCCATCAAGCCCTTTTCACCAGTAGCAGGGTCACGCGTGAACGCAACGCCCGTACCAGAGGTTTCGCCCATGTTACCGAACGCCATCATCTGTACGTTAACTGCCGTACCCCAGCTGTAAGGGATATCGTGGTCCATACGATAGATGTTCGCACGGGGGTTGTCCCAAGAACGGAATACCGCCTTAACTGCTTCAAACAGCTGTTCCTTCGGGTCGGTAGGGAAGTCCGTACCAAGTTGCGCTTTGTATTCTGCCTTGAACTGATTTGCGAGTTCTTTCAAATCGTCAGCCGTCAATTCAACGTCTTGCGTGACGCCTTTCTTTTCTTTCATTTCGTCGATGAGCTTTTCAAAATACTTCTTACCTACTTCCATAACGACGTCCGAGAACATCTGGATAAAGCGGCGATAGCAGTCCCAAGCCCAACGGGGGTTGCCCGATTTTGCAGCGATGGTTTCAACAACTTCTTCGTTCAAGCCAAGGTTTAAAATCGTGTCCATCATGCCGGGCATGGATGCACGTGCACCCGAACGAACGGATACGAGCAAGGGATTTTCCTTGTCGCCGAACTTCATACCGCAGATGTTTTCCATCTTTTCGATGTATTCCATGATTTCTGCCTGGATGCCTTCGTTAATCTTTCTGCCGTCTTCATAATACTGCGTACAAGCTTCGGTAGAAATCGTGAAACCCTGGGGAACGGGAAGACCGATATTGGTCATTTCCGCAAGGTTTGCACCCTTACCGCCAAGGATGTCGCGCATCTTCGCGTTGCCTTCCGTGAAGAGATAGCAATACTTCTTTGCCATAATGTTTATTTCCTCCAAATTGATTTTTATCCTATTCAAGTTGGCATAAAAACCGCAAAAAAGCCTCCGCCCAACCAAATTTTCCTTCGTTTCGGGCGTAGAGAAACCTTTGTGTAGTTTTTAGCCATATTCCATTTTAGTATAAAATGAAATAAATAGCAAGCCTTTCACACGCAATTTTGCATATTTTTTTTACGCGTGCGCGTTTTTTACCCCTTTTTTGATTGATTCCTTGCATTTTTTCCACAAAAACAAAAACGGCTTTACAAAACCGCAAAGCCGTTTTTGATGTAATTGTAGAGTTTTATTCGTCGATATCTTCTTTGTATTTTCTGCTGACAATCTTCGCAGCAATTGCAATGCCCATGCTGACAAACGAGAACACAACCGCCAAAATAGACGACGCATATTTTATCTTCATGTTCACAGAGCCATAAGACCATTCCGTCGTCTTTACGATAAATTCCGCTTGTTTTGCAATCAATATCGTAAATATCAACGCGCCGACGCTGCAAGCAAACGAGAGTATAGACCACAGCATGCCGTTATTCTTTTTCTCATCCACGGTATTGCCGATATTTCTAAACAACGCCATAATGGCAAACGTAGCCGCCGCCAAAACAAAGAGCGTGCCTACCATAGAAAACGCCGATATCGCCCACATTTCTTCTTTCAAGATAGGCTCGTTATAATACATTTCAACAAAAAGCCCCAACAGCGTTGCGCCCGAAAGTCCCGGCGAACCTTCCGCAACGGAAATACCACTTACCAAAACTTCTGCACCCGCACGGCGAACCATCAAATAGGAAATCACGCCAAACATTATGCACGCGCCCGCACAAATCCAACGCGCCAAAAAAGCTTTCTTCATAAAACGCTTGTAATCGGTCGCCAGCGCGCAACCCGTCGCACCTGCCAAGCCGATAGAACACAGCACCAACCCAGCCACCGTTGCACCATTGAATCCGATTTTAATTCCCAGCAATTCGCCACCGCCGAACGGATACAAGAGCGCCGTGCCGAGTATGTAAGAAAACGCCGTATAAATCGCCATTTTGATCGGGTTGCCCTTTTCTTTGCCCAGTAGCGCAAACACGCCGTACGTCACCGTCAATGTAAAGAACGTCGTCACGCTCGCCAACGTTGCCACCGCAATTAGACAAGCCGTAATAGCGTCCATATACATCAACGCAAATACCGCCCCCTTAAAGTGCGAGCCGTTCAACATAGATTTTACTTCCTTTATCTCTTTGAACGAATCGCCTAAATAATAGAAAATAGTCTTTTCTCCTTCAAATCCCATAAAGAACATAAAAATGAACGCCGCCAATGCAGAAAACAATCCGCACGAAATCGCAACGATTTTCATAACGCCGTTATACGACACCTTTTTCGAGTTGTTTTTTCCTTTCTCACACGCGCACTTGTTCCCTTTTACGCCGCATTGCGGACAAAATGCGCCTTCAAATTCAGCGCCGCAATTTTTGCAGACCTTTTTGCCGTCAATCCGCGTACCGCAACGCACGCAGAATTTATAGCTTTCATCGTTTTCATGTCCACATTTAGGGCACTCTTTTTTGCCGTCTACGCGTCCACCGCAATTAGGACAAAACACCGCATTGTCAGGAGCGGCGCTTCCACAAAGTTTACACTCCATAATTTTTCTCCTTTTTAGCGAAAGCTTCGCTTTTGTACTCCCTATTATACCCACTCTCTAATTTTTGTCAATACCCTTTTGAAAAAAAGGCAACCGCGCAAAAAAATACGCAGTTGCCCACCCTTTTGTAGAATATTTTTTAATTAATAGAGTTGAAAGAACGCTTTCGTTCCCGAAAGGAGCTTTTCGTCCAATTTCCAGTTGCCGTATTCATATAACAGCCCAAATTTGCACTCTTTCG
>JAZOMO010000043.1:0-9323 GCA_045654025.1 Candidatus Scatosoma sp.
TGGATTGCGTTTCGTCTTTTTCGCGATAAGAATCTACTTTGCCGTCGGTGATATTTAACGTAACTTCGTTGCTTTTATTCAATAAATATTCTTTTTCCATGATATCCCCTCCTTATTGCGCGAACATTTTAGATACGCGCACGTACGGGCCGCCGAAGCCTACGGGCAACGGGTTTTGTTCCATCTTACCGCAACCGCCTGCAACGAAGCTTAAGTATTCTACCTTATTCGAAAGCCCGTCGATGAGCCCCAAGGTGGTGAATACGTCGCCCGTGATTACGCTGATTTTTACGGGACGGGTGATTTTACCGTCTACGATTTCGTACGCTACGTTGGGCGCAATCGTGAATTTACTCATGCCCGAGCCGTGCTTTACGCTCTTGATATAATAACCAAACTTCACGCCTGCAAACAATTCTTCCTTCGTCGATTCGCCCGCCTCGATATAGGTGTTGGTCATACGAACGATGGGTTCGAAGGTACAGTTGACCGCACGCGCGTTGCCCGTCATCTTTTCCTTTAAGTACGCCGAGGTCGCACCGCTGTGCAATCTGCCCGCCAAAACGCCCTTCTTAATGAGGTAGTTCTTGCGCGCCTTCGTACCCTCGTCGTCGTAGGGAACGTAGCCACTACCCAGCGCCTTGCCGCAATCCACGATAGACAGCAAGGGGGATGCCACCGCTTTGCCGATTTGCCATTCGCGGCGAATCCCTTCGTCCGCAAGCATGAAGTCTGCCTCGGACTTATGCCCGAACGATTCGTGCGCGAAGATCCCTGCCGCCTCAGGCGAAAGGATTACGGGGTATTCACCCGGGGTGATTGCCACTTCGTTTTGCATACATTCAATCTGTTCTGCGAACGCAGCCTTGATTTCCTTGCCGCGTCTTTTAAGGGCAGAGAAACGGACGTTGCCGATTTGATGGTGTGCCTGGAAGAACTTCTCCCCTTCTGCCAGCGTGCAAGCCAAAACGATACCGCAGGTCTGGTAGTCGTATTCCACCGCCGCGCCCTTGCTGGAATAAAATTCAAATACGCTGTTTCTGTCAAGATACGTGCCCGACGGCATCGCCATCAGGGGAGAGGAGGACAAGATAGGCAAGTAGCTTTCAAGCAAAGCCTTCTTCTCCGCAAGTGGAATATTACGCACGGAACAATCCGCATATACCATTTTTTTATCGACGTTCACCTGGAAACGTCTTACCGTTGCGTTGCGCGCAATCTTCGGGTTGCTCTTCGCCTGCGCGTACAGCCCGTCCAACTTCTTTTGCACGTCGGAAATATCCGTCGTCGATGCAAAGTACCACATCTTTCCGTCAAACACGCGAATGAACGCGCGCTTTTCTCTGCGCTCCTTGATTTCCTTGAGCATACCGTTCATATACGCTACGTTCGTGGAAAATCTATCCTCGATGCGAACGTCTGCGTACGTATCCTGTCTAAACTTGAACAAATTTATCCTCCTTCGGCGAAAGAGCTTTTCGCCCTTTTCCCTCGATTTTATATACCATTATAATACCAAGAAACACTTTTTGCAAGCCTTTTTGGCAAATTTCTTGCTTGTAGAACGATTTTTTTGTTTCTATAAATTATTCAAAAGGCTTGACTTTTCCCTTTTTGCGTGCTATCATACAAACTGTATTTATAGAACGAGGGCGCACACGTATAAGCGTGTACGGGCGTATGCGCGAGGGAAGAAACTATGCTATTTGGAAAACACATCAATCGGTATTATTTGAAATATCTCTATCTGCTGCTGTTTGGGTTGGCGGCGCTGTTCGTCGTGGATTACGTCCAACTGCAAATACCAAGGCTGTATAATTATCTCATCAACGGCATCAACAAGGGAGTCGTAACGTTGGACGACGGCACGACTACCGTCTTTGATTTTGACTTCGTTTTGACGTACATTTGCCAGCCGATGCTCTGGATTATCCTTGCGATGATTTCGTGTAGATTTTTGTGGCGTATCTGCTTTTTTGGGGCAGGGATTCGGGTGGAAACCGACCTGCGCCATAGAATGTTCGACCACAGCAAAAACCTCTCCCAACAGTACTATCAAGTGAACAAAGTCGGCAACCTAATGTCCTTGTATACCAACGATTTGGATACTGTGCAGGAATGTTTCGGTTGGGGTACGATGATGCTGGCAGACGCCCTGTTCTTGGGCGTGATGGCAATCGTCAAAATGGCGTCGATGCACGGACTGATGACCCTGCTTTCTCTCATCCCGATGGTCTTCCTTTTGCTCGTTTCCCTGCTGGTCGGCAATTCGATGATGAAGAAATGGGACCTTCGTCAGCAAGCCTTTTCCGACCTTTCGGACTTCTCGCAGGAGAGCTTTTCAGGCATCGCCGTCATCAAGGCGTTCGTGAAAGAATTTAAGGAGCTTTGGGCATTCAAAAAGCTGAACAAGGACAACGAAAACGCCAACGTTGAATTTACCAAAACCTCCACCCTTTTACATATTTTCGTCACGCTGTTCGTGGAATCGGTCATCTGCGTTATCTTAGGCTACGGCGGCTACCTCGTCTATAAAGGCACGCTGAACGCAGGCGATTTGATGGAATTCATCGGGTATTTCAACTCCGTCATTTGGCCGATTATGGCAATTTCCGAACTCATCGGTATGACCTCGCGCGGCAAGGCGTCGTTAAGGCGTATTTCTGAACTGCTCAACGCAAAACAGGACGTCGTGGACAAACCCGAAGTCGTGGAAATCGAGGACGTGCAGGGCAAGATTGAATTTAAAAATCTCACCTTCCGTCACGCCACCGCTGAAAACGATACTCTCGTGGACGTAAACTTCACGATTGAGGCAGGCGAAAACGTCGGCTTGGTGGGCAAGACGGGCAGCGGTAAAACCACTCTCGTCGATTTGATTATGCGCAACTATAACGTTGCGGACGGCAGTCTGTTCGTGGACGGAAAGGACGTCAACGACGTATCGATTGCCTCGCTTCGTAAATATATCGCGTACGTGCCGCAGGACAACTTCCTGTTCAGCGACACTGTGGGCAACAACATTTCCTTTGCTTGCGACGAGGCAGACGAAGACGTTATTCGCCGCGCGGCAGAGCTGGCGGCGGTTGCCGACAACATCGAAGAATTTTCCGACAAGTACGACACTGTCCTCGGCGAACGAGGCGTAACCGTATCAGGCGGACAAAAACAGCGTATTTCCATCGCGCGCGCCTTGATGAAGAACGCGCCCATTATGATTTTGGACGACTCGCTGTCGGCGGTCGATACGAAGACGGAACAAACCCTTCTTCGCAACCTGCGCAAGGAACGCGCAGGCAAGACCACGATCTTGATTGCCCATCGTATCTCCACCATCGAACAGATGGACAAGATACTGTATATCGAAGACGGCAAAGTCATCGCCGTAGGCACGCACCAGCAACTACTGGAAACCTGTCCTGCCTATAAGACGACGGCAGAGTTGCAAAAATTAGAGGCGGAGAGGGACTAAAAATGAAAGAATTTTTTGAACAATACTATCCGCTGATTATCGCTGGAGCTGTGCTGGGCGTTATCTCCGTCGTCTTCTTCCTTTCCTACGTGTTCATCAAAAACAAGAAGGAAACGATGGGCTTTGACAGAAATATCCCCGATAAGGAAATCCTTCGTCGCTTGCTCGCCTATGCAAAGCCGTACTGGAAGAGCTTCGTTGCCGTACTCCTTTTGATGGTATTCTCCATCTCCTACGACATCGTTGCACCCCTCTTAATCGGACGAATTCAAGGGATGATTAAGGGGGCCTTTGAACTGACCAACCTATTTTGGATGATCGCGCTGTACGCAGGGGTTTTGGTGGTTACCCTCGTGTGCTCTTACGTGCAAGCAATCATTCTGCAAAAGGTCGGACAAAAGATTGTTTCCAATATTCGTTTGGACTTATTCGAGCACATCGAACAGCTGTCGCACGACCAACTCAACCACATTCCCGTAGGAAAACTGGTCACCCGTGTCACCAACGACACCAACGGCGTTTCGATGATGTTCACGAATATCATCGTCAACCTCGTCAAAAACGTCTTCGTCGTGGTCGGTGTGTTGGTGGCGATGCTCTGCCTCAACTATATGCTGACCCTGATGGTGCTGTGTTTCGTGCCCTTCATCGTCTTCTTTACGATGATGTTCCGTAAATTCTCCCGACGCGCTTACCGCCGGGTAAAAGACGACACCACCGACATCAACACCTTCTTATCCGAAAACCTTTCCGGTATCAAGATTACGCAGTTTTTCAACCGTGAAGATAAGAAGTTGGAGGAATTTTCCAAAAAGAACGCTAAGCTCGGCAAGTCCAAATACCAACAGATTTTCGTCTTTGGTATCTTCCGACCGCTGGTATACATGCTGTATATCGTATCGGTGATGTGCCTCTTCTTCCTCGGCGCAAAGGGCGCGTTGGACGGAACGGAAATTTTAGGACAAGTCGTCACCAGCGAAATCATCGTATCCTTCTATATGTATATCTCCAAATTTTTCAACCCGATCCAGAGCCTTGCAGAACAGTTCAACTGGTTGCAATCGGCACTGGCGTCTGCGGAAAAAATCTTTACGATTATGGATATGCAACCCACGGTGGTAGACAGCGAGGATGCGATTGAATTACCCTCTGTCGAAGGGAAAATTGAGTTCAAAAACGTCTGGTTTGCCTATGAGGACGAGGACTGGATTTTGAAGGACGTTTCCTTCACCGTCGAACCCAAACAAACGGTGGCGTTCGTCGGCTCTACGGGTAGCGGTAAGACCACCATTCTCTCCCTTATCTGTCGCAACTACGATATCCAAAAGGGACAAATTCTCATCGATGGTATCGACATTAAGAAGATTAAGATTTCGTCGCTTAGAAAGCACTTTGGTCAAATGTTGCAGGACGTCTTCCTCTTCTCTGGCACAATCCGTGAAAATATCCTTCTGCGTGAAGAAGGGATCTCTGACGAAGAGGTATGGCAGGCTTGTCAATACGTCAATGCCGACCACTTTATCAACAAACTGAGCGATGGCTTAGATTATCAGATTTTGGAACGTGGCAACAACTTCTCCGCAGGGCAAAGACAGCTGTTGTCGTTTGCAAGAACCATCGTCCATAAGCCTCAGGTCATGATTTTAGACGAAGCAACGGCAAATATCGACACGGAAACGGAGTTGCTTATTCAAAACTCCCTTGAAAAGATGATGAATATCGGCACGATGCTGATGGTAGCGCACAGACTTTCGACCGTACAGCACGCAGACAATATCATCGTGCTTTCTCACGGCGAAATCATCGAACAAGGCAACCATTTTGAACTGCTCAAAAAGAAAGGTAGATACTACAACCTCTACACCTTGCAACACCGCAAGGAAGAGCTGTTAAAGCAAGGCGCTTAAACGCCCTATTACACAAAAGAAAAAACTCGGTGGATAGACAGCCTATCCGCCGAGTTTTATTATTGCTATGTAACTTTAACGGGTGAAGAAACCGATGACCAAACGAACGAGGAACAGAATTACAAAACAGGACAAGGACAGCACCAACGAAAGGCACATCAGTCCAAGCAAATACGCGCCAAAGCTATTCATACCTGCGCAGAATCCTACGTACGCGCTGGGGATAATCAAACCTAAGAACAGGTTAATAACCAGCAACGCGCCCGCCAACCAAGGCAATGCAGGCAACGCGCCCTTGATATCTGCGCTACTTAAGGTTACGTGCAACGCAATACACATCGCCACGATATAGAAGAAGAAAAAGGCAAAGCCTGCGCTAATATTGCTAAACAGCGATGCAATCATTCCAAGGCAGACATCAAAAATACCGTCAAGGGAAAATCCAGCCGCCGCAAAACTGGAAAGCGACGAAGAAATCTCCGTATAGGCATTCGGCAACAACCAAGAAATCAGTAGGAAAATCACGCCTGAACCACCGATAATCGGCGCAACACCGATAAAGTAGTTACCAATGACTGCCCAAATGTTTTTCTTGTTGTACGAATGGCTGACGTAGCCAAGCACGCCGTCTTCGTCCCCTACCTGGAACAGCTTGATATCGTGGATTTTATGGCCGAACACAAGGCACATAGCAGCGTGAGAAAGCTCGTGAATCGGTGTACCCAAAGCGCCCGTCGCTACACATACCGCCATACCACCGCCGGTCAAGCGGTAGAAGGCTTGGTTTAACTTTGCCATCAACCAACCGATTAAGAACACCGCGCCAACGAAATAGATCAACTGAACTATTACGTTCAAAAGTATATCGCCCATTCTTCTAACCTCCAAAAAAGTTTTTGTCTTTTGTTTTATTGTATTATTTTGCAATTTCTCTTGCCACAAGCACACCGCTTGCAGAAGCATGCGAAAGGGAATGGGTAATCCCACTGCCGTCGCCGATGATATAGAGGCCCTTATGACGGCACTCCAACTGCTCGTTTACCTCCACTTCCATATTGTAGAATTTGACCTCTACGCCATAGAGCAGGGTGTCGTCGTTTGCCGTGCCGGGGGCAATCTTATCGAGGGCGTAAATCATCTCGATAATCCCGTCCAAAATACGCTTGGGCAATACTAAGCTCAAATCGCCCGGCGTTGCCGACATCGTAGGTACGGTAAACGATTCCTCGATACGGGAAGGGGTACTGCGCTTGCCACGAATCAGGTCGCCAAAGCGTTGTACGATTACACCACCGCCCAGCATATTGCTAAGGCGCGCGATACTCTCGCCGTAGCCGTTAGAATCCTTGAACGGCTCGGAGAAGTGCTTTGCTACGAGAAGGGCAAAGTTCGTGTTCTGCGTCTGCTTTGCAGGGTCTTCGTAGCTGTGCCCGTTGACGGTGATAATGCCGTTCGTATTCTCACTGACCACCGCCCCCTTGGGGTTCATACAGAAGGTACGCACTCTGTCGCCATACTTTTCCGTGCAGTAGACGATTTTACTCTCGTATAAGTCATCCGTGAGGTGAGAGAAAATCTCCGCAGGCAACTCTACGCGCACGCCGATGTCCACGCGGTTGGACTTGGTGGGAATTTGCAAATGCTTGCAAACCTGCTCCATCCATTTACTGCCACTGCGACCAACGGATACGATACACTTTTCGCCTACGAAGTCGCCCTTCTTGGTCGATACAAGGTAGCCGTTTTCCACGGTATCCACCGACAAAACGGGGGTGTTGAAGTAGAAGTCTACTTTCGTTTTCAGCTCTGCATACAGGTTTTCCAGAACCACGTAGTTGATATCCGTCCCCAAATGGCGCACGGATGCGTCCAAAAGGTGCAGACCGTTCTGCATACAAATCTTCTTAAATTTGCTGCCAGCAGTCGAATACAGCTTCGTGCCTTCTCCGCCGTAGCACATATTGATTTCGTCTACGTACTGCATCAGCTCTAAAGCCTTTTTCTTGCCGATATATTCGTACAGCGTACCGCCGAAATCGTTAGTGATATTATACTTCCCGTCCGAGAATGCACCTGCGCCGCCAAAGCCACTCATAATCGAACAGCTCTTGCAGTTGATACAACTCTTGACCTTATCGCCGTCGATAGGACAGCGGCGTTTTTTCAGTTCGTTGCCCGATTCAAATACCGCCACCTTCAATTTAGGCTGTAAGCGCACCAGCTCGTATGCGGAAAAAATCCCGCCCGGGCCCGCACCGATAATGATAACGTCGTATTGCTTTTGCATACTTTATCCCCCTGAAAATTGAGTGCTCTTTTTTGCAACACTCGCCGTTTATTATAGCATAGCTTAGACAGGATTGCAACCCCAAAGCATAATTTTTTTGAAAAAGTATTGATTTTTTGCATAGAATACTGTATAATAACAATTACTTTTAAGCCATAATAGGGGTTATTATGAACAGAAACTTTAGATTGTCAGTAGCGTTAGACGTGGACGATTTGTTGATGTCCTGCACCGAATACGCCATACAACTCGCAAACGAGAAATATCACTACGATCCCCCCATCACTATCTATGAGGCAAGCGGTTGGGGAAAGCTTGGCACGCGCGTAGACGTCGTGCACGAATTTTTCGGCAAAGCCGAATTCTACGAAACCATGCCCGTATTAGAGGGGGCAAAGGAGTTCGTTTCCAAGCTGTCGGAAATGGCAGAAATCTTTATTTCCACCGCCGTTCCCCCTGAATTTATGGGTATTCGCGCAAAGCGTATCCGCGAAGAATTTCCGCAAATCCCCGCCGACCATATTTATATGGGCGCAAGAAAGGATAAAATCAGTACGGATATTCTGTTTGACGACGCTCTGCATAACGTCTTGAACTCCAACGCGCAATACCCGATTTTGATGCGGCGGCCGTGGAATCAAGAATCGACGGGCATGCTTGCCGTCAACACCTACGACGAATTTTTAAAGGTCGTCGAGGTCATCGCGCAAAGCTATGCAAAGCAGGATTATCAGCCCATTCTTAGCGAGCCGAGCATCGTCATTTTGGTCGGCCCGTCAGGGTGTGGAAAATCCAAGCTGGCAACCCGTATTTTGAAAAATTATCCGCAGTTTGAAAAGCCGATTAGCTACACCACGAAAGACCCCACCGCCACCGAAGAGAACGACTGGTACCACTACGTTTCCGTTGAAAAGTTCCGCGACATGGTAGAGAGCGGAGAAATGTTTCAATCCACGATGTACGCAGGCCACGGCTACGGGTCGGTAAAATCGGACGTAGAGGAAATCCTTGCCAAAGGCAAGCACGTCTTGACGACGATGGATATCTGCGGCGCGATGTCTTTAAAGACGCACTTTAAGAACGTGACCACCATTTACGTCAGCCGACAGAAAAAAGCGATTATCGAAACGATTTTACGCAAAAATTCCTCTGTCGAGGACAAGGCAAACCGTATTATGGGCATTGATTTCTGCCAGAGAAACAAGGCGCTTTGCGACTACGTCGTCAACTTCAATATCTACGACGAAGCGTACGCAAAGCTGTGCGAAATTTTGAAATTGCAATAAGATAAAGAAGCGCAAAAAATGCGCTTCTTTTTTATAATAATTCACCCCATTCATTTTACTTTTTTGAAAATTTACTATATAATAGAAATAACTATTACAAAGGAAGGGTTTTTATGAAAAAGTTCAAGTCTTTACTTTTGGCCCTGGCTGCTCTGTTTACACTCGGCGGCGCAGCAGCCTGCAAACCCACAGATCCTCCTGCATCGACCCCTGACAGCTCTATTTCTGGCAGCATGGGCGATTCTACGGGCGACAGCACGGGCGATTCCACGGGCGACAGCACGGGCTATTCCACGGGCGACAGCACGGGCGATTCCACGGGCGACAGCACGGGCGATTCCACGGGCGACAGCACGGGCGATTCCACGGGC
>JAZOMO010000044.1:0-85465 GCA_045654025.1 Candidatus Scatosoma sp.
CGCGCGTTCCTCGTCTAACTCGCTCAATTTGAAGAAACGCTTTTTCTCGCCTACGACTTCACTGTCTGCTTCCCCGCTTGCCGTCACGGCACGAACTTGTACGACTGGCAAAGCCTTCTCTGCGCCATCGTCCCATTCGTCCGTCGCTTCGCCTTTAATCTGCGAACCATCCACGTGCAATACACCGCCGATGTTACCGGAATCCGGCAGAATAATATTGGGGGTTTTTCTATCCCCCGTCATTACCGCAACGATGAGAATCCCTATCAGAATAAAGACGATGATAACGTAGATTACAAGCGCGTACCCAGAACTGAGAACGTCCCATAACCAGTCAAAAACACCTACCGCACCTGCCAGCAGGCCACTATGTAAAAATGCTTGCATTTTTTCATCTCCTTCATTACGCTTCTGATTCGGTGGTAGCCACTTCGTCTGCCTTGTCTGCTTCTTCTACTTTGTCTTCTTCGTCCGCGCTAGCCTCTTCAGTAGGAACTATCTCTTCGATTTCGTCTACCTTCTCAACTTCCTCTGCAGAGATTTCCTCGCCAACCGTCTCTTTCTCTGCCTTTTTAGCAGATTTCGTCGTCTTCTTTGCTGTCGATTTTGCTTTTTTCTTCTCGACAGGCTTTTCCTCTTCCGCTTCAGCAGGCTTTTCCTCTTCCGCTTCGACAGGTTTTTCTTCCGCTTCAGCAGGTTTTTCCTCTTCTACGACGATATTTTCTTCGCGTTTAGTGGTTTCCTCTGGCATCCAGACCTCTTCTACGTCCACAGCGGAAGCGTCAATCACCTTGCGGCAAGCATCCATATCTTCGTCGCCGAACATATTGTCAATGACGCGGGCAAATTGATCGTCCCCTTCCTTTTTATTGTGCTTGATAAGGCCGAGTATCGTCGCCAGCATTTTCACCGCCAACACGCTGTCCAAAGCATTCGCAGGTTCGCCGCCCAGCGCCAAATAACAGGAAGCATAACGTTCCATCTTTTGCCACATTTTGTTGCTTAAGCGGTAGTCCGCGCGTGCCTTTACGTATTCTTCCAACTTGTCTACGTATTTCCACTTATTCTCTTCCAGTTCAAAACCATTTCTCGCCTTGTCGCCGAATTTCAAGAACTGCGCAAAGCTTACGGGTTCACGCTGAGGCTGTATTTCCGCCGCAACCTGCTCTACGTATTTCACGTTGATAAGCGCCGCCGTTTCCGCGATATAGGCAGGTAATTTATCCACCATTTCACCCTCGGAAAGAGTCATGAAAATCCAAAGGTTAGGAGAAAGCGTAAATACCTTTTCGGTAATTGCTTTGTTTTTAAACGAGATATTGTACGGTGTTTCAGGCTTCACCACGTAGCGCATCATCTGGGTGAAATATCCAGTTACCGAGGACAACCCTACGGAGGTAAGATGGGCAACCTTCATTGCAAATCGGTCTGCCGTAGCCTCCTCAAATGCGCGCGTAAAGTTGGTAGGCGCATACACCTCACCCTGGTCTTCCTCGCGATAGAAGAACAGATCGTCCAACGTTGCGTATCCTTCCGTATTGTCTGCATAGTATTGTACGCCGAAGAACGCGCTGAGCATTTCCAGGAAACGTTCACGATTTGCGTCCTTGTCAAACTTCAGTACAACCAAGCGGGAAACGTTCATCGCTGACAGCAAAGTACGCGCTTGCGTCGCATCGATCAGTACGCCGTATTCTGCCGCAAAGGCAATCAATTCCTGATGCATATCCGTAAACGTCCAACCATCCTTATGATAGCCGTCCGTTTCCTCTTGGATAGCGAAGGAGATTTCCTTCTCTTCTTCCTCGTCATCCTCTTCTTCTACGACAATTTCCTCAGCCTCTTCACCGAATTCTTCTATGAACAAACGGGTGTAAGCGACGGGGACAGCCGTTTTTTCCTTCGCATCCTCTTCGCGCGCTAACCGTGAAGCCGCCTCTTCCTTCTTTAATCGTCTTCTACGGCTTCCCCATGCGATCATTCCGATGAGTCCAATGATGGCAAGCAGGTTGAAAATGATGAACAGCACCAAGTTGACAACCTGACCGATTTCCCCAACGAAAAACTCGATTTCAGGGCTGATCATAAACGCAAAAACGTCGTAGAGCGCCGCCAAAAGAATGGCAATAATGCCCAGCACCAACGGGGTGGATTTTTGTTGTATTCGTTTGATATTCGTATCCATAAAATATCCTCCAGAAACGATGTTTGAATTGCTTTGCAGATAATCGGAAAGCTGTTCGTTTTTGTTTGGCAACGTAAGCCCTATCACGTAATAATTACAGCTTAACCGTTCTTCGTCTGCCGAGCTTGCCGCGCAAATTCTATACAAACCCTTTTCGGTCACCCACTGACCGCTATCCGCATCATAAACGGCAAAACGACCATTCCTGATTGATTTGTATATCGTTGTCGATTGCCCGGGCTTTAAGTACACCCTTTCAAAATCCAACAATTCCACTGCAGGGCGAGGGATATCAGATTCGGGGTTTTCATAATAGAACTGTACGATTTCTTCACCTGCACACTTGCCTACGTTTTTGATCGTAAGAGCGACCCCGTCTCCCGTCAAATGCATTTTTTCGTAGCGGAATTTTGTATAGCTGAGCCCATAACCGAAGGGATATTTCACAAATTCTTCGTCCGAAACATATCGTCTGTACCCGACGAACATCCCCACTTTGTTATAGCCTTTATTTTTATAGAATTTTTCTTTCTTTGCGTGCGCCTCGGGGGCATCGTACATTGTGAAGGCAAGCTTACCAGAAGGATTGCTTTCGCCATACAACAGCTTTGCTACTGCCTCGCCCATACACGAACCCATATCGGGGGCATATAACACCGCGTCAGCAACCTCGTCAAACGCCATATCCACCCTACCGCTGCCCATTACAACCACAACGATTCTCTTGCCGAGCTCCGCCATTCTGTCCACGAGTAGCATCTGCGTACCGGGAAGCTGTAGACACTTTGTCGCAGAGAGTTTCTTTTCCCTCTCCTCGCCAAATCCGACGAACATCAGCACGGTATCAGCGCGATCTGCAACCTCTTCCGCTTCCTCCACCAGCTCATCGCTGCGCGGACGTTGCAGGTCGTAGCCTGCGGCGTATCCAACAAAACCGCCGTCAGACAATCTCTTTACGTATTCTACGGCAGACTCACCCAAAGCGCCAACAACCGCAACACGTTGGTGTGCTTTTAAAGGAAGGGTGCCGAAGTCGTTTTTCAAAAGCACCGCCGTTTTTTCTGCAAAGGCAAGCATCTCTTCCCTGCTGATACCACAGGTGGGTGCCGAGGGATCGAACGCGTTTTCCATCATTCGCGCCTGCTTTTGACCCATTACAAAACTGTTGTATGCGCCCTTGCCGAGCTTTGCCTGCTTTTCCGCGCCGAACGCGTAGGAAAGCACCGCATCTACCCCTTCGTCAATCGATTCAGGACTCAGAGCATACCCTTCACGAAGCGCCGTCTCCAACGTCTCTGCCGTCGCTACGCCCGATTCTATCGCCTCGCTGATGGATTGATAGTAGTTTACAGCTTCCTTCAGTGCCCCCGCGCGCCCTTTTAAGGTGAGCGAATACCCAGCGTTAAAGCTGTGCACCGCCGTCGCTGTAGAGGTTTTTTCACTGATGAAGAAGTTCCCCTTGCCTGCAATTTGCTTCTCAAGCAAGGATTTTACAAACTCGATATTTACCTTCTCGTATTCTCCTTGCAAGCGTTCGTACGAGGTGGTAATTGCCACGTTCGACTTGCCTTGCGTTGCAACGAGGAAGGGACGAAGGTAATATTCCATTATCGCCTTTGCGTTGGGTTGAGAGTCAGCGTATTCACAATCCTCTTTACGTATCGCGCAGGTGGTTAATACGGGCTTTACACCCACACTTTCACTCCCTTCCATAGACGCCGAGGTTAACATACCCATCAGGTAAGGGTCTTCCGTTGCGCCGTCTAAAAAGAGGTTGCTCCTCAGATTCGATTTCGGCAACAGAGCCGTATTCACCCCTGCTTCGCGGGCGCGCACTGCCAACCCCTTTGCAACCTCACTGGTCGCTTTTACGTCCCAAGCGTTCGCCAGCGCTTCAAAGGAAGGGTAACGCAAGTACCCTTCCGCTTGGTTGAAATCTTCCAAGCGCGCCATTGACATATACGGCACGCCCTCCTTTTCCGCCGACAGGCTTGCAAGAAAGTTTGCGTCCGTCAAAATGGCTAATTTTTCGTCTATGTTTAATTGTTCAATAATATCAGCATATCGTAACATATAGCCATTACTCCTTTTCCGCCTCAAGCTCTTGAACGGTAACGTCGTTAAGCTTCACGCGGACTTCCTTGGTGCCCTCTCCTTTTACAATCAAGCGGAACTCAATCGTTTGTCCGGCCTCCAATTTCAGTTCAATTTTCTCTTTGGAAGCTTCTGTCCATACGAGGTATTCTTTGCCGTCTACCAACACCTCCAGCACCGCGTCTTCCTTCATAATCGTTTCCAACTGGAAGGACAGGGCGACGTTCGCCTTTGCCACTATCGTCAAACTGCTGGAGAACGCGCCGTAATCGTCGCGCCAGTCGCTGTAAAGGTTTTTCTTTCCTGCGTTATCGGAATTGATAATGAATCCAACGTCATCCGCGTTTTTCACAACCATCAAATCCCCTAAGCAGTCCTCTGATGCGCGTATTTGCTTACACCAGATACAAGCGCCGTTTTGTCCGCTGTAATCATGTGCAACCTTCGGGAGAATCGTCGTGGAATGAATCTCTTTACAGCTACTGCAAACGGTTTCGATTTTACCCTCCGTTTTGCAGGTCGGCTTAGCGACTTCTTTATCCACCCATTGATGAGGAATTTTATCCAAAATCTCCGTCGTAATACATTCCCCGCACGTTTCGCAAATATATCTTGTGATTCCTTCTTCTTGACAGGTCGCAGGGGTTGTATCGTCGGTCAAAGTAGTGTCTACCGTCGTCGGTTCGTTTTTACTGTCATACCGCCAGTACATGGTATACTTGTAGTCGTTGTGTACACACTCATTGTAGTAGTAAACGCTTATATAATTACCACCGATATTGTAGAACGTATCATTCCATTGTTCCTGCGTACCCTCGTAATAGACGGTAATCCCATTCCAACCAAATACACCCTCGTTTGCTCCCGTAACGTAAGTGGGAATAATCAAGTACTGACCATAATTCATGTTCTGGAAGGGATATTTACTTAACGAGGGATGCTTGAACAGAGAGTATTCCGTTCTAATATCAGGCAAAGTCGTTTTCGTATACCCTTCGTAGTCGTACAAATACCAGCGGCCGTCAAACTTCATAAATTTAAACGAGCCCTCTTGCTTATATTCAATCTCTTGGTCGATCACCAAAGCATAATAAGCAACGTAGCCACACTCCGATCCACCACAGCTGATAGAACAGTCAGAATCGTTATGTACTTCCCAAAGAGACTGACAATAATAGAATGCGTCACCGCCAACCTTGTCCTGTTGTAAGCTTTCGCCCAGCGTAACCTTTCTCAGGTTATAGCAGTCAGCAAACGCTCTGCTGCCGATTTCGTTGATAACACCGGTATCCAAGGTCTTGATAGAGCTTTCCGAGAATGCGCCTGCGTAAACCCAGTAATACTCGTAAGTTACACCACCTACTTTCAAAGTATCAAAGACAAGGTCTTCAGACAATTGAGTGTACTGATAAATGCATGCAATTTTTTCGGTAGGCGCACACTTATATACAATCCCGTTTACTTCCGCCGTCGTTAGACGCTGTGCGTAGCTAGACGTGTGCACAATCAGCGCGTACGCCGCCACACCGCCGTTCTCCCAACTTCCGCGGGTAATCGGCAACGAAGAGAGATTGTAAACCTCTTGCAATTTCTGGCAATTGTAGAACGCGTCATAATCAATGTATAACAAACTGCTCGGCAACCATACGCATTGCAGTTCGGTGCAATTTGAAAACGCTCCATATTCGATGTACTCTACCGTACAAGGCAAGTGCAGCTCCGTCAATTTTTGGCAGTTTTGGAACGCGTAGGAACCAATCGTTTTCCAGCCGTCCCCGATGATAAGATCGGAAAGCGCAGAACAGTTTTCGAAAGCATATGAGGAAATCGTTCCCATATTTACTGTGTTGAGATTCACACTCTCCAACGCATAACAGTTCGCGAAAGCATACGAGGAAATCGTTCCCATATTTGCTGCGTTGAGATTCACACTCTCCAACGCTTCACAGTTGTAGAAAGCACTTCCTTCGATGCTATATACAGATGCAGGGACGTTCAAGTAGGTCAATCCGCTGTTTGCAAACGCAGACATTCCGATGGATCCAATGTAGGAACCTTCCATATCCACCGTTTTCAGCTTCTCGCAATAATAAAACGCATATTCTGGAATTGCCGTCATAACAACGCCGCTCATTTCAACCTTTTCCAAAGCGCTATATGCAAAGGCTTCCGCCCCCATAGACGATACGGAAGTGGGCAACGTCACAGCTTTTAAGCTTGTGTTATAGAACGCACGCTCCCCAATGACACTCATACCAAAAGGAAGGCTTACGTTCGTCAATCCGCTGTTTGCAAATGCATAGGTTTCAATCGTATACACCTGCGCATCTGTCATGTCCACTGTATTCAAGTTGGAACATCCTTCGAACGTGCTTCTGGGAATTATCGCCAAAGCAACCCCACGCAAAGAAACGTTTTCTACAGCGCTGTTTGCAAAAGCTTCTACCCCCATCACCGACAGGGAAGTGGGTAAGGTCACTTCTTTTAAGCTTGTATTCGAGAACGCGCCATCACCTATGCTTTCCAGGCCGAAATGCAACGTGATGTTCTGCAAGCCAGAGTATGCAAATGCGTAGTTTTGGATATTTCTAACGCCGCCCGTCAATTCCACGGACTCCAAAGTCGTACAACTTTGGAACGCGCATTCACCTATGCTCCCCACTTTCGATTTGAAATATACCGATTTTAAGTTCTTTAAATCGTAGAAGGCATAATTACCTACGTCGCACGGCAACAGCACCGTAATGTTTAAACCTGCGCCGTCATTGCTTAAGCCCTCTTTATACCCCAAACCGAATACGTAGCCTAAATAATTATTTTCCATTACCGTTTCACCTACGAAGGGAACGGTTAAGGATTGCAGCGATTCCATGCCGCCCAACGCATTATACCCGATGCGTTGCACGTTCTCATTAAAGGTTAAGTTTGTAATCTTTTTGCAGTTCAAGAACGCGTAGTCCTGCACGGTTACAAGCTCTTGCGGCATATTCACCGACTGCAAGGATTCGCAATTACTAAACGCATAAGAATCAATATTCGTCACACCGTCCGGCAGCTCCACCTTTTTCATGTTCGTGCAGCCGTTGAACGCATTTTGTTTAATTTCACGTATCCCGTCCGCCGAAGAAGCAGTAACCTCCGTTAAGTTCGTGCAGTTGGTAAACGCATACTCGGGAATCTTATTAATCCCCCCTTCCATCACCAACGTTTCTACATCCAAACGCTGTTCGAAAAGGTGACCAACCATTACGTAGTCGTATATAATTTCCCCAGCCGTACTCATAAACATCGCGGGCATACTCCAAGCGGTATCCTCCGTGACGTGGTCGGTGACGTACCACCCCTCTTCCGCGCAAAGGAAGCTGAAGCCGTTATATTCTACGTAGTCCAATCGTTCGTCGTCCTCACCGTAAACCGCCAACGAATATACGGCAATCCCGCCCATATCGGCTTGGCCTCTCTCGATTGCCAAATCAGAATAGTTCCATATCTCGAACAGCAAATAGCAATTCTCGAAAGCGTTTTCCTCAATCGTGGAAAGCGTATAGTTCAAGGAAATTTCACGAAGGTTTGCGCAACCTGCAAACGCTTGCGCCCCGATGGAACTGCTCTCGCCCTTTATGTAGACGCGCTTAATCTCTCTTGCGCCATAAAAAGCTCTCGGCGCGATATCCGCGTCCCCTACAAGGGTAACTTCGCGCAAAGTGCTGGGGATATAAGCGAAATCATTGCTAGAAGAACCACCAAACAGCGCGGCAAGATAAGATTGCTCCGTCGGCGTACAGCCTGCGAAGGGCAACGTCATCGAGCTAAGCTTAACGCATCCGGAGAACGCGCCGTTACCGATTCTCGCCGTCGTTTTAGGGACTTCCACTTGCTGGATGTTTTCACAATTAGCAAAGGCGTAATCACCGATGGTCAGCACGTTACGGGAAAGCATGCAGGTAGTCGCCGACACACAGTTTTGGAAGGCATAGTCCCCGATCTGGCGCACGCTGTTGGGCACCTTGATGTACGTCATGCTGGAACAATCCTTCATTGCGGCAGTTTGGATTTCAGACAAAACGCCCGAATCCATAAAGGTGACAACCGTCAACGAATTACAGTTCTCAAACACGCTTTCAGGCAAAACCTTGACCTGCGCCGGGATATGTATCGTCGTTAATCCGGTACAGTTTTTAAAAGCCGCGCGACCAAGATCCTTCAGCGCTTCATTTTTCGACAAGCGAATGTCCGTTAACTCACTGTTATCCGCGAAAGCGTACGCGCCGATTCTTTCGAGTGCAGAGCCGTCAAATTTGGAAATTTTCGTCCCGCAGAACGCCTCGTCACCGACCTCGGTAAAGCGTTGCTTCTCGTTCTCAAAAGCAAAATTTAAATCACTCAGCTCGCCACAATTGTAGAAGGCCCTATAAGAAATTCGCGTTTCCTTAATTCCTCCTAAATCGACGCTCTTCAAAGCGGTCATGTCTTGACAGAAGGAATTAGGGATTTCATCGATATCGCAAATCGTCAACGTTTGCAACGATTGAAGCGCATAGTTGTTGAACATATAGGACAGCGTTTTGGAGGTATTTTGCTCGTACATCCCGCTGTTGTAGTGGCGCAAATAGAGGGTTTCCACCGAAGAGGAATCGGCGAATATCATTTTCTCGTCAAAGCTGGAAACAGCTTGATCTAAGGTAATGTTTTTCAAGCTGGTACATCCCTCAAACGAGCCGATTCCGATTTCCAAAACCTTCTCTTCGTTGGAAATTTCCAAGGCGTTCAATTTTCCGCAGTTGAGGAAAGCGTACTGTTCAATTTTTTCCAGATTTCCTGCAGTCACCGTCTGCAGATTGCCACAATTTTCAAACGCTCTAGAGCCTACCTCGCTGACACCCGTCAGCTTTACTTCTTGCAAATTTCCGCATCCCGAAAATGCCATGGATTCAAGCCTTACGTTTGCCTGAATATCAATCGTTTGCAGTTTTTGCTTGTTTCTAAAGGCGTTTGCCTCAATTTCCACAACGGGATACCCCTCAATCTCTGCAGGGATAACGATATCCTTTTTGTATCCGATATGTTCGACGACACGGATGGGCGAACCCTCCCCTCTGTCCTTGCCGATGAATTGATACCGAACGTCATTCAAACGGAACGTGTTTTCAGTCTCTCTGTAGTAGGACAGATGCGAAAACGTGAACACACAGGATAAAATCACCACAAGCATCGAAAGGATTGCAGTTAAAATGGGCAATTTAAGCTTACGCTCACGCGAGACTGCTTTTTCCCCACGGGTATTCGAGGAATAGTCCTCGATATTTTCCGGTTGTTTTTTATCGTAGGTAACGACCAGCTCGTTGCTCTTTACCGAGTAGGTATAGTCCCCAAAGGTCGCGCCAATCAGATGGATTTTAACCTCCATACAGTTTTCACGCAAGGGGATTTTATCCTTCGCGATAAATTTTTCACCCGGCTCGCCGTTGACGTCCGTCCATTCTACGACCGTCTTTTCGACACACGCACTGCGCACGTCGATTTGTTCGATCATCAGCTTTAAGCCCGTGACTGTTTCCTTCGCATCGTTGGACAGCTTAAGCAATAAATACTTTCTACCCTCTTCGCGAATCAACAAATATTGACGAACGGAAATAAATTCATTAAAACGGAATTGCGAAAAACTTCCTTTCGCTATAACGTTGCACTCTTGCATGATTATTCTCCTTTTTCCCGCTGGGCGCGATTTTTTCTTGCCGCAGATACTAAAACCAGAATGATATTGACTATCGCTACCACTCCACCGCAAATCAGGGTGATGATATTTCCCTCCGGCGTCAACATGAACTCTTCCCTAAACACACCGCCAAACGCGTACGAACAGCACAACTTCATCAAGAACACTTGCACGAACGCCAAAAGCGCACTGGTCAATGCGTATAACGTGATTTTTCCACCGGAGACAGGTTTAACGACATCCTCTTTAAACTTCTCGTCGTTTACGGCATTCACCACAATCGTAACGTACGCCGTTTCCTCATCCAGCATCATCTTTTCCGTGTAGCCGTTTTCGATAAGCTCCTTAGCGTTGATTGCCTTGAACGGCTTATTGATTCCGTTAAACATCACCACGTCGTAATCTATGTAGCGGACGTCGGGGCTCGTTTTACAGATCAATACCTTTTTCCCTTTTCGATGGGAAACAACGTATTGCGGAATATATTTTCGGATTTTTAACGAGGGTTGATAGACGATACTTCTACCCACCGTTTCCTTGACGTTTTTTATCCCTCGATCTTTCGCCTTTATATTCACCAGTTCCGTTTTTAAGAAGGTGCGTGGCAAAACGAGCACCATTAAAACCGTATACAAGGCGACCGATAAAATTAATAAGGTGATCCAAACGAACTCCATACTCCTCTCCTTCGCGCGCCTTCGCACGCGTAAAAAAAAATAAGCAATATCTTCGATATTAACTCTTATCCATACTAACATTATACCCCCTTTTATTTCTTTTGTCAAACGTTTGTGCCAAGATATTCCTCTCCCTCTAAAACAAAAAAGACGGAGTGAACTTCACTCCGTCTACTTGACGTCTTTTCTCCCTTTAAAGCTCTATCTCCGCTCTGCCGTCGCCCGTATAAGTAATTCTATTCCCCGACGTATTCAAGCCGTCCTGAAAGGCAAGAAATTCTTCCTTAGAGGGGAACGTTGGTTTGTATTCTTGGACGATTTTCTTGGCGCGAACGCCACCGTCCTGCAACAAAAGTTTCAACATCGCAAGCTGCCATTTTGCGCTCTGCACGCACGCCGTTTCGGGGTCGGCGATTGCGTAATCTCTGCCGTGCGCCGTACCTCTTGCCCCCGCCGACCAAGGGTGTACGACGGGCATAATCGCAGACAAATCCCCCATATCGGTACTGCCTGTGCTGTATCCGTCGGAAATCTGCAAGTCAATGCCTGCCATTTCCGCTCCCTCTTTGGCAACGTCCACCATATTTTTGTCGTTTGAAAGCGGAGCATACCCCGGCATATCAATAATTTCGATGTTCGTCCCTAGCGACAGCGCCGCACCGATGAGTGCTTGGTTGATTTTTGCGTTGTTTTGTACGATTGCGTTGTAGGTACGCCCTCTTACGTAACTTTCCAGCTGTACCCTTTCAGGAATAGCGTTGACCATATCTCCGCCATGGGTAATAATCGGGTGAAAGCGTACAAGGTCGGCATCCACAAAGGTTTCACGCAGAGCGTTCGCCGCGTTCAACCCGCAATTCGCCGCATATAGAGCGTTACTTCCCGCCCACGGCTCGCCGCCCGCATGCGCGGCTTTGCCCTTATAGACGACGTTTTTAGCAACGCAGCCCACACAGCCAAAATTGCAAAAATAATCAGTCGAAGTATGTACCATGAACGCAAGATCAACCCCGTCGAAAAATCCACGATGCAAAAACTCACTTTTACCGCCAAGGTATTTGATTTTGCCCTGTTTTTTCAATTCTTTACGGAATTCGATTTCCAAAAGCTCCTCGGCAGGTACGGCGCAAAGCCGAATCCGACCGCAAAGTCCGTCCAAAACGCTCGGCTCTTTCAGAGCGGCGGCAATCCCGAGCAGCGCGGCGCACTGCGCGTTATGCCCACAGGAATGAACCGCCCCCGTGATAGGGTCAGCGTCCTTATGGGAAGGGCATATGACGGCGTCGAGCTCGCCAAGGACCAACACCTCAGGCCCTTCTCTGCCCGTATCGAGAACGGTATAAAAGCCCGTGATACCTTGCGCGCGGACGAGGGTGTACCCCAAAGCCTCAAAAGCGTCCTCCAAATACCTGGAAGTTTTCACTTCCCTATACCCCGTTTCGGGATTTTTCCATATATATCTTTCTGCGCTGAGAATCAAATCTCTATATTTCTCCACCGCAAGCGATATTTGCTGCATAGTAGTTATTCTCCTTGTTTTTTTAAGAACCGATATTCATTCGGGAAAGAAACGGTTAGCGGATACAAATCGTTGATAAGCGTATCGGTGTCGGAAAGGACACGGATTGCTTCCGCGTTGTATTTGTCGTAGCCCATTCTTATGGAGTCCCCAAGCAATACAACTTTCTTCATTTATTGCTCTCCCGTTTGTTTTACAGCTTTTTCTTAAATGTAATATACAGTTAAAGAGCGATTTTTACCAAAATCTTTTTAATGGGAGCAGAATTGCCAGCCACCGCAAGGGCAGGCTTGTGAATATCGTTGGGGAAGAAAATACCGTACTCGCCCGCCTCTACCAGCATTTTTCCTGCTTTATCGGTGTCGTGGTAAAATTCCACGTCCTTTTCTTCGTTATAGTCCGTCTTCAGCGTTGCTTTTTGGATATCTACCACCTGCATAAATTCTGCACCGCAAGCGATATATTGAATGTCAATATATTTTCTATGTCCTTCGTATTTTGCATCCGCTTCGGCTTTGCCGCTATATTCCTGCACGGAGGCGTGGATTTTTCTGCCGTCGATTTCGTATTTGCCAACGGCGTAGTTTTCCGCAACCGCTTTTTTGATAAAGTCAAACGCCATCGCAAAGCCCTCGTGCAAGCCGTTGTATTTTTCGCAGTTTTGTAAGGTGTCAAAGATCATAATTTTTCTCCTTTTATTGTTTTCAACGCAACCATGGGTGCGTTATTTTCTTTGTTTTTTGTCTGTGTCGTCCTTTTTGTCTATGTCATCGTTTTTCGTCTATGTCATCCTGAGCGCAGTCAAAATCCGAGTGCAACGAGGATCAAACGGTGCATGGCATCGTTTGGGATCTCAGACGGAAAAGTTCGATTCTTCCTTTTTGTCTATGTCATCCTGAGCGTAGTCGAAATCCGAGTGCAACGAGGATCAAACGGTGCATGGCATCGTTTGGGATCTCAGACGAAAAAAATTTGGTTCTTCCTTTTTGTCTATGTCATCCTGAGCGTAGTCGAAATCCGAGGCAACGAGGATCAAACGGTGCACGGCATCGTTTGGGATCTCAGACGAAAAAAATTTGGTTCTTCCTTTTTTGCTTCTAGATCCCGCCTTCGCGTTGCTCGGCGCTTTTCCGTCTGCGCTGTCCTAAACGCAGGAGAAAAAGTTCGATTCCGCTCCGCTCCACTCAGGATGACATGGGGGGTGGCGATGGTCTGCTTCGCTCCACTCAGGATGACATTGAGGGAGCAATAGTCTGCCTCACCTTTTTCGTCTGTGTCTCACGGTTTTAAATAAACCCTTCCCCCCAATCATCCCAATTTGGATTCCTCGTTTCTACTAGCCAATTCTTTTTGGCGCGTATCCAACACTTTAACTGTTTTTCTCGCGCTAACGCATCGTCAACATCGGAATATTCCTCAAAATAAACGAGCTTTTTTACATGGTATCGCTTTGTAAATCCTTCGATTTGCTCGGTCTTGTGTTCATATAAACGTCGCCGTAAATCGTTTGTCACACCGATATACATTACGGTGTCCGTTTTGTTTGTGAGTATGTAGACGTAATACATGATTCTTCCTTTTCGTCTATGTCATCCTGAGCGCAGTCGAAATCCGAGGCAACGAGGATCAAACGGTGCATAGCATCGTTTGGGATCTCAGACGAAAAAGTTTGATTCTTCCTTTTTTGCTTCTAGATCCCGCCTTCGCGTTGCTCGGCGCTTTTCCGTCTGCGCTGTCCTAAACGCAGGCGAAAAAGTTCGATTCCGCTCCGCTCCACTCAGGATGACATGGGGGGCAATACAATTATCCGCTTCGTTTTTCGTCTATGTCGTCCTGATATCTCTATTATAGCACACCTTTTTATAAATGTCTTGTATTTCGTCTAAAAAAAATAAACAAAAACGGAGAGCCGAAGCCCTCCGTCTTGTCTTATTTTAGGCAATTATTTCATATACAGACCTAAGTAGCCTTGCATGTAATATTTGCCGCTCCCCATACCAGGGATCTCTGCCGTGTCGAATTGAACGTATTCCATTCCGCCGATTTGCAAGTAGTTCACGCCTTCAACGTCTACCGTAGGCTGCCCGTCCGGATCCTGCTGCCATTCGACTACGTCGCCACCGCCTTCTTTTACAAGAATCGCGAGGTTCAGTTTTTCCGTACCGTTCGCATCCTTTTGAAGAACGGTGAGACCCAAACCTGCAACTTTGTCATTCACCATACTCTTCATCTGTCCAGCCAAGCCAGTCATATCGTATGCGTTGAACCACGTTTCATTGCCAACCAAGAAGTTGGTAATCGTTGTGCCGTTTTTGAGAATCAGCTTGCTGTTTACCCTAACGTTACTTGCCGTAGGCAATGCGTCAACGTGGATTGCAGGACCGCTGGACGTACCGATTACACAGCTATCCAAGGTGACCAAACACGTACCGTATACGTACATGCCGTTCGCCCAGTTTTGTTCTATGATACCGTCTTTGACGTAGAACGTTGTACGATGGTAAGAATTTGCATCGCCGTGCAGGCTACTACCCACAGGGTTCACCGTTTCTCTGGTCCCCTTCACGCTGTACGCTAGGAAACCGATTACCGTTCTTCTAATGGTAACGTTGTCCAAGCTGACGTTACCATGTCTCGCCTGAATACCGGTTGCAGCGCCGCTCATCGTAAGCATATTAAAGCTGTTTCCGCCGATGTTAATCTTGTAAGATTCACCATCGTTTTGACCATAGTTTACCGCTTCGCCCATGTTGCCGATGATGTACAAGTTGCTCATCTCCAACGAGTCGTCGCAATTGGTGTTGTTTACGTCACCAAACTTAAACAAGCTCAACTGTACGTCTTGAAGAATATAGCCATTTTTCGCGGAGCCGAATTTAGCCTCCCCGTCAATTCTGTTGTCAACGAGAAGAATCTTGGAGCCGTCTGCCGTGAAATAGTTACCGTTCACGGTGAGGTCACCCTTCAATCTATCGTAAACACCCGTACCGTCAAGGTTGTTGATAGGCGCTTTCGTGCCTGCAGGAACGGTGTAGTTCCACGTAATGCCATCGTAGGTCTTCGACGTTTCGTTACCCGTTGCCGTCACGATTTGGTCTTCAGACAGTTCCAACGTGATGTTGCGAAGCACGTTGATTTCGCTGACAGCTTCATTTACGTATGCAGCCTTAAACGTTTCGTTGTCATAGACGTTAACACCGTTGTTCAGCTTAAATTCGAACGTTGCCGACTGATTATCATAAACCGCATATCTAGGAGTAAGTTTTACGGTAATCGTCTTGCCAACCAGCGCTTCACCAAAGGTGAACGAATCGCCGTTCATCGTGTAATCGGTCGTTACTGCGCCGTCTGCGCGCACTTCAACGTCTACGTTCGCCTCTGCCAGCGTGAGAGCAACCAACTTGTTGTCTACAAGCTTTTCTACCTTCACGTCGGGACGGAAGTCAACGCGACCAACCAACATAGCGTCGTTCTTTTCTTGATTATCGAAGTTGGTTCTGTTCTTCTTCACCCAAGCGTTTGCATAATCGCCACCGGTCGTGAACGATGCAACAGCGTCTACAACCTTCATCGTTCTTTCATAGCTTTGCGTTACGTTACCTTCGATATCGTACTTTTCAACGGTTACCACAAATTCGCAAGGAGCGCTTGTTTCCAGTACCGCATTATGGTCGCCACTGATGCTGACACAGCTATCATCGCCGCTGATAAACTCTTTGATTACCAGTCCGGTGCCGGAGAAGGTGTATTTATAGCCTACAAGGTATACGTATACGCCCTTTTCTTGGTCATCCCACCAAGAAGTACTTTCCGTAAGAATCTTCTTCCACACCGCCGTAATCGTGATGTTTTCTGCGTAGTCGTATTCGCCGTTCAGGGCAAATTCTGCGCCGTTTCTTTCGTATCTAACGAATTCGTAGCCTTCTTTAGTAGGCGCCGTTAAATTATACGCGCTGCCATATTCAATTTGGAGGGCCGTCGCGCCAACGCCGCCTGCGTTATCAATCGTAAGCGTATAGGTGTTTGCCGTGAAGTCTGCCGTCAGCGTGATATTCGTCGTAACCTCCGTAGAGAAGTTCCAAACCGAATTGCCAAGCTTCCAACCCACAAAGGTATAACCAGTCTTCTGAGGTACGGTTGTAGGAGCCGCCACCGTGTAGCCGTTCAATACTTCTGCCGTAGCAAATTCGGCGCCGTTTGCCATGAAGGTGACCGTCTTCTTGTCTTCCTTCCACTGCGCCACGATTTCCGTGTTGCCAGCTACGTTGTAGATACCCGTAGTCTGATAGTTGTACCCGTCAAACGTATAACCTTTCTTGGTAGGCGTACCAAGGTCAGCCAGGTCGTATTCCGCACCGTAAGTTACGGTCATGCTCGTTGTACCCGTACCACCGTTAAGGTTAACGGTAATCGTGTACTTGTTTGCTTCAAACTTCGCGTAAAGCGATATGTTCGCCGTAACTTCCGCCCCGAAAGTATATTCTCTTGTAAGCGCTTGGTCACTGTACCAGCCCTTGAACGTATAGCCTTCTTTACTAGGATCGTTAGGCTTGTGTACCTTTTCGCCGTTCAATACTTTTTCCGTCACGTATTCACTGCCGTCTACATTGAAGGTGACCGTCTTCCAGTCTTCCTTCCACTGCGCCACGATTTCCGTGTTGCCAGCCACTTCGTACGTACCCGACTTAAACTCTTCGTCGCCAAGCTTATAACCAGCGAAGATGTAGCCAGGCTTGGTAGGCGTACCAAGGTCTGCCAGGTTGTATGTCGCACCGTAAGTTACGGTCATGCTCGTTGTACCCGTACCACCGTTAAGGTTAACGGTAATGATATACTTGTTTGCTTCGAAATATGCGTAAATAGTCGTATTTGCCTCTACGCCCTTCGAGAAATCGTAAGCAGCATATTCATTTGCAGCGGATGACCAACCCTTGAAGGTATAGCCAGTTTTGCTGGGATCGGTTGCAGGTCTTACCACCGTTTCACCGCGGAGCACTTCCACTGTGTCGCTCACCACGCCGTCCACCATGAAGGTAACCGTCTTCTCGTCACCGTCAAAGTCTGCCGTCAAGGTTAAGCTTTCAAAATCACAAGTGTATTCGGTGTTTGCATAATACGTCTTACCGTCACTGCCCGTGAAGTATTCAAAGTTGTGACCCGCCTTCGTAGGCGCTGCCAACGTGAACGTTCCACCATATACGATGGTAGGAAGCTCATAGCCGGTCTGCGCGCCGATGACCGTAACAACCGCCGTCTTCGCCGTATAGGTTACGGTGATTTCCGTATTCGCCGTAATCGCCGTGTTCAAATCTGCAGACAAGGTGTAGGTGTAGCCGAATTTATTCAAGTTGGGCTCAACTACTTTGCTGCCATGCGAAACACCTTGCTCTGCAAGAACTTCGCCGGTTTTTGCATCCTTGAAGGTTACAGTGTAGTCGTTCAACGTATAGTTCGCAAAAATCGTAATGTTCTGCAAATACTCGTATTTACCGCTTGCGTTAAATACTTCATCATCGTACGTGAAGTTCTGGAACGTGTAACCCGTAACGTTTTGAGGCGTCAAGGTATACGCGCAGTCATAGGCAACGTCCACAACCTTCTTTTCTACCCCTGCAACGTTGGATACAATCGTAATCTTATATTCGTTTGCCTTATAGGTTACAAGGACTTCGGTGTTAGCCGTAATAGCCCCGCTCAAATCGGACGACAAGGTATAGCTGTAACCTGTCTTCGTCAATTCCTTGGTAGGTTCGCTGACCGTCTTGCCGTGTTCTACGTTCTTCGTCGTAATCACTTCGCCGGTTGCCGCATCCTTAAAGGTTACCGCGTAGGTCTTCGTTGCATATTTTGCCGTAACGCGAACGTTCTGCGCATGCGTATACTTGCCGCTTGCGGCAAAATCTTCACCGTTATATTCGTAACCAACAAAGGTATAGCCCGTCTTTGCAGCAGGCGTCAGCGCGTATTCCGCGTCATAGGTTACGGATACCGTTTCCGTCGTGGAATCCACGTTGTTTGCGATGGTGATGGTATATTCGTTTGCCGTGTATTGCGCATACAAGTCTACGTTGCCTTTAACGGGCTTACTTGCATCGTAAACCGTTTCATCCGTTTGGTTTTCTTCCGTCGTATGCCATGCAACAAAGGTGTAGCCAGGGCGATTTACCTTGCTGGGCGTATACATCCCGTTGTATTCTACCGTTGCAACGGTGGGCTCCGTAGAGAAACCATCGTGGAGCGTGATTGCATACTTATTGATCGTATACGATGCAGTAACCACCGTATCCGTGTCGAAAGGAAGAACGCCACTGGTAGGGAAGTCCTGCTTTTCGCCATCTTTGTCAATGTAGTAGTAACCCGTGAAGGTATAACCTTCTTTCTTCGCCTCAGGCAAGGTATACTGCCCACCAGGAACAATTGCCTGCATGGGAATCTTTTCCCCGCCGTCCGTATTGACAATGATGTAAACAACAGAAGGTTCAAATTTCGCATACAAAACAAGACCTTGGGTAATCTTGCCTTCCGCGTAAGGCTGCGTACAAGCCTCGTCCGTGTACCAACCGATAAACTTTTGCCCTTCCAACGTAGGATCCTTAGGCAAAGCAATCTGAGCGTTCAAGTCGTATTCTTGCACAACGTACTCGTCCGATCCGGTCATATACGAAACTTTAATCTTCGTAGACAACCCCGACGTGTCGCACCCAGTAAAGAGTTGGCACGTCATCACCGTTGCAAGCATCAAGCCCGCAATTCTCTTCATTACACTTTTCATAAGCGCCTCCTATTTATCAGATTTCTGCATCACTATCCGTCTTCATCTTCGGGATTAAAGTGATGGTATCTGTCTTTTCACTGCCATCCATAACGCGGATGGTCATTACGATAGGGCTTTTTAGGTCGGGGGAAATAACCAACTCCTCGCGCCCTTTATCATACCCTATATACGCCTCGCCATCGTCCGAAAACTCAACCTGCACGTCTTTATTTGTGGTGTTCTTTGCCACGATATGCCACTGCAGCTTGTATCTCGTAGGCTTCGATGAATCTAACTCTATTATAATAGGAACGTCGTCCTCAATCTTCATTCCGTATTCATCGACGAAATAAATCTCTTTACACAGCACGTCTCTTCTCGTTTCTTCGATGACCTTCCCGAAAAAACTAACCAGCAATATTGCCAAAATACATTCTAATAAAACAACTAATATAACAACTTTCTTATTCATAGCTTACCCCTGAATATCATTGAAATACGCCTTCAAATTGCTCTTGAATAAGTACAGTCTTGCCACTAAGAACCCAGATGCAATCAACAACAAGCGAATCCAGCCGGATAAATATGCGTCTAACAAAAGAAGCAAAGAAAGTAAACCGATCAACGTCGCAACTAAGAAGCTGATACCGATGGCTTTCGCTATATTTCCGTTATCCGTTACCGCATCCCCCTTCGCCGCATACTCTGCGATTTTGGGCTTTCTAAGGTCAAGTTCAAAGCCCCATGCCGCTTGACCAATACTGATGAATAGAATGCTGACACTCATCAAAACAACGTCCAGCATTTCAATTCTCAGGCCGATCGTCTGTTTCATAAAGACCATCATGCCCGCCGTTACTATAACCGACATCAAATTGATAATCGAAGTTACCGCAATCTTTGCCCACGCAATTACCGAAGTGTTGGAAGGCGCCGTTTTTAAAATGGCAAATTCATTTCCTTCCATACTCAGCGCCGCCGCCGTGTTGGCATTGTGCGTGCCCAATAGGCTGAGCGTAATCATCAGGTTGAAGGCAATCGTCATGATATTCCCCAACGAGCTGGTGTTGATGACCGACATGATAAAGTTGAAGATGAACGAAATTACAGGAAATAAAAATACAACCGTAATAATCGACGTCATCGATTCAAACGAACGGAAATGGATTTTTAACTCCTTCTTAAAGAAGGTCATAAACAGATTGCTGTGTTTTGCATACTTTAAGCGGTGCTTTTTCGTACTGCTGTCTTCCGCCGTCGAGCTTGCCGCACGGAAGTAGAAAGGCATCGCCACCAAAAAGCAAAGCACACCAAACCCCGCAACCACCAAAATCATCAAAGGTAAATACCACACCGTGCCAAACAAAGTCTTGCCTATAAAATTATAGAACAACGCAAACTGATTGATGTTTTCAAACGTTTGGTTAACGCCGATAACAAATTCGTTGTATTGACCACCGATGTCTATGGGAATGGGAATCGCCTTCAAAATGTTGTACACCCCGAAGAATCCCGCCACAATCAATGCCACCATCAGCACCGCGTAAACAAATACGTGTGTTTGTAAGAAACGCTTTACGTAAATCGCGGGAATAGACAGCATTGCCCCGATGAATACGGGCAATAAGCACAACGCTATCCAAACGATGGGCAACTGCAACCAGTACAAAATATTGACGTTCGCATTGATCCCGAAACCAATCAGTACGGGAAGTAAGAAATAAAGGCTCTTTTTCACTTCTTCCAATGCAAATACAATAATTTTACTGAGGAATATTTCACTGTACCGACAAGGGAATGCCAGTAGCATGGTATTTTCCTTGCTGACAAACAGAACGAGTATCATTCCGCTTAGGCAAGAAATGATGCTTACCACCTGCATAATCAGCACCAGTGAAATCAACATTGACTCCGTCGGTATAAAGTTGAAGAAGGATTTCAACAACATGAATACACCAAAGAAGATTGCGTTGGCAAGTAAGAAGAACAACGTTCTAATTGCAATCGAAATCACAAGCTTTTTCCTGTTGCCCGATTTCAATCCCCTCACCTGATCGCCAATCTGCATCAGCGTCAAATATTTCACACGGTGCCATACCGTATTTTTTTGTATTTCTTTCGTGTTCATATCTGTTTACACAGCCTCTTCGCTTGCCTGCGCCTCTTCGACAGGTTCCTCTTTCTTTTGCGCATACTGCAAGTACAGCTGTTCCAAAGAAAGACCTTCTGCTTTGATTTCCTCAATCGTGTTGACACGACGAAGCTTACCGCCGCTGATGATTGCGATTTTATCGCAAATCTTTTCTACTACTTCGATAACGTGGCTGGAGAAGAATACGATGTTGCCCGCATTTGCATGCTCACGCATACATTCCTTAATTTGCCATGCGCTGGTAGGATCAAGACCGGTTAACGGCTCGTCCAATACCCATACCTTGGGGTTGTGAATCAACGCCGCGATAACCATCGTCTTTTGTTTCATACCATGAGAATAGCTCTTGATTTCGTTATCAATTGCATGCTCCAACTGGAACATTTTGACGAATTTATTGATGCGCGCTTCCTTATCTTCCTTGCTGACCATGTACAAGTCGGCAACGTAGTTGATATACTCTCTACCCGTCAATTTTTCGTACAAAGCGTGGTTGTCGGAAACGTAGCCAAGACGAAGCTTTGCTTCCAACGGCTGACGCGCGATGTCGTAGCCTTCGATTTCAATGCTTCCTTCCGTAATCGACTGAATCCCTACAAGGCTCTTAATCGTCGTGGATTTACCCGCGCCGTTGTGACCGATAAACCCAAAGACTTCACCGTCGTGGATTTCCAAGCTCAAATCATCAACAGACTTTTTGGTGGAACCGGCATAGGTTTTGGAAAAGTTCTTTATTTTGACCATATTTACTCCTTCTGGATTTAACGGACTCCCCTGCGGTCTGCCGTCCAACTCTTTCAACAGATTTAACCTGTCTACTTTTTGCAACTTTTTACGATACGCTAATTCCCTGTGTGAGTCGGATACGCTAAAGAGCATCATATACGCCCCCCACATAACAAAAATCAGTACGATGAAAACGAGATAGATTACCGCAGTGTACAACGGATAACATTCCATTTCCGACCCAAACAAGGTAAACCGTACAATGAAATTGTATTTTAAAGGATAAGCAAACGAAAATTTATCGATGAAGAAGTCATCGTAAAGGAAGAAATAGTTTGCGCCATATTTCCCATCAAATCCGCCAAATTTCGAACCGTTGAGGTAGGTATTCAGCACCGCCGCACCAAGTATGTATAGCGTAAATACGATTAACGACTTGCTCATTGCCTTCAACTTTGGCCGTTCGAAGACGCCCGTGGCAACGCCAAGAAGAGGCAAGAAGAACGCATACAGATGGTCGTACCAATATACCATATTCTGCATCAACGACAGTTCGCCGGAAACCTCCGGAAGAATAATCGCGCACAGCGCGCCAAGTACGTTAATAAAATAGGTGAAGTAATACAGGCTCTTTAATTTAAAGATGTACGCAAAGAACATCAAAATGATTGCCGTGTTACACAAGTGTAAGGGCAGAATTTGCGCACGCGTACGGAATAATTGCCATGCAAAGTATTGCACTACACCGGCGAAAGAAAGGGTTATCAATAGGAAATGCCTATCTTCCATACTCTTCTTTCTTTGCGAAATATAGATGCCTACGGGGATTATACACGCTGCATAAATCATCAATCTGTGCGTTACCGAGAACCCCTCTGCATCGCCCCCAATTTCCCCTAATATCAGCTGCGGGAAATAAATAGGCATAAACGCCATCGCGTACAATAATATCGAAAGCGCCGACTTTCCAAGTCGCTTTCCTATATTTTCAAAATCTTTAGCAACAATCGCTTCGATGAAAGACGCGCCGCAAATCATCGACATCAACACAACGTTGATTGCAAAAACAATCGTGCGCCAATGCGTCATATCCGCTACACCATGAATCGATACCGCAACCGGCTTTATCAAAATGATGTTTGCCAATAAGATGGGAAGACTCAAAAACGAGCGGAAATCCTTAGCTTCCTGTTTAGGGAAGAAGGGCGAAATGATTGCAAACACCGTCAAAATCGTTGTTAACCAATCTAAAAGGCACATCCCCACGTAACCAAAAGGGGAAAAGAGCGTGCCTCCGCTCAAGCCGACCTGTTCGCTGATAATTTCTTTGCCGAATAAGTGCGGTATATACACCACGAACAATAAAAGCGCCAAGACCTGCTTGATAAAATCAACAAGTCGAATCTGCCTTTTGAAAATTTTAATTTGTTTTTCTTTGCATGCTCTTCCAAGAAAGTAGGTGCCTACCGCGCCTCCTGCCGAGCATACGCCTAAAAGCAATGCGTATATCATAATCTATAATTCCAAACACTCCGACGATGGTATTTACGTCTAACGCACCATGAGCACGTAACACTTTTTTTACCGTTTTATTATCTGTTTTACCGCTTAAAAATCCTAAGAACTCTTTCTCAAAGACTTTTTAAAACTATCGATATTATATAAAAGATTGACTTAGATGTCAAGCGATTTTGTCGATTTTTGTCATATGCAATTTTTGTCATATATTTATATGATAAATAAATTAGGCATAAAACCCATATAAAAAAGCAGTAAAAACGTATATAAATATAAGGAATTTAACCCTTTGTAATCAGTACAGAAGTTAACAAAACCAACCAAGCTTTTACGAAAATTTTATGCGAAAGAACACCTTTTCCCTCGCATTTCGCCTAAAACAAGCAAAATAAAATCCCCCGCAAAAAACGGGGGGATTATTTATGTATTTTTTTGGTGGTGAGGTCGTTTCTCGCATGCGCCGCTTTTATTCTTTTTGAATCGCTTCTTCCGCGAAAGCATCCACCGCGCGGTCGATTTCTTCGTACTCTTCTTCCGTTTCCACCAAAGACAAAACGTTGTCTTCTGTGAACGAGTAGACGATGATTTGTTCTTCATCCGCTTCATTGTAGAAGATAGCGTAGTCTTTATTGAATCGCTCGCTATGGAAGGTGAACAACACCTTAAACGTTAGCTGTGTTCCGTCCTTTGCGGTAAACAATAAAATATTGTTTATTTTCTTTTCCATCTCTTTCTTCTCTCCGTTTTTTTAGTCCGCCTTGCGTGCAAGGCAAACCAAGGTTTCTACATGTTTCGTCTGAGGAAACATGTCATACGGTTGAATCTTTATCGGGGCGTAGTAGCCAGGCAGGGTTTCGCCGTCCGCCAAGCTCTCATACGCAGGGTTTTTAATCAGCGCCCCGTTCGAGCCCTCTTTCTCAATCAATCTGCCCGTCAAAATGCCCAAATCGCGCGCCAAAGTGGACGGGTTGCAGGAGATAATCGTCAATGACGGAATCCCGCTCTCCAGCAACGCTTTTAATACGCTGCGGTGAATCCCTGCCCTCGGCGGGTCGAGAATTAAGCGTATCTTTTCATCGCGCTCTTTTTTCATTACGTCCGCAAGCTTTTCTTCTACATAGCCGCAGATATTCGTCATGTTTTCAAGTCCGTTCTTCGCCTTTAAGGAATCGGCGCAAGCCACCGCTTCCGGCTCTAATTCGATACCGTATACACGCTTTGCGCGCTTTGCCAGCATCGCCGTCAGTAAGCCACCGCCCGAATAGGCATCAATGACGACCTCGTCACCCGTTTCGATGACCGATTTGAGGGCAGCGTTGTACAGCTTTGAACGCACGTTTTCGTTGACCTGCAAAAAGGTCTGCGGTCCTGCCTCGTACAAAATTCCCTGCTCCACCGCCTCGTAAACGGGGCTACCATGTACGAGATGAAACTCTTTCCCAAAGATAACGTTGGTATCCTTGTCGTTCACGTTGACGTACAGCGAGAAGATGGGGAACAGCCCCGACAATTGTTCAATCAGGTACGGCAGGGCAGGCAGGTTTCTTTTTACGCATACCAACGTAAGTAAGAACTTTCCACCAATTTCCCTTGCCACGATATGGCGCAAAACGCCCGTTTTTCGTTCTTCGTCGTAACCCTTGACGCCCCACTCCGCACAGTAGCGTTTGATGATAGCAATCAGCTTTTCCGCCCACTCTGGATGAATGGCGCATCTGTCCGTCGGCACGATGCGGTGCGACCGTTCGGCATAGAACCCGATGACGGTGTTTCCCTCTTTATCTACCCCTACGGGCAGTTGTAATTTGTTGCGGTATGCGTAGGGGCAATCACTCTTGATCGTGGGTTTTACTTCTACGTGCAAGCCCCCGATTTTGCGGAGGCAATCCTGCACGACGTTCTGCTTGAAATGCAGCTGCAGATTGTATTCCATATGCTGTAATTGACAGCCGCCACAACGCGAAAAGACGTGACATTTTTCACGCACACGCTCCTCTGCAGGGGTCAAAATTTCTTCAATCTTCCCATACCCGATACCATCCTTGACCTTGAGCACACGAAAGCGCACCTTTTCCCCAGGTAAACAAGCAGGCACGAAAAAAGTAACCCCCTCGTGCCTGATAATTCCCTCTCCGTTCGACCCGATGGCGCTGGTCACGGCGGTAATAATCGTATTCTTTTCTATCATACTTCTTCCCCCTTTTTAAGAGAGCTTTTTCACTTCTTCAAAATCCTCGCCACCAACGCAAAGACTTGCTTATTCAGACGGTAAAAGGCGTAGTCGTACATGACGAAGTACAGCGTGCTACCCACAAGCACAATCGGCAGAGCGTACGCATCCAACCAGTTCACCCCTGTCGTCTGCACCACCAGCCACCAAAACAACAGCATCGCGCCGTCAAACCAAACGCATTTCACGAGGAATGCCAGCCATTTTTTTACCTTCAATTTTTCCTGCAAGTCGTTGAGTAACGGATGTAATCCAAAAAACAGTATAAAGGGCAATAAATCAATAAAATACCCTGCCGTACCGATCATCAAGACGGTAAGCAGCAAAGTTGCCACGTACGCCATCACGTATCCTATGTACGATTTTTTAGCAAGAGGCAAGGAAAGCGCAATAGACGCTACCATGTACCCAACGAACAGTAAAATGGAAGTAAAATTCCCCACGGCAAGAAACAGGGTGGCTATCGCCGTGGATACACCTGCCAAAGCCACCTCGCGCGCGGTAATTCTTCGCACTGTGATTACCTACACATACAGCCGTTCAAACAGCTGTTGATGCAGATGTTTGCACCACAGCAGCAACAGCACTGATCGCACATGCTCGTGCCTCCCATCTGCGGCGCTCCTCCACCAGACATGCCGCCATAAGGGGCTTGCTGATTGCCCGCCTCTCTTTGTCTTTGCTCATACTCCGCTTTGGCGTTCAGCTTTCCGTAGGCATCCCGATACTTATTGCAATCGGGGTCCATTTGCATGGCGATTTCCAGTTGCTTTTTACTGTCGTTCGTCCAACCCTTTTTATAGTACACCACCGCCTGCAAATAATGCCATTCCGCGGTTCGTTCGTTAAATTCGTCAAGCACTGCCTGCGCCCCGTTGATATCCCCCTCTTTGAGCAGTCGGGAAATCTCCTCGAACGCCGCCTCGCCCGTAGTGTTTTTACTCTGACGCTTTCTCTCTGCCGTCAGTTCCTTGTATGCGTTTTCCAGCTCGGTCAGCTTGCGCGCCGCCTCATTGCCAGCCTCGCCGTCCTGCCAACGCTCCTCGCGATACTGTTCGCGAAGCCTTTCATATGCGGCAGCCAGCTCCTCATCCGTCGCCGTTTCCGTTAATCCGAATAATGTGTATAAATCCATTTATTTACCCTCTTTTTTATGTTTTTTACAAGCCTCGCAACTCCCCTTCATCACCCTTGCCGTTTCCGCGGGTAAGCCACGAAGTAGGATATTGTCCACCAAATCTCGATTGAAGTGCATCGTCAGCCTTTCCAGCCGTTCCCGTATGTCCGTAAACAGCGTACCGAAGACGAACTGCAAATCCTCTGCCTGCTTTTCTATAAGAGCGCATTTACTCTCCGCCCCATAGGCAAGCCTTAAGGGGTTGTAGGCGTTTTTCTTTACGTCCTTGTCGTAATCGTCCAACGCATCAATAAGATACACCCATTTCCCCACGTCGTAGAACAAAGCGTAGGCGTCCTCGCTCTTTTTATCCTCTAAAAAGTATTCAGACAGCCTTGCCATCATCGTGGCGGAAGGATCTGCGGCTCGGTCTATGCTGTCCGTGCATGCTTTTTCTATCGCGGCCTGCTCCTCTATCCCCTTGCGGACGATAGCGCAAAGCTCAGGATATGCTTTTTCTGCGCGCTTGTGACCGCGGGTGAACGCCAGCTTTTTGATGCCGCCCTTGTCACCGTCTTCGACGTCATCCACGCACTTATAATAGGCAAGCTCTGTGTTCAGCGCGCCAAGCTTTTTTGTCAGCTCGTCCACCTCTGCCATCTGCTTGGTGCGGATACAGTGGGTCAAACAATGCTGTTTTTCCACCTTTACGTCTTGCCCCAACAGATTGTGCAACAGCGCAGATAAAAAAGCAATATCGTAGGTCAAGCCTAATCTCGCCCTCTGTCCGCATACCTGCCCGATGCCTTTGCATACACCACAATACAGAGCCTCGTACAAGGTCTGGTCTTTGAGGTATAAATAGGGCATATCCGGACGGACGTATCCAAACATAGCATTCTCCTTTGATGAAATCCTGTTTTTGCACACTTTGGCTCATTATCATTATAACACGCCTAAAAGCAAAAGGCAAACGGATAACCTGATTTTCGTAGAAAATCCAGAAAAATATCATCTTCTTTTCACACAAACCGCCTTTTTGTAGTTTGCACCTCCGCCCGACCTTTCATACAAAGGAAAAACCGCAACGGTTGCGTTGCGGTTTTCGTTATTTTATTATTTTATTTCTCATCAGGGATGGGGACGATATTCCCATCCACAAAATCCAGTACCGCTGCCGCCATCTTTTTCAGGTCGTTGGGGTAGGTCTTTTTAAACCGCAGGGGGCGATAGCGCAGGTCGAGCAAGCTCTTCGGCGGCTTCATCGCCGTCAGTAAATTTAAACGCTTGATTCCCTTAAAGCTATCCTTGACGTCGTTGCCCGACAGCGCGTACAAAACGTCTTGGGGGAATTTATAAGGGTTTGCCGTGGAGAGTACAACCGTCTGCGTGACGTCCTTTCTGTCACGTTTTTCCATCGCCTCCAGATACACCGCCAGCGCAACGCCGGTGTGCGTATCCATCGCGTAGCCGTATTCTTCAAAGACTTCGTACATCGCCTCAACGGTATCGTCTTCGCTGGCAAATCCACCATGGAAATCGGCTTTAACTTTGCTGAGCTCTTCCGTCGTAATCGTGTATTCGCCCTTCTCTTGCAAAGACTTCATTCTCTCTGCCGTCACCTTGGCGTTTCTACCGCTGATTTCAAACAGCAAGCGTTCGAGGTTTGAGGACACCAAAATGTCCATAGACGGAGACATGGTACGGTGGAAATCGCGTTTTACATCGTATTTTCCTGTCGCAAAGAAGTCGGCAAGCACCTTGTTTTTGTTGGACGCACACAGCAGTTTTCTTACGGGTAAGCCCATCTGCTTAGCGTACCAGCCCGCCAAAATATCGCCAAAGTTGCCCGTCGGTACGACGAAGTCAATCTGTTCGCCCATTTCCGCTTTTCCGCTGGTAATGAGGTCAACGTAAGCGGAGAAGTAATAGGCGATTTGCGGCGCAAGACGTCCAAAGTTAATTGAGTTCGCACTGGAAACACGCACCCCTTTTTCTTGCAGAGCATTGTTGAAATCCTCATCCGCAAACAGCTTCTTCACCGCGCGCTGACAGTCGTCAAAGTTACCCGAAACCGCCGCAACGAAGACGTTTTGACCGTCCTGCACACACATTTGCAGGCGTTGCATTTTCGCAACCCCTTCATCGGGATAGAATACCGATACCTTCGTACCAGGTACGTCACGGAAGCCTTCCAGCGCCGCTTTACCCGTGTCGCCGCTGGTCGCGGTCAAAATCAAAATATCGTCGTTGATGCCCAGTTTTTCGCAACTGCGCTTTAATAAGTACGGCAATACGGTCAGCGCCATATCCTTGAATGCGCAAGTAGGGCCGTGGAACAACTCCAAGATATAAAAGCCGTCGTCAATCTTGACGAGGGGTACGGGGTCGCCACCCTCGAAGTTCGAATACGCCTTCGTGCAGGTTTCTAGTAAGAAATCCTGCCCCAGCTCCGCGCCGAGGTATTTTCCAAGAATGAACGCCGCACGTTCGGGGTAGTTCATCTCTCCCATTTTTATCAGTTCTTCCTCGGTCACATTCGGGAAGCTTTCAGGCACGAACAAGCCGCCGTCTGAGGCGAGCCCTTTTACAATCGCTTCCGCACCCGTTACCTTTTCCTTACTGCGCGTGGAAATAAAACGCATAACTTTACTCATAGGTACTTACTCCTAAACATTAGGTACTTTCTTTTAAAAAACGAAACGCCGAGGCGCATATGCGTATCGGCGTCTTTTGTCTAACGCGTGGAATTAAACGTATTTTGCCACAAAATCAGGCAATTCTTCCTTGGTTGCGGTGACCGTTACGGTGACCGTCAAGCCGTCCTGCGCTGCCACCTTATCCAGCATGTAGAAGAAGCTTGCCAGCTCTGCTACGGGTTTGCCTGCGATACGAACGATACCGTCGATGTAAACGTATTCGTTGTCGTTGTTGCCCGCGATAACGCCTTTGATGAAGCCGCACAATGCCGCTTCGCCTGCGATATCGTATTCGCTGACGTCGATGAAACGGATTTCACGCTCTAAGTCATACATACCGCGCTTGGAATCAGAAATAAAAATCATATGTCCTTTGGCTTCGGATACGGTAGCGTTTGCCGCGTCAATCAAGAGCTTCGTTTTACCCGTACCTTTTGCGCCGTAAATTACTTTAATCATAGTTCAAAATCCTCCCAGATTGTCTTTCTCCCCCTTTCGTTCACTTTCAAACCGTCGGGGTTGATTATAGTGTAGCAAATTTTTTCGCCGATTTCAATACCTTTTTGAAAAAATTTTCCGCTTTTTCACAACTTTTTTTTGCTTTTTTGTCTATTTTTAGACCAAAGCCTTGACGAAACGGGCAATTCTCTTTAAACCTTCTTCAATATCCGCCTCAGACAAAGCATACGAAAGGCGTACGCAATCGTCTGCGCCAAAGGAAATTCCGGGTACAGTCGCCACCTTTTCTTCTTCCAACAGAAGGTCTGCGAACGCAATCGAACCGTCGATGACCTTGTCACCGTACTTTTTGCCGTACAAGTCGCTGACGCACAGCATGACGTAGAACGCGCCGTCCGGCTCAACGCCCGACACACCGTCAATCTCAGCGATGAGTTTCAAAAGTTTTGCACGACGGCTATCGAATATTGCCACCATCTTCTGCATCTCTTCCTCGGGAGAGGAGAGCGCCTCCAAGGTTGCATACTGCGAAATAGAGCTTGCGTTCGAGGTTGCGTGGCTCTGGAAAGAGTCTATCGCCTTCGCCACGTCCTTAGGCGCAGCAAGGTAGCCGATACGCCAGCCCGTCATTGCGTACGATTTCGAAACGCCGTTGACAACGATGGTCAAATCCTTCATCTTCTCACTACAAGCCGCGATAGAGAAGGGTTTTACGCCGTTATAGCAAAGCTTTTCGTAAATCTCGTCAGAGAGGACGAAAATACCTGCCTCCTCGCACACCTTTGCGATAGCGCGCACTTCTTCCTCGTTGTATACCGCGCCCGTAGGGTTGGACGGAGAGTTGAAAATCAACATCTTCGTCTTCGGGGTAATCGCCGCCTTCAAGTCCTCTGCGGAGAATTTGAACTTGTTTTCCTTCTTGCAATACAGATACTTAGGAACGCCGCCGCACACCTTGACAACTTCAGGGTAGGTCAACCAGTAAGGAGCAGGGATAATAACTTCGTCCCCCTCGTCCAAAATTGCATAGCAAGCGTTATAAATCGAATGCTTTGCGCCGTTGGAAACGATAATTTGCGAAGGTTCGTAGGAAAGACCATTGTCCTTTTTAAATTTTTCGCAAATCGCCTTGCGCAGGGGCACTAAACCCGAGGACGGCGTGTATTTCGTATATCCTTTATCGAGGGCCGCTTTTGCCGCCGCAATAATATTATCAGGGGTGTTAAAATCCGGCTCGCCTACGCCGAAGGAAACGACAGGTTCACCTGCCTCCTTCATCGCCTTCGCCTTTGCGGAAATCGCAAGGGTCAAGGAAGGGGAAATGGATTTCATTCTCTTGGCAATTCTTTCGCTCATATCTTTACTCCGTTCGTAAATTTACCGTCGCCTACTCTCTTTTACAAGCAACAGACCTATTGTACCCTTTTTTAGAAAATAAAGCAAGCAACCGACCCCCAAATTTATGAAATAAATTGCCTGTTATCGAAAAATTTTTTTAAATAGAGGGTTTTAATTCGTTTTGTCGATTGTTTTTATCGAAAAAATAGGGCGCAAGGATAGGCCTGCGCTCTATTTTTTATCGTTGATTGATGATGGTTGGCAGGATTTCCGTTGCGGGCTTGCCGCCCTTTACGCCTTCGATGAGCAGTAGGTAGGGCTTTGCGCCCTCTCTGCCCGCCACGAATTGCAGGCGTTTGACTTCGATCCCTTTACTCTTCAGAACATAGCAGATTTCCGCCAAGCGGTCGGCGCGGTGCACCATACAAAGTCTTCCGCCGTATTGCAAGCACTTCGCCGCCGAAGCCGCGATTTCTTCCAGCGTTAAGGTAAGTTCCTTTCGGCAGATTGCCTTCTCGTATTCGGCGTTGTCAAAGCCCGTACCCGCCCTCTCGTAAGGGGGGTTACAGAGCACCAACGAAAAGGCGTCGTGATATTGCTTTGAAATGTCCTGCAGACGGCAATTTTCCACCGTAAAGTTCGTAAATCCATTCAACGCCACCGTCTTTTGCGCCAACGCACAAAGGGGCGTCTGCATTTCAAACAGCGTGTAGGTGAGATTCGGTTTTTCATTGTGGTGCAGGGCGTGCGTATGGAAGGCAACGATGCCGCTTCCTGCGCAAAAATCGGCAATCTTATCCGACTTTTTTACTGAGGCAAATCGGGACAACAGCACGGAATCGGAGGTGAACCGATACAGAGTCGTATCTTGCACGATTTTTAAATTATCAATCCCCATGTCTTCAATGACTTCCGTGGGCTGTAAGAACATTTCCTGCATGTAACGCACCTCTCTTTACGGATATTATAACACATGCTACCCTTCTATGTCAAGAAAATGGAATATTTCCCCTCTCTCTGCAACAAACTGTGAAAAATGGAAAAATTAACAAGCGATTTACAACAAAATCAAGAGGCTATCAGAGCCCTTTTGCCCGCCGAGGATATCCTCAGCTTCCTATTTGAAAGCGCGGACGGCGTGCCTTGTCTGCTCGTTTACGCGGACGGTATGGTGAATAAGGAACTCTTAGGCGAACAGGTCACCCAGCCGTTGCAGAATATTGCGCTCCCCGAAGGGGAGAGCCTGAAAGAGGTCGTCAAAACCACCTGCCGTTTTCCCGAATGCAAAGAGGTGGAAACGCTAAGCGATTGCAGTAGGGAAATTTTGGACGGGAACACTCTGCTCCTCGTGGACGGTATGGCTGTGGGACTTATCTTCGGGGCAAAGCTCCTGCCCACCCGCGCCGTTGCAGAACCACCCACCGACGTCGCCGTAAAAGGCCCGAGAGAGGGCTTCATCGAGGATGTAAAGACGAATATGACCTTGGTGCGAAAACGGCTAAAATCCGCCGATTTGCGTCTTGAAACCTCTCGCATCGGACGGCGTTCGGGCACCACCGTGTGTCTTTGCTATTTGGGCGGCATTGTCAATGAACAGGTAAAAACCGAAGTGGAAAACCGCTTGCAAACAATTGACATTGATATTCTCCCCGATTCTTCGTACGTGGCAACGCTGTTATCCGAGCGCAGAAACTCCGTCTTTCGCTCGGTAGGAACTACCGAGCGCCCCGACGTATTCGCCGCAAAACTCGCCGAAGGCAGGGTGGGGGTTTTGGTGGACGGATCGCCCATCGCCTTAACCTTGCCCTTTTCGCAGGTAGAGGACTTCCAGAGCAATGAGGATTACTACGTTTCCCCGTTTATGGCGACGATTTTTCGCGCGTTGCGGTTCTTTTCCGTGCTGATTGCACTGCTTGCGCCTGCGCTGTACGTGTGCAGTCAGTTGTTTAAAATGCAATTACTCCCCTTAAGCCTCACGCTGACCATCGCAAAGAGCACGAAGGACATCCCCCTCTCCCCTAGCATGGAGATGTTTTTAGTGTTGTTCGTATTAGAGGTGCTAAAAGAAGCCAGTATCCGTATGCCAAAGTACGTCGGCATGTCGCTGTCCGTGGTGGGGGCGCTCGTTTTGGGGGAAGCGGCGGTGTCCGCAGGGTTTTTATCCACCCCTGCCATCATCGTCGTTGCCTTTTCAGGAATTTGCCTTTATACCGTACCAAATTTCGTGGAAACGGGCAGTATTTTGCGGTGGTTGTTCCTAATCACCGCAGGCAGTCTTGGGCCGTTTGGCTTAACCCTTTGCGTGGCGTTCGTGCTGTTTTATATGCTGACCACAGACAACTTTGGGTTGCCGCTCCTCGCCCCCTTCGCACCGATGACAAAGCATGATTTAAAGGACTCATTACTCAAGTTTGGGTTGGACGATTTACGCCAACGCCCGTATATCTACGGTTCAAAGAACCGTACGAGGTTGAAAAATAACGATGATTACGAATAATTCCTCTACCGCGCCACCCTTACGCGCAAATCCGCAGAGTATCAACGCGCGACAGCTCGCCTTTCTCGTGGCTTTTTTATTGCCTATCGCAAAATTGTTAGAATTGCCCTCTCTTTTAACCGCCTATGCAGGGGGTGATTTGCTGATTGCCACGCTGTTGGGATTAACGATAGAATTTATCCCCTTTTGTTGCCTCTTATTCTTTTGTAAACGCACCAAATCCGCCCCGATTGAGGCGTTAGAGCGCCGTTGCGGCAAGATTACGGCGCGGATTTTTTGCGGCGTTTTCGGGGCGTTTTTACTGTTGTACGCCGTACTGCCGCTACTCGACCTCGAAAAGTTCTCGCACGCGGCGTTTTCGGACACTTCGCCCACCTTTTTCATCTTCGCACCCTTCTTTGTGCTCAGCGGTTTTATCTGCGCGAATGGGCTTTCTGCTTATGGCAGAGCCGCCGACCTTCTGCCCGCGCTCTTTCTGTTGCCCATTCTCGGCTTAATCGGTATGAGCATTGGTGAGGCGGATTTTACTCGGCTTTTGCCCGTGATGGAAAAGCCGTTATCCGTTTCCATAAAAGCGGTGTGGAAAACGACGGCGTATTTTTCAGGCGGCGGCTTGCTGTTGCCGATGATGAGCGGTTACCGATACCGAGACGGAGACGAAAAAAAACTATTGCCTGCCTTTGGGGCGGGGGCGGCGTTGACACTTTTGTTTCTTGCCTCTTTCTTTGCCGTATTCGGGTTGACGGGAGAAAAGGAACATTACGCCGTGATGAAACTGGCGCAATATTTCCCCGCCTTGAAGTTCGTAGGACGGATTGACCTACTGCTCGTGTACACGCTGTCCATCGGGTTGTTTTATTATACGGCACTGCCCATGCAGCTGTTTACCGAGTGCTTCACCCATTGTTTCTCCCTGCGAAAAAAGTGGATAACAGCAAGCGTTTTATCCGTTGCATTGCTGTTGTTTACCCTGTTTTGCAATAAATACAACAACAGCATTCACGCCTTTTTCAGCGAGGCGATGCCGCCCGTGTTTTTACTGTTTTCGGTAGGCTTACCGATAGCATTTTTGTTGCTTTTAGGGCAAAAACAGCAGGGCAGGTACGAAAATAACGCCAAAACCCAAGAAAAAACGGAGGTGTACGATGGGGAATAAAAAGTCGATTGTGTACTACCTTTGTATTCTGCTTTTCTTGTTGATTGCGTTTTTTAGCAACGATTTCAACCTCGTCAACGTGCAAAAAACCGCCATCGTTACGGCGATTGCGATTGACAAAGAAGAGGAAGGGTTTTCCCTAACGGCGTTGATTGCCAGCCCTACCTCGGAAGGGGGCGACGGAGGCGCGCAGACGGGGCAAACCGCAGACGGGTACGCTACAGTGCAAGGGAAAGGCAAGACGGTGGCAGAGGCGTTGGAAAAAATCAACGCTAAGACGGGCTGGTATCCAAAGCTGGTTTTTTGTCGGGTGCTACTCCTTGGTAAAACCCTCTGTCAAGACAACGTCTTTGACGCGCTGGATTATTTCCTTCGCAACGAGTACGCCGCCGACGACCCGTTACTTGCCGCCACCGATGGGAAAGCAGGGGAATTACTGCAAGCCAAACCGCCCTTAAAAACCGCCGTCAGTGAGGCAATCGAAAAGGTGCTGTCCGACCAACCCAAACGGGTGGGGGCGGTGCTTACCACAACCTTGCGACCATTTGCAATCTCTTACTTTTCAGCAGGAAACAGCGGAATAATGCCCTTAATTACCAAGGAAACGAGAGAGGACGGCGACGTTTTCAACGCCTCAAAAACCGCCCTTTTTCAAAATGGACGACGGATAGGAACTCTGGATGAGAAGGGTACTTTTGCCCTTGCTTGTATTCAAAACCCTTTGCGCCTTGCCGCTTACACCCTACAAAGCCAAGGAGAGGAAAACACCTTGCTCATCAAGCAAAATAGGCGAAAGCTCCGCTTTTTCGTGGACGGGGATACGCCTACCATGCGCATTGACCTCGCCTTATACGCAGAATGGGCGGATGCAGGCGATAGCCAAAATTTGGAGGCGCTGTCGGGCAGAGAGCGGCGATCCGCGCTGTACACCAACGCAGGAAACGCCTTAAAGGAGCAAATCTTATCTACCTTTCAATACTGTAAAGATCTCCATTTCGACGTCTTTGATGCCATCGGACGATTGCAAAAATACGAAAACAACCACTTTGCGCGCCTCAAGGACAGCCTTGTGGAACGGTTGCAGTTAGATTTGTCCGTTCGTTTTGCGCCGATACGATAAAAGGACCTGCCACAAGGCAAGTCCTTTTTTAATTTCTATGTAGACTTATAACAACCCTTCAATCAATAACTTGATACCGATACCCACAAGGACGATACCACCGGCAAGACCTGCTTTATCCGCCAGCTTGTTGCCGATTGCACGGCCGAGGTACACCGCGCCGATACACAAGGCGAAGGTCACTGCACCGATGACACCAACAGAACCAAATATGCCCAGCGCCAAGCCGCCTTCGTTCATCTGCGCCATACGCAGGGTAACGCCAACCGCCAAAGCGTCAATAGAGGTTGCCACCGATTGCAGGGTCAGCTTGCCGTAGTTCAGGCACTCCCCGATGCAGCCATCCTCGCATCCGCAATCATCGCCGCCGCGCATTTCCTTGATCGCATCAAAGATCATCTTGCCACCCAAGAAGGAGAGCAGAATACACGCAATAATCGACGATGCCATTTCAAAGAATTCCTGCAAACCATCTGCCAACAAGTCAGTAATAAAATATCCGATTAAGGGCATCACGCCCTGGAACACACCGAAGAACAAAGCAATGATAAACACGTTGGACGTACGCCATTTTTTTGCGGTCATACCGTTGGTCATACTCACCGCGCAGGCATCCATTGCTAAGGCTACCGACATCAATAAAACTTCAATAACTCCCATTTATTTCTCCATAAATACCCGTATTTCACCGTTCTCTACGCCAAATACGTTCGTTGCTTTTCGCAACGCCTCTATCTTCTCTTTCGTGATACGCTCCCCTTTTTGGACGAGGGGCAAGCAGGGGGGAAACAATCCGCAAACACCCGCAGAAATTCGTCCTTCGGCATTCTCTAAACACACCTTTTCCGTAAGAAATCCGTCCGTTTTATGGATTTTCACGGGGGCAGGGGTGGAATGAAGCTCCTTTCCCTTTAAAAGCAACCCTTCCGCTTCCGCGCGACTCAAAAAAGCAAACAGCAATTCTATCTCTCCTTGTTCCATCACGGGGGAGAGGTAAAAGCACACCAAATTCTCTGATGCGAACTCCGGGTAAATCCCCTCGGAAATCGCCTTTTTTTCTAAGGCAAAGCCGTCCACCGCAAACACGCAAAGCTTCGTATAGTCCTCGCTTTCATACAGGTATGATTTCTCTTGTTTGCGTTGTTGTATATACCCTTCCAGCTCTTGATTTTCAGGGTATTTCACCGCATATTCCACCGATGCCATAATCGGGTAGGAAGGGCTGGTCGTGCGGAAGATATCCACCGCCGCACGCAAAGCCTCTACACAAGGCTGTTTCGCCGATACCACCGCGCCTTGGGTGAGGGCAGGCAAGCTTTTATGTACGCCGTCCACCCACATATCCGCGTACGTGCCTGCGTACAACGCGCGGTTATAATGTAAGTGTCCGCCGTGCGCGCCGTCTACCACCAGATACTTTCCTTGCTGTTTACAAGCTGATTGAATAGCCTGCAAGTCGGCAACGTTGCCATAATAGTCTGGCGAAGTCAAAAACAGAGCGTCCGCACCCTCTATGCCTTCCAAAACGTCAGTTGCGCAAATTTTACGAGGCAAGCCGTTTTTCCCCATCGGGGTTTCCAGCAATACGGGTTGCATGCCCGTCAATAGACAGCCATTGAAAAAGCTTTTATGCGAGGCGGTAAACGCCGCAACCGTTCGACAGCCCAAAGTCTTTAACGCTTGTAGCATGGACAACACACCAGCGGTCGAACCGTCCGTTAAGATGTAGGACGCATCCGCACCGACGATTTTGGCGATATCCTCCTGCGCCGACAAAATCACGCCGCGCGGGCAGGAGAGGTTGTCCGAATAGTCAAGCTCGGTAATATCGTACCCGTTTTGCTTGTGACCGGGGGTGTGATAAGAGTGATGTTCCGCCTTCGCCTGTTTCTCCAGCATTTGGAGAATGTGACAACGCTTTGCTACACCCTCGTTTGTAAAGAAGCCTAGCATATGGTTATTTCTCCCCGCAGACGTCTTTAATCAAGGCGTTCAAATACAGCAGGTTTTCGTATTGAAAATCCTTATCCAGCTTATCAAAAGTCATAAACAAAGCGTTGATATTCACCGCCGTTTCCACATTGTCATAGTTGTTGTAGTAGATATGATCCTTCAAATCTTTCATCGGGGATTGTTCGCTGGGACACAGGTTGATACCGTACACGCCTTCACGCGTAAACTCATCGGTCACCTTTACGGAGACATTATTGAGCTCCACATACCCCTTTTCTAAACAAGAAAAGAAGGTTTCGTACGCCTCTAGGTAGGAACGAATACGCGCCTTTTCGGCGGGAATCCCTTCTACAATCTGTGATTCCTTCTTAAAACGCTTGTCCTTATTCTTTTTTACACGGGCGCGGAAAGCCGTTTCCACAGCCTCCTCGTTCAGACTATCTTTATCGAAGGTCGCAACCGTCAAGGATACGCCGCCGAACACTTTTTCCTCTTCGCTTTTGACAGTATAGAATTGCGCAAGGTACTCCCGCATCTGCGTAAAGTAGCCCTTGCCTTGCTCGCTATCATCCAGACGGGTTATATATCTGCTGTGGGTACGAAGCAACAGATGCAGATAGTTGTCGCCGTATTTGTACACCGTATCGCCATTCTCGTCCTTCAGCACCTCACCGTTTTCATCCAGCTCTGCTGTACGGCTCCTCGGCGTATCCGCAACCATCAACACGTCTCCTTCGGAAAGCTGTAAATTCGCGCCGAATAAATCACTGAAGCTGCCCGCGCCACCGCGCATATTATCCACGACTTCTGCCTCTAAAATGCCATAGGAATAGCCGCCGTAGATTTTTGCGTCTTTACCGTAGCTTATCCCTAAATAATTATTAACAACAAAGCGCTCCGTCGAGGTGACTTTTGTGGCGGTCAGCAAAAAGACCAACACCCAAATCATCACGAACGCCACCGCCGTAAACATTATCTTTACCCAGTCGTAGGAAAGCAAATGCTCTAACCGTTTTTTTGTGATTTTTGCATCCATATCGTATTCTCCTATCCTATTGCTTTTGCAGAGCAATATGAAAAAACGCCGAAGATTTTTATCGGCGTTTTCGTCTGCGCCGACGGGGCGCTTATTTTTTCGGTTTCATGGTGGGGAAGAGGATGACGTCACGAATGGTAGAGCTGTCCGTAAGCAACATTACTAATCTGTCTAAGCCCATTCCCAAGCCGCCTGTGGGAGGCAAGCCGTATTCCAAAGCGTTGATGAAATCTTCGTCCACCTGCGCTTCGTTGTTGCCCTTTGCGCGCTTTGCTTCTACCTGCTTTACCATACGCTGTTTCTGGTCGATCGGATCGTTCAATTCCGAGAACGCGTTGCCGTATTCGTGTGCGCAGATGAAGTATTCAAACCGTTCGGTGAACGCAGGGTTGGAGGGTTTACGCTTTGCCAAAGGCGAGTTTTCTACGGGATAATCGTAGATGATGGTGGGTTGAATCAGCTTGTCTTCTACAAACGCATCGAAGAATTCGATAAGGACATGCCCCTTGGTTGCGGCATCACCCTGTTCAAGCTCTAAGCCTTTTTCTTTTGCAACGGCGCGAGCCTGCTCGTCCGTTGCCCAGTCGTTGTAGTCAACGCCAGCATACTTCTTCACAGCCTCTGCCATGGTCATTCTCGTCCATTCGCCCATGTGGATTACCGTACCCTGGTAAGTGATATCCAGCGTACCGCATACCTTCAAGGTAACCGTCTTGTAGAGGTCCTCGATGAGATTCATCATGTCCACGTAGTCGCTGTACGCCTGGTACATTTCAATCGTGGTGAATTCAGGGTTATGGAAAGCGTCCATACCTTCGTTACGGAAGATACGACCTACTTCGTATACCTTATCCAAGCCACCGACAATCAAACGCTTTAAGAACAGCTCGGTTTCGATACGCATGTACATATCCAAGTCGAGCGCGTTGTGGTGGGTTTTGAAGGGGCGCGCGTCTGCGCCGATTTCCAGCGTCAAAAGGGTAGGGGTGTCTACTTCCAAATACCCCATACCATCAAGGTATGCGCGGATTTCCTTCAAGATTTGCGAACGAACACGGAAGGTCTTTTTCACGTCGTCGTTCATAATCAAATCCAAGTGGCGAAGACGGTACTTCAAGTCCTGATTTTGCAAACCGTTGTACTTTTCAGGCAACGGCAACAGGGACTTAGTCAGCATAATCATTTCCTGCACGTGCAGGGAAATTTCTCCCGTCTGCGTTTTGAATACTACACCCTTAACGCCGATGATATCGCCGATGTCGTAATCCTTTTTGTAGGAAGTATAGTTCTCTTCACCCAAATCGTTGCGGGAGACGTACAGCTGAATACTACCGCTCTTGTCTGCGATATGGGAGAAGGAAGCCTTACCCATGATACGTCTGGACATCATACGCCCTGCCACAGACACAAGCTGACCTTCGTATTTTTCGTAGTTCGCTTTGATATCCGCAGAGTCTGCGTTGACGTCGTATTTTACCTGTTCGTAAGGATTTTTGCCTTCCGAAATGAGCTTTTGCAGCTTTTCACGGCGAATTCTCGCCTGTTCAATCAGCTGTTCTTCTTCCTTAACTTCCACGTTTACGTTCTTATCTTGCATTGTACACCTCTATTTTAACCGTTCTCGTTTATTTACGCAAGTTCTACTTTCTTGATAACAAGCTCGTAGGAGTTGCCGTTGGGCAAATGCACCGTTACCGTTTCCCCCTGCTTGTGTCCAAACAAGGAAGCACCCATCGGGGATTCGTTGGAAATCTTGTTTTCCTCGATGTTTGCATCCATCGAACCGGTGATTTCGTACACCTCTTCCTCTTCGAACATATCGTCGTATACCGTCACCTTTACACCAAAGGTTACGAAGTCTACGTCTGCCTTGGGCGTACCGTAGATGCAACGGTTTTTCAGTTTATATTCCAGTTCAAAGATCTCCCCTTCGTTGCTTGCCTGCTCGTTTCTTGCGGCATCGTATTCTGCATTTTCCGAAAGGTCGCCGTGGCTTCTTGCCTCGGTGATTCTCGCCACGATCTCATCTCTCTTTTCCGTCTGTAAATACTTCAAGTACGCTTTCTTTTCTTCATATCCCTCTCTGGACATGTATACCTTCTCCTGCTCAATCTCCGCAAGAGCGCCACTCTCCGTATAATACGTCTTTGCCATTTACTTTTCTCCTCCTAATCGCCATCACGGCGTAATCCCTATTAAACGCAAAAAAACCGCCGCAACCGAAGTAGGTCACGGTGATTTCGCTTCTATGGTCATTATTATACCCGTTTTTTTTACGCTTGTCAATTCATTTTTCCCCCTTTCCATAGGAAAAAATAGAAAATTTTACGCTTTTTTTTGCGGGTTTTTCTTCGGTAAAAACCTCTTTGCTTTTTACAGCTTCTTCATAAACGCCGACATTCTCTCGAATGCCTCGTTGAGTTGCGCCATTCCCGTTGCGTAGGAAAGTCGTACGTTTTCCACCCCGAACTGCCCGAACGCCGTCCCTGGTACGACCGCTACTTTTTGCTCTTTTAACAAGCGTTCAGCGAACGTTTCACTATCCATTCCCGTATTTTTCACCGACGGAAAAGCGTAAAACGCACCCCTCGGTTCAAAGCATTCCAAGCCGATTTCAGTCAAGGAACTGAGGACGAAGCGACGGCGCTTATCGTACGCCTCACGCATTTCTTCCACGACGGAAAATCCGTCCGAGAACCCGTCCGAGAGCGCCTCGATGCCCGCATACTGCGAAGTAATCGGTGCGCACAGCATCGCATACTGATGGATTTTGAACATCGCGTTGTCAATCTCCGCAGGAGCGGCAACGTAGCCAAGTCGCCAACCCGTCATTGCAAACGCCTTGGAAAAACCACTGACGTATACCGTTCTTTCCTTCATACCAGGAAGTGTAGCAATCGAACAATGCCGTCCGCCGTAAGTGAGCTCGGCATAGATTTCGTCGGTGATGACAAGCAGGTCGTGCTTGATGATGACCTTTGCAATCGCCTCTAACTGTTGCTTCGTCATGACTGCGCCCGTAGGATTGTTGGGGTAGGTCAGAATGATTGCCTTCGTCTTGTCCGTCACCGCTTTTTCAATCGCCTCAGGACGGACGATGAAATCGTCTTCTTCCCTACATTCCACCGCCACGGGTACGCCATCCGACATGGTAATCAAGGGGGCGTACGACACGTAGGCGGGGTCGGGAACAAGCACCTCTTCGCCACGCTCGACACAAGCGCGCAGAGCAAGGTCAATCGCCTCACTGCCACCTACGGTGATGATGATATTTTTCGGGTCGTATTGCAGAGCAAACCGCTCGGATAAATACCGAGAAACCAGCTCTAACAGCTTGGGCAGACCACGATTGCCCGTATATTGCGTATAGCCTCTTTGCAGGGAAGTGATTGCCGCAGACCGCACACGCCACGGGGTGACGAAATCGGGTTCGCCCACACCCAGCGAAATTGCGCCTTCGGTTTCCCGTACGATATCGAAGAATTTTCTAATACCGCTTGGCTTTAACGCCTTTGATTTTTCGTTGATAAAACTACGCATAAAGAACCTATTTGTTTTTGGTTAATCTACCATCACGCCGAGTGTACTAATCGTACACGACCAAGGGAACACGGAACGCAACGCAGTATTGCGCCGCATTTTATAGGCAATTAGGCTTGGACGGAAAGTCGTCGGTCTTCGTCTTTTTCCGTCAAAATCCCCTCTACCTTGTACTTTTTTAAGATAAAGTGGGTCGCCGTGGAAATGACGCCGCTGAAAGTGGAAATACGCTCGGAAACAAAGCGCGCTACCTTTTGCAAGGAGGCGTCTTCGATGAACACGGCAAGGTCGTATGCGCCGCTCATCAGATACACGCCCTTTACCTCAGGGAATGCGGCGATTTGCTTTGCAATTCCGTCAAATCCCTCCACACTCTTGGGGGTGACCTTGACTTCAATCAACGCCTCTACCAGCGTTTCATCGGTCTTTTCACCGTTGACGATTGCGGCGTATTTTACGATTGCACCAGATTGCTCTAACCCGTCAATGCACGCCTGCACGGCCGCCGTTTCTTCGCCCAAAGCCGCGGCAATCTGCTTTGCCGTCAATCTTGCATCGCTCTTTAACAAATCTAATACTTCTCTTTCCAAAACTTTCATATAATAATCTCCGAAGTTAAAACAAGTTTTCGATAAATAAATGATCGAACGGAATATCCTCTAAAAAGTCGCTTTTCGTAAACTTCACGTGATTGAACTTTGCGAAGTTGAAGATATGCGCCTTGACTAAAACGGGCGTGGGTACATCCAACTGCGTACAAATCTCCGCCATATAGTCAAACAGCGAGGAATACGTCAAAGGCTCTGCCTTTTCGTACACCGTCTGTTTTTTAATTCTTCCGTCTATCATGACTTTTGCCCAAATTCTCATAATACGCTATATTATACACAATTTTTTTGCAAAATGCAACTTCTCACGGACGGTTTGCGGGATTTACTTGCCAAACATGATTTTTTCGCTACAGAACATTTTGGAAAGCACCCACATCAGCGTGCCCGCTATGGCAAGATTGACCAAAACGGTAATCACCACGTAAAGGGGCTTGGTCGCCATGGAGAACACACCACCCAGCGCCGCCGCGCTGTTCAAAAGGGGAATACAGTAGAAATACCACCCGTCCATCGGCAGGAAAGACGTTCCTAGCGCCGCCAACATTACGAGTATCATCACGGGGGAAATCATCGCCGTTGCCTCTTTCACACTCCTCGCCCACGCGGACAGCATGGACACCAACGCCACCATGACCAGCACGGACGAAAGGACGACACCAAACAGTGAAGCGTACTCTACAAAGCCGTAGCCCAGCATCGAAAGAGAAATATTCTCTTCCCCTAAAAGCTTTGGCAGCGACAAGACGATACCCGCACAGCTACAAAGCCCGCTAAGAAGCGAAATCGCCGACAGCGAAACGACCTTGCCTGCGGCAATATACCCACGCTTGACGGGGGTGACCAGCATGGTTGCGAACGTTCCACGCTCCTTTTCGCCTGCGATACTCTCAGGCGCAACCGCCACACAACCCGTCATCAGCATCACCAAAATCAACATCGGTCCTATCATGGATACCAGCATTGCGGAAATATCCCCTTCCGTCGCCAAATCCTGAGGCGTCAAAAGAAAGTTGGGTGCGCCGTATTGCGCTGAACTAAGCACCGCCGTTATCAGCTGCGCCGCCATCGCAGACTCGGTGTCTGCAGAGTTTGTATACAGCTTCACCTCGTGCAACGACCCGTCCGCGCCGCCGAGCGTAAAGCCGTCAGGGAATACCAGGTATGCGTCCAACTCGCCGTCGCGCACTTTTTGTTCACCGTCAGAGAGTTCCGTAGCCGTCACCTGCAACTCAAAATTTCCTACAAGGCTCAACGTTTCCTCCGTCAGCCACTCAGGAGTGTTCACCACGCAAACCTTGTACGTGTAATCCTCGGACGGAGTCAAGCTTGGTATCAACGTTCCGCCCAAGAAGGAATAGATGATATAGATTAAAATCCCGGGGAAAAAGAGTGCTATTAGCATTCTCTTGTCATTAAAAAAGCGGGCAAATTCCTTTTTCGCTATCGTCCAAATCACGGCTAATTTTTTCATACTTCGCCCCCCTTTACCTGCTGATAAACATCGAAGAAGACGTCCTCGAGGCTCTTTTCCGCCGTCAGCGTTTTCACCTCTCCCTCTGCCGTCATCCTACCGTCGATGATGATACCGACTCGGTCGCAAATCTTTTCTACCAAAGAGAAAATATGGGTGGAGAGCAGGATCGTCTTGCCCTGCGATTTGAGTTCCAAAAGGAAGTCGGTGACCACCTTTGCCGTCAGGACGTCAAGCCCATTCGTGGGTTCGTCAAAGATAATGACGTCGGGGTCGTGCACCAAGGAAATCGCGATGCTAACCTTCTGTTTCATACCCGTGGACAGCTCGCCTATTTTTGTTTCACAAAAATCCGAAATACCAAAGCGTTCAAACAACATCTTTTTGCGTTGGTCGCGCGTTTCCGCAGAAACCCCTTGCAGTTCGCTGAAAAAATCAAAGAGGTAGTTCGGGGTAAAGAACTCGTCCGGTCTGAGCTCACTGGTCAAAAACCCGATTTTTGAACGTACCTGCTCAGGCTGGCTAACCACGCTAAAGCCGTCCAAGGTCGCATCCCCTTCGTCGGGTTTCATTAAGGTGGATAAAATCCGCAGGGTCGTCGTTTTCCCCGCGCCATTCGGGCCAAGCAAGCCGTAGATTTCCCCACGCTTTACGGAAAAAGAAAGCCCGTCTACCGCAACCCTCGTTTTCCGTTTCGTCTTTTCTATCTGTTGTTGTTTTTTAGAGAGAGTGAACGTTTTCCTCAAATCGTTCGCCCGCAAAATCATTTCCAAAGTATTCGCTCCTTACGGTGTTTTCTACGTTATTTTAGCATACTTATCATCTTTTGTCAATATGATAAGGTACACCGCCCGTAGAAAAACGCTCTCCCGACCGTAGAGGATACGCTTTCGACAAAAAATAGGGCGGGTCGTCAAAATCTCTGTAAACTCGCAGGAAAATTTTTGGTATGTTGGAGAAAACCGTATGAAATTTTTGCTTTTTTCCTATAAAAAGCCGCGCCCAACGGCAAGGCTCGCCTTTCGTATCGCCGCCCTTTCCTTTGCGGTATGCGCGGCAGCGTTGTTCGTTTTGTATTTTGCGTTCACGACACCCTTGCAGGCAACCGCCGCGAAACAACGAAAGTTGCCCATCTATTCGGTGGCAAAGCAGGAAAAGCAAATCGCCATCTCCTTTGATTGCGCTTGGGGGGTGGAGTACACGGACAAAATCTTAGACGAACTCGATCGGCATAACGTCAAATGCACTTGGTTTGCCGTCGAATTTTGGGTGGAAAAATACCCCGAATACGCCAAAAAAATCGTGGAGAGAGGGCACGAGCTGGGTACGCACAGCAAAACCCACCCCTACATGAGTAAACTCTCCAAAACGGAAATGTTAGAGGAGTTAAAATCCTCCTGCGCTGTCATTCAAAAGACGACGGGGGTTGCCCCTACGCTTTTTCGACCGCCTTATGGCGACTATAACGATCTACTCATCGAAACCTGCGAGGGGCTGAATTTATATCCCATTCAATGGGACGTGGACAGCTTGGACTGGAAAAACCTTTCCGCAACGGAAATTTCCTTGCGGATTATCAACGGCGCGAAAGCAGGCAGCATCATTCTTTGCCACAACAACGGACTGCACACCGCAGAGGCTCTGCCGATGATTTTTTCCACTCTGCAAAACAGAGGCTATACTTTCGTCCCTATCGGACAACTGATTTACAAAACGAACTACACCGTCGACCACACAGGCAAGCAACACCCTGCGGTTTGACGGAATAAAATGCGAGGTACTATTTATGAATTACAACTGCGAAAAGAACAACCGAGTGTATTTGACAGGGGAAATCGTCAGCGACGCAAGCTTCTCCCACGAGGTCTACGGAGAGGGTTTTTACGAATTTTTCGTAAAAGTCCTGCGACTTTCAGGGCAAGCCGATATCCTGCCCGTCACCGTTTCTGAACGGCTGATTACCTGCGGTGAACTGCAAAAAGGCAAGCGAATTTCCGCCGTCGGACAATTTCGAAGCTACAACAAGCTGGAAAACGGCAAATCCCGCCTAATGCTGACCGTCTTTTTACGGGAGCTTGTGGACGAAGACCCCGACAAAAACCCAAACAATATCCTGCTGTCCGGGTATATCTGCAAACCGCCCGTCTATCGAACAACCCCCTTTAATCGGGAAATCGCCGACGTGTTGGTGGCAGTCAACCGCGCCTATAATAAATCGGACTATATCCCCTGCATCGCGTGGGGCAGAAACGCGCGCTTTGTAAAATCCCTCGCCGTAGGCGATCGTATTGCTGTCGCAGGCAGAATCCAAAGCCGCGAATACCAAAAGAAGCTGTCCGACACCGACGTCAAGACGATGACCGCTTACGAAGTGTCCGTTTCCAAGCTGGCGGCTTTTGACGACAAAGAAGATTTTGACCTCGAAACGGAATTCGCCTTATACTCCGTCCCCGAAGTCGGCGCGGCGTTGGATACAGTGGTATAATAATAGCTTATATTTGGCGGCGGCTTGCCGCCTTTTTTCTTTCCTCGAATGATTGACATCTTAATCAGCATATGGTATAATGATAAAAAATATACGACGGAGAACGGCCATGCAAAACGTTGCGCCTGAAAATTTAATTTTACTCTGCGGCGAGCTGACGACAGACGGCGCGCCCGTCTGCCTTGACGGCGAGCGCTTTTTGGAATTTTCGATGAAAATCACCCTGCCGACGGGGGTAGATATCCTGCCCGTGTTAATTGCTGAAACGCAGGTGGACGATACCGTGCAAAAGGGAACAATCCTCTCTCTGACCGGTAAAATCTTCTCTGATGAGGTGGAGGCCGGGGAAGATTGCTCCCCTCTTTTAAAAGTGCGCGCAGAAGAGGTCTACGCGGGGGAAACGGAAATCACCAGCGGAATATTCCTCACGGGCAACGTCATTAGAAAACCCTATTCCTACGTCATCGGCGAGGGGGAACGGGCAGAGTTCTTGCTCTCCGTACACAGTCAAGACGGACGGTTTACCGAAGTGTCCGTTTCCGTAAGCGATGAAAGCGTCGCCATCGCAAAACGGTTGCAATTAGGGGATACTGTTTCCATTTTAGGGCAGTTGCATTCCTATCAGTATATGGACTTAGGCGAAGGTGGAGCGGCCACCAAAACCGCCTACGAAGTAGAAATTCTCCGCTTTACGGCAATCCCAGAAATATAAGCAATATTTATGTGTTGTATCAATATCTACAGGGCAGGTATTTGTATACTTTAAAAAGTTTTTTGTTTCCATAAGCTATTATTATATTATACTCTTTCGATAAATTATACCGATCTTCGACAAAAGTCGTGGGTCGGTTTTTTGTTTTTCCCGTTCTCTTTTTGGGGCAAGCCGCATATAGTAGAATACAGACGAAAACACAAGGAGTTTTAGCTTATGGACGAACAAATGGAATACGCAGAAATGTTGGAAATCCCCGTATCTACGATAGAGGTAAAAAAGAAGAGAGGACGCAAACCGAAAAAAACACAGAATTTAAAGGAAGAGGTAATCAGCAAGGTCAACGAGGATAACAAGATGACGAAAGCAACACACGGACGAAAGCCGTCGGCAAACAAGACCACAACCGTCAATCCTACGGATGCGTCGACCCCTTCGCACTTCAACACAACAAACACAGAGGAGCCTACTATTACCATGCAAACAAACAATCTGCAGCAAAATCACCCCATCGATGAGGCGTTGCCTTCCCCTGTAATAGAGGAGAGCATCCCCGTCGCAATCCCCCGAAGAAAAAAGCGTCCTTACTTTGCGCGGATGTTCGGCAAAGAGGCAAACGAATGGGAATACGATAATATAGATACCCCCGCGCAAAAAACGTCTTCTAAAAAGCGCCCCGAGGATATTTCCTCCACAGACGAACCCGAAGATAGTTTGCCTATCTATAACTACGGCTTATATGATGAGGAAGAAAATAGCGCGCAAAAAAGACGAGCAAAACGCAACGCCCTGATTGTTGGCATTGAATTTGCGGCTTGCTTTGCCCTGTGTCTTGGTATCTTTTTGACCAACGTGTTTATGCCAAACAGCGCAATCAATACCTTCTTCCGTTCGCTCAGCGAAACCAAGCAGACGGATACGCGTACTTATGCGGATTTTAAGCTTTCGTCCATTCTCTCTGAGGAAGATGCGGAACTGACCCTCTCCCCTTCGGGGATTTTATCCTTCCAAGAGGCAGGTTGCGTGTACCCTGCCGTGGATGGAACAGTGGAAACGGTGGTGCAAAATAACGACGGGACTTGGACAATAAAAATTGCCCACTCTGACACTTTCTCGGAGATTGTCAGCGGTCTGTCCTACGCCGCCTGCTCGGTGGGTAGCGTTGTAAAGAGCAATATCCCCATAGGGTACAGCGACGGGAACGCCGAAGTGCAGGTATCGATGTACGAGGCAGGGGCGTTGCTCAACTGCTTTATCTTGACGGACAATGGCGAGCTTGTCTGGGCGGAAGAATAAGACGAAAAGCGGCAAACGCCGCTTTTCCTTGTTTTACGGGCGATTGCGTATCCACCCACTATTCCTGCTGTTAGGCTTGTGGAGTACGCTCGCCGGGGAATTCGCCGTGTTTTTTTGTTCGGTCGTCTGCGCCGTCCTACACGAACTCGCCCACGCCGCGCAGGCGGCAAAGCTTGGGTATGCTGCAAAACAGCTATTGCTTATGCCTTACGGAGCGGCAATCCACATAGAGATTGAGGACGCCTCTGCAAAAGACGAACTTGCCGTCGCATTAGCCGGCCCCTTGTTTAATCTGTTCATCGCCGCCCTCTTTTTGGCGATGTGGTGGTGCTTTCCGTCTACCTACCCATACACGGAAACCGCCTTTTACACCTCGCTGTCCTTGGGGCTTTGCAACCTCATTCCTGCGCCGCCTTTGGACGGCGGTAGGGTGCTTTATTGCGCTGTTTATTCTCTGTTCGCTAAATACCTGCCCCCTATAAAAGCTAAAAAATGGACGAAAATTGTCTGTAAAATCAGTACTGCTGTCTTTTGCGTAGTCGGGATTATCCTTTCTATTTTTTCCGCAATCCACGGTGGGTTCAACCTGTCCTTGGCGGTGTTTAGCGCATTTCTTTTGCTTTCTCTTTTTGAAAGGGAAGAGCCGCAATATTATAAACTGGACTTTTCCGACCGCCGAGCCTTTGAGAGAGGTACGCCCATTTTACACGTTGCCGTCTCCCCACAATGTACGATCAAAAAAGCGCTCACCTTTCTTTGCGTTGACCGCTATCTCATCTTAGACGTGTACGACGAGCAAGAACGATTTTTAGGGAGTATCACACAAACCCAGCTATCCAACTTTTTTCAAAGAAATTACCTTTTTACCCCGATTGCAGAGTATTTTTCCGATTTTTTGTGAAAAAGTGGGCGTATTTTTTGCGAAAACCCCTTGAATCACATGGAAATATATGGTATACTGGCTGAGGTTTGTCGCTCTTCACCAGATAAAAGCGGCAAGCTTAAACCCAAAAAGTGCTTGGACGCAGTTCGTTTTACGCCCCTGCATGCTATAAATGCTTTGGAGCGTGTTTTATGAAAAAGGAATGGTTTTTTGATCGATACTGCGGCCAGCAATTCGTCGCCCTGTTAGAGGACGGCAAGGTCGTGGAATTTGAAAGCGAAAACGAAACGAACGGCAGTATTGTCGGCAACATCTACAAAGGAAAGGTTATGAACGTCGTTTCAGGTATGAACGCCGCCTTTGTGGACTGTGGCTTAGAAAGGAATTGTTATCTTTCCACCGACGAAACGTACGCTGACTGCGCGAAATACGACGGGCTTTTGGACGCCCCCGCCACCACGCCGTTATCAGGATTAAAGGAAGGGGACGAAATCATCGTCCAAGTCACCAAATCCCCGCGCGGCAATAAGGGGGCAAAGGTCACATCTCATCTTTCCTTCGTTGGAAAGCGGTTGATTTACCTGCCGCAGACTCTCTTTTTTGGGGTTTCCAGAAAAATCACGGACGAGGCGCAACGGGAACGCCTAATGGCTGTGGCAGAATCCCTGCGCCAAAAGAACGAAAACGCAGGCTTTATTCTGCGCACGAAAGCCCCCTCAGCAACCCAAGAGGAGCTTGAGAAAGAAGCGGATTATCTTCGAAAATTATTCTCCCTTACCTCTCAAAAAGCAGTGGACGCCCCCGTCGGCGCACTATTATACCAAGAAGAAGACCTCCCCGTTCGGGTGATGAGGGATAGCTTCGGCGACGAAATCACCGCGATGCACGTCGGTGATAAGGAGTTGTACGACAGGCTATCGCAGTTCATCGACGTCTTCGGTGAGATGGATAAGTATAAGCTTTGCTTATACTCTGGTGAACGTTCGATGTTTAGAGAGTACGGTATCTCTCAACTCGTATACGACGCAACAAAGCCGCGTGTACCCTTGGAAGGGGGCGGCTCGCTGATTATCGACCACACGGAAGCGATGACGGTGGTAGACGTTAACTCCGGCAGCTTCGTTGGGGATAGCAATTTAGAGGAAACGGTGTTCGATGTCAATCTTCGGGCGGCAAAAGAGATTGCCCGTCAGGTCAGACTTCGCAATATCGGCGGCATCGTCGTCGTGGACTTTATTGATATGTTCAACGAAGAACATAAGCAAAAGGTCACCGAAACCTTACGCGAATACCTTGCCCAAGACAAGGCAAAATGCAACGTCTTGCCGATGAGCGAGCTCTGTATTACGCAATTCACCCGTAAACGGGTGGGCAAGGAGCTTGCCACCTCTCTAATCAAGCCCTGCCCCCATTGTCACGGCAACGGCGCGGTTCACAACGACTTGTTCATGATGACCAAACTGCGCGAAGATTTGCTCGATTGTTTCTTTGAGGGGTATCAATCCGCCGTTGTAGATTTAAATGACGGTATGGCGAAGAAGATTTTGCAAGACAAAGTCTTTTCAAAAGAGCTGGAAACCAAGTGGAAAAGCAAGCGTATTTACCTTATTCCGCACAGAACTTATAAGGAGCATACTTTCTTCGTCCGTGGCGAAAACGACCGTTTCCCTACTCTGCCCGAAAAGGCAATTTTGGTGGAATAAGCCACGCTTATATCGTGTATACAAAAAGCAGAGCTTTTTGCTCTGCTTTTTTTCTTATAAAAATTCCTTTAAACGGCGTTCGTAATTTTCTTCTAAATCGATGAGCTCGGATAAGAGCTTTTCCACCTCGGGGTCGGGGTTAATCGGCAAATCTGTCTGCGTGGTTCTAAGGGAAGTAATCCCCATCACCGTGCCTCGAATCATCATTTCTGCGATATGGTTTTTACTGCCGTCCATCATCGCGCTCATCTTAATCGAGCCCCACATCATCGCTTTTTTGAACACGCCCGGCTCTTTCAACTCCACCCCTTTATCTTTGGCGATTTTTGCCGCTTTCGAGCCGATTTCAGAATACCCCTCGTGCTGAGAGCGAAGCTCTTTGCTCATCCCCTCGTGATCCACTTCGGGCAAAATATCCTCGATGGACTGCATGGCGAGGTTTGTGTTGCGGTAGATTTCCGACAGAGCCTCTTCGCTCTTCTTGCGTTTGCAATCGTTTTCCATATGCTTACCTCCGTTTTTCTTTAGTGTGCCTATTTTTCGTTAAAATTATACGATTTTTTTATAAAAAACAGATAAAAATGCTTGACTGAAAAATTGGGAGTGTGGTATAGTATTAGTCGAGCCGATAGACACGGGCTTTTTAAGTGATGCAATTTTGCATCCGCCTGGGGGGACTTCGAGACTGGAAAGAGGAGGTAAAATCTGTATGTACGCTATCATCGATAACGGCAATAAGCAGTACAAGGTTGCAGAAGGCGACGTAATCCGTTTGGAAAAGCTCGCAGCTGCAGAAGGGGAAACCGTTTCCTTCAAAGTGCTGATGGTTGCTGATGAGTCCGGTATCAAAACGGGCGCGGAAGTAGAATCCGCAAAGGTGACCGCTACCGTCGTTGAACACGCTAAGGCAAAGAAGATCATCGTCTTCAAGTACAAAGCGAAGAAGAACGAACGTAAAAAGCAGGGTCATAGACAGCCCTTCACCGCAGTGAAGATCGAAAAGATCGAACTCTAATTTTTTAGGTTAGAGAAACCCACTGCACCCCGCTCTGCACGGCAGGGCATGAGAAAAAAGAATGAAAAGGAGAAGTAAATATGATTTTTATCCGTTTATTCGCTCATAAGAAAGGTACCGGTTCGACCCACAACGGACGCGACAGCGAAGCAAAACGCCTTGGCGTAAAGCGCGCTGACGGTCAGTTCGTTCTTGCAGGGAACATCCTCGTTCGCCAGAGAGGCACGAAGATTCACCCCGGCACTGGCGTAGGTATCGGTAAAGACGACACGCTGTTTGCTTTGGTAGACGGCACCGTTAGATACGAAAGATTGGGCAGAGATAAGAAACAGGCTTGCGTTTACCCCGTAGCCGAAGTTGTTGCTGAATAATTTAGCGAAGTAAAACCAAACCCGACGAGAACACCTCGTCGGGTTTTTGTTTCTTATCAAATTCTTCCAAGTGCTAATCTTTAATTTATTTTTACCGTCCTGCCTATTAACTCATCGAGAGAAATTCCATAGAAATCCGCTAAGACAACCAGTTTTTCAATCCCCGGCTCGCCTTTATTATTCTCCCAATGGCTAATCATTTGTTGGGACAAACCCGTTCTTTTAGATAACTCACTTTGAGATAAACCAGCCAATTCTCTTTGCGCTTTAAAATATTCTCCGTATTTCATACTTTTCCCCTTTTTTATTATTATACAAAAATTTCTGTGGAAAGTCTTGACTTACAGATATTTCTGTGGTATACTTCCATTGTCTATTTTATTTGGGAGAATGTTATGAAATTAAAAACACCTATTTTGAGAATGTATTATGGGGAACTAATAAGCCCTGATTGTGTTGCTGTAAACACAAAAGAACATGAAGCATTTTTAGACGAACTCATAAAAACAGATGAAGAAATCCAAAAACTTCTAAAAAGGGATGATACTGTTTATGCTCTGTATAAAAAGGCTATGGATTGTTTAGGCGGAATGATGAGTGAGGAAGTTGCCGTTTATTATGCGGAAGGTTTCCGTGCAGGTATCTTGTTGGGTATGGATATAGCTGGTTACTTCGATAAATAATTTTTTACAAAAAATTATTCTTTCAAATATTCGCTATGGGGGTTGGGGGTGGCGAGGGCAGTTTTATAGTCGGTGTAGACGACGAAACCTGCTTTTGCCTTGGACGGCTTTTTGACAAACCGCTTTTCGCAGTAGTCCACGGGGATTTTATCCCCCGCGCGCCCGTCTGAATAATACGCGCATATCTCAGCGGCGACTTTGATGACCTCGTCGGGGACTTTTTTGCCGTCCGCCACAATCAACACGTGGGACGAATGGTATTTTTGTGTGTGCAACCAAAGATCCTTGCCGTCTGCGCTACGCACCAGCCGATCGTTTTGCAGGTTGTTTCGCCCCGACAATATCGTAAACCCACCGTAGGTGAATTCCCGATAGGGGGTGATGAGCTCCTTCTTTTTTACCCCTGCCTTTTCCTTGGGGGCTTTGAGAAGCCCAAGGGCAATCAGCTCCGCCTCAATTTCTTTTAAGTCCAGTGCCGCTTCCGCAAGCAATACGGACGACAGCACGCTGTTTGCATATCTCTCTTCCGCTTCCTCTTGGGCGAGGATCGGGGTCAAAATCTCCTGCGCGCGTTTTAATTTATTGTAGGTCTTAAAGTACCTCTGCGCGTTTTTTGTGGGGGGCAGGGTCGTATCTAAAGCGATTTTTACCGTAGGACAACCCTCTTCGTACCAGTTTTCTAACACAACCTCTTTCGCGCCTTTTTCGATACGGTAAAGGTTGGCGGTCAGCAGTTCCCCTTTGATACGGTAGTCTTCCGCTTTTTTCGCTTCGGCAAGCCGTTCCAAGGTATCCTGCTTTTTCTTTCCAAGTTTTTTGAGTAGGGCGCGGATTGCACTCTCTAATTTGCGTTTTTTATCGGCAAAACCACGACGGCCCTCTTTGTCTGAATAGTAGCAATCCACAGCCTCTATGAGGCTGTCGCAAGGCGCGCCGCCCTCCACGGGAAATGCGAAAAAGTCGGTTCTTTCCCCTGCCTTTTGTACAACGCAAGGGGCTGGCGCTAAACTATCGCAAGCCCACGCCAAAAGATCGGGCAACAGCAGGCGGGGGGCAGGCTGTTTTAAGATTTCTCTTGCCGTCGAGAGAGCGAATCCTGCAACGTTATCAAAGATAAACCCTGCTGTTTCCTCTTCGGAAACACTCTCTCGGTTGGCGCAAAAAGCAGTGTACCGATTCCGCACGGCGGCGGTATCGTAGGGCGATGCTTTATCCTGCGGATGAGGGTAGACAAACTGCGCCCCGGGGAACAGCGGTCTGCCGTTCAAGGTGTCGAGGCTGGACGGCTTTAACGCCCCCAAAATCACCCCGTTTTCGGTGAGGGTGAGGTTGGAATACTTGCCCATAATCTCTGCGTGCAATACCCTGTCGCATGAGGAGAAATCCCCCGTACAATGGACGGTGATTTCAATGATACGCTCGAACCCGTGTTGACGAACGGACAAAATCTCCCCACCTAAAAGGTGTTTTCGAAGCAACATACAGAAATTCGGGGCGACGGGCAGGGGCTCTTTTTCCGTTTTTGTCAAACAAACGCGCGCAAACGTCGCATTTGTAGAAAAAAGTAGTTTAACAACCTTACCTTTTGTGTATATATAGAGGGTAAGCTCGTCCTTCGAAGCTTGCGTAACTTTGTTAATTTTTCCGTGGACAAGCGTCTCGTTTAATTCTACGGCGAGCCGTTTTAGATGAAATGCGTCTAAAGGCATACAATTTCCTTTGCAAACATTTTGCGTGGTCTTTTTTATAAATTATACCGCAAATTTTGAAAATTGTAAATAAAAACGCTTTCTTTTTACAAAGAAATGTGTTAAAATATAGCTTGCTCGACCGTTGACTGACACCAAAAACCCTTTTTGAAGTTCAGAAATAAGTAAAGCAAGGTGCAACGCAGAGATGCGCCGTTTATAAAATCAAAAAATAATTGTTATTTTTAGGAGTACAAACATGAAGTATACCACCAAAGCTGCTGAAAAAAGCACTGTAAAAATCACCATCAAGTTTGACGGTGAAGAATGGAAGAAGGCGTTGACCGACGCTTACATGAAGACCAGACACAAGTACAACGTGAACGGCTTCCGCAAGGGCAAGGCTCCCAAGAACGTTATTGAAAACGCATATGGCAAGTCCGTATTCTATGAAGATGCGCTCAATCTTTTGATTGCTGAAAACTACGGCAAAATCGAAGAAAAAGAAAGCAAGAAGCGTGTTTTTGTTGGCGAACCTGAATTTGCACTTGATAAGTTCGAAGAAGACCTTATCTCCATCGTTGCAACCGTTCCCGTAAAACCCGAAGTAGAAATTTCCGCTTATACGGGTATGAAGATTGAAAAATATGCATATACTGTAAGCGATGCTGACGTTCAGGCTGAACTCGACAGATTGCTTGACAGAAACGCAAAGAGAGAAGAAGTGACTGATCGCGCTGCAGTAAACGGTGACATCACGACGATTGACTTCGTTGGTACGGTTGACGGCGTTAAGTTTGACGGCGGCGAAGCTGAAGGCTATGACCTCGTTTTGGGCAGCGGCGCATTCATCCCTGGCTTTGAAGAACAGGTTGTTGGCATGAACGTTGGCGAAACGAAGGACGTAAACGTTACCTTCCCTGAAAACTACCAGGCGGCAGACTTGGCAGGCAAAGCAGCTGTGTTTGCAGTTACCTTGCATAAGATCCAGGCAAAGATATTGCCTGAGCTCACCGATGAGTTCATCAAGGGCGCAACCGGCGACGAAACGATTGCAGCTTACAAGGAAAAGACTGCGGCAAGATTGCAGGAAAACTTGGATAGACGCGCAAACGACGCTACCGAAAACAGCATTTTGGAAGCAATCGCTTTGAACACCAAGGTAGAAATTCCTCAGGTTATGATCGAAAGAGAAATCGATACCCTCGTTAAGAGATTCGAATATCAGCTGATGTATCAGGGCTTGAAGCTTGCTGACTACCTCTCCTTCTTGAAGGTATCCGAAGCAGACTTCAGAAAGAATTACCAAGATCAGGCTGAAAAGAACGTTAAGCATCAGCTTATCATCGCACAGATTATCGATGCAGAAAAGATTGACGCAACGACCGAAGAAGTTGACGCAAAGATCGCTGCTCAGGCTGCTTCCGTGGACAAGTCCGCAGAAGAATACAAGAAGACGATGGATCCCAGACAGATCGATTACCTTAAGAATGACGTTATCATCACGAAGTTGTTTGATTTCTTGAAGGCAAACAACGAAATGTACGTGGAGGAATCCAAATAATGGAAAAGAACGTTCTCATCCCTTACGTTGTAGAGCGTACGTCTACGGGCGAACGCTCCTACGACCTGTATTCGAGACTGCTCGAAGACAGAATTATCTTTTTAAGTGGTCCGATTGACGACAACGTGGCAAACACGGTGGTTGCTCAGTTGCTTTACCTGGAAGGTAAAGACCCTACGAAGGATATCTGTCTGTATATCAACTCTCCGGGCGGCAGTGTTTCGGCAGGTCTTGCTATTTACGATACGATGAACTACATCAAGTGCGACGTTTCCACCATCTGTATCGGTATGGCGGCATCGATGGGTGCGTTCCTTCTTTCCAGCGGTACGAAAGGTAAGCGTTATGCTTTGCCCAACTCGGAAATCATGATCCATCAGCCCCTTGGCGGCGCGCAGGGTCAGGCAAGCGATATCAAAATCCATGCCGAGCATATTCTTCGTACGAAGGCGAAGCTCAACCGTATCCTTTCGGAAAATTCCGGCAACGACCTTGCTACCATCGAACGCGACACCGACCGTGACTACTACATGTCTGCGGAAGAAGCGCGTGCGTACGGCTTGATTGATAAGGTATTTGTAAGAAGATAATTTTGATAGCGTAAAGCCACCAACGATGAGGTTTTACGCTATTTTTCTAAATCACAGCAAGGCTATATCTCACAGCCTTATTAGGAGAATATATGTCAGAAAATAAACACCGTTGTTCCTTCTGCGGAAGAGAACAGGAACAAACCAGCGAATTGATCGCAGGAAACGATGCTTTTATCTGCGAGGAGTGCGTTCGCATCTGCTTTGATATGGTAGAATCGGCCGAGACGCAACCGCAGACGGAAGAAATCCCCCTCAAAAAGCCTGCGGAATTGAAGGCGGAGCTGGATAAATATATCGTTGGTCAGGACAAGGCAAAGCGCGTGCTTTCCGTTGCTGTCTACAACCACTACAAGCGTATCAACGCAGGCATGAAAAAATCGAAGGACGACGAAGTCGAAATTGAAAAGAGCAACGTACTGTTGCTCGGGCCTACGGGTAGTGGTAAAACGCTGCTTGCGCGCACCTTGGCGAAGATCATCGGCGTGCCCTTCGCAACGACGGATGCTACCACTTTAACCGAGGCTGGCTACGTGGGCGAGGACGTGGAAAATATCCTGTTGAAGCTTATTCAAAACGCTGACTTTAATATCGAAAAGGCGCAACGCGGTATCATCTATATCGATGAAATCGATAAGATTGCAAGAAAGGGCGAAAACGTTTCGATTACGCGCGACGTATCGGGCGAAGGCGTACAGCAAGCGCTCCTTAAAATCATCGAAAGCACGCAGGCGAACGTTCCCCCGACGGGCGGCAGAAAGCACCCCTCGCAGGAATGTCTGAAGATTGACACCACCAACATTTTGTTCATCTGTGGCGGTGCGTTTGTGGGTCTTGATAAGATTGTATCGGCAAGGACGGAAACTTCGTCGCTTGGATTTGGCGGTAAGGTAAAGCTTGGCGAAAACGAGGCGGATTATTCGCTGTTAGAGGACGTACAGCCGCAGGATTTGACGAAGTTCGGGTTAATCCCCGAATTCGTGGGCCGTATTCCCATCGTCGTCAATTTAGAGCCTTTAGACGAGAGCGCTTTGATGAAGATTTTGACCGAGCCGAAGAATGCGATTATCAAACAATACCAAAAGCTGGTGGGCTTGGACGGCGTACAACTGACGGTAGAGGAAGATGCGGTGCGTGAAATCGCGCAGACTGCCATTCGATTAAAGACGGGCGCGCGCGGACTTCGTACCATCATCGAAGGGGTGATGACGGAAGTGATGTATCAAATCCCTTCGGATGAAAACATCTCCGAGGTCATCCTCACCAAAGAGTGTATTTCAGCAAAAGCACAACCTAGAATTATCTATAAGGAAGCGGTATAAAACCGCTTTCTTTTTTTATAAAATAAAAAAGCTTTGCTGTTTTGCAAAGCTTTTCTTATTATTCTTCGTCGTCGTCTTTGATGGGGGCATTGCCTTTCTTAAAATGGATTTGCTCTACGGGGAAATCCTTGTAGATGAGACCGCCGTTTCTGTCGTCAATCTTGACCTTCACCGTCATCTTCAGCATGTTCACCGATGCAACGATTCCTCTGCCGTCGGGAGAGCTTACTTCAGACCCTACCTTCGGTACTTTCTTGTACGCGTCTGCGTAATATTCGCTCTCATAGCTAAGACAGCACATCAATCTGCCGCAAAGTCCGTTGATTTTCGCAGGGTTCAGCGCCAAGCCTTGCGTCTTCGCCATCTTGATCGTCACCTTCTTAAATTCGGGCATATTGCCTGCGCAACAGCACACTCTGCCGCAAGGCGCAAGACCGCCAAGGTACTTCGTTTCGTCCCTCGTGCCCACCTGACGAAGCTCGATGCGGTGGTGGAAGGTCGTCGCCAAATCCTTGACCAGCTCTCTAAAGTCCACGCGCGTTGCAGAGGTGAAATAAAAGACGATTTTACTGCCGTCAAAGGCATATTCGCAATCGACCAGTTTCATCTCTAAGCCGTGTTTTGCAATCTTTTCACGGCATGTCTGCATTGCCTCGGGCTTTTTCGCCTCAGCCGCCGCGTAGAAATCCTTGTCCTTTTGCGTAGCAATACGAATGATGGGCTTTAAGGGTTGTACCACCTCTTCGTCCTCAACCTCGCGGGTGGGGTATGCCACCCAAGCGTATTCCAAGCCCTTCGCCGTTTCGACGATGACGGGCATGTTTCTTTCGTACACTTCCCCGTTTTTAGGGGCAAAATAATACAGCTTACCGCCGTTTTTAAATTTTATAACTACTACTTTTACCATATTGTTTCCTTACTATTTTGTTAAAATACGCGCCATACACAGCTCGATACACTGCGCGAAGTTTGCATTGAATTGTACCTCTTTTTCTACTGCCGACAGCCGTTCCTGCGCGTAGGAGAGGGCAGAGAATGAAAAGCGGTCTGCAATACGGGTAATCCGTCCCTGTTCGGGCGCAAGCAATAACTGCTTTGCGTTCCCAAGCTTGACAAACACCGCATCGCGGAAAATTAAACGCAAAATCGACACCAGCTCTTTTTTATTTTTGGTTGCGCCTGCCTGCTTTGCCGCAATCGGCAGACGGTCTATCTCGCATTCGCAAAGGTCGAAGGCATCGGACAGCAAAGTCTTATAATACCCTGCCTGCAACAAGCCTTCCGCTGTGCCTACACTGCCGCAAGAGAGCGCCGCCACCAGCTGTATTTCCTCTACGGTTGCGTTAATTTTTTCGTTTCGACGCAGACATGCCCCTACTTCTTCGATAGAAAAGGGCGAAATTTCCAGTTTTTGCGTTCTAGATAACACCGTTTGTAGTACAGGGTAGACGGTTCTTGCCGACAGCAGGAACACAACCCCATCATGCGGTTCTTCCAACACCTTTAACAGCTTGTTTTGCGCGGTGGGCAACGCCTCGTCGATACGGTCGATGAGAATAACTTTTTTCTCTCCCTCGACGGCGTGCACGAAACATTCCTCGATGATGCGCTCACATTCCTCTACGTTTAAGCGTTTTTCGTTTTTCGGGTACACGAGGCAGTCGGCGTACTTTTCTCCGTCAACGAGGCGCGTGATACGCTCGCTTTCGGGGTCGTCGTATCCACCAAAGCCTTTTTCCTCTGCATGAAAGAGGATTTTTGCCAACTCTTTGAGCGCCGTCTTCGTGTGCGTAGGGTCATCGTAAACAAGCAGGTACGCGTGGGAGAGCTTTCCCTCTTCCCTCTGCGCAAGTAAACGGGTATAAGCGGTTGTTTTTTGTAAAATTTCCTGCACCCCGTCTATCTCCTTTTCGCTTTTTGATTTTGTGATAAAGCTATTTCTTTATAGTATAGCATATTTTTTACCTTTTTTCAAGTGGTTAAGGGAAGATTTTTACAGTTATTTCTTTTATAAACGCTTGCCTTTCCTCTGGAAAGGTGGTATAATGGTATACGGAGTGCTTTTCTTTTAGAAAAGAAAGCAAAAACGATTACATGGCTATATAAAGGAGAACACAATGAACGAACAAGTCGAAAAAGAAGAATTTAGCTTGTTGGACTTATTAAAAGTCCTCTTGTCTAAAATAAAGCTTCTCATTCTCGTATTGTTATGCGGTGGGTTATTGGGTGGCGCGTTTGGTTTCGCTACGTCCTATAACGTTTATTATTGGGGTACGACGTTGGAATTTTACATCAACCCCGTACGTGACAAGGATTCTGAGACAGAACTTGGCGGCGGCTCTACCTACGGCGTTTACGGCGCGTACGGTAAAAACGTAATGGATAATATCGTCCGTCTTCTCAACTCTGAAAGCTTTACGGAATTGATGATTCTAAACGGTAAATTAATCCCTGAAAAGGGTTGGGCTAATGAGGATGAATCCTATTTGCTTTTAGACGAGAAGATTGATGCGGCTCAGCAGAAAATTGACGAATCTCTTGCAAAGCAAGCGGCTTACGAAGCGGATAAGACGGCAGAGAATAAAGAGGCATACGACCTTTCTGTAGCAGAGGCAAATAAGCAAATCAATGAAACTCTTTTCGCTTGGAGACAAACGAAAAAATATCATGAAACACTGAATCTTTACATGGAATCGCTTAAATTCTCTTACATGCAGAGTGAAAAGGATTTAGATAACGCAATAGACTTGGCGCGTAGTTTCCTGTACGTTGAAATTTCCGTTTTAGGTGACAGCGATGAGAAATATCAGGATTTAGCGGCAGATTTGTTGCTCCGTGTACAATCGGAATTGCCTAAGTACGTGTGTGAAAAGATGATTGTTCCCGTCGAGTATAAGTCGACCAGCTGTACGCAGATCACAACCGTTACTGATATCCAGCTTATGAACGAAGGATACATTTTAAGACAATCTGTTAAGTTTGCTCTGCTTGCTGCTGCAATTGCTTTCGTTCTTGCTTGCGTTTTGGTGATTCTTATCGACAGAGCGGATAAGCGTGTCCGTGATTACGATACGATTCCCAGTCAGCTTAACGTTCCTCTTCTGGGCGTTATCCCCTCTATCGACGAGGAAGAGATAGCGTTCCAAAAACAAAACCAGCAAGTAGATAAGGAGGTGTAATTATGGATTTTTTTGATATGATAAAAATTCGCCGCCGTGCAAAAGATGCAAAGAAACGCGCACCTCGTCAGGCTTATCTGCTGGATAAGAATACACCGTTTGCTGTTACGGAAGCTTTTCGTAATTTAAAAGCGGCTCTTTCCGTTTCCATGCCTGCAAAGCAGGGTGGCTCCGTGCTCACTTTTACCTCCTCTTACCCTGAGGACGGTAAGACGCTTGTTGCGGCGAACCTTGCATTGATGTTTGCAATGTCGGACGTGAAGGTTGTTTTGGTTGACGCTGATATCCGTAAAGGCAGAGTTTCGAAATTCTTTAAGTGTAAGCGCACCCCCGGTCTTAGTGATTATCTCTCTGGCCAGGCATCCTTAGATGAGGTTTTGCGCTATTCTGAAGTAAACGAAAACCTGTATTATATCACTTGCGGCACCCATTCCCCGAAGCCTTATGAATTGCTTGAAAGTGATTCTATGGTTTCCTTGTTAGACGAGCTGAAGTCTAAATTTGACTACATCTTGATTGATACACCTCCTGTTTTGATGGTATCGGACGCTTTAGCGGTTGCGCCGAAGACGGATGGCGCGGTGCTTATTTGCAGACACAACGTTTCCTATATCTCCGACGTACAGCGCTCACTTTCAACGCTGCAGTTTGCGAAAGCAAACGTTTTAGGTGTCGTCGTCAACGATTACCATATGGCTACAGGTAAATTATATAGCAATTATCGTGGCTATTATAATTACTCGAAATATTCCTACGTTTACGGCTATTCCAGAACGGAGGAAGAAGTGGAAGAACCTAATGCGCAGGAAGCAAAAACAGCAGAATAATCCTTTGCCAAATAGGTATAAAAACGCCTCCGAAACGAGGCGTTTTTGTGTAAAACCCACTTCCACAATCGGTTTAAAAGCGTATCTTTTTAGGTTATAATTTAAATATGAAAGACAATCAAGAGTTTCAAAAAATAAGGGAGCTGTCCGTTCCCTTAATTCCCCTTCGGGGAAAAATTGCATTTCCTCACACGTCCATCGTGTTTGAAGCGGGGAGAGAGCGTACTTTAAAGGCGGTTGAGCGTGCTTCCGAAAACGCAGACCGACTGCTGTTTATCGTTTCTCAAAAAGATAATAAGCGTAATGAGATTACGGCGGAAGATTTATATACCGTCGGTGTCGTTGCGCGCGTGCGCCAAATTTCCAAACTTCCCGGCGGTACGATTCGCGTTCACGCAGACGGGCTTTATCGCGCGAAAATTTCCGAATTTTTTAAGGATGAGCTCTACTTTTGGGCGCACGTTGTAGAGGTTACCTCAAAGCATGGGGACGAGGTTTTAACGGAGGCGTATTTCCGTACGGCAAAGGCGCTGGTTTCCGACGTTTTAGGTTCTGACGGAAAGATTCCAAAGGAGTTGTTGCAAAAAGCAGAGCTCTGCTCTGATCCCGATGAATATATTGATATTCTGCTCTCTTCTATGCGAGTGCGTGACGCCGTTAAGCAGAAGATTTTGGAAGAGCCTCGTGTTTTAGAGCGGCTGAAAATATTTGAGAAGTGTTTGAATGACGAGCTGGAAATTGCAAAAATCGAAAAGAAGATTGCAAACGCCGTCCGTCAAAGCATCGACAAAAACCAGAAGGAATACTTCCTTCGTGAACAGCTTCGCGCTATCCATGAAGAGCTGGGTGATACAGGTAAAGAGGAAGAGGAATATAAGCAAAAAATCCTCGATAAACAACTGCCTCCTGAGGTGGAAGAAAAGTGTTTAAAGGAAGTTTCTCGACTTGGTCGTATTCAGCCTTCTGCGCCCGAATACACGATTATTACCACCTATTTAGACCAGGTTTTATCTCTGCCTTGGACAGAGGAAACGAAGGACACTGAAAAACTCTCCGACTGTGTTAAAGTACTGGAAAGCGACCACTATGGCTTAGAGAAAATCAAAGAGCGTATCACCGAATATTTGGCGGTGCTGAAGCTGACGGGGAATATGAAAGCCCCGATTTTGTGCTTAGTCGGCCCTCCTGGCGTTGGTAAGACGAGTATTGCAAGCTCGGTTGCGCGCGCGCTTAACCGTAAATTCGTGCGCATGAGCCTCGGCGGTGTCAAAGACGAGGCGGAAATCCGTGGTCACCGTAAAACGTACGTCGGTGCAATCCCTGGTAGAGTTCTGTATGCAATGCAAAACGCAGGCTCGATTAACCCCGTGTTCTTGTTGGATGAGATTGATAAAATTTCGTCTGATATGAGAGGTGATCCTGCGTCGGCTTTACTCGAGGTATTAGACCCTGAACAAAACCCGACTTTCCGCGACCGTTATTTAGAAGTTCCTTACGACCTTTCCAAGGTGCTTTTCATCACGACGGCTAACTCTTTGGATACCATTCCAAAGCCACTCCTCGATAGAATGGAAATTATCCGTCTTTCCGGCTACACCTTGCAGGAAAAGATGGAGATTGCAAAGCATTACCTTATTCCTAAGCAATTAAAAGCGAACGGAATCACCGAAAAACTGGCTTCGTTTACCGACGAAGGGTTGCAGACTTTGATTGAGGGATATACTTTAGAGGCAGGCGTGCGTACTTTGGAACGGACGGTTGGTTCCGTCTGCCGTAAGATTGCGGTGAAGTATGCAGATCATAAGAAAATGCGCAAGGTTTTGATTACAAAAAAGAAGGTGATTGAGCTACTTGGCGCACCCATGTACGTATTGAACGAGGAAAAACGCCTCCCCGAGGTAGGGGCAGTGAACGGCCTTGCTTGGACGGCGTACGGCGGTACGACTTTGACCGTTGAGGCTACCAAGGTAGCAGGAAAGGGCGAAATTCTTCTGACAGGTAAGCTTGGCGACGTCATGAAGGAGTCCGCGAGAACGGCGCTCACCTTCGTCCGCGCAAACGCAGAAGCGTACGGGATTGACAAGGATTTATTTGAAACGCATAACGTCCACGTGCACGTTCCTGAAGGGGCAACCCCGAAGGATGGACCTAGCGCAGGTATTACGATTGCCACGGCGATTCTTTCCGTGTTCACAGGAAAACGAGTTCGCACCGACGTTGCGATGACAGGGGAAATCACTCTGCGTGGTAAAGTTCTGCCTATCGGCGGCTTAAAGGAAAAGGCGTTGGCGGCGGCGCGCGCTGGAATTTCTACGATTATCATTCCTAAAGCCAACGAGAGAGATATAAAAGACATTCCTGCAGAGATTGCAAAAACTCTGCGGTTCGTACTTGCAGAAAAGGTCAGCGAAGTCTTCGACGTCGCGATTGAAAAATAAGATTTTTAATTTTTATACTATAAAAAAAGGGGGGCAGGTACGCTATGCAACCGACTGTACAAATTAAAAACGCTACTTTCATCACCTCGGCGGCAACTAAGGCGCAGTTTATCACGCCCACGAAACCGATGATTGCCGTCTGCGGAAAGAGTAACGTGGGCAAAAGCTCGTTTATTAATATGCTGGCAAACCGTAAAAAACTGGCAAAAACGAGTAGCGCCCCCGGTAGAACGAGGTTAGTCAATTACTTTGACTTTGGCGAATTTATTCTTGCCGACCTGCCCGGCTACGGCTTTGCGCAGGTATCGAAGGCAGAGAAGGCGAAGTGGGCGAAAACTCTGGACGCCTTCTTTCAGGATAAAAAGAACGTATCGCACGTGTTTATGTTGGCGGACAGCCGTCACGACCCCACGGCGGACGACGTGCAGATGATCGAGTACCTGCATTACAACGTCCTGCCGTTCACGGTGATTCTAACGAAGGCGGACAAGCTGTCGAAAATGAAGCTCAAGGAGCATAAAAAGGCGATTGCCGCCGACCTTTATATGGGGGAAAATAATCTGATTGCTACCAGCTCGGAAACGGGCTACGGCAAAGAGGATGTACTGCAGAAAATCGCCCAAATTTTAGAGGTTTATTATCAACCCGAGGAAGAAGTCGAGGCAGAAATCGAAGAAGTATAAATCGTGCAAGGAAGTGCCTATGCAACAGCTGAGTATTACAAAAACTGAATACAAAAGCTGCGCAATTACGGGCCATCGCGATTTGCCTGAAAATCTCTCCCGTGAGAAGTTAAAGAAAGATTTGCGAGAGCTGATACAGTCGGGGGTACAATACTTTTATAACGGTCTAGCAGTCGGATTTGATTTGCTGACGGCAGAGGTTTTGGTCGAGTTAAAGGTAGAGTTTCCGAATTTGCATATCTGTGGCTGTATCCCCTTCCATGGGCAGGAACGGTATTATTCCGCCGAAGACAAACGGCGCTATTATCAGGTGCTTGAAGGATGCGATGACATAGTGGTGTTCAGCTCGGAGTACCAAAGAGGGTGCTACTTTATGCGCAACGACTATATGGTAGAGAAAGCAGACCTGCTGTTTGCCTATTGCCTTTCGAAGTCGGGGGGGACGGCGTACACGGTGCGCGCCTTTCAGAAGAAAAAAGGAAAAGAAAACGTTCGATTTTTTGAATAAATTTTTACCGCTTGGACATAATCGAACTACCGTGGTGAGAATTGGACGCAAATCCTCTCTTATTTGAAAAAATTTTTTCCATGCGGCAGTCATTATGACGCAAATTCTCAGTCAGCCTGACACAGAATGATAGTATATATACAAATTAGTATAGTAGTATTAGTAGTAGAGGCTGTGGATATGTGTATAGCCTCGCACAAATCATCGTGAAAGTCCTTATAAATAAAAGGATTCAGCGTTTTTAAAGGCGGTGTATAACCCATTAAATCGCGGTGGATAAAAATGTGTACGATTTGTGTATAAGTGGAAAACTACTCCAAATTTACCAAAAGGCTACAATGATAAATATACAAAAAATATGAATAAAATATAACATTAACAGTTATCCACATAATTATCAACAACTGTGGATAACTTTATAAACACAAAGGTGTATAAGTATGAATTTAGAGCAATACATAGCCTTTTTAGAAGGGGAATACAAGGAAAAATTCGATGCGTATCGCGCGCTGATCATCGAATATAACGCGCGGTATAATCTGACGACGATTTTAGAGGAAAAGGATATGTTTTATAAACATTTCCTTGATAGCGTCGTGGGCGAGAAGTATTTCCCGAAAAACGCAAAGGTGATTGAAATAGGGTCGGGTGCAGGATTTCCGTCAATGCCTTTAAAACTTCTTCGCGACGATTTGTCCTTTACGCTGGTCGAAAGCGTGGGGAAAAAATGTGAATTTTTGCATGCAGTTGTGGATAAACTGGGGTTATCCAACGTGAATATTTATTCAAAACGGGCGGAAGATTTAGCTCGTGATGGGATACATAGGGAAAAATACGATATTGCGACGGCGCGGGCCGTGGCGAGAATGAACACCTTGAGCGAATACTGCTTGCCGTTTGTACGGGTGGGCGGCGCGTTTGTTGCTTATAAAAGCGGGGACACCACAGAGATCGAAGAGGCAAAATCTGCCTATAAAATCCTGGGGGCGAAATTGAAGACGGTAGAAAAATACGAATTGCCCGAAGACTACGGCGAGCGGACTTTGGCGGTGGTCGAAAAAGTGCAATCTACCCCTGCGAAATACCCTCGAGGTCAGGGCAAGGAACGCAAAAATCCGTTATAAAAAAGCTCTGTTATACAGCCTAAAAACCTGACGGCGGCAGTTGTTAGGTTTGTTTACATTCAATCACTTTTACTTTTGGAGGGTGACATGAAAAAGAAATTTTTAAACTTTATATTGACGATTACGACGATACTTGCGTGTATATTCGGTTTTTCTGCGTGTAGTAAAAAGGAATGTCAGATCAGCTTTATGGTAGACAACGCAGTGTATGCCACGGTGAGTACAAGCGGCAACGAAACAATTTCTATTCCCAAAGACCCGACGAAGTATGGATACGCTTTCGACGGCTGGTATTTAGATGAAAACGTTTGGAAAGAGCCGTTCACGAAAGATTCCTTGCGGAAAGAGCCGTTAACCAGTGATATTAAGGTATATGCAAAATTTAAAATAAACCACCCTCACGAATTCAGCTTAACAACCACCGAGCCAACCTGCACGGAAAAGGGTGTAACAATCTACCTCTGTGCTTGCGGTGAAACGTACAAGGAAGAAACTCCTGCGCTTGGACACGATGAAACAACGTACGAGGCGAAGACACCCACTTGCGCGGAAATCGGCTGGGAAGAATACGTTGTCTGTGAAAGAGAAGGTTGCGGATATTCCACGTATAAAGAAATTTCTGCAACAGGTTTACATACTTGGAATGAAGGCGAAGAAACGACGGCGCCCACTTGTACAAAGCAGGGCGTACATACCTACACCTGCGAGGTATGCGAAACAACGAAGACGGAGGATCTTAACAAAATTCCTCACGCATACGCGCAGGAATGGTCGAGCAACTCCACGCACCATTGGCATGAATGCGCTTGCGGAGATAAAGTAAACGAGAGAAAACATATTCCCTCTGAGCCTGCTACTGTAAGCACGGCCCAAATCTGTACTGTATGTAATTACGAATTGCAGGCGGAAACGGGCATAGTATTTAATACCTTACCCCTGGATGGGTTGCTTGTATTCAATACGGTAAGCAACGCCATAACGGAGTTCTCGTTTGTAGAAGAAATAACCGTCGTGGGTGAAGCAACGTACGTGGTTGCGTTGGATGAAGAGGGAAAACAATTAATAGAAACGAAAATTGTTTCGCTCGTTGAGGGGGATAACGTATTTTACATACTTCAAAAGAATGGCGAAGAGACGGTCAACACGTACACGGTGGCCATTCGCCGTAAACCGATGTACGAGGTGACTTTTAACACAATCGGGGGCTCGGCTGTTGCAAGCCAGGCGGTGGAAGAGGGCTTCCTTGCGACAATGCCTGAGGGGGAACCTACGAAAGTAGGTTATACCTTCAATGGTTGGGGATTTGATTTTGATACTCCCATCACGGCAAACACCGAAGTTGTGGCGAACTGGAACGCAAACACCGACACGAAATACACCGTCGTTTACTACCTGCAAAATATTGACGATGATGAATACACGGAATATGAAAGAGTAGAGCTGCAAGGCGAAACGGACACGACGGCAACCGCAGAGATTAAGGAATATGCGCAATTTACCTACAACGAGGGTAAGCGTACCATTCAAGGAAATATCGACGGCGATGGTAGCCTTGTCTTAGGCGTATATTATACGCGCGACCAGTATGCAGTCTCAACGGCGAGAAATAACGCCAATGCGGGTTCGGTTACTTTAGGTGGCACCTATCGTTTTGATAAGGAAATCACTTTGACGGCAACCACCAACGTGGGGTATACATGGCTTGGTTGGTACGAAGGGGAAACGCTTGTTACTGAAGAGGAAGAGTGGACTTTTAAAGTAGAAAAAACCGTGACGTATACGGCAAAATGGAGTGCAAACACCGACACAAAGTATACGGTCCATTATTATCTGCAAAATGTTGAGGATGACGGCTACGCGTTATACGAAACAGCAGAAGAAGAAGCCGAAACGGACGCTGTGGCGACCGCGGAGATCAAGGAATATCCGCACTTTACGTACAATCCAAACAAGAGTGAAATCAGAGGTAACGTCAACCCTGACGGTAGCCGTGTTTTAAGCGTATACTATACGCGTGATAGCTATACGATCACGACGGTTTGCGACAACAAAAAAGCAGGCATCGTTACGGCAGGCGATACCTATCGTTATGAAAAAGAAGTTACTTTGACGGCGACGACCAACGAGGGATATACTTTCCTTGGTTGGTACGAAGGGGAAGAGCTTGTTTGCAAAACGGAAAAATTTACTGTTAACGTACAAACAGATGCAACGTATACGGCAACGTGGTCTAAAAATGAAGACACAAAATATACGGTGAATTATTATCTGCAAAACGTTGAGGATGACGGCTATGCGTTATACGAAACGGTAGAACTTGAGGGCGAAACTGAGGCGACGGCAACCGCAGAGATTAAGGAATATACACACTTTACTTACAACGAAAACGAAAGTGTAATCAGCGGTGATATTAACGGCGACAGTAGTCTTGTATTGAGTGTCTATTACACCCGTGACTGCTATACGATTACAACGGTTTGCGACAACAAAAAAGCGGGCATCGTCACAGCAGGAGATACCTATCGTTTTGACACGGAAATCACCTTGATAGCAACGACAAATATAGGGTACACTTTCCTTGGTTGGTACGAAGGGGAAGACGTTGTTTGCGAAACGGAAGAATTTACCGTTAACGTAGAAAAACACGCAACGTATACGGCAAAATGGAGCGCAAAACTCGACACGAAATATACTGTCAACTACTACTGGCAAAATATTGAAAACGACGACTATACGCTGTATGAAACGATAGAGCTACAAGGGGAAACGGACACGACGGCGACAGCAGACGTTAAGGAGTATAAGTACGCTGTTTACAACGAAGACGAAAGTAAAAACGTACTCAGCGGAAACATCGACCGTGACGGCGGACTTGTTTTAAGAGTATATTACACAAGAAAAACCTACGCTTTATCCAACGCAAACCCGTCGCTTGGAAGCATTACGAATGCGGGAACGTATAGATACGGAAAAGCAATTACCGTGACGGCAACAGTAAAACTGTTGGGTTACGATTTTATAGGTTGGTATACCGGCGAAACGTTGCTTTCCAACGAGGAAACCTACGCGTTTAACATTGAACAAGACGTTGTCGCAAGATTTGGCTTAAAGGAAGAAATGTCTAATTTCCTCTTCACCTCTACGGAAACTGAATGTGTGATTATAGGACTTCAGGATGAAACGGTGATAAGTATTGTTCTTCCTGACTATGTGACGGGTATCGGTGATGATGCGTTTTATAGTTGTAGTGGTTTGACGAGTGTGTTGATTCCAGACAGCGTGACGAATATCGGCGATTGTGCCTTCTATGGTTGCAATAACTTGACAAGCGTGTATTATAGCGGTACTGCAAGCGAATGGTTGAACGTTTCGATTGCAGAGGATAACAATCCTTTAGAAAGCGCGACTCTCTATCATTACAGCCAACATCGCCCTACGCAAAAAGGCAACTACTGGCATTATGACGAAAATAACCAGCCTGTCGTTTGGGAGAGTGGCGATCCTGAAAAACCTATTGTAGTAAGTCAAGGGTTAGACTATACATTGCTTGCGGACAACACTTACGAAGTAACAGACATGGGTGATTGTACGGATACCGAGCTGGTAATTCCTAACGAGCATAACGGAAAAGCAGTCACGCGTATCGGTGAGGTTGCGTTCAAGAATAAAAGCAACTTGACGAGCGTGGTGATTCCCGACAGCGTCACGAGTATCGGAAATCATGCGTTTTATGGTTGCGACAACTTGACGAGCGTGGTGATTCCCGACGGCGTAACGAGTATTGGCGATAAGGCGTTCAATTGTTGTTATAATTTGGCCAGTGTGAGTATCCCCAACAGTGTGATGAGTATCGGTAATTATGCGTTCGAAAATTGCGTCAGCTTGGTGAATGTGGTTATCGGCAAAGGTGTGACGAATATCGGTAATGCAGCGTTTAATAATTGCTATACTTTAACAAACGTAGTCATTCCAGACAGCGTGACGAGTATAGGTTGGTCTGCGTTCGCTGGGTGTAAGCGCTTGACGAGCTTGGTCGTTGGTAAAAGTGTGACGAGTATCGGTTATGGTGCGTTCGCGAGTTGCACCAACTTGACGAGTGTATATTACAAAGGCACAGAACGTGAGTGGGATGAAATTAACTTTGATTCAGATAATGACTATTTGATGTCTGCAACATGTTATTATTACAGCGAAAATCGTCCAACAAAAGAAGGTAACTACTGGCATTATGACGAAAATAACCAGCTTGTCGTTTGGGAAGATCAACAATAAAGCGATATACAACAAAAGCCGTCCGTTTCGGGCGGTTTTTGCTTTACTTATTTTTTATAAAAAATAACTTGGAAAATGCCTAATTTTCACTTGCGAAAAAATGGAAACTGTGGTAGAATATAAGGGAATAAAAGCGAAGGAGAAAACGAAGATGAAATTTATGTGTGACGGTTTGGTGTTGGCGGATGCCGCGATTACGGTATCGAAGGCTTGCGCAACGAAAACGCTGATTCCTGCCTATGAATGTATTAAAATTTCCGTCAAGAACGACAGCATCACGCTGACCGCTTTCGACGGCGAAATTTCTATTAAAAAGACGATGAGAGCAGAGGTTTTGGATGAGGGTGAAATTTGCGTAAACGGTAAATTCTTCTCCGACTTCGTCAATAAGATTGCGGACAAGCAACTGGTCATTTCTTCCAAAGAAAACGGCATGAAGATCCACTATGGTGACAGCTCGACTGTATTGCCTGTCCTGCCTGCGGACGAATTCCCTGCAATCCCTGCCGACCCTACGCAGGACTACCTCGAAGTAAAGCAGGAAGATCTCAAAAAGCTGATTGCTAACACGGTATTCTGCTGTGCAACGGACGACAGCCGTCCCATCCTTCGTGGTTGCCTTTTGGAAACGAGCGAGGGGGCTTTAAACGCTACCGCTTTGGACGGGTTCAGAATGGCGGTTTCCTCCTGTGCTTTGCAAGGTGGGTCGGGGTATTTGAAGATTGTTTGCCCTGCAAGAACGTTGACGGAAATCACCCGTATTTTGGAAGGGGATGAAAACCTGAAACTGTACGTAGAGAAAAATATGCTGTCGGTGTCTGTGGGTGATACCGTTTTGAAATCCAAGCTGTACCTTGGTGAGTTCGTAAGAAAGGAACATATTTTCCCTGCGTCGTTCGCGACGAAGGCAATCGTAGACCGCACGGAGCTGATGGATTGCGTAGAACGCGCGATCGTCATTATGCGTGGAGACAAATACAACCTCATCGTTTTGGAGGTTAAGACGGGTGGTATAGTGTTGCAGGCGCAGAGCGATATGGGCAACGTCAACGAGATTTTGGAAAAGAGCGAAGTAGAGGGTAAGGAACTGAAAATTGCCCTCAACGGTAAGTATCTGTTGGAGGCATTGAAAGCCCTCAGCGGTGAAAAAGCGGTGCTTTCCTTCAACTCGCCGATGTCGCCGTACACGGTAGAGGGCATTGAGGAGAACGGCAGTGAGTATCTCATGATGCCCGTAAAAATGGATAACTAAACAAAAAAAGGTTGAAAAATCCGATACTATCAGCAAAAACGAGGAAAAATCGCTTGACGAGAAAGGTGGATTTCGGTATAATATGTAAGGTTGCGGGAAAAACGAGGTTTTTGACCGCCATAAACACAGAGAATAAAAAAATCCAAAAACAGGAGAAACGTTATGAAAAGAACTTATCAACCCAAGAAAAGACAGAAGAGCAAGGTACACGGCTTCCGTAAAAGAATGGCAACGACGGCAGGCAGAAACGTGTTGAAAAGACGTAGAAACAAGGGCAGAAAGAGATTGACCCACTAATTGAAATGACATAAAACCGCCTTGTTGAAAAAACACTGGGCGGTTTTCGTGTAAATTAGCCACTTTCCTTTTATACCAAAAAGCAGGGTAAAAAGGAAAAAAAAGGGGCTAAATCTCAAAAAAAGGGCGCGTGTAGACGGAAATATGAAATATTACAGGTTGAAAAAACAATCGGATTTTCAAAAGCTTTTTACCGCAGGTACAAGGCTTTTTTCGCCGTCCGTAACGATGCTTGTGCGTCCCGCAAAACGAATGACGTTGGGGATTTCCGTAGGAAAAAAACATGGAAAAGCCGTACAACGCAACCGTATCAAGCGGCTGCTGAGGGAGGCCTTTCGTGCGACAATCGGGGAAATGAAAGGGGAGTATTGCGTTGTTTTATTGCCGAAGGTTTTGGAAAAATACTCCTTCCACTCCTACAAGGCAGACATAGCGCGGATGATAAAAAAGGGGAATCTGTGATGATTGACCTGTGGGCTTTGGTTAGAGAAAACAGACGGTTTTTACGCAAAACGGTGTGGAAGCCGTACGTAAAGATGCTGTGTATGCGTTTGATAGTCCTCTATCAAAGACGGCTGTCTAAGCATACCTGTATGTTTCGCCCGACTTGTTCGCAATATACTTTAGAGTGTATCAACAACCACGGTGTCATTGTCGGGATTTTTTTAGGGATTTGCCGCATTTTGCGGTGTACGCCGTTTGTCAAAGGCGGCACATACGACCCTGCCCCGGAAAACCCGTTTAAGAAAAAATGGGTGTTATAATCAAAGACAAAATAACGGTATAAGGGCGTTTTTTGCGCCTAAATGGAAAGAATTAATATGGAATTTATGCAACTTCTCAATGCGATTGAGTTAAACCACTATGGTCAAACTTATGATGTTTCGCTGAACTGGATCGGTCAGATTATTAAGTGGCTGATTACAGGCGTCGGCTCGGTTGGCGTTGGTATCATCGTATTTTCTTTACTGCTGAAATTGATTGTTTTGCCTCTCGATATCTATCAAAGAGTGGTCATGCGTAAGCAGAATAACAAAATGCAGGAAAACCAAGCAAAGATGGAAAAACTGCAAAAGCAGTATGCCAACGACAAGGAAAAATACAATCAAAAAGTCATGGAAATGTACAGGGAAAGCGGGATTTCGATGTTTTCCTCTTGTTTGCCTATGATCCTTTCGATGATCGTCTTCTTTGCGGCAATCGGCGGCTTTAACGCATATTCGAAATACGCAAACATTCAAAACTATAATAGTTTTGTACAGGTCTACAATCAGACGATTGAAAGCTTTGCTCCTACTTCGGATAAGTTAGACGAGGCTACACTGACGTATGACTGGAACGAAGAAACGGCAAAAGGTGTAATCACCGTACAGCAGGAAGACAAGGCGGTTTTCTACACCATTAAAACGAATGAAGACATCACAGGGTTGTCCGAGGAAAACCTTGTTAGATACGTCCAGGCGGTGTTGGCTTATCAGACCAGCTATGAAACCGTAGAGCAGGAAACCAAGACGATTCAGGCAGAGAAGGCGATTTATAAAGCGGATATAGAGAAGACGTTTACGCTCTACAATTTACAAGCGACGGACAACGAAAAAGAAAATAAAAATATCGTCAAGGCCTACTATTATAATACTGCACGTGAAGCGGTACGCGTGGATTACGAGACGAATTCCCGTAAACGCGTAGGCTTTTTATGGGTAAGAAACGTCTGGAACGTTGACGCGGCGTACGAACATCCTTTGACGACGCACGAAAAGATGATGACCCCCGTTAAGAGCTTGTTCAGTGCAGAGAGCACCTTTGACGTAAACGGGAAAAAGGTCAATTTCGAAGACGTTAAGAAGTTCAACCCTTCCCCTTACAGCAATGAAGCCTTTAACGAAATCACTGAAAACTTAAAGGATGCGAAGGAAGGCGCAAACGGGTATTTCATCTTGATACTTCTGTCTATCGGCACGATTTTCTTGCAACAGTTTATCTCGATTCGTTCCCAAAAGGCGCAAAATAAATACTCTTCCGTAGACGGACAGCAAGCGGCGACGCAAAAAACGACGATGGTTATTATGACCGTTATGTTCGGTATCTTCTCATTTATGTACAGCGCGGCATTCTCCATCTACATGGTAATTTCCAGTGTATTCTCGCTGTTCTCTACCATGCTTATCAATAAGATTGTGGACGTTGCGATGAGCAAGAAGGAAGAAAAGGCAATGCAGGCAAGATTTAATCGCACCGCGCCTGGCAAGAAGAATGAAACGGCAAGCAAGCCTAACAACAAGAATAAATAAGTAGTGAATATAAGGAAGGATAAAAGCATGCAATTTAGAGAGTTTACTGGCAAGACGGTAGAAGATGCAATCGAAAAAGGGCTTGCCGAATTGAACTTGGCAAGAGAGGACGTGGAAATCCGCGTTTTAGAGGAAGGAAAGAAAAAATTATTCGGTTCAATTCCTGCGAAGGTAGAAATAGGTGTACCTGAAGCAGAAGTTGTGGAAGAAAAAATGGAAGAAAACACTGAGGAAACAGACGGTGAAAGAGCAGTTGCTTTCTTGGGCGGTCTGTTCGAAATCTTGAACATCGAAGCGGTTTCTCAGCTGGTGTCCGAAGATAAAAAAATTGAAATCAACATTGTTGCGGCAAATTCTCAGTCGGTTATCGGCAAGCACGGCGCAATGCTGGATGCTATCCAGACCTTGGCTGGCGCGGTAGCAAACAAGGGCCGTGATGATTATAAGAGGGTGGTAGTAGATTGCGAAAACTACCGTGAAAGCAGAGAGGCTACGCTGAATCGTTTGGCGGAAAACTTGGCATCCAAGGCAATTCGCTTGGGCAAGAAAATCAAGCTGGAAGCGATGAACCCGTACGAAAGAAGAATCATCCATGCGGCGTTGTCTGAATACGAGGGTATCAAGACGGAGAGCGAAGGGAAAGAACCCAACCGCTACGTTGTCATCGTACCTGAGAATTTGGAAGACCCTGATGCACCTGCGCTCCCTGCAAGATCGGAAAGACGTGACGACAGAAGAGGCGGTAGACGCGACGACAGACGTGGTGGCAGACGTGATGATAGACGCGGTGGCCGCGGCTATGATAGAAAGCCTATGAATCGCGACAGAAAGCCTTCCGGCGGTAATGGTGGTGGTACTTCGATGAAGAAATCCTCCGATTTCTTTGGTACTTTCCTCGGCAACAGTAAGGACCTGTAAGAAACTTTTTATGGACAAAAAACGGTAAAAAATAAAAAAAACACGGGAAAAAGTAAAAAAGTACCGTGTTTTTTTGTTTTCAAAAAGGATTTTATTAAAATCCTATTGACGAAATGAATAATATATGATAGAATTATTCTGTAATAAAAGAATTTGCATATGCGGGGGTATATGTAGTGAAAAAGAAATTTTTGTCCTGGATACTTGCTATTACGTCGATGCTTTCTTGCGTGGGCAGTTTTTCCGCATGCACAGAACCGGGCGAGCAATCTAGCAACAGCGGTAGCAGTAGCAATAACAGTCCTGTAGCGAACAGTAGCAGTTCGTCCAGCAGCGACAACAACAGCAATGTATCGGACGGCGAGCTTGAAGAAAGTGGTTCGTCTGGCAGCCGTTTGCCGGGCAATAAGTTGCAAAACAGCAGCGGTTTGATTAACGGCATTAATAGCGTGGGTAGAAACCAGGGCGTGTATGAAGGTACGCATATCAATAATACGACGGGCAATACCAGCTACAACTTGTTTAACAAAACAGCAACGGACTATATCTTGGTGGTTCCTGAAAGTTATACTGCTACGGAAAAAATAGCCATAGATGAATTTAGAGAGCTGTTCAAACAGGCAACGGGTGTAACGATTACAGCCAAAAAGGAAAGCGCGAGCACCAGCTATCAAAACGCCTCCAAGGGTAAATATATTTCCTTGGGTAGAACGAAGATATTGTCGAAATCTGGTATTGATGCCTCCAAGGAAACGTTAAGTAACGACGGGCATATCATCAAAACAATCGGCGATGACGTTTATCTTTGCGGCGGCGCGGACGAAGGTACGGTATTTGCGGTATATACCTTCATGCGTCTGACGTTCAACTATGAAACGTACTATTACGATTGCATGGAAATTGATAACGTTAAAAATACAACGGTGAAGTTGAAGAATTACGACGTAAAAGAGATTCCCGACTTCAAATACCGCGCGCATAGTTCGGACGTAACGACGTACGCATCCGAAGACTACAACGAAAGCATGTTTGCATGGCGTTTGAACTACTACGGCGTAGCCGGTAATCGTGGGTATTACTTTATGCCGATTCACGAAGAGTGGGATACTTCGACGGGTAATCCTGCGACAGGCTCTAAATCCAGCGGAAGTACCAACGTTCGTCGTTGGTTCCCGGAACGTTTGTATAACGACCCCATAGGGAACCCTGACCAGTATCATCCTAAATGGTTCTCCACGATGGGTGGCGCGCAGGTATGTTTCAGCGCGCACGGTGACCCCGAAGAATACGAGGCAATGGTCAACGCGGCGTTCGAAAAAGTGAAGGCGCAGCTCAAATACTATACGCCCACGAGAGACAGCGGTAAATACAAGAACAAAAATATAATGTCCTTGACACACGAGGATAACCGCAACTACTGCAGATGCTGGAAGTGTAGAGAAATTTCCGAAGCGAACAGAGATTCGCAGGCGGCGGTACAGATTCTGTTCATGAACGACCTTGCAGCGAAGGTGGATGAATACATGGCGGCAAACACGTCGGAAAGCTGGTACAGAGAAGACCTCAAGCTGATGATGTTTGCGTACAACCACAACATGGACGCCCCCGCAAAATACGATGCAGAACAGCAGAAATACGTGGCGACGGACGAGAGTATGTACGTTAGCGATAGAGTAATCGTATGGTTCGCCCGTGACGCAAACAGCCAGGAAAAGTTCGATTCGACGCGTAACGGCGAGATGATTACCAACCTTGACTGCTGGGAAGCTCTCGCGAACAATATCTACTTCTGGAACTATGGTACGAACTTCGCAAACTACATGATGCCTTTGGATAGCTTCGAGTTCAGTACCCCCGAGATGTTCGCATACTTCTGCAATAAGAGTGATAAATTCTGGTTCACGCAGTTGCAGGATAACAACCCCAACACCAACTCGGCTTGGCACAACCTGAAGGCGTACCTCGAAGCGAAGCTTGCTTGGGATACTTCGTTGGATATGGACGATTTGATTGAAAACTGGTTCAGGGCGATGTATAAAGAGGGCGCGGAAACGATGTTGGCACTCTTCAAAGACGTGCGTACGTATCAGCATGAGGAGTTGGTTGTCAAACTCGGATTGTGCGCGTATGGCGACGGTTCGCCGGACGTTGTGAAGGCGGAATACTGGCCCATGGATATGGTTCAAGGCTGGTTGAGTAGAATGGATACGGCAAAGGGGATGGCAACGGATACAAAAACGAAGCTGCACATCGAGGCAGAAGCGTTGAGTAACCTGTATATCTTGGTGACGTTGCATAGTGGCAGCCTTACTTCGTCGCAAATATCAACCTATAAAAACCGTTTGACGACAGCGAATACGGACTTAAATCTTAGCACTATGAGGATTATGGATGCTAAAGGAAACAGAATGCTTTACCCTGATTGGTTGGCAACGCTGTAATCATTGATTAAGGCCTGTTCGAGGGTAAAAAACAAAAACAGAAAACCGCCCGTCTGGGCGGTTTTTTTGCTTGACAGGTACGGGGGAATTTGCTATACTCAATCGTACGGAAGGTTTTCGGTAAACACTTCCGATTAAAAAAACCGAGGTAATTCTATATGAAAAATCTTTTTACGACCCGTCGGCTGTGCCGCGCGGGCATTATTGCGGCTTTATACGTCGTGCTTACGTGGGTGTTTTCGGCTTTGGCCTATAACGGCTTTTTGCAAATTCGACCTGCGGAGGCACTGTGTATTCTGCCTCTTTTTTTTGCAGAGGCTGTGCCTGCGCTGGCAGTTGGTTGCGCCATTGCGAACATCGTTTCCCCCTTTGCTATCTACGACGTGACGGTGGGTGGGGCGGCGACCTTGTTGGCGGCGCTGAGTACCTACTTTCTCGGCAAGCTATTGAAAAAGGACGGCGGAAAAATCGTTTTAGGCGGGTTGCCTCCCGTGCTGTTTAATGCGTTTCTCATCCCCCTCGTCATCGTCTTTTTGTGCGGGGATATGGGCGGACAAGCTACCGCAACGGGCGCGTATTTCTTCTTCGCAGCCTCGTTGGCTGTAACGGAGAGCGTTTGGGTGTACGCTTTGGGCGTTCCTATGTACTTTACCATAAAACAGTTGCGTGAAAAAAATCTGCCCTACTTTTTGTAAGGCAGAAGGTGGTTTATAACGCATCTTTATATATATGATACGCGCGCGCGGAATAATCGTGCAATAGGGTGGAAATTCCCTCGGAGATTTTGTCCGCCATCGCATACACCAACCTTAAGCGCGTGTTGTTAAATAGGGCGTAATTGCCCGTGCTCTTTTCGGCGACTACGCCAAGAACGGTGGCGTCCCCAAAGCTGCCAAGCTGCTTGTTTGCGCCAGCGCCCGGGGAAAGAGGAGAGGAAGTAATCTTGACAAGCCCGATGTCTTCCGACCTGCCCACTGCCGCATCGACGGCGATGATTGCCCGATCAGGGTGGGTTTTGCGTAAAAAGTCCTTTAGGTATTTTACCTCTTTTGCAGTGATAGGGGTCTGCAAAGTGCCGTATATATATGCCCCCAAGCCTTGCGTTTTGAAGGCAAGCATACTCCCTGCCAGAGGACCAAGGCTGTCCCCGATAACGAGGTCACTGCCGACGCAGACGACGATGGGCAGTGGTGGTGGAGAGGGCTCACATTGCGTCTCTACGGGGGGTGTTGGCGGGCACTTGCAGGATAGAAGGCGGTGCAACGAAGTGGCTACGCCGCCCGAACAATGGGAATTGTAGGTGTGAAATGCGTGTTCCATGCTTCAAGCATAGCCGAAATCCTTTTGAAATATACGACATTTTTTAAAAAAGCCTTGAAATCTGCGGTTAAAGTGTGCTATAATTGTGAATAACCAGAGCACGGCGAAAAACAGAAAACGGAGAGCGAAATGTTGCTTGCGATTGACTTTAAATTACAATATATTGCCGATATCGTCTTTTTAGTTGGCTTGGCGATTTGGGCGATTATCGACGGGAGAAAGGGGTTCATTACCTGTTTTTTCTCCTTTGTTTCCGCAATCGCTTGCGCAATCGGTGTTCTGTTTCTGTCTGCGCCCTTATTAAAACTGACGGGCGGTTTGTTCGGTATAGAGGCTTGGATGCAAGGAGGGATAGGCGACTGGCTGTCCGGCATAAGACCCTTCGATTTGGATATTTCAGTAGAGGGGTGGCGTGCGGCGCTGGATACGATGGCTCTGCCTACGTTTTTGAAGACGGCGGTCTTGGAAGAGATTGCCGCGTGCATCGGAGACATACCGGCAGGGACAAGATTGGGGCAATACGTGGGCGTGTCGATCGGTTCGTTCTTGGCGACCGTGCTGTGCGGCGTGCTGGTGTTTATCTTAATCAAGTTGTTGATGCTGCTACTTCGCGGCGTGCTGAACAAAGTGGCGAATTCGTCCTCGTTTATTTCGAAAATCAACGTGTTGGGCGGGATTGCGGCAGGAACGTTTAAAGCCTTTTCCGTCGTGTGTATTCTACTGGCGGTGCTCTCGCTGATCCCTGCGGAGTGGCTGACAAACTTTTTCAACAATACCCTGATTTTAAAGGGCATATACAACAATAACCCCTTACTAACTGTCTTTTCTTGGTTTGTAGTGGCGTAGTAATTTGTAACAATTGAATTAGCGATGCAAAAAATGTGGATAAATGCGATGGCAATTATTCACATTTTATTCATTTTACGGGCAAAGAATGGGTAAAAAGTGAGCAAAAGAAAGCTAAATTGTGGAGAAAAACGCATTTTCCACAACCATTTTTTCAGAAATGTGGATAACAGTTTACAACATTTCACATAATAGGCAAAAATTTATTAAAAATCCTATTAAAAAAGACAAAATAGGGGCAGAAATGTGGATAAACCCCCTGATTTTTACGCAAACTTATCTGAGGTTGATAGAAAATTTCTTGTGGAAAACCTGTCGAAAACGGTCGAAAATGTTTAAAAAGTACATGATATTAACAAAAAAACACCCATTTTTCCACAAACGTATGTTTGGGTGGTGAAGTTATCCACATTTTTTAACACGGATGAATATTCATCGGGCGTTATCGACAAGAAAAATTGCGTGTGAAACATAGGTGAAAGTTTGTTTTTTATGGCAGAAACGCTTGTAAACAAAGAATACTTTGTGGTACAATAAAAATGTTTCACAGAGTGAAAACTCGTTTATATATAATGCGTGAACAATAATGACGTAAGGCTTGCGGGCGTGATGCTTGCTGGGCTATAAGGAGAAAATATTTTGAACAAGAAAACAAAGACAATTGTTTGGATTATCGCAGGCGTTTTGTTGGCGGTGCTGTTGCTGTCGATGTTTACCGACGTGTTCGCTGGTACGGTGACGATATCTGCCGCGAAGTTTAAGACGCTGTTGCAGGCGGGTGAAATTAAATCGTTCACGGCAAACGCATTCGTTTGGGAGGCGCTCGGTACGGACGGGACTCAATACACCATCAATATGCCCAGCGTGCATTATTACGCGGACTGGGCCGCTTTCGTAGAAGAAATAGGCGAAGACGTATTGAAGAACGTTGAGTATACTCTGACCAACCCTAATTCCAGCAGTATCCTCGATTACATCTTCCCGTTGCTGTCTATCGGTATCAGCTTATTCCTCGTGTTCATCATTTTCCGTCAAATGGCGGGCGGCAGAGATCATACGATGGGCATCGGCAAGTCCAAGGCGCACGTGCAGAACAACTTGAAAGTGCGTTTTTCGGACGTAGCCGGCGCAGAGGAAGAAAAGGAAGAGCTGAAGGAAGTCGTAGAGTTCCTTAAATCCCCCAAAAAATTCTCCGATCTCGGCGCGAAAATCCCTTCGGGCGTGCTTTTGGTCGGCCCTCCGGGTACGGGTAAAACGCTGTTTGCAAAAGCAGTAGCAGGTGAGGCTGGCGTGCCTTTCTTCTCCGTTTCCGGTTCTGACTTTGTAGAAATGTACGTAGGTGTGGGCACATCCCGTGTCCGCGACCTCTTCGAAGTAGCGAAGAAAAACCAACCCTGTATCATCTTCATCGACGAAATCGACGCCGTAGGCCGTCGCCGTGGCGCAGGTCTTGGCGGTGGACACGACGAAAGAGAACAGACCCTCAACCAAATCCTCGTTGCGATGGACGGCTTTGAGGAAAATCAGGGCATCATCGTCATGGCGGCAACCAACCGCGACGATATTCTCGACCCTGCGTTGCTCCGTCCCGGCCGTTTCGACAGAAAAATCAATGTAAATCTTCCCGACGTTAAGGGCAGAGAACAGATTTTGAAAGTGCACGCAAGAAACAAACCCATGGCTCCCGACGTCAACTTCAAGACGGTGGCGCGTATCACTTCGGGCTTCTCGGGCGCAGAGCTTGCTAACCTTCTGAACGAGGCGGCAATCCTTGCGGCAAGGGCAGGCAAAAAGCTGATCGGCAACCACGAACTGTACGAGGGTATCAACAAAGTCTTGATGGGTCCTGCGAAAAAGAGCCACGTCATCACCGAGGCGGACAAACGCTTGACGGCGTACCACGAGGCAGGACACGCGGTGCTGGCATGCTTGTGCAAGCATTGTGACCCCGTGCACGAAGTCACCATTATCCCTCGCGGCAAAGCAGGCGGCTACACGATGACCCGTCCTGATAGCGACGACGAGAGATTTACCTTTAACTATTTGACCGACCGTATCTGTATGGCGCTCGGTGGGCGCGTAGCGGAAGAGCTCGTCCTGCACGACGTATCGGGTGGCGCTTACGGCGACATTCAGCAGGTGACGGCGATTGCTCGTCAGATGGTCACTCAGCTTGGTATGAGCGACAAGCTCGGCTTGGTGGCGTATGACAACGACCAACCCGTATTTATGGGTATGGAATACGGACATTCTGGGCGTACCTGCTCGCCTGAAACGGCGGCAATCATCGACCAAGAAGTGCGCCGTATCATCACCGAAGCGCACGAACGCGCAAGAAAGCTTTTGCAAGAAAACCGTTCCGTTTTGGACAACATGGCGCGCGTGCTGGTTGAAAGAGAAACCATCTATAACGAAGAAGTTATGATGCTCGTCAAAGGCGCAGGCTATAAAGAAGTGCTGGAATATATGGACCAAAACGACGGCAAGACGATCGACAGAATGTCTGCCATTGCCATCAATCCTGCCAAGGAAGCGGTAGTCGAGGCGAAAGACGAAGCTGAGGTCGAAACCGTAGAAACCGTTGAAACCGTAGAAGCCACGGAAACGACGGAGAAAGAAAACTCGGATAACGAATAATGCGTAGAGCAAAGAGTGATTTGACAAAAGTTGAATATTCCTTAAAGACCTTGCCTCTTGCGGAGCTTGTCTGTCACGCGGAAAACGAGTGGACGGAAAAGCAGATGCGTGCTTTGGCGGCGAAATTCGTGTTGGAAGGGATGCCGCACTTGTCCGTCAATTTCATCGACGGGGAATACGAACTGCTTTCGGGCGAAAAGGCGTATTTTGCGATGCGGTTTGCAGGGGTGAAGACGGTGCTTTGTAAGGTGTACCGCTTTACGGGCGAGGATGCGGAGATTTTCACGATTGCACAGCGCGTGAAGGAAGACCTGCCTGCCATGGAAGAGGCGTACCTCATGGGTCGGTTGGTCAAGGACTACGGTCTGACGCAGGACGTCGTTGCGGCAATGGTCGGCAAATCCCGACCTGCGGTGGCGAATACTCTGCGGTTGTTGACCCTTTCGCCTGAGGTGGTGGGCTTGATTGAGAGCGGTCAGCTCTCGGCAGGGCACGCCCGTTCGTTGGTGCGAATGCCCAAAGAAAAGCAGTACGCATTTGCGCTGTCCGTGATTGAAAACGGCTACACCGTGCGCGATACGGAGAAAGCGGCGCAGGCGTTTTTGGGCGAGGAAAAGGCGCGTAAAAGCAAAAAAAGCGTGGATAGAGAGGCTTTGAAGTCGTTGGTGGATCGGTTGCGGTCGGCGTTCAAGACGAAAGTCGTTTTAATCGGCAACGAGGAAAAGGGCAAAATCGTCCTTGAATACTATTCCGAAGACGACCTCTACCGCATGGAAGAACTGCTCGAAAAAATTGAAGAATAAAAAGCAAAAAACCGTCCTGAAAAGGGCGGTTTTTGTTGTGATGATGGCTCACGCGCGTGGGCGTGTGTGCGCGTATACATAATATATATATAGTAAAAGAAAAGCCGTCTGCAAAAATGCAGGCGGCTGATTTGATTGTTGACGGTTTATTCTTTGGTGGGCTCTTGCTTTGGTTCTTCTGCTTTGTCGGACGCTTCGTCTAAGGTCGGGTTTTCACGAGCCTCTTGCTCCATGTGCTTTTTGCGGAAAAAGAGCATCAGCGTGAAAAACAAGCCTGCCCCAAACAACGGAATGACAATATAGTCAAATCCTGCAAAAATCCCCACGAGGGGAAGGGCGGCAATACACAGCGCGCAAAGAACGGCGGATACAATACGGCAAGTCTTCATAAAAACCTCTTTTCAAAACAACTTTTTTCATACGCAGTATAGCATAAATCCCTTGAAAAGTCAAGGATTGCAGCCGCAACAAAAAAGTTCGAAAAATTTTAATTTTTTTTAAAAAAGTGTAATTATTTACTTGACATTGCCTTTTACTTTATGGTATATTATACAAGCTGTGTCCGAGAGATAGCCTTTCGAGAGGCAGCCCTAAGCTGTGGCTTAGGCAAAAGCAGATTAAAAATGGAATAAGAAAGAAATGAGATTTTATTTGACACAATGCAAATAGAAAGGTAATTTCCGTTAATTTCAAGAACTTGTAAAAAGCAAGTACCTTGAAGCAAAGTCAGCAAAGAGATAACAAAGTTA
>JAZOMO010000045.1:0-38563 GCA_045654025.1 Candidatus Scatosoma sp.
TGGTCTTGGAAATCGCCTTTGCGCCACAGTTCACCTTAGAGGCAATCGTCGCGCCGACGAATACGGGGTCTGCGATTCTTTGCAATACGTTATCTACTGCGTAGATATTCAGCCACTCTACCCCCTTTTCATGCAGGTCGTGTACCAGCCCTGCGCGCATCATAGATGCAAACCAAACGCCGTTGCCGGTGGGGGACATCGCAGGCATACCCTTCGTTTCGAGGATAATTTTGCCGTCGTAATCTACCGCAGGCGCCATGTCCTGTTTGAAGAATTTGACAAGCCCTGCAGGATAGCCAAAGTTGTTATGCTCTGCCCAAAATGCCGTCGTTGCCTCGTGGTTTTTGTCGCTGGTCATAATGTAAAGGGGCACGTATACGCCCGTCTTTTCCACGACTTCCAGAAGGTTTTTCATCTGCTGTTCAAAGATGTATAAGGGCTTGGTGATACCGATGTCGTACGCGCCCTTCGGCCCGTCTACGCCAAGTCGAGTACCCATACCGCCTGCAAGCAATACCGCCGCAACCTTGCCCGCCTTAATTGCCTCCACGCCAAGCGCCTCAAATTCCGCCCTTCTTGCCTCAATTTCCGGCAAGTCCATACCCTTAATCGGGTTAATATTACGGCCTGCGCCAGTCAAATCGGTGGGGTTTTTCAACTCCTCTTCAAAGCTCCAGTCCATCGTTGCAATCGTCTGCAACAAAGCCGACTGCTCTCCTGCCGACAATTCGTCGTAATACTGTAAAAGATGTTCTTGACCATGCGCCGCAAGCAACGCCTTCGCCTGTTCATAATTCATATTTTATATTGCTCCTTATAGGATTTGTTTTATTGTAGCAAATTTATAAAAAAAATGCAAGGCTATGCCCTGCATTTTCTTATGCTTTTTTTACAAAATATAACGCTTTCGTCAAAGGAATAAACAAACCCGCCACCGATACGCAAGCGCAAACCGTCTGCCCGATTAAAAAGGGGATAGAGGCTGTAAAATACATTTGCGCCGCCTTTGGCGTATAGCCGTAATACCACGGGGTCAATAGGTTGTCCAAAAGGGTAAAGCACGCCGTACACACTGCCGCCAAGAGCGTGGCAATGAGTAGCAATTTCCACCCCTTCCACTTACACCACCGCGGCAACAATCCGAACACCACGGACAGCATGGAAAAATGGACGAGATATAAGATTAAGACAACGGGATAAAACCCAAACAGCAGTTGTCTGAGCAGCGCAAACGCCACCGCCGCAATCGTGCCTCTCGCGACCCCAAACACGAAGGCATAACAGATAAACAGCAGACTGACTACCTCGACGAAGGGCACGGCAGAAAGGGCGTACTGCGCCCCGATAACCATCGCAACGAACACCGCCGTACGCGCCACCTCTTTCGCCGAGCGTATTGCTCCGTTTTTCCAAGAATTTTGATTACTCACCGCGTACCTGCCCCGTCCTTATGCAGGAAGACTCTGATAATACAACCACACGTACACGCCGCCAGTCGCAACAGGCAACGACTCTGCGCCAAAGTTAGAAAAACCAAGCTGCTGACCGTTCCTCTCAATACCATAGGTCATGTCCGAAAGCTCTGCATCCGAGATATACAGCGACCAGTATTGCGACCAGTCTGCGGCGTTCTCCTTGCCGTTGATACTCTGTATCATCCCCTGACCGTCCGCGACAAAGCTAAGCTTGCCTTCTTCCTGCAACGCCTTCATTGCATCAATCAGCTTTGCATCACCCTCTACCGATTCTACAACGATTATGATTTCCGTTTCCGTCGTCTGTACGGTCGCCTTAACCTTGACACCTTCCGACGGGGTACAGCCTACGCAAAACGCCGCCGCAAGCAGCATACTAAGTAGCATACCAACCGTCACAAAAAACTTCTTCATTTCTTTTCTCCTTCGCCGCCCTTTGGCGACTTAAAAATAATGCATTATTTTTTTTCACGGAGAGAAAAAATGACAACGCAAAACAACCGCGCTACCCAGCACGGCTTTCTTTGCTCCATTTTCGCATCCCCGCAAAAATTCAGCTTTTTTGCAACGCGTTCGACAAAAAACGTCTATCTTCGGCAGGTCTTCCGGCTTACAACGATTTGGAGTGTTCATCACACGCCTGCCCTATCCCTTCTCGTTATGCACAATGGAATACGGCAATCGTTCGCAAGCTGACGCGACCCAATTTTTCAGTCTTAAAATGTTATTTTGCGCGCCTTTAAGACGGTTGCGCCCTTGCAGTATGCCGATACGGCGGCGGTTGCCACCGCCTAAATTCATCACAAAATCCCTATTTTAAGATGCTTCGCAGTTTTCACGAGCGCGAAATTTCTTAAATGAAAGGATTTTCGCGCAGGAATACCGTCCGTATTGCAAGAGGAAATCCTGCACAATTAGGGGATTTCTCGCCGTCAAAACCTGAATGATTTAGGTCGCGTCAGCTTGCGGCTGCGGGGGCAGCGGAGTAATTCTCTCTTCCCTATTAAACGGTTACTGTTGGTAACCGTACCGCGCGTTGCTATTCAATTGTTTTATTTCGATAAGAGCTGTAAAAGCTCCGCTCTCGTCTTCGTTGAAAACCAACCGCAGGACACCGAACCAGGGCCTACGTGCGCGCCGATGACCGTACCCATTTGCTCTATCGCAGGTTTGACGCCCACTTCTTTTTCTATCAATGCGGCCAACTCGTTCGCGCCCTCTGGATTGTTCGTATGTACGACAAGTATTGTTTCTTCCTGCGACATAGGGGCCAACCTCATATGCTCCAAAATACGAGCGAAGGATTTCTTCATCCCCTTATTTTTTTCCACCACCAACAGTTTTCCTTCGGGATCAAACGTAAGCATCGGCTTGATGCCCAGCACCGAACCAAGCATCGCCGCCGCCGTAGAAACCCTGCCGCCTTTTCTTAAATAGAAAAGGTCATTCGGGATAATACAATGCTGAATGCGATGTTTTGCTTCCTCAATATAGGCAATCGTGGAGGCAAAATCCATGCCACGATCCCGACAATCCGCCGCAAGCTTCACCAAAAAGCCCTGACCACCCGTTGCCGTCAAGCAATCGACGGTATAGATATTCAGCTTTGGATATTTCGCACGCACCTCTTGCGCCGCTTTGCGGGCGAGTTCCACCGTGTTTGCAAGCCCCGAGGAAATCGTAAAGTGCACAACGTCCCGCGCGCCCGCCTCACCCATCGCGGTAAAGTGCGCCAGATGCGATTCGTAATTCAGTTTTGCCGTTCGAGGCATCCATCCTTCGGACAGCTTACAATAGAACGCCGCCAATTCCTCGTCGCCGTCGTAAGCATCCAAATGCTCGGTCAATACGTCCCCTTTTTCCAGCGTAAAAGTTAAAGGCGCAAGGAAGATTCCCCGTTCCTTTGCATAACTTATGCGCAGATCGCTGGTAGAATCGGTAGACACTGAAAAATGAACTGTTTGAGTTTTTGCCGTCTCTTTCATGATTATATTGTAGCATATTCCTCCTTTTTCGTCAAGCAAATATCTAATTTGCTGGGTTTCTTGCTTGAAAAAGGGAGTTTTCTAAAAACTTTTACCTTTCAAAGACTTGAAAAAAAAGAAAAAATCAGTTATAATGTTAGCGTAGCGCAAATGATATACGCGCTACGGCAGGAGAGATTCAATGAACGTTAAACAAACCACCATCAACGCGATCCGCGTGCTGTCGGCTGAGGCTATCGAAAAAGCAAAATCCGGACACCCCGGTCTTCCCCTCGGTTGCGCGCCTATCGCTTACACTCTTTTCCAGAATTTTTTAAAGTTTAATCCTCAGGACGCAGACTGGGCGGACAGAGATCGTTTTATTCTCTCTGCAGGCCACGGCTCGGCAATGTATTATTCCCTGCTCCACCTCTATGGATTTGGTCTTGAAAAAGAGGACTTGATGTCCTTCCGTCAGCTCGGCTCTAAGACCCCCGGTCATCCCGAATTTGGGCACACATACGGTATTGAAACAACCACCGGTCCTTTGGGACAAGGGATTGCCAACGGCGTTGGTATGGCGATTGCCGAGGCAAACCTTGCCGCGCGCTTTAACCGCCCCGATTTCCCCATCGTTGACCACTACACCTACGTGCTTTGCGGCGACGGTTGCTTGGAAGAGGGGATTTCCTATGAAGCTTGCTCCTTTGCAGGCACGCATAAGCTTGGAAAGCTTATTCTTATCTACGACGACAACGATATCACCATTGAAGGGGATACCGATATTACCTTTAAGGAACACGTCGGCGCGCGCTTTGCGGCGCAAAACTGGCAGGTACTGCACGTAGACCTTGCCTCAAAACCGGACGACGTAGACGCGCTGGCGGCGGCAATCGAACAGGCGAAAGCAAGAACCGACAAGCCCTCGATTATCATCTGCAAAACGCACATCGGTCAATACTCTCCTCTGCAGGACAGCGAAAAATCACACGGCGCTCCTCTTGGAAAGGACAACCTCGAAAAAACGAAAGCGAAGCTTGGTTGGGAATATCCTCCCTTCGAATGTCCTCAAGAGGTGTACGAACATTGCGCCGAGGCGGCAAAATCAGGCAAGGCAAAGCAGGAGGCTTGGGAAGCAACCTTCGCGCGCTATGAGGCGACCTATCCCGAACTTGCGGCAGAATATAAGAGAATGTTAAACGGCGAAATGCCTGACTTTGATAGCGTAGAAGGGCTGTACGACTTTGAAAAGCCTATGGCAACCCGTCAGACCTCCGCAAAAGTCTTGAATGCAATCGCCAAGGAAATCCCGATGCTCATCGGTGGTTCGGCAGACCTTACCCCCTCCAATCTTTCGAATATGAAGGATACGGATACGGTTTCTTTCGGGGCGTTCACCCCCGACAACTATGCGGGCAGAAACGTGCGCTTTGGTATTCGTGAGCACGCGATGGCGGCGATGGCAAACGGTATGCAGCTGCACGGCGGTATGCAAGCGTATTGCGCAACCTTCTTCGTCTTTGCAGACTACTGCAAGCCCTCGATGCGCCTTGCGGCGTTGATGGGCTTACCCGTCACCTATATCATGACCCACGACAGCATCGGCGTCGGCGAAGACGGACCTACCCACCAGCCGATTGAACAGCTGATTATGCTCCGTTCTATCCCTGGCATGAAGGTCTTCCGCCCTGCAGATGGCAAGGAAACCGCGGCAGCTTGGATTTCCGCAATGACAGGCAAACAACCCACCGTGCTGGCGCTGACGAGACAGAACTTGCCCCAGTATGCTGGTAGCGGTAAAGATGCGCTCAAGGGCGGCTACGTCTTAGAAGACTGTGAAGGCACCCCCGACGTATTGCTGATTGCAAGCGGTTCGGAAGTCGAGCTTTGCGTGAAGGCAAAAGCTATGCTTTTGGAAGAAGGCGTCAAGGCAAGAGTTGTGTCCATGCCCTGCATCGAAGAGTTTGAACAACAGAGCGAGGAATATAAGCAGAGCGTTTTGCCCAAGGAAATCAAGGCGCGCGTCTGCGTGGAGGCAGGCAGCCCGTACAGCTGGTATCGTTATGCTGGCGACAACGGCGAAGTGATTGCGATGAATACCTTTGGCGCATCCGCGCCTGCGGCGGCATTGTTTACGCACTTTGGCTTCACTGCAGAAAACGTTGTAGCAAAAGCAAAGGCAAGCCTTGCAAAAGTAAACTAACGAAAAAGAGTATAAAAACAATCAAAAAAACGGCGAAAACTAATCAATTTTCGCCGTTTTTTCACGCAGTTTTCGTATGATTATCACAATCGTAGGCTATATTGATACCATCAAGCGACACTATTGTTCGCAAGATAGCACGACCTTCCTTAAAGGAATGCTTATCCTTCCTTTAAGAACCTCCACAAAAAGAGAAACCTAAGCCGTACAAGCTTAGGTTTCTTTTCCTTATTTTTTAAGCAGTTGATATAACACGGACAACACCCTAAAGGACACCGCGTCTGAAAAATGTCGGATGTTCAACCCTGTTGCCTTTTCGATTTTATCAAGGCGATAGGAAAGGGTATTTCTGTGCATATATAAATTTCGGGAGGTTTCGCTGACGTTCAGGCTGGAGAGCAAAAACTCCTCTGCCGTCGAAAGCAGTTCCTCATCCTCGAAGACCTCGCGCGCCGCCTCATCCATCAGCTCGCCACAATATTCTTCCTGTTTGTGCGCGGACAACTCCTCAATCATCTTGACCAGCACAAATTCACGATAGGAATATACCTTACCTCTCACGGAGAAACTCTCCGCATAGCGGAGCGCATTCGCCGCCTGCGTATAGGAAAGGGCAATATCCTTGACGTCCTTGACGGTAGAACCTACCCCCACTTTTGCGTCGACCCCAAGTTCTTCTTTTAAAAACTGCGCGACAAATTCCCCAAATTCAAAGGAAGAATGATATTCCTCGCTCTCTTCCGTAGGGGTGTAGCGCACCAGCGCCACCGTTTTCTCGTCCATCTTCACAACGGCATCCGAGGATACCTCGGAATATTGCGAAAGCACCTCCATCGCCTCGTCAATCCTGCGAGGCACGCGAATTGCTAAGGCAAAGCACGACCCGTTTTTAATCGAATATTTGGACAGGAAACGATACACGGAACGCATCGTGCCTTCACCGAGAAGCACCGCACGCCAACGATCGTGTTTGGAAAGGTCCGCCTGACGGTCCAGCTCACCTTCGAAATAGCTGACGAGGAGCGCGGCAATACTGCGGTTTTCATCCGTTGCGCCAACCAGCGCACCGACGTATTCAACTCCCTTATAGGTAAAGCGGAACAGCACCGTTTCCTCTTCCGTCCACCATTTTTCTTCCCGAACGTCCGCCGCCGTCGCCTTGCGACAAGCCACGTCTACGTAAAAACGGGATTTAATTTCCGCCGTAATCTTTTCCGTCATCTTTCGCCTATCCTTTTAACTTGTTATCCATATTATAGCGTATTTTTGATATTTTTTCAAGAGTTTTTAATAAAAAGTATACATTTTACCTCGCTTTTTTGTGCGTTTTTTGGAAAAATCCCCCCAACCGCTATTGACAGAAAAAAAGAATCATGCTATAATGATATAACTAATTATTGTCGCGTGTACGCGTAGCCGCATGAGCGAGGCTGTTTTAGTCTTTTAAAAGGTCTACCGTGCATACAATACGATATAAAAATCATCCAAAGGAGTGTATCTTATGAGCACCAAAACTCCCGTCCAGGAAAGCAATGCGACGTACGAAGAATTGGCTGAATTCGACGCAGCAAGCGACGTTTCCGTAACGCCTGCTTCCCCTGCGAAGAGCAGTAACATCTTTTACCGTGTCTTCGCGCTTTTGTTTGCGCTTGCGCCCGTTGCTATTCTTCTCTTTTTACAGGTACAGGTCTTAATGTTCAAAGACGGTTGGGTTGTAGAAAACTATAAACTACTCGACCTCTTTATCAAACTGTTTACAGAGGACGGCTTTGCCACAACCAAACTGTTTAACTTCCTGCCCGTAACCTGCCGAGCCGGTAGCCTTTGGGGAACAGTCAACAGCGCATTGTTGTATTTAATCCCCTTATCCATGGCAGCATGTATCCTTGCGGGGATTGTTGCGATTTTCACCCCCAAGGCGGCGCCTATCATCACCCGCGGTATTTTGTTTGTTGAAGCCGTTGTTTTCGGTGCTTACGCGCTTTCCGTAATGATGCCTTGTGGCTACAACAAAATGACCGTTTGGAAAAACTTGGACTACGTCGTTCTTGGTACGTTTGCAGGGGCTTTCCTTCTGTTCACCATTTTGTCTTTTGTAAAGTCAGGGGAGCGTGCTCTCGTTGGTTTGTTCATCTTCCTTTTGACGTTCGTATCCGCAAGCGCTATTCCCTTCGCATGCTGCGTAGAAAACACGGTCGTCAGAACGCTTGTTGCTGAACAGGTACTGTATAAATGGATCATCTTTGCTATTACGGCCGTCTACTTCTTGTTCGCTGTACTCGGCTTAATGGGTATCGCCGCAAGAAAGGTTTACGTCGTAGACCTCCTCCGTTGCGGACTCATGCTGTTAATGGGTTGCGGCGTTATCGTAGTTTCCTTCTTGATGAATGATCTGTTCGTATTCTTGCTTTACGGCATTATCGCAGCATCGGCTGCTTTTGCAATGCTGATTGTAGAAACACTTGCGATTAGCGCTCGCGCGGACGAAGAAACCGAAGAGCAACAAGAAAAAACGGACGAAGAAACCGAAGAGGAAAAGGAAGAAGCAGAGAAAGAATCTACCCCCAAAGTAGAAGAACCTGCCCCCGTTGCTAAAGAAGAACCCGTCCCTGCATCCGTTGTGGCTGTACCCGTGGCCGTTGAAGACGCTTCTACGCAAGCGCCCGCGCAGGAAGCTGCGTCCGAAGCTGCACCCGCACCCACGGCAGTTGCCCCGGAAAGCGATGCTTACGGCGGCGCATTCGATGCATTTATCGGTACGCTTACCCCCGAGGAAAGATTGCAGTTTACGCAGATCTTCCTTCTGCGTTCGGAAAGCAAGTTGCCCGGAATTCCCGAATACAAGGTCGGCGGCGACAACAAAGTATTCTTCCGCAAGATTTTCGTCAACCTCGGCAGTCTGCGCGCAAGAATCCCTGACAGCTTGATGGAAAAGATTTATCAATTCTCTATCCGTCAATAACAATTAAAACAACAAAAAAGAAGAGCGATTTCGCTCTTCTTTTTTTATACTCTTTTTTAATATTGTATTACCACTTTAATATCTCCGTCGGGGGTGACGGTGCGGGAAACGCTGACGCTGTCCACAAGGTACAGCCCTCTGCCCCCTTCCGCCGTCGTCGGCGAACAAACGCTGACCGTAGGCGGTACAAAGGCTTTCGTAGAGCGCACAAAGATTTCAATACATCCGTCCTTGATATTTCCCTTTACCGAGGCTTTTCCGTCCGAATGGCGCAGGACGTTGCCAACCAACTCGTTGACGACCAAACGGCAATCGAATACCTTATCCTTCGGCACGCCGTTTTCTTCTAAATACCGACAGATTGCCTGCGTGGCATTTTTTAAATCATCCGTCGAAACAATTTCAAACCACATTCCTTGCGCCCTCCTTCAGCCTTGCAATCGCGACCGCAATTTCGCCAAAATCTTGCGCTCCATACGGGATACCGTCATCTGGGAGACATCCAAGCGTTCCGCCGTTTCCGTTTGTGAAAGCTCCTCTACAAATCGACACTCTACCAGCGCCTTTTCCAGCGGGGAAAGGTCTGCCGTTGCCGCCGCAAGCGTTTCTTTCAGCTCGAACCGAGCAAAGCCATCGTCCTCCGTCGGCAGGGTGTCGCCAAGCGTTCTGCCCCCGTCGTCCCCCACCTGCGCATCGATGGATACGGTGTTGCCAGCTTCCAGCGCCTGCACGATTTCTTCCTCCTCGTACGAGAGCGCCGTCGCAATCTCTTTTATACTGGGCGTTTTGCCGTACCTCGAAAGATAGGCTTCGGCAAAGCGGCGAATCTCCAGATTCACCTCACTAAGTCGCCTAGGCACTTTCACCAGCCTTGCATGGTCACGGAAATAATTTTTCAGCTTTCCCGTGATTGTGGGCGTAGCATAGGTCGAAAATTGCAGTCCACGCGTTTCGTCAAAGGTTTCTACCGCCTCCAATAGATACATGGATGCTTCCTGCAATAAGTCCTCGTACGCGACTCCGCGCCCAACAAATCTTTTGGCTAAGATTTCGGCTATGTACAGATGTTTTTCCGCAATCGCATTCCGCAGGGAAAGGTCACGGGTTTCTCTGTATTTTTTAAACAGTTCGTTTACGCTGTCTGCCATAATCCTCGTCCGCTATTACCCCTCAAAAGCAATTGCAAGCACTTTGCCTGCCTCATTCGTCGTATAGTCTACCTTCCCAAGCAAAGCGGAAAGCAACGCGCGGGAAATTTCATCCTCCGCGGAAGGAGTAGGTTCACAAGCCCCTTCGCCCGTCAAGCTGCATTTCAGCGTTTCACCGACCGTAAATACAACGCTGGCGTGCGTAAAACCGCTACGCTGTAATATCAGCAAGCTCTCCGTCACGCAAACCTTGTAATCTTCCGCGCTGTCTACGTCAAATTCCGCCAAAGCGCACAGCCCGCCTACCGCCAGGCGCACCGTCGTCATATATTCGCCGTTCAACGGCATTTTTAAAGAAAATTCCTTCATCACGCAATCTCCATACGAGAGCCCAGCGCACAGATAGTAAACAGCTTTTTAATGCGCGCCTGCAACCCAAGCAACCGCACTTTGTTGCCGTCCGCTTCGGTCAGCTTGGTAATTTTCACGAACACACCGAGGGTGGTACTGTCGACAAAGGACAACTGCTGACAATCAAAGGCAATCGTCTTCTTTTCTGCCGAATACGCCGTTTCGACCACCGCGAAAAACTCGTCGGCGTTCCCGACGTCAATGTCGCCGCTTAAGGCAATTTTTAATTCCTCATTCTCTACGCCAAGTACCTGTACTTCTTTCATATCTACTATCTACCTCCAAGCAATTTATTGCTTTCGTTAATCATTCTTAACCCAAAACGCAAGGATTTTAAACAATCCAAGCGCCAACAAGGTTGCAAAGCAACCCAACCGCCACCGCCACGGCGTACAAAACGCCAACGAGCAAGAGGTTGCGTTTCCATTTTCGCGTGTTTCTCAGCAGGACGACAAACCCAAGCCCTGCGTTGGCGCACAGCCCTGCCACGCAAGAGCCAAAAGCAATCGTGCCTTCCAAATACGCCGTCGTAATAAACACCGACGAAGCGCAGTTGGGAATCAAGCCCACCAAAGATACGAGAACGGGCTGCAGATACAAATGCCTGTCCATAAACGCCGCAAAATTATCTTCCCCAATAAAGTGCATCAGCGCCCCCATCAGGAAGTTAAACACGAACATGAGCGCCGCAATCTTCAAGGCGTGTAATATCGGCCCGACGACGTAGGTCATAAACGGACGAGAATCGTCGTGCTCTCTTCCGCAGGAGCAACCGTCCGCCGCTCCCATATCCTCAAAATATTGAAGCATGAAAATATCTCGTACCGTCTGCGGCTGTTTCGTGCCAACGACGGTATCGATAGAATGGGCTTGCAGGCGTACCTGCCCCCTACCTATCCACTTTAATATCCCGTCCGCGGCATAGCCCACGGCAATCCCCACCGCAATCTTGACGGCAACCATGGTAAGGACGGAAATCGCCGCATTTGCGTTGCCGGACGAGAGCATGATGATAAACGCTTCGTCGCTGGTGGAGAGGAAAATCGCCAGCAGCGTCCCCACCGTGATATATTTTTGTTCGTATAATTTCGCCGCAAGCACGGAAAATCCGCATTGTGGAATCAACCCAGTCGCCGAGCCTACGACAGGACCTAATTTGCCACCCAAACGATTCGAGCCTGCAAGACTCGTCTTGTTTTCCAGCAGCTGTAATACCACGTAAATCAGCAGCAACCAAGGGAGCAACGGCAGGGTATCGTGCAACGAATGCAGGGTGTTCTCCCACACAAATTCCCAAAAGGTGTGTGTTTCGTGTCCCGCGTGCAACAGCGCCGACGTCATACTTTGCCCCCAGTTTTCCAAGTCGCGGACAGAGGTATAGACGCCTTAGCGTTCAAGTTCATCGGCGCAAAGTTCCCCAGCCGATACTGCACCAAGCCTTCCGAGGCAATCATCGCCGCATTGTCCGTGCAGTAGCGCTTTTGCGGCAGGACCAGCTTCAAGCCCGCCTTCTGGCATGCCGAAGTCAAGGTCAAGCGCAAGTAGTCGTTTGCGGCAACACCGCCGCCCACCGTGATGGTGTCGACCCCCGTTTCTTTCGCCGCTTGCAACGCCTTATCTACCAGCACGTCGATTGCCGCCGCTTGGAAGGAGCAAGCTACGTCCGCTTTGGAAAAAGGCTCGTTCTTTTGGTTTTTGGTGTTGCAATAATTGATAACCGCCGTCTTTAAGCCACTGTAAGAGAAGTTGTAGCCACCGCCACCCTTCAGCATTTTCGGCATCGGAATGCAGGGGGTGCCGTCCATCGCGCAGCGTTGTACGTTCGGGCCACCAGGGTATTGCAAGCCTAAAACCCTTGCCACCTTGTCAAAGGCTTCGCCCGCCGCATCGTCTAAGGTTGCGCCTAAAATCTCAAATTCCGCCTCGTTCTTTGCGTACAAAATCGCCGTATGACCACCGCTTGCAAGCAAGGTGATAAAGGGCGGTTTCAACGTCTTTTCAACGAGGTATGCCGCCGCAATATGTCCACGAATATGGTTAACGGCAATCAGCGGCTTGTTCAGCGCATAGGCAAACGCTTTTGCAAAGGACACGCCAACGAGCAGCGCCCCAAGCAGTCCTGCGCCGTAGGTGGCCGCCACCGCATCAATCTCCTGCGCCGTAATCCCAGCCTTTTCAATGGCACGCGAAACGACCTCTGCGACCGCATCGGTATGCGCGCGAGAGGCAATTTCGGGTACTACGCCCCCGAACAGCGCTTGCGTGGAAGCAGACGAGGCAATCTCGTCAGAGAGAATTTCTCTGCCACGGATGACTGCCGCCGCCGTTTCATCGCAAGAGGATTCAATCCCTAAAATTATCGGATTTTTCTTGTGAACGTCAAAGGTAGGATTATACATAAGTAGATGTTTCAAGGGGCGGTAAAACCATACCTGCCCCCCTTTTTTATTTTTTTGACTATATTTTGTAGCCGTTTAGATGTCGTATTGCGCCGCATTTTGTAGGCGTTGCCGTAGGAAAATGCAAGCAAGACAAGGCGCGCGAGGATAACCTGAGGGAGTTTACTAAGCGTAAATGACCGAAGGTTGCCGCAGCGCAACGCCGTATTGCGCCGCATTTTGTAGGCGCTGCCGTAGGAAAATGCAAGCAAGACAAGGAGAACGAGGAAAACCCGAAGGAGTTTACTGAGCGTAAATGACTAAGGGTTGCCACAGTTCGACGAAGTATTGCGCTGCATTTTGTAGGCATACTTTAAAACTTCTTCAAGTAGTCAATAACAAAGCCCTGAATTTCGCCATCCATAACCGCCTGAATGTCGCCCTTTTCATAGCCCGTTCTGTGGTCCTTTGCCAAGGTGTACGGACAGAAGACGTAGGAACGGATTTGCGCGCCCCATTCAATCTTCTTCACGTCGCCTTTCATCGCCTGCGCCTCTTCCTGACGCTGCTTAATCTTCAGCTCCAACAGTTTGGAACGGAGCATGTTGAAGCACATCGCTTTGTTTTGCAGCTGCGAACGCTCGTTCTGACACTGTACGACGATGCCCGTCGGGAAGTGCGTAATACGCACCGCCGAAGCAACCTTGTTGACGTTCTGGCCGCCTGCGCCGCCCGAATGGTAGATGTCGATACGAATATCGTCGTCGTTGATTTCCACTTCGTTATCATCCTCTACCTCAGGCATAACTTCCAAAGAGGAGAAGGAGGTCTGACGGCGTTTGTTGGCATCGAACGGGGAAATACGCACCAAACGGTGTACACCCATTTCCGCCTTCAAATAGCCGTACGCGTTTTCGCCCTCTACCCTAAAAGCAACGCTCTTCAAGCCTGCGCCGTCGCCAGCTTCTCTGTCCAGTTCGTACACCTTAAGGCCCATCTTTTCACAATAACGGGTGTACATTCTGTACAGCATCTGACACCAGTCGCACGCCTCCGTACCGCCTGCGCCTGCGTGCAGAGCAAGCATCGCGTTGTGGCTGTCGTAAGGACCTTTCAAGATTGCGCGGATACGCATATCCTCGATGTCCTTTTCTGCGGTAGCGAGCATCTCGTCGAGTTCGGCAATCAAGCTCTCGTCTTCCGTTTCTTCAATCAGGTCGATAACATCCGCCGCATCGGAGAGGGCAGTTTCCCCTGCCTCGTATGCGTTGACTTTCGCGCGTACCTGCGCAATCTCCCTGCCGATTTTGGTGGATTTTTCCAAATCCTGCCATACGTCGGGGTTTTCCTGCTCTTTTTCAAGTTCGGCAAGGCGAGGGCGCAGATGCTCTACGTCCAGCGCGTAGCCTGCTTCGGCAAGCACCGAACGCATCGCCTGTATTTTTAATCTGTAATCGTCTGCTTTAAACATAGTTTTCCTTAATCGTTTTGGTCGTTCTTAGGGGGTTGATGCGAAGACATGCTGGAAAGCGGCGAAGGCATTACCCTTCTCGTGGGCATCTTCTGAGGCGCGGGCTGCGCGGGAGCAACAGGCTTCTGTGGCTGCTGAGGCGCAGGTGCAGGCGCTTGACGAATTTCCAGTTTCACCTTAAGGAGTACGGAAATGGTGGTGCGTTGGATACGCTCTACCATCTCGTCAAACATTTCAAAGCCTTCTTGTTTGTAGGCAATTACCGGGTCCATCTGACCGAACGCGCGAAGGCTGATCCCTTTGCGAAGCTGATCCATCGCGTCAATATGGTCGATCCAGTTTCTGTCTACCGTACGGAGCAGAATCTGTCTTTCCACCGCACCAAAATCCACGCCGAGCGCCCTCAAGTCCTCAATCTTTTTCTCGTATTCCTTAACGACTTTCTTCGTGATCTTCTGCAGAGCGTATTCATAATCCCACTTTGCAAGGCGTTCCTGCGTGACGTAGTTCGTACCTTCGGGCAAAACCTTCGCTTCCAGAGCCGCATTCAGCTCCTCTGCATTCCAAAGTTCAGGCATTACGTCCACGTTCACAGCGGCATTCACGGTTTCCGCAACGTAATCGGGAATGTATTTCAAAACCTGCTCATGTACGTCCTCACCCTTGAGAACCTTCATTCTTTCGCCGTACATAACAAGACGTTGGGTATTCATAACGTCGTCGTATTGCAGGACGTTTTTACGGATACCAAAGTTTCTACCTTCGATCATTCTCTGCGCGTTTTCAATACCACGGGAGAGCATTCTAGATTCCAGCGCTTCATCCTCTTGAATCTTGAACACACGGTACAAAGCCTTCATTCTTTCGCCGCCAAAACGCATGACAAGGTCATCTTCCAAGGAAAGGAAGAATACCGATTCACCGACGTCACCTTGACGCCCTGCACGGCCGCGGAGCTGGTTGTCGATACGACGGGATTCGTGACGCTCCGTACCGATGATACAAAGACCGCCCGCCTCGATTACCTTTTCCTTTTCCGCATCCGTTTCCTGTTTGTAGTGTGCGTATACTTCCTTGTAGCGTTCACGAAGCTTTAAAATGTTTTCGGGAACATCGGTGATATACATACTCATCGCAAGGTCGATGTCCTCGGGGCTATACAGTTCCTCACGAAGACGCTTCTTTGCCAAGTATTCAGGGTTACCGCCAAGCAGAATGTCCGTACCACGACCCGCCATGTTGGTGGAGATGGTAACCGCACCTAATCTACCTGCCTGCGCAACGATTTCCGCTTCACGTTCGTGGTTCTTTGCGTTGAGGATGTTGTGTTTCACACCTTCACGCTTCAAAAGACGGGCGATTTCCTCCGATTTTTCTACCGAGGAAGTACCCACCAAAACGGGCTGACCCTTTGCGTTTCTTGCCTGAATTTCACGGACGATTTCCGCTTTCTTGCCACCCACCGTCGAATAAACTTTGTCAGGATGGTCGATACGCTGTACGGGACGGTTGGTAGGGATTTCTACAACGTCCAACGAATAAATCGTTCTAAATTCTGCCTCTTCCGTCTTCGCCGTACCCGTCATACCGGACAGCTTTTTGTACAAACGGAAGTAGTTTTGGAAGGTGACCGTCGCCCAAGTCTTGTTCTCACTGCGGACTTCCAGCCCCTCTTTTGCTTCGATTGCCTGATGCAAGCCGTCGGAATACCGTCTGCCGTCCATAAGACGACCGGTGAATTCGTCTACGATAACCACTTCGCCGTCCTTGACGATATAATCTTCGTCGATGTGGAACAGCTTGTGCGCTTTCAGCGCCTGCTGAATGTGGTGGTTGAGGTCTGCGTATTCAATCTGCGCAATGTTGTCGATATGGAAGTAGCGTTCTGCCTTTCTTGCGCCGCTGTCGGTCAACTCTACCGTCTTATCCTTACGGTTGATGATATAGTCCCAGTCGCGATTCTGCGCCAGCGCACGCTTCCCTTCGGGAGCCGCCGCCCTTGCCGCCGCTTCGCGTTCGGCTTTTTCCGCCTCGTAGTTCGCTTGCTCTTCCAACGTCATCTTGGTATAGTCAACGAAGTCCTCATCGTCATCGTCTTCTACAACCTTTTTCTTCTTTTTCTTGGGAGCTTTCACCATCGAAAGCGCCTCTTCTTCCTCTTTCAGCTCGTCGTCAAAGCCGCCCGTAATCGTGCGTACGAACTTGTCCACCTGTACGTACAGGTCGGAAGATTTTTCACCTTTACCGGAAATGATAAGCGGTGTTCTTGCTTCGTCGATCAAAATCGAGTCCACTTCGTCCACGATAGCAAACGTCAAATCACGCTGTACCATCAGACGCATGTCCGTCTTTAAGTTGTCACGCAGGTAGTCGAAACCAAATTCATTGTTCGTACCATAGACGATGTCGCATTGATAAGCCGCACGCTTTGCCTCGTCGTCCATACCGGGTACGACAACACCGACGGTCAAGCCCATAAATCTATGCACTTTACCCATCCATTCTGCGTCACGCTTTGCCAAGTAATCGTTGACGGTGACGACGTGTACGCTCTTACCAGAAAGAGCGTTCAAGTATGCAGGCAACGTGGAAACCAACGTCTTACCTTCACCCGTGCGCATCTCGGCAATACGGCCCTGATGCAAACAGATACCGCCGATAATCTGTACACGGAAGTGGCGCATTTTGAGGACACGCCAAGCCGCCTCTCTAAGCGCGGCAAACGCATCAGGCAAAATATCGTCCAACGTTTCTCCTGCCTCCAAACGAGCCTTCAAAATCCCCGTCTGAGCTTTCAGCTCATCATCGCCCATGGGCGCGTACTTATCCTCCAACGCCTCGACGCTGTCTGCAATCTTGTTCAACTTTTTCAAGCTGGTTCTGCCGTCGCTACCCAATAAAAACTTAATAAGTCCCATTTTATACTCCTACTTCAGGTGTCCGTTTCTTCCCAAACAAAAGAAAGCCGCACTACCCGATTATTATTCACTATATCATTGTACTATATTTTTGCCGATTTTCAAAGCGTTTTTTGCTTGCTTTCTAAGATTTTTTACCTACATAAGCAGAAATTTAACTTAAAAGTTAAAAAAGCAAGGTGTTCCACCCTGCTTTTTCTTTCGTATTGCGTTATAAGTATTTTTTCAAATCGTCCACACGGTCAAGCTTTTCCCAAGGGAAACCCTTATAACCGAAGTGCCCGTACGCCGCCGTCTTCTTGAAGATGGGGTTTCTAAGCTCTAACTGCTGAATGATTGCATACGGACGAAGGTCAAATTCTTTCTTGACGATTTCTGCCAAGCGTTCGTCGTCCGCTTTACCCGTGCCGTGGCTGTCCACGAATACGGATACGGGTTTTGCAACGCCGATTGCGTAAGCAACCTGAATTTCCAGCTCGTCTGCAAGCCCTGCCGCCACCATATTCTTTGCGATATAACGGCAATAGTACGCCGCGCTTCTATCCACCTTCGTGGGGTCTTTGCCAGAGAACGCGCCGCCGCCGTGCGCGCATCTGCCACCGTAGGTGTCTACGATAATTTTTCTGCCCGTAAGACCGCTGTCCCCCTCAGGACCGCCGATTTCAAATCTGCCCGTCGGGTTGATGTAGATTTTCGTCTTTTCGTCCATCAACGCCGCAGGAATAATCGCGTCGATGACGTACTTTTTGATGTCTGCCTTTAAGGTCTCCTGCGATACTTCGCCGTCGTGTTGCGTGGAAACAACCACGGTATCCACACGCTTTGCTACGCCGTCTACGTATTCCACGGTCACCTGCGTCTTACCGTCGGGACGAAGGTGGTTTACCACCCCTTCCTTGCGGATATCCGTCAAACGCTTTGCAAGGCGATGGGACAGGGATAAGGTCAAGGGCATCAGCTCCTTCGTTTCGTTGCAAGCATAGCCAAACATCATGCCTTGGTCGCCTGCGCCAAGCTGGTCTGCCTCCTCGCCGCCCTCCGTCTTTCTCTCTAAGGAAGCGTTTACCCCCATCGCAATATCAGGGGACTGTTCGTGGATTGCCACGATTACCTTGCATTTGTCATAGGCAAACGTGCCGAAATCATAGCCGATTTGCTTGATGATTTCTCTTGCCGTAGCCTCATAATCAACCTTCGCGGTCGTGGTCACTTCACCCATAATGAGCAGGGTGTCGTACGCCGCCGCGCATTCCACCGCCGCCCTTGCCATCGGGTCTAATGCAAAAATAGCGTCTAAAATCCCGTCGGAAATGTTATCGCAGACTTTGTCAGGATGCCCTTCGGTCACGCTTTCGCTGGTAAAAAACTTTTTCATGTAAAAAACTCCGTCATTTTTTAACTATAATTCTCTTGCGCAGAAAAGATTTACGCAAGAGTTCCCATACACAGGGAAAGTTAGTATAACATAGTTAAAGATAAAAGTCAACTAAAAATGTGCTTGCGCTTTTCGTTTTATTGTGTTATAATGGTCTTACTATGGGCAATTTCACTTACGACGAACAAAACTGCAAGCTCTGCCCCGTGGCGTGCGGCGCAAATCGGGAACAAAGAGCGGGCGTATGCGGCGCTGATAACCAAATGCGGATTGCAAAGTATTCCCTGCATCCCTTTGAAGAGCCATGCATTTCGCATAAAAACGGCAGCGGTACTATCTTTTTTACCGGCTGTTCGCTCAAATGCGTGTTCTGTCAAAACTACGAAGTTTCACGCGCACAGCGTGGAAAAATCGTCAGCCCTGAAGAGCTTGCCGAAATCTTCAAACGGTTAGAAACGATGGGGGCAGAGAACGTTTCTTTGGTGTCCGCCCAACACTTCATTCCGTACCTGGTGCGCTCTTTTGAGATTTATCGCCCGAAAATCCCCGTCGTTTACAACAGCGGCGGCTACGAAAATATCGACGCATTGAAACAGCTTGACCCCTACGTCGATATCTATCTTCCCGATATGAAATTCTGCTCCCCCGCCCTTGCAAAACGCTACACGGGCAGAGAGGATTATTTCGAAGTCGCCGACACCGCCATCCGCTTTATGGCAGAGAAACGGCGCAAGATGACCGAGGACGGCAAAATGCTGTCCGGGCTCATCGTACGCCATTTGGTGATGCCCCTCGGCGTTGCCGATTCTCGGCAGGTCGTTCGTTGGTTTGCGCGCGAAATGCCCGACGACGCCTACCTTAGCCTCATGAGCCAGTACACTCCCTTTGGGAAAATCGACAAGTTTCCCGAACTTTCCCGACCCATCAAGGCGCGGGAATACGACGCCGTCCTCTCCGAGGCGGTTTCCTTGGGGCTGTCGGACAGACTGTTCGCGCAGGAGCTTTCCTCCAGCGGAGAAAAATACATCCCGTCTTGGGATTACTAACTACCCGCCCTTCCTCGGATTTTCAAGCAGCTGCATCGCTTGGCTGACCAAGTCGTAGGTCAGCTTGCTTGCCCGTTTGGGATTTGCGGCTTTCCATTCGAGAGGCAAGGGTGGTAAAACTCGTTTTTTCATACCTTTATTTTGCACGAAAAAGGAGCAGCTTATGCTGATTAACGCAACCGACTTACAATTTGGATATACCGAAGAAACCTTGCTTGAAAAGGTGTGTTTTACCCTAAACGAGGGGGACAGGGTTGGGTTGATCGGCGCAAACGGCGAGGGGAAGACCACCCTCATTCGTTTGATTTTAGGGGAATTGTACCCCGACAAAGGCGAGCTGTTTACAAAGAGCGGCATCCGCATCGGCTACCTTGCTCAGAACGGCGGGTACGACAGCGACAACACCGTTTGGGAGGAAATGCAGGCGATTTTTGCCGAAGACAAGCGACTGCTAAACGCCCTCCGAGAGGTGGAAACGGCAATCTCCACAGCAAGCGAGGACAGCGACGAATACCGCCGTCTTTCCGCGCGGTACGAGAGCTTGAATAAACAAATCTCTGCGCGCGACAGCTATCAATACGAGGTAAAAATCCGCACCGTCTTGGGGGGTATGGGCTTTGCAGACCGCCTCGAACAAGTCATTCGCACGATGTCAGGCGGCGAAAAAACACGCCTGCAACTGTGCCGATTGCTCCTCGAAGAGCCCGACCTTTTAATCTTGGACGAGCCCACCAACCACCTCGACGTCAAAACGCTGTTTTGGCTCGAAGAATACCTTGCCGCTTACAAGGGCGCAATCTTCACCGTTTCGCACGACAGATACTTCCTCGACAAAACGGTACAGCAGATTTACGAATTAGAGCGCAAAGGGCTGTCCGTCTACAAGGGCAATTATACGAAGTATAAGACCTTAAAAGCAGAACGGGTAGCCCACCAACTGAAAGAATACGAAAAACAGCAGGTGGAACGGGCACATTTACAGGAATACGTGGATAGAAACCTCGTGCGCGCCAGCACAACCAAGTCGGCGCAATCCCGTCGGCATAAGCTGGAGATTATGGAGCTTATCGAAAAGCCGGCTCTGCCGCCCACGCCGCCACGCTTTACCTTTGCCTTCACGGAACGCCCGTACGAGCAGGTGCTCTCCATCCACGGTTTACGCCTTTTTGCAGGGGAAAAGCGGTTGCTTGACAACGCCGAAATGCAAATCACTCGTGGGGAGAAATGCGCGCTGGTCGGGGATAACGGCACGGGCAAAAGTACTCTCTTGAAGGAAATTGCGTTCGGGAAAAACCCTGCGATATTGCTTGGGCGGTTTGTGCGCCTTGCGGTCTATGACCAGGAAAACGCCAACTTAAACCCCGAAAACACCGTCTTGCAGGAGCTGTGGGAACGGCACGTCAGTTGGGACCAGACGAAGGTGCGCAACATCTTAGCGCAGGCAAAATTAGAGGCGGAAGACGTTGATAAAAAGGTGCGTATGCTGTCGGGCGGAGAACGGGCAAAGCTGGCGCTTGCCGTCTTTTCAACGGAAAACGGCAATACACTGCTGTTAGACGAGCCGACCAACCACCTCGACCTGCCCGCAAGAGAGAGCTTAGAGGCCGCCTTGAAAGAATTCGAGGGCACGCTGTTGTTCGTTTCGCACGACAGATATTTCATCGAAGCGTTGGCAGGCAAAATCTTTGAACTTGAGGACGGTAAAATCCATACCTACGCTTGCGGCTACGAGGAATACAGCGCGCAAAAACGAGAACAGCGCGCGGCGCAAAACGCCACACAAAAAAGCGTTAAACCCACACCTGCCCCCTCAAAATCGGCAGAAACGCCTATTTATAAGAGCAAAGAGGAACGGAAAAACGAGGCAAAACGGCGCATCCGAATCAAGGAGATAGAAACGGAAATCGAGGCGCTGGAAGAGGAGAGCGAGGCTTTGGGTGAGGCTCTGTCCACCCCTGAGGTTGCGACGAACTTTGCCCTGCTAACGGAAAAATGCAACCGCCTCGAAGTGGTGAAAAACCGCCTCGACCAGTTGTACGAAGAATATGAAACTTTGTTGTAAAGGGTTTACTTTCGCAAAAAAATATGTTACACTATAAACAGTAATACGATTTAGGAGTATTGATATGAAACTGAAAAAAAGTGTTGCCATTCCCTTGAAAATTTTGGCTTGGGTTGCCAGCGTGTTGGCCGGATTGCTTATCTTAATCTTCGTGGGCGAAAAGCTGTTTTTCGCATCCTTCTTCTTTGGAGGAGCGAAGATTGCGATGCGCACCCCGGGCACTTGGTCAAACTACACCCAACAAGGTTTTGACCGATTAGAGGATGGCACGTTCGTTGTTTCCGCTTACGATAAAGAGGACGAGAATGCGGGGCTGTACCTCATCAAGGACGGCAAGGAAACCCTCTGTCAGCTGAAAAACGAAGACGGCACGCCCTACCTTAGCCACGCAGGCGGCGTGACCCATTACAAAAACTGGGTGTACGTTGCCACCGACAACCACGCTGATAACGCAGGCGACGAATACTGCACGCACGACAACTGCGACACCAACCTTGATATGTTCCTTTTGTCCGACGTACTTGACGGCGACGGCAAAGTGACCAAGGTGGATAGTATCGTCATTCCCAACCGCTTGGCGTACACGTCCGTGTATGGCGACTTGTTATACGTAGGCGCCTTCCACCGCGCAGGCAGTAAGTATATCACCCCCGAAAACCACCACCTCACCACCCCCGCAGGAGATAAAAACACAGCGCTGATGATGGTGTATAAGCTGGACGAAACGACGGGTAAACCCGTTGCCGCAACCCCTGAATATTGCTATTCCACGATTTCCAACGTGCAAGGTATGTGTATCACGGGGGATAACGATATCGTGTTGTCCACCTCTTGGAGCGTGGGGACTTCTTACCTTTATCAATACGAACTCGACAACGCCAAAAAGGGTACGATGACGCTCGGCGGCGAAAGCGTAGAGGTCTACTATTTAGACAGCGCTTGTCTGGAAACCACTCTTGCCTGCCCTCCGATGGCGGAAGAGCTGGTTTGGCTGGACGGCAGAGTGTATATCCTTTCCGAATCCGCCTCGATGAAATACCTCTTCGGCAAGTTGATGAGCGGCAACCACATTTACAGCTACCCCATGGCATAAGCCGATACAACCTCATAAAACACAAAACCCCGAGAGCATCCACCCTCGGGGATTTTTTATCTTTTGCCGTTTTATTCTCGCCTTGATAGCCATTTATTTTACAGCAACCAAAAAAGGTGGGGTAATCCCCACCTTTCATGCGTTCTTTAAGAATAATTATAAGTCATATACTCTTTCAATTTTAATTTCGCATCCACAATCTTTTGAATTCCAAGCATATCGTTTTCCGATGCAAATACTTCATCGAAGTTCGTCGTAACCCCCGTTGGATACGTATAGAACTTTGTAATGAAATTGGGAATGTGGAAATAATAGTCAACCGAAGTTGTGGGGTTCAAACTCGAATTATTACAGAAATCATACGCCTTACCGCGCGCTCTCTCCCCCGTAATCGCACAATAGGTCATGAGCGTCGTAATGTAGCCCGACAGCATATTAGGATGATAGCCGTCCTTAGCGCTCTTCGAGATAACAAACGTATTCTTCGTGTACTGCAAAGTCGAGTTAGGCACTTGCACTTTTTTATCCAAAATATCTTGCACTACGCTACCCCAATCGCATACAATCATACCTTGGTTTGCATACGTTTTCAACTTGTTTAAGTAGGTCTTCGTCAATATTAAATCCGAGCCTATTTTACCATAGCAATGGTACGGCACCAACAGAACGAATTTTACGTTGGGATTTGCCGCCTTAAAGAAGTCTATCACAAACTGTATCGCCGCCGCATCGCCCGAATCCGTTTCATCAAGAATATCGTTCTTGCCGGGTTGCAAGACTACGTAGTCGAAATATCTATCCGTTAAATAGTCCTTATGATCCTTCCCGTAACAAGCTTTAGTACTTCCCGCCGGGCAGGAATCACCAAACAAGTATCTGAGATTGTGTCCGTCAAACGTCCAGTTGGTTACGGTTACGTCCACGCCGTTGGCCTTGCACATCTGGTAGAAGAAACCTTTGTCGCCCGTTCTCTTTGCCTGCGTTAAACTCGATTCCTTACTGCTGCTGCCACCGAGAACCGTCTGCCCGTAATAGGTATAAGAGTTGCCGATGAAAATAATTTTTTTGCCGTTAAGAGGGTTTACGGTATCGCCGCCGTTAGGAAGAGCGCCATCGCAAAATTCGCATTGTTCCCCCGTGTATTCATCACGGCAAAGCACGCAGGTTTGAACAACGGGTTTGCACGCCTCGCACTCGCCGTTGACCAAATCACCGCCGCAGGTTTCGCATTTTTCGGCGGGAGCAGGCTTATCGCAGGTCGCACACTCGCCGTTGACCAAATCACCGCCGCAGGTTTCGCATTTTTCGGCAGGAGCAGGCTTATCGCAGATCGCACACTTGCCGTCGCCGTCAAGCGCACCACCACAAGTATCGCACAAGTCTTTCACGTCAGTAAAGTCTACGCTGCAAACATCGCATTTGCCGTCGTCATTCGCATCGCGGTGGCTGCACGGCGTCTCGCAAGCAAAACTGCAAAACCCCAAAGCCAACGCCAACGAAACAGCAAAAAACTTTTTAAAAACATTTAATTTCTTTTTCATTTATCCGCACCTTTGACTGTTTGTCATTTCTTGGTATGATAATTACAGTATAACACACGGTTTTGCAAATTGCAAGCCTTTTTTTTATTTTTTCTCCTCAATTGTGAAAAATGCCGCGGCAGGTTTTGCCACGGCGTTTTCTTCTTTTTTAGTAGTTAATCACAATCAGTTCGTCATCGGCAGACAAGACCAACGGCTCATATTCGTCTTAACCGTTTCAAGTCGAGCACGTTTATGCACGGTTGTGTTGCCTATTCACTAAGAGGTTGCGTATAGTTTCATAAATTTCTTGCGCATTTGTAATAAAAATAGCACAAATTCGCCCAGACGCCGTAGCAACGAAAATTCCTTGAGGCCACCACATACCCACATCGGAAATAACGTCTATAGGTAAAATTATTTTAAATCCTAAATAACTCGTTAAATAGACACATTTATCGCTTACAACGATACTAAAGAATTTTGCCGAAAGCAGCAAATGAATGACAATTGGAAGGGTTACAGCCAATGGAATTGCCCATACATACAATAAAATATATCCATGCGTATTCAATGCCGTTGCGTGGGCGCAAGCGTGTGCCGATGTATACTCACAGGTTTGTCCCCAACCAGTATCGTGATATTTATTATGCTGGCTATAAGCAAGCTTGTAAGTTTCATCATACGCAGGTCCAAAAAGAACGAGATGTAAAATTAAACAAATTAAAACCGTGCTTAAAAGCCATATAGTAGCGACTTTCAAGAAATTGTTTTTACTACGAATTAGTATTTTTTCTTCCACAAATATCCCTCCGTTAAACAAAAATCCCACGCAATATATTGTATCCTACATTTTGTAGGAAGTCAATTATTTTCCTACTATTTGTAGTAAAATATTTTTATGAAAAATAATGTTTTTGGAAAAAGATTAAAAGAGTTGCGAATAGAAAAGGGATTTTCTCAACAAAAATTAGGGGAAATCTTGGGGTTTTGCAATCAAACGATTAGCTTTTGGGAAAGCGGTAGTCGCGAACCCGACTTGGACACCTTATTAGATATCGCACATTATTTTGAAGTAACGTTGGAAGATTTATTAGAAGAAAATAAATAAACACGGTTGCGTTGTGATACGCAACCGTGTTTCTTTTATACATAATTTTGTGTTTTCTTCGTCTTACTTACAGCGCAGGTTTTCCACCGACAAGCCCTGCACGCAATACAAGGACATATTTTGCTTAGGCGCAGAAGCTCTACGCTCGATGACGATGTCCTTCAGCTTGACGTTCTTCAAGGTATACCCTTCTTCGTCAAAGCCCTCCACGATAACCGCCGATTCGTCCCATGTTTCGCCGTTATGCTTTACGCATACGCCCGTGAGAACGATGTTCTCAAAGTGGAAATCCTCAAACAAGGGGGGTGTCGGAGCGCTCTCACCATAGGCGTTATAATCCACCGCGCGCACCGCAAGAATAGAGAATGCGCTGTCGTACACACGCACGTCCTTTACGTAGCCGCCGCGCGCCTTCGAGCCCTTGATTTCAATCCCGCAACGGGAGTTCTCCATTTGGCAATCCCAAATGCGTACGTCTTCCACGCCGCCCGACATTTCGCTGCCCACAGCCATACCATGTCCGTGCTGACAACGACAATCGAATACCCGAATATGACGGCTGGGACGGTTGATAATATTCCCCTCGGGGTTCTTTCCCGATTTAATCGCCAACATATCGTCGCGCGTATCAAAGTCGCAATCAAACACCGTGAAGTTTTCGCAGGAATCAGGGTCAATCCCGTCGCCGTTGTTCACCCCTTGCGATACCACTTTTGCACCGCAAACCACGATATCCTTCGAATAGATAAAGTGTAAATTCCAAGACGCCCCAAGCCCGATGGTCACGTTTTCCACCACCACGTTTTCCACGTTAGCGGCCTGCAATAATCTACCGCGAACACACCAAGCCTCCCTATGTTTTTGACGACTTTCGGGTTCTAAGCTAAACGGCGCTCCGCTCTCTTTTTCCACGATATCCGCCATCAAATCGTAGCCGCCGCCCAAAATCGAACCACCGCCACGAATGACGACGTTCTGCGTGGTGTAGCCAGCCTTGTTATCAATTTCGCCAAGGTTCAAAAGGGAACGATAGCACATACATTCAATGCCTTCAAAACGGCTCTTTACTTTCGGCAAATAATCTTCCGCAACCGCCGTGCCCTGCAGGGTTGCGCCCGTTTCTACGTACAGCTCTATATCGCCGCGTAAGTTCAGCGCGCCCGTCAAGAACGTGCCCGAGGGCAAATACACACACTCATCCTTGCCACAATCGTCGATTGCCTTTTGGATTGCCGCCGTGTTCATCGTCCGTCCGTCGCCGACCGCAAAGTAAGGGGCTTTCGTCACGTCAATCCGTCTTTTTGCTTTTGCAAAAGCAACCGTTTCCGCCCCTAAACGCTTGATAAGCGCACCGTCCGAACTCATCAAGGACACGGTGATTTCAAAGCCGTTTGCCAGCCCATCTTCTTTGCAAATGGTATAGTGCGTCTTCGTTGTAGATACTCTTTTTGCGGCGTATTCCATGCAATAGGTGCAACCGACTGCGTATTCCTCTTGACGATCCCAGTACAAAATAATTTTATCTTCAAAAATAAGTTTTTTAATCACCTTTACGTACCTTCCTCATTATTTTACGCACACTTTGCCAAGGACAAACCAAGCCCCGTCCGTCTGCCCTTCACTGGCAAAAGCAACGCTGGGTTGTTCCCCGCCGCCGATAGCAATCTGCAATTCGTATTCGCCCTTGGGCATGTCGCCTTCAAGGTCGAAAGACAGCGTTTCTTCGTATTCGCCGGGCAACCACTTCGTGATGTCCGTATCCATTACGTATTCCTGCGTTTTTGCGCCCTTTAAACGAAGTTTAAGAGGCAACTTGTTGTAAATCGGGGCAACACCTACGTTTTCCAGTTTCATCGAAATTTGCGCCGTTTTACCCGCCTCGAATTCATCCGCATATTCCACTTCGCGGATGACGAAACGGTAGCCCATCTTCGTCAGCCAGTAGTCAATCTTATCCTTGATTTCATAGGGCATGGGCAAGTACTTCGTGTTGAAGGTACTCATGTGCCAAGAGAGGGTCATTTCAATGAGGGCGTCAATATCCCAACCCTTTCTAACCCATTCGGAAATCCACCAGTAGCTTTCAAAGGATACGGGCGAGGTCTTCCAAAGATCCGCAGGCACCTTCGGGAACGCATCAGGGTAAATCTCGTTCATGTGCTTCGGGCTGCCGATAGCATCCGCGCGCCAGCCGATTTTACGCTGAGCGCCGATGTGGTTCAACATCGTCAAATTGACGAACTGACCAATAAGCTTCGTGTTCGGGAACACGCGGACGTAGATATCCATCAACGCCTTCATGTCCTCTTCCGCAAAATCTTGGCTTCCTTCCCCCCAAGCGCCGCCGATAGAAACGTCTACGCAGTCAAGGGTGGGGTCTTTGTCAAAGCGCTGTCCAAGCGCCTCTACCGCCATACCAAACAGCTTTAAGTAGCGAGGGTCTTTCGGGGAATCCTTAACACGCATACCCTCAGGTCTTTCGGGGCAAGGCATCAGCTCTCTCAGCCAGTCGGGAACGTCGTCGCGCGCGCAAGTGCTGTGCGGCATCAGTCGAATCATCACCGTCTGACCCTTTGCTTTTGCTTTATCTAAAATATCCTGAACAAAATCGAAATCGTATTCCCCCATCTTGGGTTCGAAATGTCTCCACAAGAAACGGATATAAGCAACCGTTTCATCGGGGTGGAAGCCCTGCTCTCTACCCTTTTCCTCAACGCCTTCGGGTACGGGGTAGCATTCGAAAGGCTCGGTTTCGCAACCTGCTATGCCTGCCTGACCAACGATGCTGTCCGAATACAGAGGATCGTTTCTAAAATGGTTGAAACTCGTAAACCCGATGTACGGGTTGTTGATGACGCCTTGTTTCTCGATGAAAGTTTTTTTCATGTTTTTTCGTTCCTTTTTTAGTACACTATTGTAATATGCACCGTACGTGGATTTAACCCTTACGGCTTGTCCCTTGTGGATTCTCCACCCTTTGGGTGCATACCATCATTATTGTACCCTTTTTTTTCTTGTCTGTCAAGCCTTACGACGAATATTTATCACAGAGTCGAATAAATAAAGCGGAAAGGATCTTTTTCATCCTCTCCGCTTTGTTTTGTACGCAAATTCTTATTTGTCGGTCGTTTTATCGTTTTGAGGCGCTTCCGTAATCATATGAACGTTCATATGAGGATAGGTGAATTCTATACCGCTTTTTTCAAAGGTCGGTTTTATCGCATTCATTACGTCAAAATACACCGTCCAGTAATTTGCATTCTCACACCATGCGCGGGCCGTATAAAGAATATCGTTATCCCTGAATTCCTGAACGTGAACAACCGGAGTCTTTCCTTCTTCTTGCAGAACCAAAGGATGTTTGTCAATCAGTTGCTTCAATACGGATCTTACCTTTTCCACGTCATCATTGTACGAGGTAGCAATCAAAAATTCCACTCTACGCGTAGGCGAGTTGGAATAATTGATGATGCTGTCGTTTGCAATTTTGCTGTTGGGGATTTGAATCAGCTTTTTATCAGGAGTGTCCAACTTTGTGTAGAACAAGCCCACTTCTCTCACCGTACCTGCCTCACCACCAGCTTCAACGTAGTCCCCCACTTTGAAGGGATGGTTGGTGATAATCTGGATGCCACCGAATACGTTGCTCAAAAAGCCCTGAATCGCCAGCGAAAGCGCAACGCCGACAACGGACAGCGCAGAAACCAAAGAAGTAACCGATACCCCAAGACTGCCAAGCACGATGGTAACCGATATAAACAAAAGAACCGCTTTGATAAATACCCGCAATATCTTTTTTACCATTTCGTCCATTTTTGACTTCTTCGTTAATTTATCAAACAAAGACAAAATAATCTTAATGACAATCAAGCAAATCGCAGTAAGCGCAACCGCTACAATCGCCTTTTCCCAAGGTAGTTGTTTCAAAAAATTCCAAATAGCATCCATAAAAATTTCTCCTTTGTGTCTGTGCTACACCTTTCAGTTTGTTTCATTTCCATTCATTTTGAACTATTATATCACAAACATTTTTGTTTGACAAGAAAAAACAACGGACAGTCAATCGACTATCCGTTAATTATTTATCCTTGCATAATAATATTAAAAGTTCTTTTTTTGTTGACCTAAGTGTTGACCTAATTGCAAAATAGATGCAAAAAGATAAAAGAAAAAAGCTTGGAATTTAAAGGATTCCAAGGTTTTCAACTGGTTGAGGCAGTAAGGAGCGAAGCGACGGAATAGCGAAGAATGAGCGTCCGGGACTTGCGCCTTTAGCGGCGCGCCCCGCCAAACGATTATCAATCGTTTGTTTTGCCGTCAAGCTTTCCTTTATCCAACTCCCGTAAGGCAAAGCGTTTTGCTCCCGCAAAACGGCTCCCACCCTCAAGCCCCGTCGCAATGCCGTAAAGCAAAAAAAATGCAGAGCACCAAATGGTGTTCTGCATTTTTTGGTTGAGGCGACGGGACTTGAACCCACGACCTTTTGGTCCCTAAGGCATAATAGAAAGTTTTTTATTTACTTTCCAAGCATTTCCAAGTCTTTCGTGTCCGCAACCGATGCTTTCCTGTGCTCTTGTTCGCACTGTTTCCACGTAGTCCAAATCCGTAAATGGTCAAACATGTGGTCGTTCCGTTTTCACGTCAAAAACGGTTGTAAAAAATCGAAAAAGACATACCCATGTACGTATTCATTCGTGTGCAGGTAGTATAGCATACCTTTCCAAAAAAGTCAAATACTTTGCCGATCGTCTTTCCGCAAGCCTCTTAAAGTGCAGTTTTGTTTTTCAATTTTGCACTTTAAAAATATGAGCAATTTTTCCTTTCACTACGCAAAATTTGATACGCAGTAAACAAAGAATATCCCCACGAAAAAAGTTGGTTTTATTTTCGAAAAAGCACTGGACTTCTACTCTCCTCTGTGGTATTGTTCGTGTTACCAAAGAACAGGAGGTTGCAAAAGGTACTGCAAGCGTTAAAAAAATGTATCCCGAAGCAAGCGAAAAGGTGCTTAAAAAGTCTTGAATGATCTTAAAAAGTGCCGTGGTAAAGATATGAGTACAGTAGAACTTGCCGATTGGATAAGTAAGCTCGTGACAGCGTACATAATTAAAGAAGTATTAACTTTAAACGAAGAGGACGATTCCAATTCGAGTCAAGTCGGTAAGAATCATCCTCTTGTGATTATGGAGGTTAGCGATAAATGAAATAATTAAAGAACTGTGCCACGGAAACATCATGCCGCAAGAGGACAGCCTAACCAACTCACCGAAGCTGTAAAGAACTGCTTAGCTACATGGCAAGACATTACAAGGAACTCGAAAAGAGCTTCTCGAACGAGCAGAAAGAAACCTTTGAAAAGTTTCATGATTGCTGGCGCGAATATATGAGTCTTATCGAAGCCGCCATCTTCGAATATGCATTTAAACTCGGCATGAGTTTGGCTATCGATGTGTTGGCTGAGTAACAAAAATCACCACAGATTTATTGTCTGTGGTGATTTTCAATGTTTAATCTATCCAACCAATAGATTTTAGATCGTTTTTTAGCCAGTTAAAAACGATTTTTTTCAACGGAAATTCATTAAAAAGCTCTACTAGTTGAGAGTGAAGTGTAACAGAACATAATTCAGCATTGGAAACCCTATACCTGTCTATAGATTCTTTGATTTCGCCAAAAAATTTCATATACTCTTCGTGTTCGCTTTTCCTTTCCTCAATAACAAGTTCGTTGTCTTCGGTCGATTGTTTGCAAAGTAAATACCATTGAATGCAGGGATGTTTTTCATTACCTTGCAAGTAATAGCTAATCTTTAATTTTGCAGGAAACATTAAATATAATGGCATGGTGTTACGCAGAGAGTTAAAAATATCATCAACTAGTTTTTGGTATGCTGTTAATGCTTTACCATAGACGCAACGAACAAGCTCCAATTGCTTTTTATAACTATACAAATCCCAAACCCATCCGCCATTTGTAAGTTCAATATCGGGACGAGTATGTGGATATTTTAAGTGCGTTTCTCCAATTGACTCTAATTTTTCAATTTGCTCAAAAAAGAGATTAACAGAAAAAGCAGAATGCTTCTTAATCGAAGCCATCCTAAATCGTTTATAAGGAGATAATGTCGATAGTTCTATATCTTCACGATATAATGACCCCTTGTTCAAAAAAGAACGTGCAATGTCGTAAAAAACTTCTTCTTTCAAATCAGGCACATTCAGAAACGAAGGAGAGCTCTCTATAAATTTTTTTAGATTATCTGACAAATACTCAAAAGTATATATCCATGGCCAAACGGAAGATTTTATAACGCCTTTGGATATTAGATTCATTGGTATTTGCGGAACATCATGAGCAACTATGTAAGGAACTCCTGTATTTCGTTGCTCCCAACATAAGCAAATACTTGAACGTTGAACTCGAGAAACTATAATATGAAATGTGGATAATTGTTCTCCGTCCATTGGCGCAATCACTTTTGAGATGTTACCAAGCGATTTTATCCAAGTGTTCATACAGGTTAAAATCATTTCGGCACATTGTTCATCAGAGGGGAGACTCTCTATATATTCATTTATGATGTTATCACGAATGATTTTTGAAGCAATCCCCGGATAAGTTTCCACTATTCTAGAAAAAATTGATTTCGACTCTTCAAAAGAAAGATTTCCAAATAGAATCATGAGAGGATATCGCCAACGAATTATGGACGCATCCGTCTTTACAATTTCTTCAACATCAAGGTAGTGATTGCGAATTGCTTCGGCGGCAAGCCATTGTGGAATAATAGGCAACCCAAATGATATATAATCTCCATCCAACTGCAGAAGCCCAGTAGAGAGAATATCGGCGAGTTTGATAGAGATATCCAATTCAGAAATTAAGATTTTATTCATCTGGTTGTTTATATACTTAACAGATAATTTTTTTAATTGCTCAAGAATTGTATCGCTATAATTTATAGATGCTATACTTTTTGTTATGAGAAACTTTATTAAATCTTGTTTTGAAGTGATGATATTTCCGGATTTTATAAGGTATTCACCAACCAATATTGCGAAAAACGGGTTTACTATTGTATCTTGGAATTTATCTCCTAATGCTCTAATTCTAGCTTCAGGGATTTGATCACCCACGATCTTTTTTATTAAACCAAAGCTCTCATCTAAAGAAAAATCTCGAATCTTTATTGTATTGCACCTTTCATCAATAGCAGTATTCGGACGAGAGGAAACTACAAATCTAACTTTTTCATTACACGTTTCGCATAAAATTATAGATTCGATAAGTTTTCTTGCAGAATGATAGCTAACTTCATCCAATCCGTCAATAAAGAAAATTGTTTCGACGGATATCTCGTTAATCTCAAGATATCTATCCAAAGTTATATTATTTGGTATATCAACTGCTGATATTAAAAAGGCTGGTTGCTCTTTTTTGAGTTGTTGCAAATAAAGTATAGATAGTGCCAATGATTTTCCTGAACCGAAATCTCCGATTAGATATCGACTTCTTTTATCGCCTTGTGGGAGAATATAATTAAAAGCATTGGTTGCCAACATAGAATCAAGTATTTCTTGAGATTTTTCTCTAGATAATCCGTTCGAAATAAAACGAGCCAAACACTTGTTTTTAATATTTTTAATTTGCTTATCTTCCGCTGATATGATGCCTAAATCTTGCTGTAACGTCTTAATCGGTACAATAGTGCCCAACTCAGGTTTTGTGATTTTTTGCTGATGGGTCAATCGAGCATATAAGTTTACAAAATCATTATTATTTGAAATTGTATAGCGAGTATAGGAAAGAAGTACAAGAGGAATCAAAGAAGTATCGTTATTATCGTCTATAAACACAGGAATAAATTTATCATTTACTTCTGCTTCATAAATTATATCCGTAATTAATCTTCCCTCAAATTTAGCACCTTTTCCCGTTCCTATTGGCTCTCTTTGTTCAAATCTATTTTTGTACTTTGCAGAACATACACATATAACAAATTCTGACTCTAAAATGTTTTGCACCATATATGTAGGCCAACCAAGTGATGGCGTTGGTGTGTACTTATCTAGTTCAGCATCAACTCCCAATCTCCTTAGATTGTCCGCAAAGTTTTTTACTTTTTCAGAATGGTCTGCGTTATCTTGCGAATAGCTAATAAATACTTTTCCCATGTATATCCACCATTTTGATTCTCTAATTTTCTTCTGATTTTAAATTATTAATATCGTATCTGTCACCATAAATTTTCAAAATATCTCTCGCAAAGGTATCGAATCCCAAGGTTGCATACTCAATTTGGAAGTTTTGAGAGATGAGTCCGGCAGTCTTAAGCTCTGCGCTGTTACGGAAAAGTCTCGGCTGCGCTGCATTGAAATCAACAACCAAAAGTGCACACCTTTCATACATATACGGTTGATCTCCAACAGCTCTGTTGTTAATGGAGTTGAAGAAGCTAATATACTTTTCAATATCAGTTTGATGACGCTTAAAAGCAACACGATTATGAGCAACTTCAGCATCATCGTACTCATGTGTAGGAATGAGATAGACTTCGCCCAATACCACTTCAGGATAGCGCATATGTAAATTGAGGGCTTCTGCAAAAGTTCTTTCAAAAAGTGTGTCGGCATTCTTTGCCAAACTGCTCATTTGACTACGGACATTGATAACCAAAGTGTTGGTGGAATATTCGTGTCCATAGGGATCTCTCTTGTTTTGGAATGCCATTGGCCCCCAATTGATAGTAAGTGGCGCCTTTGAGACGTTTGAAGGGATAACGCACACATCTTGATCCTTCTGCTTCAGGAAGCCTGCGAGCTTAATTTCAGGTTTTGTTTGATGAAAATGCGGATAAATATTTGCAGGAGCTACACCTTGTTGCTGCAACTCGTACTTAACAGCATCGTGAATTAAGTTAATGAGTGCGGAGGAACGAATCATAGATTCCTTACCTTTTGCACCGCCCGTTAGAATAGATTGTTCAATCATATTCTTGAAAATTACCAACTGATTATCAATAAAAGACAAAATCGACTCCTCCTAAGTATAATTATTCACAATAATTATATCAGAAAAAGTCGAATTTGTATATAGTTTTTATATAAACAATTCTGTGTTTTTTTATAAATTCAAATTATATTTTGAAATCAGATAGCTATCAAGCTCAGAAGAAGTCATTCCGGTCATTAGGATTTTTTCATCTTCCGAAAAAAACGGAATAGAAAAGCGTTCAATATATTTTTTTTGGTAGCAGTAGTATCCACCTTCAATAGAGTAGCTCGTATTGCTAACATAGTATTGCATAATATACGAGTTCAAAATACGAGATAACAACGACAAGTCTATATAGTCAGGTTCAAATACTGCGTATCCGTTACAGAAGAAGGCATATTCATCCTCAATTAAGGTGAAACGAGGATACCCGGCAAAGGTAGGAAATAATAGTTTGTTACCATATTTATTCAATCCTTGAGTCCTGCCGTAAGCATACCAAGCAACAGGGTTGCCTTTACCTTTATCTCTCTTATCGAGTTCTTCTTTTCTCGACAAAAGATACTTGTAAGTAAGAGGAAACGAAATCTTCAGTTCATCTTCGGGAATAATCTCAAATCCGTTTGGTCCTTTTTTGTAAGGAAAAATAATGTATCTGCATACGCTGTTTATGTCATCGCACTGTTTAAGATCGGGAATCTTATATAATCGTTTGACGAGCATCGGTTCAACAACATATTTAACACCATCAACAGCTTTGTAATAGTCTTGTCCGTCAAAATCTACCATATAAACTTCATCACGTAGGGTAGCAATACCTGTTCGTATATTGTTTTTTATAATATAAGACTGCCCTTCAATTTTAGCCAAATTTGCAAGAGTGCCTTTATCCACCAATTTCCAACCATTAATATCTAACTTTTCGATATCAATAGTATTGAATGCTATATTTTTTAAACTCTGTTGAATGTTGTCCGTTTTGCTAAGAACACAATACTCAACTTGTTGTGAGTTAGATTTTCCAAGTTGAATAATGCAATTATATGTTCTTACAGGCTTGAAAACCATGTTATCAGCAAAATCAATAATTCGCTCCAAATAATTTTTTGTTGTGAGAAGCTTTCTTAGTCCTTCCGCAGCTTTAATGGTTAAAAAGTTGTTCGGTACGATATAACTTAAATTCCCTTTTGAATGCAAAAATTCGAGTGCATGTTCGATAAAGGCATAAAAAATATTATAGACGCCTTTTTGAGTTGTAGTAAAAGTTTTCTTTAAAAAACTGGTCGTATCCTTACTCATATCATGAGGATTTACATAAGGAGGATTACCAATTATATAGTTAAATGAAGGCACCGAAAAAGCGTTGCTCCACTTAATTTTTAAACTATCGGAACAAATCAGGTGTGGCGAAAGATTTTTATTTGATTCACCATTCAACAAGGTATAAACATGCAATATTAATTTGCACCTGCGAGTATTTACATTATCCACATCAATCCCATAGATGCAATTATTAATTATATCAGTAAGACTTAAATTGGTTTGCCTCTGAATACATTCAATAGCGCTGATTAAAAAAATCCCACATCCACAGCTTGGATCAATTACTCGTGTTTGAATGTTAACGTTTTTGATTACAGAATCGGATATATAATCTGCTATATATTTTGGAGTAAAAACAATTCCATTTTCCGTAATATTGTCTTTTTCTAAAAGCGATTCGAAAAACTCAATAAATAATTCAATATCCAATGGAACTGAAAGTTTATTAAATTCATTTAATAAAGATAAATCGTGTTTGTTTTCATACCTCAAAAAATCATCAGCATAATAAAATTTTAAATTTTGTTTTTTTGAAACATAAGCGATTAAAGTTGCTTCAATTATTTCGTCGGAGAATCCTTTAGATGCCTGAAGCATAGCATGTATATATTGTAATTTATTTTCCGTCATACATATATTCCTTGCGTTTTCTGGTATATTAGCTCAAAAAATTCAATAAGTCAAATCTTTTCGAAATTATTTTTAGAATAATTCGTTTACGGATCCTAAAATATTAACAATAGCTCAAACTGATAACTTATTAGCTTTTGTTCGATTTAATCAAGAATATGGCATCCACGTTCCATTTTTCGCGATTACGTTGTGGAAAAAGTTTCCTATTTCATCAGCTAATCCTAATCATATGCTGTCTTTCATTTTGAGAAATAGTTCTTCTCAACAAACAGCCATATCTGCTCCATCGAATTATCACTAATGTAATTATATCACGAAAATGTAAAAAAATCAATATCTTTAGTATAAAATCAAATTATCTTATTTGTTAAAATATATATGATAAAAAATTAAATAGATGTAAGTGCTACAACACTAAAGATATAAAGACGCGTATTTATATACATACAAGCACGGCACATCCATCGTTGGCGAACGTCAATCGTTCGTTTTGTTGGTATGCCCTATGTGTATGGAAGATACACGTCTTTTTTATTGCATCAAAAAACCAAACAGTGAAGACCAAATATTAGAGAGTAAAAACGCCCCACCGAATGACGCGACAACCGCGCTACGACCGAATTTAGTCCACAAAAATATAGGGTAGAAAATAAGCAGGAGAAAGAGTATGCGTTGCGGAAGCAACGCTACTCGGTTCACAACAGCGGGCAATGCCAGCTGTTTCAAGGGATTCAGCGATTTCTGACACCTCAAAAAACAGTGCGTTGCGGAAAGGGGTATTGCGTCAACCTATGCGTTGCGGAGAGCAGAAAGCCAGGTTTTATAAGGAAAAACAGTGGGTTGTGCTATGCGTCGCGGAAAAAATTAATAATTCACCCAAAAAACGCTGGATATATTCTTGAACCTGTGGTATGTTGTGGTTGCAAAAATAAAAGTAAAGGAGAAAAAGCAATGCCAAGCAAACGCAGACCGCAAGGTGACGGAACGATACGCAAACGCTCGGACGGACGATGGGAAGGACGAATCATCATTGGGCACAAGAAAAATGGTTCGCCGATATTCAAATCGGTGTTCGGCAAAACACAAAAATCCGCGCTCAAACAACTCCACCTACTCATCGACCTATACCGAGACGTGGACTTGACGGAAGAATGCCGAATGACGCTCGGCGAATGGCTCGATAAGTGGCTCAACGAGTACATGGTATTCACAATTAAGGAAAGCACCATCGACGGATACCGCAAGATGATAAACAATCAAATCAAACGCTTTCTCGGTGAGAAACAACTTGCCTATCTCACCACCGCCGACGTTCAAAAGTTCTACAATCACATCAAACACCACGGCAGAACAGACTTTCATCCCGTACATGGGTACGCCTTATCCGATAACATGGTGCGAAGCGTGCATATGGTTTTACACCAAGCGTTGGACGTCGCTGTGAAAGAAAGATTGATTGTCCGCAACCCAACGCATGGTACGACCATTCCCAAAACACACCGCACCGAAAAGCAGGTGCTCGATGATGAACAGCTCGATAAATTCCTAAACGCTATCCAACAAGAACCTTACTGGTATGATTTTTTCTATCTGGAAATCATGACGGGCTTACGCCGTGGCGAGATATGCGGACTCAAATGGAGCGACGTGAATTTTGCGGACGGAACACTCACCGTCAGACGTTCGGTAAGCAAAGGCTCGGGCGGTATTATTATCGGGGAAACGAAAACAGATGCAGGCATGCGGAAAATTCTGTTGCCGAGAAGCGTAGCAACGTTGCTCCAAGAGAAACGCAAACACGCTGTCAGCGAATGGATATTTCCGCACTACGCAAATCCGTCTGAACCCTTACACCCCGATACGGCATACCGAAAGCTCAAAGACTTGCTCAGCAAAGCGAACCTTCCGTCCATACGCTTCCACGACCTGCGCCATACCTTCGCAACGCATGCGATGCAAGGCGGAGTCGATGCCAAAACCTTATCGGGAATCCTTGGGCATACGGATGCAAGCTTCACGCTCGACACCTACACGCACGTGACAAGCGATATGCAAAAGAATGCGTCAGCTGTGGTCAACAATATGATGCAACAATTTTTAATCGGGGGAAACGCGAATGACAAAAAATAAACGCAAGCAAGGCGAAGGCATGCTGCGATTGCGAAAAGACGGCAGATGGGAAGGTCGAATCGTTGTTGGCTACGATGAGAAAGGAATTCCCAGGACCAAGAACGTAACGGCAAAAACGAAGTCCGCCTGCGAAGAAAAACTCAAAGCCTTAAAAGAAACGCTCGGCAAGGCGGTAGAACGGTTGAAGCCAGACATGCCCTATGGAAATTGGTTAGATTTTTGGTATCAAAACTTTTGCAAACCTTCTTTGCGGGAAACCACACAGGTCGGATATGAAAACTGCATTTACAAGCATATCATTCCTGCGGTCGGGCAAATTCCGCTCAACGAGCTCACGCAAAACGAC
>JAZOMO010000046.1:0-61223 GCA_045654025.1 Candidatus Scatosoma sp.
GGTGCACCAGCAAAGCCCACGGCGATTACGCTGTGGGCTTTTGCTGTGTATCGTAAAAGTAAACAGAAATCCTACGAGTTCGGGCTTGTCGCAGACAGCCCTGCGCCTTGCGCGCAGTAGCTCTTACGGTGCACCAGCAAACCCCACGGCAATCACGCCGTGGGTTTTTGCTTTACAACATAAACAAAATCAGATATACAAAAGAGCAACCCCTCACCAGGGTTGCTCTTTCTATATTTACAATACTCTTCCTATCAAATAATCCACCGTACAGTCAAACGCCTGCGCAAGCTTTACCAAATTATCCAAAAACGGACTATTTACCCCTTTCAACCACTTATTGAAATTATCGTAAGAAAGCCCCGTCTTTTTATGCAACGCATATTGCGACATATTATATTCTTTTAACAACGCTGAAAATCTTTCCTTGAACGCAGGAACGGCTCGAAATTTCACGTTTTCAGGCGGATAGTCAATCAAGCCCATCAAAAAGTCTGCCGAGCAATCAAACGTTTCCAACAGCATTATAAAATAGGAAAACGAAGGCAGTCGTTCCCCTCTTAAATAGCGTGAAATGGTAGACGGTCCTACCCCTAGCTTTCTTGCCAACTCCACCGCGATTATATCTTGTTGTATCATCAGTTCTTGCAGCCTATCAGGCAATTTCGACAAAATATTCATAAACTAGACCTTTTTCTACAAAATATTATCTACGATGTTGGCAAAAGTTGCTTGCAATTTACCAAAGGCGTGAGGTATAATTATAGTACAGTAATAAAGCGCGCAAAAAACTGTAAAAAAATAGAAAAGGACTATACTATTATGAAAAAGAACAATCAAAGAAATGCACAACTGAAAATCACAGAAAAAGAACTTTTTGAAGAATTAAAACTCGCCGTCAAAGATACTTTCACGGCAATCATTCAGCAAGAAACGGATACTTCGTTGACAATGCGTTTTGTGGACGGAAATCAATTTAGGGTATCGGTAGAACGCTTAAATTTGGCATAAAAATCAAACGTCACCACGGCTAACAACAAATTAAAAAAACCTGCAGATAGCGCAACTATCTGCAGGTTTTTAATCATTCATTATACTGTTTTTTATACTTTCGGTAAGCCCGACAAGCCCTTGGCAATCTCTTCGTCCGTCGGTACGTAGTCGCTCATCTTGCCGTCGTGGAATTTTTCGTACGACATCATGTCGAAATACCCCGTGCCCGTCAACCCGAAGACAATCGTCTTTTCTTCGCCCGTGCGCTTACATTCCATCGCCTCGTCCATCGCAACCTTGATCGCGTGCGCCGATTCAGGGGCAGGTAAAATCCCTTCTACCCTCGCAAACTGTTCCGCCGCCGCAAACACTTCCGTCTGCTTGACGGAGCGCGCTTCCATCAGCCCCTGGTCGTACAATTCCGACAAAGTGCTGGTCATTCCGTGATAACGCAAGCCGCCTGCGTGGCTAGCCGCCGGGATAAAGCCCGACCCCAGCGTATACATCTTCGCCATCGGACACACTCTGCCCGTGTCGCAGAAATCATATGCGTATTGCCCCCTCGTCAACGTGGGACAGGATGCAGGCTCTACCGCGATGAAACGGTACTTCGCCTTGCCCTCAAGCTGTTCTGCCATAAACGGAGCAATCAAGCCTCCCAAGTTCGAGCCGCCCCCTGCGCAACCGATAACCATGTCCGCCTTCACGCCGTATTTATCCAACGCCGCTTTCGTTTCCAAACCGATGACCGACTGGTGCAACAGCACTTGGTTTAACACACTACCCAGCGCGTAGCGATAGCCCTCTAAGCCACTCGCCGCCTCGACCGCCTCGGAAATCGCGCAACCAAGCGACCCGTTCGTGCCGGGGAACTCCTCTAAAATCCGTCTGCCCACCGCCGTCGTCGTGGACGGAGAGGGGGTGACGTTCGCGCCATAGGTACGCATCACTTCACGACGGAAGGGCTTTTGCTCATACGAGCATTTGACCATAAATACCTTGCAATCCAACCCAAAATACGAACACGCCATCGACAGAGCCGTGCCCCATTGACCTGCGCCCGTTTCAGTCGTGACCCCTTTCAAGCCCTGCTCTTTTGCGTAATACGCCTGCGCAATCGCAGAATTCAGCTTATGCGAGCCGCTGGTGTTGTTGCCCTCGAACTTATAATAAATCTTCGCAGGCGTGCCCAACGCCTTCTCCAAGCAATACGCCCGAATTAACGGCGCAGGACGGTACATTTTGTAAAAATCCACAATCTCCTGCGGAATGGGAATGTACTTGTCCGTATCGTTGAGTTCCTGCCAAGCAAGCTCCTTACAGAACACTTGCGAGAGCGCCTCTTGCGTAATCGGCTGCATCGTCGCCGCATCTAAAAGCGGAGCAGGTTTTTTGTCCATAAACGCACGAAGGTTCAGCCACGCCTTGGGCAACTCCGTTTCTTCTAAGTAAATCTTGTAGGGAATTTCCGTACCCTTTTGCATAGCGCAACCTCCTTTTTTATATAATACGCTGATATTATCATATTTTTCGATAAAAGTCAAGGATTTAAACGGAAAAATAGATAGAATAATAACCAAAAAAAGTTTTTTAGTAGTTTGTTGGATTTTTGCTTTGGATTGCGGTTTTTTGTCCATACTATACGCAAACGATATAGGAGCGAAAATGGTATGAGACAAACCATAAACATCAATCTCGGTTGGCTATTTATCAAAGACACCACCGACCCAAAAGCAACGGAAAACGCGGAAACCGTGGGCCTGCCCCATACTTGGAATGCCGTAGACGGTCAGGACGGCGGCAACGATTATTTTCGTGGCAGTTGCCTCTATAAAAAGACGGTGAAAAAATCCGAACTGCCTCAGGCAGACGAATATTACCTTGAAATCCGAGGCGCAAACTCCTCGGCGGACGCCTACGTCAACGGCAAGTTGCTTGCCCACCACGACGGCGGCTATTCCACGTGGAGAGTGAACTTCACCGAAGTATTAGAAGACGAAAATGAAATCGCTATCGTCGTAGACAACTCCCCCAACGAAACGGTCTATCCGCAGTTTGCAGACTTCACCTTCTACGGCGGCTTGTACCGTGACGTGAATATCATCGCGGTGGCTAAAACGCATTTTGACCTTGATTATTTCGGTGGCAACGGTATCGCCGTCACCCCCGTCGTTGACGGCAAAAATGCAAAAGTTGACGTAGAGGTTTGGGTAAAGGATTTGGGCGAGCAGGATGAAATCGTCTACACCGTCTGCGAAAAGAACGGCGACGAGATCGCTAAAATCACCACAAAGGATACAAAAGTATCCTTCCGCATTGAAAACGTTCACCTTTGGCACGGCAGAAAAGACCCCTATCTCTACCTTGCAAAAGCGGAAATTATCCGCGACGGCAAAGTCCTTGACAACGTATCCGCGCGCTTTGGTTGCAGAAGCTTCGTCATCGACCCCGACAACGGCTTTATTCTCAACGGCGAGGAATACCCCCTGCGCGGTGTTTCCAGACACCAAGACCGCTGGGGCATCGGCAACGCGTTATTGCCTGAACACCACAAAGAGGATATGGACTTCATTATGGAGATCGGCGCAACGACCGTCCGTTTGGCGCACTACCAGCACGACCAGTACTTCTACGACCTCTGCGACGAGGTAGGCATGGTCGTATGGGCGGAAATCCCCTATATCTCCAAGCACCTTCCCGGCGGCAGAGCCAACGCTATCTCGCAGATGAAGGAGCTGATTGCCCAAAACTATAACCACCCGTCCATCGTCGTATGGGGGCTCTCAAATGAAATCACGATGAACGGCGAGGGCGACCCAGACCTCATTTCCAACCACGAAGAACTGAACGCCTTAGCGCACGAAATGGACAAGACTCGTCTGACGACGATTGCGTGCGTTTCCATGTGCAGTATGGATGCGAAATATCTGCAAATTCCCGACGTTGTTTCGTACAACCACTACTTTGGCTGGTACGGCGGCAACACTTCGATGAACGGGCCTTGGTTCGACGAATTCCACGCCAAGCACCCCACTATCCCCATCGGCTGCAGTGAATACGGTTGCGAAGCCTTAAACTGGCATACCTCCTCCCCACGTCAAGGCGACTACACCGAGGAATACCAAGCGTATTACCACGAGGAGCTGATAAAACAGCTCTTCACACGCAAATATCTGTGGGCAACCCACGTATGGAACATGTTTGACTTCGGCGCAGACGCGCGTGCGGAGGGCGGTGAAAACGGTCAGAACCACAAGGGCCTCATGACCTTCGACCGCAAGTATAAAAAAGATTCCTTCTACGCCTACAAGGCGTGGCTCTCGGACGAGCCCTTCGTGCACCTTTGTGGCAAACGGTATATTGACCGTGTCGAGGACGTGACGAAAGTCACCGTCTATTCCAACCAGCCCGAAGTGGAACTGTTCGTCAACGGACAGTCGCTGGGCAAAAAGACGGCAGAGGATCACTTCTTCTACTTTGACGTACCCAACGTCGGCGAAAGCGTGCTTGTAGCAAAAGCAGGCGAGCTGACGGACGAGGGTATGATCCGCAAAGTGGACGAAATGAATCCCGACTATCTCTTAAAGGAAAAAGGCGCAGTCCTCAACTGGTTCGACGTAGAAATGCCTGCAGGCAGATATTCCCTCAACGACACCTTCGAGGATATCTTAAAGACCTTCCGTGGCAAGCTGTGGGCGCTTGGTCTTGGCTTGATGGTCAAGAAGAAAATGGATGCGAAGAAGAGGGACGGCAAAAGCTCTGCGCCCGACCTCGGCGGTAAGATGGATATGAAGGGGCTGGTGAAGATGCTGGGTGGATTTACCGTACTGCGCATGACCTCGATGGTTTCCATGCTCGATATCTCTATCACCAAGGAAGAACTGTTGAAAATGAACAAAAAACTGAACAAAATCCGCAAGCCGAAAGAGGTAAAATAATCCGTAAACAAAGACATGGGTGGCTGAAAGCACGCTTTCAGCCACCTTTTTTGCTTTTTTAGGCGTAGCCGTTTCAAACCAAATTGAACCAGGTTTTGACGGCGGAAAATCCCCAAAATGTGCAGGATTTCCGCTTGCAATACGGACGGTATTCCTTCACGAAAATCCTTTCATTTAAGGTCTTTTATGCTCGTGAAAACTGCGTAGCACCTTAAAATAGGGATTTTGTGATGGAGTTGGGCGGTGGCGACCGCCGCCGTATCGACATACTGCAAGGGCGCAAACGCCCTAAGGCGCAAAAAATAACATTTTAAGGCTGATTTAATTTGATTTGAAACGGCTAGGGCTTGCTCTTTTTTGCATTTCGTGCTATAATAGACGAAATTGGAGGTATACCGCTATGGCAAAAGAAAAGCAAACGATTGCGCAGAAATTAAAAAATAGAAAAATCAAGCGTCCCCCTGCCTTTATCTATCGGATTTTGGGCGGCGTATGGAGAATGCTCTTCCAGAAAAAATACGGTGTAGAATACGAATACCTCGCAGACCCTCGCAAGGACAAAGGCCCTCACATCGTGGTCAGCAACCACACCTCGCGCGCGGACTATATTTTTACGGGCTTGCCCCTGTTGCCCGGCGCGTACAATTTCGTAGCAGGCCACAACGAATTTTACCGTTCGCACCTCGCCGGCGTATTTAGCCTCTTGCAGGTCATTCCTAAAAAGAACTTTACCCCCGACCTCTACACGATTAAAGCGGTCAGCCGTGTCTTAAACGCGGGCGGCAAAATCGTCATCTATCCCGAGGGGATGAACTCTATTTCGGGCGCAAACCAACCGGTTGCCATCGGTACGGGCAAGTTCTTAAAGCACTTTGGCATTAACGTCTACTACACAAAAATCCGTGGCGGCTACCTCACCTGCCCCAAGTACAATCTAACCGATCGATACGGCAAAGTCAAGGTGACCATCGGGCTGATGTTTACGCCCGAGGAGCTGAAAACCCTCTCCCCTGAGGAGATTGAGGCTCGCCTCAACGAACACCTCTACCACGACGACTATGAATGGAACTTACAGGAAAAAATTGCCTACAAGAACGACGGCAAGTTAGCAGAGGACTTGGAAACCCTGCTGTACTATTGCCCGAAATGCGGCAAGGAACATACGATGAAAGGGGAAGGCATGCGCTTTTACTGCACGGAATGTGGCAACGGCGCTACCCTTGACGACACCTACGCGATGACGCCGTTTGATGAAAGCTGTGTCATCCCCAAAACGCAGACGGCGTGGTTTGCTCTGCAAAGAGAGCGCGCAAGAGAGGCGGTAAAAGACCCCGACTTTGTCTTAACGGAAGAGGTCGAGCTCGGCAACCTGCCGCAGTACGAAATGCTGAAGAACGAAAAGACCAGCAATATCGTCGGCAAGGGCGTGATTACCTTAAACCACAAGGGCTTTACCTATGAGGGCACGAGAAACGGTCAGCCGTTCACCTTCCACCTCTCTCCCGCCGAAGCCCCCACCTACGGCATGTGCACGGACGTTTCCCGTTTCTATACCTTCTACAAGGGCGAATTTATGGAATTCTTCCCCAAGCACTCCACCGTCGAAAAGTGGTTTTTACACACGGAAGAAATGCACCGCTACCACGGCGGCAAATGGCAGGACTTTTCCAAAAAAGATTAAACGAATACATAAAAAAGGCGACTGAACAGTCGCCTTTTTTGTTATCAATCATTCGTATGTATTTATACCGCACCGTCCATCAGCAACGCCGCCGCACCCAAGATACCTGCGCTGTTACCAAGCTCTGCAATCAGGATTTTTACCTGCGGTCCTTTCGCGCCTGCAAACAGCTCCTTATCCAAAATCGCCTGCAAGGGTAACACGAGGTTGTCCCCCTCGGCGCATATACCGCCGCCAAGCAAAACGACCTCAGGACGGAAGATGTTTGCGTAGTTGACGATACCGCATGCCAAAGCTCGGATATACCCGTCCACCACCTCTTTCGCGTAAACGTCCACATTACGATATTCAAAGGCGGTCTTGCCCGACACCTCGTCCAAAGCCCCGATTTCCCACATCTTGCTTTCGGGGTGGAGTACCATCGCGCGCTTGGTATCACGGATGAGCGCCGTCGCCGAAGCATACGCCTCCAAGCAGCCCTTGCGTCCGCAGGTACATTGTTCGCCGCCCATATGGATTACGGCATGCCCAAGCTCTGCCCCCGCCGAACGGTTGCCCTCTACCAGCTTACCGTCTACGACAATACCGCCGCCAACCCCCGTGCCGAGGGTCAACAAAATGGCGTTGTCGTACGCTCTCGCCGCGCCGAATTTAACTTCGCCCAGCGCCGCTACGTTCGCATCGTTGGCAATTTTTACAGGCAAGCCCGTCAATGCTTCCACCGTTTTACCGATGTCAAAATCTTCCCAGCCGAGGTTGTTGGAATAGATAACGTTGCCCGCCTTCGAATCAATCATTCCAGGCACGCCCATGCCGATACCGACGACGTCCCCCGCCACCAAGCCAACCGCCAAGAGCAGGCTCTCCGTCAAAGCGGCAATATTTTTCGCAACGCGCTCTGCGCCGCCGTCGCTCTCCGTAGGCACTTTGGTTTGGTAGACGATGTTACCCAAATCATCGACGATACCACCCTTGATGAACGTACCGCCAAGGTCGATACCCACGTAATATTTACGGATTTCCACCACAATCAGGGTACCATGTCCGCAAACATCAACATTTTCCGTGCCTGCAGGCAGGAAAAAGCTATCCCCTTGCGCAAAGCTTTCGTCCCCGATTTTTCCCTCGCCCTCCAAAACGGTGACGCACTTAAACGAGCCCTCGTCCATCGGCAGAGAAAGCGCGCCGTCCAAGCAAACCTTGGTCGTGGTGAAATACTTGCTTGCGCCAAGCAACTCCCCAAACGAACGGTTGATACCCAAAGGCTTGCTCTCGTATTTTTCAAGGTTGGAAACCTTTAACGCCTTTTCGACGTGCAGTTCTCTCTCGTTGCCGTTTTTATCCTTTCTGCCGTAGTCGTACACACGATAGGTCAGGTTGCTGTTTTGCTGAATCTCGCAGATTAAACACCCTGCGCCGATGGCGTGAATCGTGCCCGAGGGGATAAAATAGCAATCCCCCGGCTTGACGGCAAAGAAGTTCAACCTCTCCGTCAAGGTGTTGGTGGCGATTGCCGCCTCCAACTCCGCTTTCGTCAACGGCTGGCGAAGCCCTACGTACAGACCCGCGCCTTCCTCTGCCTCTACGACGTACCACATTTCCGTCTTGCCGTAGCTGTTTTCGTATTCCAAGGCGTAATCGTCCGAAGGATGCACCTGCACGGACAAATCCTGCTTTGCGTCAATGAATTTTATGAGGGTCGGGAAGAAGGGAAAGTCCTTGCAATTTTCGCCAAGCTCCTTTTCCGTCACCACTTCGGCAAGCGTTCTGCCGTCCAAAAGCTTCGTCGGCCCATCCTTATGAAAGGACAGTTCCCAGCTTTCCGCCACTGGGTCTTTGTCCGTCTTTTTGCCGTATTTTTCACGCAGGGCAACACCGCCCCAAAGATTGTCCTTACATTCGGGATACAAACGCACTACTTGTTTCATTATCTCGCACCTACCTTTAATTTTCTCAAAATACTCTTCGCCACCGAATCCGCCAACGTTTCATACCCAGCCGCGAGGTAATGCACCCCGTCGTCCGCCCTTGCGGAGAGGGGAATTTTTACACTGACGTCGTATAGCTGATTCCATTCACAGCCAAGCTCGGTGATCAGCTCTGCTACGATCTCGTTACGCTCGGTGATGCGCTTGCGCCAAATGGGGTCTGCGCGCTTGTTTCCCTCACGGTACCTCACGGTCGTTTCCGCAAGGATGACTTTGCTGTTTTCCGATAACCGCAAAAGCAACGCCTTAATCTTGCTCTTATACGTCCGAGGGCACATCTGTACGCCGTGCATGCCGTGGCTAAAATGCACGATATCGTAATGACTATTCTTCGCAAAGCCCTCTATCAGCGTGGTGTAATACTTATTGTCCGCCGCATACGAAGTGGCAATATAGTCCACGTAGCACACGCCTTGCAAAAGCTCCCGAACGATTGCCTGATATCCCTCGGTGATAGAATCCCCCACCAAAAGTACGCGCGGTTTGTCCGTCTTATCCGCCTCGTCACACCAGCTTCGAATCCACTCAAAACGCTCCTTTTGCATCATACGCTTTTCCCTCTTTTTGGTTTTTCACGAACACTATTTTTAGTATAACATATTTTTTTTTGAAGTTCAAGGGGTTTGCGAAAAATTTTCTTTTTTGTGAAAAAAAGAAACGCCTTTTGGCGTTTCCTTCTCGTTTTATAAATCAAAGGCTAATACCGTCACGTCGTCGGAATATTTCCCCGAGGAGAAGACGGACAACGCCGTTTTTAATTTTGCCATGAAATCCTCCGCGCCGCGCGATTGCAACAAGACGCTCTCTACACGCTCCGTGCCGAACAGTTCGCCCGTGGGGCTCTTGCACTCCACTACGCCGTCCGTGAGCAACACAAGGGTGCTCCCTTTACGGAAAGGCAACGTGCGTTCGACGTATTTCACATCGTCAAACCAGTTGGAAATAGGGGGAGAGGAAGCCTCAATTTCGTGAATCCCCTCTTCGTCCTTCAACAAAATGGGGGCATTGTGTCCTGCAAACGCGTAATAGATTAGCCCAGCCTCTCTATCCACACGCACCGATGCAACGGTGATGTAGGATTTTTCGTCCTGACCAACCTCGTTGAACTTCGCGTTCAGTTTTTCCAAGGCCACCCCAAGGTCGGGCTCCGTCCTATCGAGAGCCGCCTTCGCAAACGCCGACAGCATGCCTGCCGACAGCCCTTTCCCGGAAACGTCAGCGATGACGGCATAGGCTTGTCCGTCCAGCTCGTAGACGTCGGCAAGGTCGCCACCCACCTCCAAGCAGGGCAGATAGGTCAAAGCATACGGCACGCCTGCCACCTGCTTCCCTGCGGGAAGCAAGCGCTGTTGCACACGCTGAGCCGACAGCATTTCTCGTTCAATCTCCGCCTGATAACTGGTACCAGCAACGGCAAGATACAGCCCGCCTTTTTCCGTCGGGGGATAAAATTTTACGTGTACGGAGAGGGTGTTCTTCTGTCCACCACTTCGCGAAGTTGTATGGATTTCCTCCGTCTGCGGTTGGTTTTCTTTGACAACGCGGTTCATACCACGCCAAACAGCGCAATACTTGCACGCAGAGTATTCGCCGCAGACACTCCCAGCGCCGCAGGAAAGAACGGACGAAAGCGTTCCCTTCTCCCGTTTCTTTTCGGATAAAAAAGCACGACAAAAAGCTGCGTTTACGTACCGTACACGCAACTTCTCATCAAACGCCATCACCCCGTCGGGCAGACGCTCTAATACTTTTTTATACAATGAACCCAGCATACTTCCTCTACGCCGCAAAAAATCTTGTTTTGGTTACGGTCTATACATATTCAAACCGTGGCAAATCTTTGCGTCGAATTCTAAATTTTCATACAATTCCCCATCCAACTGCACTACGCAGGGCTGTTTGGGGGTGATTTTTACATGATCGGTGCGGAAATGCCGCTTGTGCGGATATCCCATAATCTTGCCACGTTGCAACAATAAAAAGGCATTCAAAATCTTCCACTTGCTCGCAAAGCAATCGACAATCATGACGTCCATCTTACCATCGTCCAGCTCTGCCACCGGACATACGCGGATGCCGCCGCCAAACTGACCGCCGTTGCACGCCGCCACCATGAGGATTTTCTTTTCAATAACTTCGCCCTCGCATTCCACTGTCAGCTCGTAGCCATTGAATTTGAAGAAGCTGACAATCAAGCTCTTTAAATATTTCAGTCTGCCCTTGCGCTTACTCTTGGCGCAACGCACCAAAACGTCCACGTCGATACCAACCCCGCCTACGTTCATACAGCGTTTTCCTCCAACCGTCAAATAATCGGTCGGCTTAGGCGTGCCATGCAAAATGAGGGAAACCGCTTTCTTTACGTTGTAGGGGATTTTCGCAGAAGCCGCAAAATCGTTGCCTGTCCCCAAGGGAATAATGCCAAAGTTGCATTTTTCCACGTCGCGAATCCCGTTAAGTACGTCGTGCACCGTGCCGTCACCACCCAGCGCGATGATGTTAACACCGTCCTCTTTGGTCAGCTCTGCGGCAATCTCCGTACCGTGTGCCTTATACATCGTTTCGTGCAGAACGTATTCTACGTCTGCCTCTTCCAACAGCTTTAAGGTTTTTTTCAACAAGCGCGCTACTTTTCTGTCGCCCGCCTTCGGGTTTGCAATAATGTGATACATTGCCAGTACCTTCTTTTGTTTTTCCCACAACGTTTTTACGATGCAAGGTCATTTTTATTATACAACACTTTGAAATAAATTGCAATTTATTTTTCAATTTGCTATAATTTTATTGAAAAAAAATGTGATTTTTTGAAAAAAGGTATCATATGCGCAAGGTTTTACCTGAAAAATTGAAAAGATTAGCCGATCTTTGCCCCCGCCCCCTCTATGTGGTGGGTGGTTTTACGCGCAATTTTTTAGGCGATTTCCACGCAAAGCAAATCGACATCGACATCTGTGGCTGTATGCTTGCGGAGGATTTTGCCGCCTACGCTAGCCAAGCAGGGCTCACCCTTCAGGCAATCTATAAGCACACGGGCACAGTCAAACTCTGCGACGGGGAGGGCAACGATTTCGAATACGCATGCTTCCGTTCGGACAAATACGTGCGCGGCGAGCACACCCCTGCTGAAATTTATTTCACCGAGGACATCACCCTGGATGCAAAGCGCAGGGATTTTACGGCAAACGCCGTCTATTTCGACATCGCCGCAGACAAGTTCGTTGACCCCTTAAACGGCATTGACGCCATAAAAGAAACACGCCTCACCACCGTGGATAGGGCGGAAAAAGTCTTCGGTGAGGACGGACTGCGCCTGATGCGACTGGCGCGTTTTGCAGGTCAGCTTGGATTTACGCCCGACAAGGAATGTCTGCAAGGGGCGACACTCAACGCCGATATGATTACCGACGTTTCCCCCGAACGCATCTTTGCCGAGCTTACGCAAATTTTACACGCAGATGAAAAATACGGAATTAAAGACGGGCACTACTACGCCCTGACAATCCTGGAACAAGTGGGCGTTTTATCTAAGATACTACCCGAGCTTACCGCAGGCAAAGGGATTGCGCAACGGTCGGATTTCCACAAATACGATATGCTGTTCCACTCCTTGCGGGCAGTGCGCTACGCCGAGCCCGAGGTGCGCCTTGCCGCGCTGTTACACGACGTGGGCAAGCCCTATTGTCATAGTCTTTTCGGCAACAGCTACGACCACCCTCGCGAAGGGGAACGGATTGCGCGGGAGATTTTACTCCGCTTAAAAGCCCCCAAGAAGACGATTGATAAGGTCTGCGCCCTGACGCTTTGGCATATGTACGATTTTAACTGCCAAACAAAGGAAAACAAACTGCGCCGTTTCTTTATCGACCATTATCCCCTCTTAGAGGATTTGCTGAAAGTCAAGCAAGCCGACTATTCGGGCTGTATGGACGATACGTCCGTTGCGCCCACCGTTGTACGGTGGAAAGAGCTGCTTGCCCGCATGCAAGCGGAAGGCGCGCCGATGACCTTAAAACAGCTGGCAATTAGCGGAAAAGACCTCATTCCCCTCGTACCTGCCCCCGAGATTGCGGCAACTTTACAGCAGCTGCTGTACCACGCGGCTTGTTTCCCGAAGGAAAACACGAAGGAGCGTTTACTCTCCCTTATTTAAAAATGAAAAGAGCCTTTCTTCCACAGAAAGGCTCTTTTTTATTACAATCTTTTACAATGCTTCTACGGTTATGCCGTCTTCGATAGAGGTCTGATAGAAGCTTGCGCGGTAGCCGATGGCGGTATAATACGCATCGCCCACACGCTTGATAAAGCCGTCCACCGCCGATTTTTCCACAATCGAAATGGTACAGCCGCCAAAGCCCGCGCCAATCATACGCGACCCCAAGCACGCCCGCTCATTCCTCGCCAAAGCGGAAAGGGTATCCAGCTCCTTGCCCGTCACCTCGTACAGATCCCGCAAGGAATAATGGCTCTCGTTAAGAAGTCTACCCAACTCCTCAATATCCCCTGCGCGCAGAGCGACCACCGCTTTTTTCACACGGTCGCATTCACAGACGACGTGTTCGGCGCGTTTTTCGACAACACCGGACAGAAGATATTTCAGCTCGTTAAATTCCTCGACGGACAGCGCCGCCAAACAATCAACGTCCTTCACCGTGCGGATGGTTTGCAACGCCGTTTCCACCTCGTGGCGACGAACGTTGTACTTGCTTTCGACAAGGTTGTGGGGCTTGTTGCAATTTGCCACCACCAAGCAGTATTTCCCAAGCTCCAAAGGCACGTACTCGTAATCAAGGGTGGCGCAATTCAGCAGCACCGCATGGTCTTTTTTGCCCATCGCTGAGGCAAATTGATCCATAATCCCGCAGTTAACGCCTGCGTATTCGTTCTCCGCGCGTTGCGAAACAACAGCAAGATGTACCTTGTCGTAGGCTACGCCGGCAAGCTCACAAAGCGCCACCGCCGTCGCGACCTCAATCGCCGCAGAGGACGAAAGCCCGCTACCAAACGGCACGGTGCAGTCGTAGTACAAATCACACCCGACAATCGGCGTTCCTTCCTTTTGCAGATGATAAGCTACGCCTGCCTGATAGTTGCCGTATTTAAGCTCACGGTAATCATTCAAGCGGTTGATATCCAGCTCGATTATTCCGTCTATCCCCTTCAAAAGGATGCGGATAGTATTGCCCTCCGTCTTCCTTGCGTAAATATTACACCGCAAGTTCAGCGCCGCAGGGAACACCTGCCCTCCGCAATAGTCGACGTGCTCGCCGATGACGTTGATACGCCCAGCCGCCGAAAATCGGTGAGTGGGTTTCGCCCCAAAACCTTGCTCAAATGCTCGCAAAGCTTCCGTTCTTTCCATAGTAGTTCTCCTTTTTCGTAAGTACCAAGTTAAAAAGTATACAGCCCCCGCCGCCACTAAAACGACCGCCGTCAGCTGTGAGGGAGTAAAAAACGGCACGACCGTTTCTCCACGCTCATCCGCGCGCGCATACTCTATACAAAACCGCCAAACCCCGTACGCAATCGCATAGGTTGGCAACAGCGGAAAGCGTTTTTCCTTCGGTTGCTTTGCAAGCAACACCCACAGCGCCGCCCCCAACGCAAACAAGAACAACGCCTCAAACAGTTGCAAAGGCACGGCACGCACCCATTCGCCGTGGATTTTCATCGGCAGAGCGTACCAAACGTCCGCAACCCTACCGTGGCAACAGCCCGCAAACAAGCACCCCAAACGCCCAAATCCGTGCGCCATAGGAACGGCAACCGCCGCAATATCCGCGATGGCGGGGAACTGCTTTATCGGCTCGTCTTTTTCTTTGCAAAACCTGCCGAGCACGAAAAACCAAAGCGCCAAAAACACCGCCGCGCCACCAACAAAGCCGCCGTAAAAGGTCATTCCCTTCCAGAGGAACACCCCCGTTGCCAGCCAGTTGTAGAAGGCTTGGAACAGCATCGCAAACAGCAAGCCACCACCCATCGCCGCAACCATTGCGACCAACAAGCCCCGTTGCAAAGCAACGGAAAACCCTTTTTTGACCCCCATTCCGTCCACGAACAGCAAGGCGAAAACCAGCCCTAACGACATACATATCGAATATAGGTCCATTCCAAATACTTCAAAATCGGGAAACATCTTTCGCCCTCCGTTGTTATTATATAACAAAGGGGCTGCTTTGTCAACCGCAGAGAGTGTTTTTCTTGAAAGAAAAAAGAGAGCCACACAGGCTCTCTTTTTTTATCAAAGTCCAATCCTTGAAACCTCCAAGCAAAACGCCTCACCCGTCGGCAAAATCAACTGTATCTTGTTTTCGTTCAGCTCCGTCTTACATTCAAAGCACACATCAATCATCGCATACACTTCCTCTGCAATCTGCTTTGCCTGCACCAAACCTAATTCCTGATTGTGTTTTTCCATACTCTACTCTCCTTTTGTTTTTTTCTTTTATCGGTACGTCCGACAAAATTTTCATTTGTACTTTCATTATACCTCAAAATTTTTGCAAAAGCAACGCTTCTTATTTGACAGAGATTGTCGTATGGACACTACTTTTGTCGCCTTTTGTCGAATGTGAAAAAAATCGTATATTTTTGTCAAAAAAACAAACTAACCGATACGACACAGCCTTCAACAAAAAAACACACCCCTCAAAAGCGAAACCGCCTTCGAGGGGTGTATCTTGTAACGAACTCACTTTACAATCGTAACGTTGATTGCACGCAGTTTTTCAGGGTTTTTCGGGTCGACTTCCGTTTCATAAGAAACCTTCTGTCCTTCCTTCAGCGTCCTGTACCCTTCGGCATTGATTGCGGAGAAATGCACGAAAACGTCTTCGCCGCCCTCATCGCCAGCAATAAAGCCATAGCCCTTGCCTGCGTTAAACCACCTTACCGTCCCTTGACACATATATGGGTCCCTCCTATATCATAATTTCGTACTCGACAAACGACGACGCACGCCTTCCCCAAATCGAACCCATATATTTTAAGTATAAGCAACGTACTTCATCTTAAGTACACACATAAGTATAACATACTTTTTTAATCTTTTCAAGGGGTTTTTAGAAAAAAATTGCTGTTTTTTTGAAAAAAACCGCATAAAATATAGACAAAATAACAAAAAAATAGTACACTATTCTTGTACGACACAATTCACTTTTACAATGGAGTAAGAAAATGGATTTTATCGAATTATTAAAAGTAATTATCCTTGGCATTATCGAAGGTATCACGGAATGGTTGCCCGTATCCAGCAGTGGTCATATCCTGTTGTTTGATTCGTTTTGGGGCTTAAACCAATCGGATGCATTCAAAGAAATTTTCTTATACTTCGTGCAGGCAGGCGCAATCATGGCGGTCATCGTCTTGTTCTTCGCTAAATTGTGCCCCTTTAAGCTGACAGAAAAAGCCGACGGCGCAAACGGCGCGCCCTTAAAACGCAAGCTGTATTCGGATAAGAAGACTTGGCTCTTATGGGCAAAGATTGCGGTGGCTTGCATCCCTGCCGCCGTGGTGGGTATTCTCTTTGATATGACTGACGAGCCTGCAATCATCGCCGTCACCCTCATCCTTTACGGCATCGCCTTTCTGTTTATGGAGAGCGACAAAAACAAGCAGTTCAAGGTAGACGACGTCCACGGTATCACTTGGATACAAGCCCTGATTATCGGCGGCGCGCAGGTGTTGGCTGTTATCCCTGGCACGTCCCGTTCGGGCGTGACGATTTTGGCGGCGTTGCTGCTTGGGATTTCCCGACCTGCGGGCGCAGAGTTCACTTTCTTCCTTGCAATCCCCGTCATGCTGGGCGCAAGCCTTTTAAAAATCGTGAAAAACCTCAGCGAAGTGCTGACCTTTGGCATCGAGTGGGTGTACCTTTTGACGGGCTTTGCGGTGGCGTTTGCGGTTTCGATGCTGTGCATCAAGCTCCTGATGAATTTCGTCAAAAAACACGATTTCAAGGTGTTCGGCTGGTACAGAATCGCCCTTGGCTTGGTTGTCCTCGGCGCGCTTGTCATCCCCAAGTTATTCGCGTAAAGTATAACAATATCATAGAAAGAAAAAATCCACCGCCACGGTGGATTTTTTTGTTAGATTTTTCTCGCCTCGTGACAGGTAAAATAGAGAATTTGCATCTCATTCGAAAGCGCGCGTACGCCTGCCGCCACTTCGTTAAAATGCGTTTCATCCAAATGCACGAAGGGGTCGTCCAAGATACAGAAAGGCATTTCCCCGTCGTACAGATTTTCCATCAGCGCAAGCCGCATACACAGCGCAGACAACGCCCGTTGTCCATCGCTAAGATTCTTCTCCCGACGAAGCCCCCCTTGCGCCTCAAAACGCACCTCAAGGCTCTCCCCGATTGAAACGCTTTCCGCCCATTCCACGCCAAGCTTGTTTGCGTAGCGCAGAAAACTCGTCCGCATGGGCGCAAGGTATCTTTCCTTTAGGTTTTCGTCCGCTTTTTTCAGGGCGCTTATCGCAATCTCCGCGCGCGCCTTTTCAAGGCGATAGGCTTGCAGGTTTTCCTGCTCCTCCTGCATCTGCCCTCGAAGCTTCATGGAGTCCGACACCGTCTTTTCATATCCTTCTATCGTTGCGTTCAGCGCGCGAATCCTCTCCTGCAACGCCCGATGCGCCACCTTCTTTTCGTCAAAGCCCACGACCATCTGCGGTTGCCCCTGCAGTCCGTACTGCGCGCGGTATTGTTCGGCGCGGATGCGTTTTTGGGTGGCTTGTTCCACCGCCGCCGCATAGGCTTTGGCGTCCCGCCTTGCATCCTGCCAGCCGTCTGCGCCGATTTGATAGCGGGCGACACCGCCCTCTATCACCGCAAGACAAGCCTGCTCTCTTTCCGTCAGCCTATTCGTTTCTACATCGTACGCCGCCTTCTCTTTTCTTAAGGTCAGCAGGCTGTCCACCTCAGTTTTTAAGGTGTTATATGCCGTAGGCATATCGGTCGTAGCGATACCGTATTCCGAAAAGATACTCTCCAGCCTTGATTGCAACTCCTGCGCCCGTTTCGACAAGCCACTTTGCGTGGCAGGCACAGCAACCGCCGTCAAGCCCTTCATATACAGCAACATATCGGCAAGCATCATCACCACGCCGCCGACAATCAGCCCGATCCCAAGTGGCAACACACTGCCTACCAGCAGTACCCCCGCCACCAGCAACACCGCCGACACAGCCAACAACAGAACAAGCAACCAACCCTTCGTCTTGCCCTTCTTCGGCAAGTCGTTTGCCCTTTCTTCGGCGCTCTTTTCCAGTAGGAGCTGATTGATTAGCTGACCCGTCTGCGCTATACTCTCCTCAGAGGGTACGCCGCGGACAAAACGTTCTTCCTTTTCGTTAAGCAGTTCCGCCTTCGCAAAACAGCGCACTTCCTTTTGCATGCGTATGCGTTGCAGTTCCTCGTAATTTCCCTGCCACGTTTTCAGCTCATCCTCAGTCGGAAAACCCGCAGGATACGCCGCCGCCAGCGCCGCCGCCTTACGCTGTTCTTCTTCCGCCGCTTCAGTCTGAGAAGTATAATATTCCCAACGGGCGCGCAGAGTGTCCGCCGCCTGCATTGTTTCAATCTCTTCCGCAAGCGCCTTTTCCTCGGCGCAAGCCGCCTCGTATTCCGTCCGCGCGACAATCAACGATTTTTTAACCTCTTCCGCGCGGTTAATCTCCTGACGGAGCCCCTCGATTTTCGCCTCGGTTTCAGGGATATAGCCCGTGAACGCCCCAAGACTTCTGCGGTCGGAATGGTAGCTCTTTTTATATTCCTCCAACTGCTTTAAGGCGTTTTCCAAAGTGAGCGGAGAAACGTCTGCCGCCAGACCGCCCAGCCGTTGCCCGATACCGTACCCAAGCCCGATATCCGTCTGCTCCCAAGTGATATACGAGGTGCGTAAAAACGCCTCTTCCGTCAGCCCGAACAGCGTACGCCCCGGCACTTCGCCCAAGGTATCGCAGGGCTTGCCCTTTTCGTCCAAGACGGTCAACTCGTCCTTGACGGCGCTCTTTTTGTCAAAGCTACGAACAATCTCGTAGGCTTTTCCCTGCCATTCGATGCGCAGGCTACCGCCGTACGCGCCCCCTTGGAAGGGGTAATATTGACTGCGCGTACCGTAAGTTTCCCCTCTGTCCGTGGCCATACCGTACAACATCGCGCGCAAAAAGGCGGCAAGCGTCGTCTTGCCTTCGCCGTTGGGAAGTTGATAGACGTTTAAGCCGTCCAAAAAATCCCACTTCGCGTTTTGATATTTCCCAAAGCCGTCAATACGGCAGGATATCAGCCTCATAATTTTTCTCCTTTCAGCGCCTTTAACCCCAGCGCGATGACACGCCTTTTCTCTTTCTCGTCCATCGTTTCGTCAGCAAGGATAACGCGCACGAATTCCGCTTCAAGCGATACCTGCCCCTCATATTTTTCAAAATGCAGGGCAGGACAGGTCTCGTCCTTCACCGACACAGCAAAGTATCTGCCTCTCAACCGACTCTCGACAAAATTCGCAAGCCCGTCCGTATCAAAATCGACCTCGCCTCTCAAAAGAATACGAGGCATATCCTCCTTATCCACCGTCAGCGCGTCCTCTACCGCTTGCAACGCCTCAGCCATACCGCTGACACCACTGATATCCACCTCGACAAGGCGCACCGTCCGCGACGCGCTCTCCATAAAACGGTAGCGCACGTCCCCGTCCGTATCAAGGATGATAAAGCCCTTTTCCCCTACTTCGTCAAAACCGCGCGGCTCTAAACAGCCTGCGTAGGCGTATGTTCCGCGCGCGTCAATTGCGCCTGCGGAGTGGGCGTGAATATGTCCCAACGCCAAGTAGTCAATCCCCTTGCCTGCCAGCTTACGAAGGACGATTTTTCTTGCACCTACACTCTCGGAAAGCTGTCCGTGCAAAAGCACGATATTCTTCTTTTCGCCGTCTAAGCGCAGGTCGTCGTAGTAGCTTTCGCCGTTTTCGTCCGACAGCTCGATACCGCTGACGCAGACACCTTCGCCGAGGTCATAGCTCGTCCACTGCTTGTCCGAAAAGGTTTTGAGGTTGGGCAGGTGTTCCCGTTCCTCTTCCTCGTCATGGTTGCCCTTCAGATAGAAGAACGTAAGTTGCGGCGCATGGCGAATCACGTCGTAGAAAAACTGCTTATCTCTACGCAGGGGCGCGGCGGTATCAAACATATCTCCGCACAGCAATACTGCCTGCGCGCCGATTTCTGTTGCGTACTCGACCGCGCGATGAAAAGCGGCGCACAGCTCCTCTCTCCGAATGCGCGCTTTCTCCGCCGTGAATCGGGTACTCATTTCCGACCCCAAATGCAAATCCGCTATGTGCAAAATCCTCATACTTCTCTCCGTTCGTTCACTTTTCAGATAATTCTTCTTTATTATAGCATATTCTCCCACCCTTTTCAAGGGTAAAGTGTATTTTTTCATCTTTTTTTCGTCAAATACTTGACCTTACACCTCGTTCGGGGTATAATGATAGCAGACAAATTGTATTGAGGTACGAATATGAAAGTAATCATCGTTGAAAATTATGAAGAAATGAGCGCGAAAGCCGCAGAAATTCTGACGAACATCGTCAAGAATAACCCCAAAGCCGTACTCGGCCTTGCTACCGGCTCCAGCCCCATCGGCACTTATCAGAATATGGCGAAGGACCACCGTGAAAACGGTACTTCCTATAAGGAAGTCGTTTCCGTCAACCTCGACGAATACGTCGGCTTGACCGCAGACCACGACCAAAGTTATGCGTACTTTATGTACGAAAACCTTTTCAAGAACATCGACATTCCCCTTGCAAATACCAACCTGCCCAGTGGCTCGGCAAAGGATTTGGCGGCGGAATGTGACCGCTACAACGCCCTCTTGGAAGAATATCAGCAGGACGTTCAGGTGTTGGGTCTTGGCTCTAACGGGCACATCGGTTTCAACGAACCGGGTACGCCCTTCGGCTCCGTCACCCACCTCGTTGACCTTGCGGAAAGCACGATTAAGGACAACTCCCGTCTCTTCGCATCCATCGACGAAGTGCCCCGTCAAGCGCTGTCCATGGGTATCAAGAATATCATGAACGCAAAGAGCATTCTCGTCGTCGTTTCCGGTAAGAACAAGGCGGCGGCTGTCTACGGCATGGTCAAGGGCGAAGTTACCCCCAACCTGCCTGCATCGGTATTGCAGTTGCATCCTGCAGTCACCGTTATCTGCGACAAGGATGCGGCAAGCCTGCTCTAATCACCACAATCTGTAAAAGGAAAATCGACCCCAAAAAGGGTCGATTTTTTTGCGTTTTTAAGGCTTTTTTGCCCGTTTTTTGATAGGTTTTTTGCCCATTTTTAATGCTTTTTCGCCTTCATTTTATACAGCTCCTCTGCCGCAAGTCGAGCTTTCGCCACCACGTCACCCGTGTTTTTGGGCAAGCAATAATATTGCACGGACATATCCCCGATGCAAATCACGTCGGAAATCTGATACCAGTAAAAGTCGGAATTGACGGTATACGAGGCGGTTGCCCCTTGATGAAATTGCAGCTGCCCGTCCGCAGAAACGAGGTGAAAGCCATCCTCTCCGTGGGTGAGTTTGCCCTCCCCGATATGGTAAAGGCAGTAGCTGTCAATCATCATCAGAATCTCAACGTCGAGGTTCATCGCATACCTGCCCTCTTGTAATTCCTTTTTCACCTCTTGCCGCTGCCAACGATACCAGTCGGGAATATGCTCGATTTCCGTTTCCCCGACCAACGCCTCCATCTTGCCGTATTCGGTCAAGCGGTATTCCTTGCCGCAGGCAAGGCAGGTCAGTTTTTCTCCCAAGCCACGGGTACGCCCCTCGGCAAGACAATGGGGACACTTATACAGCACTCGGTTCAAGCCGTCCGCTCGGTTCGGCTCGTCAATCTTCAGTCCACGCTCCTGCTGAGAACGGAAGGCATCGAAGGAAAACTTCTCTGCGATTTTTTCGTTGATTTGCTTATAATCCATCGCCGCAATCTCATCGGGCGAAAGTAAGTAGGACACCTCTGCCGTCACGGGCAGTTTGCGTTTTTTTAGCTCGTTATAGAGGGGTTGCCTCAAATACGCGCCGTCCGTAATGCAGGTGACAAGCGGCACACCGAACATCTTGGCCATCTTCCCAAGCCCGTCCCCCATCGTGGTTGCCGTGCCGTCAAAGGAATACCCTGCCTCGGGATAAATCAGCACCGAACTCCCCTCGGAGAGCAATCGCTTGATCTCTCGCAGAAGTTTCGGGCTTGTGGAATACTTTTTCGTCTGAATACAGCCGATTTGCCGCATCAGCCAGTTTTTCCCCACGTAGCCGTCCCAAGTCGTCACGATATTCAAGGGGCGAGGATAAAAGACGTGCTGCGCAACCTCTAAGTCTAAAAAACTGCAATGGTTCATCAAGATAATGCACGGCTCTTTTTTGCCAAGCCTTTCCATCCCCACCTTTCTGCTGCGGAATTTTACCGCCCAAATATCGGGCAGGCTAATCAGCTTTAAGAGGGTACGAAAGAGCAGGTTCGGTTTCTTGGCAAGCTTTTGTTCCCTTGGAGTGATTTTCTTCACCTCGGCATAGGTGCAATTTTTTACGGGAATTTTCATACCCTTTCCGCCTCCGCTTTGATTTGCTCGTTGATTGCGCGCATCCATTCGACGGGCACTTTTACCACCTCTCTATCGTAGGTAACCAGCCCGTTAATCTCCTCCTCAACGTCCGAAACCTGCGTGTATACGCATGCGCTTAAGCCCTTGGCAATCAGGGGCTTTAATTTTTTCAGATACAGCTTTTCAAGGGCTTTTTGCAACTGTTCGTCCGTCTTGAAAATCTTGTAGCCAAACTCCGTTTCGCTGAACACGTGCCCGTCCGTCTTTTTGGAGTAGCCACCAAATTCGCTGAGCACCACCGTCCTCGGATCTTTGGGTACACGCAGGGGCGTATAGTAGGTGTGCATGGACAGCATCGTCGTCGCTTTTTTGCCTTGGTCGTGCCAGCCACTGCAGGAATCGATACAACGGGTGTCATCCCATTCCTTTACCTGCGCCGTCACCTTTTCGGAGTCAAACTGCCCCCAACCCTCGTTGAAGACCACCCACAGCCCAACGCAGGGCGCGTTCTTCAATGCCTGCACGGTTGCCTTCGCGGAGGCAATAAACTCGTACCTGCCCCCCTCATTTTCACGTGCGAAGTATTTATAATCGTCATCGCGGTGCTTTGCGCCCAAGAAGGGGAACAGGGCAATATGCGTCCACGTATACTCGCCTCCGCCGTTCACAAAATCCTGCCAAACAATCAGTCCAAGCTTGTCGCAATAGTAATACCACAGCATCGGCTCGACCTTGATATGCTTTCTCACCATGTTAAAGCCCATGTCTTTGAGGAGCTTTAATTCGTCGTACATCGCCTCGTTCGACGGAGGCGTCAAGAGGCCGTCCGACCAGTAGCCTTGGTCCAAAACACCGTTCATAAAGTACGGTTTTCCGTTCAAAAACAGTCGCTTTTTACCCCTTTTATCCACGCCCTCGGAGAAGGTACGCACCCCAAAGTAGGAGTACACCTTATCACCGCTATCTGTTTCCAAAACAAAGTCGTACAGCTTAGGATTTTCAGGCGACCACAGCGCAAAATCTGCCTGCACGGCCGCCTCACCTTGAAATTTACCGCTATATATCTCTTGTTCGCCGTCGAAAATCCGCAGGGAAAGCTCGCCGTCGTAATCGACTGCGATACGCACCGTCTTACTCTCTGCATCCGTCTTTACCGTAAAATCACGGATATAATTGCGAGGCACGAATTCCAGCCACACCGTCTGCCAAATACCGCTTTGAGGCGTGTACCAAATCGTGCCGGGCGTACTGCTTTGCTTGCCACGGGTGAAGTGACTGCCCTCCGTCTTGTCCCAGCAAACAACCACAAGCTCGTTTTCGCCTACTTTTACAACCTCGGTAATCTCCAAGCAGAAGGGGACAAACCCACCCTCGTGCTTGCCGACAGGCGTACCATTCACGTAGACCTCACAGCTTTGGTCCACCGCCCCAAAGTGGAGCAGGGCGCGCTTGCCTTCGTCCGCAGGCGAAACCGTGAAGTTTCTGCGGTACACAAGGCGTTCGTCTGCGCCAAGGGTAAACCCTTCCGCCACCCCGGAATTCAGGGTTTCAGGGGAGAAGGGCACGAGGATATTTTGAGTTTCATCGCATACCTGCCCGTCCTCTTTTTGTTTTTTGAACTGCCAAAGGCCGTTCAAACAGACGTAGCTATCCCGACGAAACTGCGGACGGGGATATTCGGAAAGGGGAATTTCCCCGACGTTATACTTCGTTTTCAGGCGCATCCTTATTCTCCTTTTTTACCACCTTTTGCAAGAGGGGAATCAACGCAAACATCAAAAGCGCAAAGCCTGCCGCTGCCAAGAACATCTCCGGCGCAGGAATGACCCGCGTGGTCAGCTCTGCATTCTCGCTTGCCGCCCCGAGGTTTCTTGCCGTGTTGACGGCGTTGCCGATCATCGGGCCGAACACCATGGGCAACAACACCGAAAAGACCATACGAACGCCCTGCAGCTTACCAACCGACCCTTCAGGCGTATAGTCGCGGACAATCGAATTGCTCAAGGCAGTCACGAGTATATTCCCCGTAATCATCACGAACCCGAACACGCCCAACGCAATCATATCCGCAAGATGCCCCAAATCCTTGGCAAAGTACATCCCCACCAAGCCCGCAACGAAAATCCCTGCGGCAAGATAGAGCATCTTCGTCTTATCTACCTTATCCGAAAGTCGGGTTAAATACACGTTCAGGCCTGCGCCCAGCAGGATTGCCGAGGCGAACACCACGCTGTATTCGATGACGCTAAATTTCAAATACTCCTCCATATAGATAATGAGGAAGGGCATAAAGATTTGACAAGCAATCCCGAATACCCCCACGATAAGCAAAGTGGCATAGAGGGGCTTGTTCTCCTTGACGACGGACGGCTTAAAGCCGTAGAACAGGTCGCGGAACGCGCCGCTTTTTTGCAGGCGAGGGCTGTCCTTGACAAGGAATATGCCCGCCACGCCGCAGAGGGAGATGACGATACCCAGCGCCAAGAACAGAGTTTGGTAGCCGCCAAGCAAGTCCTTCAATATCCCAAAGCCGCCTGCAACAATCAGCATCGCCGCAAGGGGCAGAATAGACAAAATCCCCTCGACCTTGCCGCGATAGTCTGCTTCCGTATTGTCAGTGACCCACGCGTTAAACGCCGCGTCGTTCGCCGTCGAGCCAAACGCCGTCATGATACAGTCGGCGATGATGACCAAGACAACCGCAAGCGCAATCGCTTGTTCGGTCGGCAAGCCGAAAATCGTGCCGATATACTGCGGCGATAAAAAGCCGAACAGCGCCACCGTAACACCCCAAATGACGTATCCCCACGCCAAAAAGGCGCGGCGGTTGCCCACCTTATCCGACAGCGTACCCGCCAAGAGGGTAATCACCGTGGCGGTAATCCCCGACAGCTGTACCATCAGGGTGACGGCATCCAAGGTTGCGCCTACTTCATCGCGCAGGAATACGTTGAAATACATATTTTCAACCGCCCACGCAATTTGTCCGATTAAACCGAACAGGATTAAAATGCTCCAACTACGTTTTCCAAATGCTTTTTCCATACTCAATATTTTATCACCCATTGTATAGTTTGTCAATAGAGAAAAGAAAAATACTCCCATTTGGGAGTACTTTCCATCAAAACTTATTTTGCAAAGCATAAGCTGACAAGACTTGAACCTATCAGTCTTAAAATGTTATTTTGCGCGCATTTAAGACGGTTGCGCCCTTGCAGTATGCCGATACGGCGGCGGTCGCCACCGCCTAAATGCATCACAAAATCCCTATTTTAAGATGCTACGCAGTTTTCACGAGCGCGAAATTTCTTAAATGAAAGGATTTTCACGCAGGAATACCGTCCGTATTGCAAGAGGAAATCCTGCACAATTAGGGGATTTCTCGCCGTCAAAACCTGATATGTTCAGGTCTTGTCAGCTTATGGAAGGAAGCAGGCACGGGGGAGCGGAAGGTGAGTAGCTCCTTCGTAATCGGGTGCAGAATCGTCAAACAGCTTGCGTGCAATCCAAGGCGTCCCAACGGGTTTTTCGTATATCCGTACTTATCGTCACCGACGATAGGGTGGCCGACAAGCTGCATATGCACACGGATTTGGTTCTTTCTACCCGTGTCAATCTCCACGCGCACGAAACTGTATCCATTGCTCTCTTTTTCCACCTTGTACCGAGTAATCGCCTTTTGCCCCGTCGGGTCTTGGGTGGAATAGACGAGGTTGTTTGCATTCTCTCGAAGATAGGAAATCACGGTGTCCTCTTTCGTTTCAAACGCACCCTCGCAAACCGCCACGTATTCACGGGTCTGCACCAGCTCGTTCCATTGCATACGGAGCATGGAATGGAGCTTGATATTCTTTGCAAATAAGAGTACGCCCGACGTTTCCTTGTCGATACGGTGCAAAATAAAGGGACGGCTGGACTTGTCCTTACTCTGCAAGTATTTGAGTACCTGCGCATATGCGCATTCCGTTTCCTTATCGCTCTCTACGGACAGCAAGCCTTCCGGCTTGTCTACGGCAATCAGGTCGTCGTCCTCGTAGAGAATTTTCACTTTGGGGGCAGGCAGGGTCTTCTCCGCCTTCCCACGCTTGTTCGCAGGCGCAGTGGGCTTTCCAGCCTCTTCGCGGACGGATTCACGGGCGATTTTCACCTCGTCGTCCTTCGCCAAGGCAAAGTTAAACTGCGTGATAACACTGCCGTTTACAAGGACTTGACGGCGGGAAAGCAACGCCTTTACGTTGTTGCGCGAAGTGTTCAGCTTTTTTAACAAAAATTCCAGCAGTTCATCACTGCGTTGCACCTTGTGCACGGAAAGATACTGCGTGTGGTTGTTTCTGCCACGACTCTCCGTATGTCCGTAACGGGTGGTGGGCTTTGCCCTCGTTTCCGTCTTTTTCGTTGTCGTTTTTGTGTATGTTTTTTGTATTTTCATAATCATCAGGTGTTTGTTTGGTCCTGCTCCACGGTCCCTACATCGTTCTTTTTCTTTTTTGTAAAAAAAGCTTTTACGCTGTTAAAAATCTGCACAAAACTATTTTTCGTTCCCTTAAAATCAAAAGCAAAGCACATGATTACAGGAATGACAAAGGAGTAAATGATGACCCCTGGCAACATCCAAAAGAACGGCCAATATTTCTCTTGTCCCGCAAATTCGCCCCACGGTATCGTCTTCATGAAATCGGGGGTAAACCAGGAAAAGATAACCGAAACGTTATCTACAGGCCCCCAGATTAAAGAGGGATTATGGTAATTGACATGGAGAATATCTTGACTCCTTAAAGGAACAATCCCCAACTCACTTTGTAAAACTTGGTTAAAGATAATAAACATCAGCATTGCGCTAGCGCAAATAGGCATTTTCCACAGCCGTTTAATATCCAACTTATGCAATCCAAGCAGCATGATTAAGATCGGGACAAGGAAAATGATAAAGTGGCAAATATAAAAACGCCATACATCAAGCGTCCAAACGCTCTGATCGATCGCCACGGTGGGATAAAGGAAGGATAAAAAGCCGCTCATGATACCCAAAAATACCATATAATCCTTGGCGGTCTTACTCTTACTCATAAATAAGAACGGGAAAAACAATACACTTGTAGCGCAAACATTGATAAACCAAACCTCGCGCATTCCCGAATCGGGGTCGGTACTGTACGGCAGAAAGGTTAATTTTAAAAAGTGTAAAGCCAAATTAAAAAATAAAATGGAAAGCAACACAATTTTTTTTGTTTTTTCCTTCCTGTTCCTTAATAAGAAATAAAGTCCTACCGTCACTGCCGCGCCGAGGATGATAAAAAAGAAATACCAAAAATTAAAAAGTTGAACCATACAAACTCCTCTTGATTGTTTCGGGAAAAAGCAAATCGCGCAAATTCTTTACAACGATTGCTCATGTACTAACTTTTTTAGTATACCCACAAAACCTTCTCTTGTCAAGCGCTTTTAAAAAGCCGCCGTGGTTACGGCGGCTTTTTAAGGTTTTTTATTGCATTTTCAAGCCTTGCACGCTGTCGAAGACAAAGTCTTCGCGCTTATCGTCGCGGTAGGTTTCCACCGACACGTTTTCCAAGGTCAAGCCTTCGATGTGTCTAAAATAAATCCCCTTTGCCGGCAAAATTCTGCCATAGACGTAAACTTCAGGGTAGTCCTGCGCGTCTTCGGGTACTTCGCGGTTGTAGGTCTGCACACCGCCGTCCAACTTTAAGTGTACGTTTCTAAGCGTGATATTTTCGAGGACGCTTTCAGGCAAGCCACAAACGTTGCTGGTCATCTGCCAGTCACTCTCTGCCGTGTTGCCAGAATGGGTGTCGTCAAAGCTCTCTGCTTTGCCGAAAATCCAAGGGTACTGGTAGGTGTCGCCGTCCTTATAGCTAAAGTAGTTCCAAGCCATGATTTCGTACGGCTCGTAAGGGCCCTCCGCCGTGATATTTTCCAAGGTAATGTTCTTGATTTTACCGATTGCCCTGCCTTCAGGACCACGCATACGTCTGCCGATATGAATGAACAGAGGGGCATTGACGTTTTTCATCTTCACGTTCTTGATATGCACGCCGTCTACGACTGCGCCGTCCACGCTTTCAATCGCAATCCCCGTGATACGGGTGTCGCGAATTTCCACGTTCTCGATTTCGATATCCTCGAAACCACCGTTCGTTTCCGTACCGAATTTCAGGGCGGAACAACGGCTCTTGACACGGCAATTCCAAACTTTGATATCTTTACAGATATCAATTCTGTTCAAAGTATACGAGGTTTTGAACACGATACCGTCGTCCCCAGTTTCCACGTCGCAATCGTGAATGCGCACGTGCTTGCTGTTGTCAGGGGAGATACCGTCGATGTATACGCGCAGTTTTAAGCCGTAAATATCCACGTTTCCACAGCCTGCAAAATCCACCGCCAAGTCGCTGACGTTCACCATTTCAAGGTTTGCAATTTCGACGTTTTGACACTCTTTCAAGGCAACGCACTTCGGACCTCTGTGCTTGATCGCCTCGCCGCGCACGCCGTCCTCGTCCCAAACCGAGCGCATATCAATCTTACCGCCGCCCGTAATAGAGACGTTTTCGCAGTTTCTGCCCACAAACATCGAAAGGTCGAAATAGGTGTGCGAAGCGTCCTGATAAATAGGGTAGTCAATCTCTTCCTGCTGTGCATAATCGTAGAAGTTCAAACTGCCCAAAATCTGCGTATCCTGCGGGATAACGATATGTACGTTGGATTTGAGGAAAATCGTGCTGAGCACGTACCTGCCTGCCCCAAATTCGACGATACCGCCACCGTTTTCGTGGCAGAAATCCACCGCTTTTTGCACGGCAACCGTACACAAAGTCTGCCCGTCGGCAACCGCTCCAAATTCCTCAACCTTATAGCGTTTCAATTCTTTCATACTTCCTCCAAACGAAGTTTTTTCTTACAGTCCAACCTTGCTAATCATCAGCAAGGTAAAGCAAGCCGACCAGTTATAGTCGGTGATTGCGTGCACGTGGGTGCGGTAGTCAATCTTTTCAGGCTGTTCGCCCTTTCTCTTTAAGCGGAACGGACAGATTTCGTCGTCCGCATCATAGAATTCAAAGATATTGCCCGTCTGTTCGTACCATTTTTGTACCGAGCTAAGGGTGCGACAACGCAGTTCTTCCGCGAGTTCCGCATAGCCATACGTCTTCAACCCAAGCATAATAAAGTAGTTGATGTTGAGCCACGAACAACCGCGCCACATATCAATATCGTAAATTTCGCTGTTTCTTGGAATGGTGGGCACGGGAAGCTTCGTCCAGAAGCGTTCTTCGTCCAAAAGAACCTTCACCATTCTGTCTGCGTACTCCTGCGGGCAGATGCCTGCAAACATGGGCAGGAAGGAAGTCGGGGTAGCCACCCTCGTCAGCTCACCGCTGAACAGTCGGTCGCAATAGAAATCGTCCTCTTCGCTCCACAACAGTTCGTTGATTTTGTTTTTCACATTTTCGTATACGCCTGCGAAATAGCTTGCATTTTCGTTGTCGCCGATCGCCTCGTAGATCTTCGCAAGGTACTTTGCATCGTGGCAGAGCCATACGGAAAAGTCAATGGCATCCATCTCGATATCGAAGTCGAAACGAGGGCAGTTATCCAGCCCCGATTCACCACATTTACATTCGGTGTAGTCGGGTTCAGTGAACCATTCCAACAGTCCGTTGCCGTTATTATCACGGTTTTTCATCGTCCAACGCAGGAATTTGTCCAGGGCAGGTACGCATTCACGCAAAAATTCCTTGTCATTCGTCTTTTCGTAAATCGCCCAAGTCGCCCACGCCAAAACCTGAGGTTGGGTGATTTCAGAAAGGAAGCCCTGAGGGTCCATCATATGCGCGATAAAGCCGTCTTCACGCTCCATAACGAGGACGGAGCGAATACAGTTTTTCGCCATCTCCGCATCGTATTGCAGGAAGGACATCGCATGGAATGCCGAATCCCACAGCCACATAAAGCGGTGAGGCACTCTGTCGGGCGTCGTCCAAGGGCAAGGGATTTTCCCCTCGGGAGAATAGATGTTCTCCTTGTTAATCGAAAGGCACTTATAGTACAGCTGTTCGTACCGTTCGTCGGGGCACTTCGGCAGGTTTTCGAAGTACGCATAGCGCTGCGTCTTCACAGCTTCCATTTCTTCGTCCGTCCAAAGTTTCCCAACCTTCACGCCGTAGGAGAAGGTAAAACGATAGCCGTCCTTTTCTTCGCGTACGGTGAGGTAGAACAGCTTGCCGTCCGCATTTTGTAAGCATTGCGTATCGCCGTCCGTCGTAATTTCGCCCTTCTTTTCGGAATAAACGATCGGCTTTGCGGAGGATTTCCCCACAACCGTCCGTCTATCAACCATCGCCACAAAGCAATCTTCGCCGTCCAGCATATCCCCTGAAACCGCAGAAAACTTCGCGCCATCCGCAAGGGGCAGACGAAGGGTGACCGCATCGTCAAATTGGAAACGAAGGGTGACGGGCCCCTCCAGCATCATTGCAACAAAGTCGTCGTTGCGGGAGGTTTCGCCGTCTAAGCCACTAAAGCAAAAGAGTTGCCCGTAGTTGTAATGGTTGTGCATTTTCATGATTTTTATAAAGCTCCTTTTCGTCCGTAGCAATCAGAGTATCCGTTGCCTGTTTTACCTAATACATTATACCACGCCCACGCGTATAAGTCAATAGTAGAACCACCACAAATATCACAAATTTGTTTTTTACAATGCGATTGCAACGCCAACATTGTCAAACACGTTAAGTGGGATATGGTAAAAATCCGTCGTGGTAGAAGTAAACAAAAAAATAAAGGATAACAACAGGTGTTATCCTTTAACGTGAGTAGACTTATATGTCTGGTCGGAATTTCCCGACTTCACGATATTATTATATGCAATTAAGACAGAAAAGTCAATACTTTTTACGGAAAAAACTTGCAATGGTATTGCTTTTAATCTCGATTAGAAAAACACAATCTCTCCACCCTGCAACAATTCCTGCACGGGAATCGTGTAGCCGTCGATAGGCTTTCCGTTCAACAGTACGCCTTCCACTTTTTCGCCACTGAGCTTGGAAAGAATGGTCAGGGTGCGACCGTTCGACAAATGCAAGGTCGCTTTTTTCGCTTTCGGATAGCCCACGAATACACGCGGTTGACCGCTAATCGGGAACAACCCAAGGAAATTCCACAGATAGCAAGCAGACAAACCGCCGCTGTCGTTGTTCCCCGGCAAGCCGTCGCGACCCGTTCTAAAGCACGACGAAGTACATTCCTTCATAATCGTAATCAGCTTGTCGTATCTGCCGACGTAGTGATAGAAATAGGGGGTTTCCATATCCGTTTCGTTGTTAAAGCCTTCAAAACGGTCGTCTTGACAGCCACTCTCGTCAAAGGCGAAGAACAAGTCCGCCTGCTTTTCCAGCTGTTCCTTGCCACCACTCAAAGCAATACGCTTTTGCACGTCGCTTACGAATCGGAAGGAATAGTTCCAGTGGTTGCCCTCGTAGTAAGGGTATTCTCTCTTCAACAAGCCGTCCGCCCCAAACGCTTCCGTCCAGTAGCTTGCAATCCCCGAAAGGTATTCGTAATCGGCCGTTCTTCCCAGCTCCTTCGCCGCCGCCGCAAACACCTCTGCAATCAAGGTGCAATCGAGCAGTTTCGTGGTTTTTTCAAACGTTCCGTCCGCAATTTCTTGTTCGTATTGCGCAATTTCCGATTTCACGACGGAGAACAGCTCGTCAATTTCCTCGTTTTCCACCAAACCCTGCGCGTACGCATCGTACAAAACGTAGCACCCAAGACAACAAGCCTGTGTGGATTCGATATTCATATTCGAGGAGAGCATAAACGCGTTGAACAGCTTGCCCTTTTCCTTGCCGTAACGGAGCAACGTCTTGACAATCCCACGACCGACGTCCGCGTGCAAAGCAAACAGCATAGGCATCTGCGTTTTATACACGTCCCAAAGGGTGGCAAAGTCCAAATAGCAGGTTTCCTCTTCCTCCCACAAGAAGCTTTCCCCCTTCCATCCGCAGGGTTTAATCAGGGTATGGTAGTAGTTGGAATAGAAAATTTCCCTATCCTCGTCCGATACGCCTTCCAGCTCGATAGTGGAGAGGCGCTGAGCCCAAGCGCTTTGCGCTTGTTCTTTTGTTTCGTCAAAGTCAGAAGCCTCGGCAACCGCCTTGATTGCCTTTTCTTCGCTGACCAAGGAGTAGCCAACCTTCACCACTGCGCTATCGCTATCCGTTTCAAACAGACAGCCGAAGGACTGTTCCGTCTTATCGAGGTGTAAACTGTTTTCGGCAACCGTCTTCTTATCCAACCAAAGCGATGCCTTGCCTTCGCAGGCGATACAGTAATACAATTTCACGCCCTGCACAACGATATAGCCGACGACTTTGCCGTCTGCGATACGCATTTCACTTTCCTTCGAATAGGCATAAACACGCTCATCCCAAGGCTGTTTTAAGCCGTCGTTGGAAATATCTACGGCAAGTTTAAGGGGCGCACCGTCCAGCGAAGTGTACCGATGCAAAGCTACGCTTTGACCAACCGTCACCTCAGCGCGGACGTTGTCCTCTTGCAATCTGCAGGTATAGTAGCCGGGGGTGGCGCACTCCTTATCGATATCCTTGAGGGTATGTATGTCGGCAAGCTCGCCCTTGAAGGGCACGACAACGAGATAGTTGTAATAAAAGCCGAACGCGCCGCTGCCGCTGTGCGTGAAGTGCGAAAAGCCGATCAGCTTGTTCCCCTTGAAAAATTCACCGGGGATTTCCCCACCGTTGCGGGTGAAATTGCCATAACCCGACGAATAGCCGCCGCTGTACGGCGAACAAGCCACGTTGCCAAACGGCAAGCAAGCGGAAGGCGAAGCGTTCCCCGCCTTACCTTTCAATAAGTTCCATTTCGAATATAAAGTCCCTTCCTGCGGTTTCGTGCTGCCACGAGTTCCCTGAAAGACGTTTACACTTTTTAAGATTTTCGACATCGTTCTCCTCCGTTATGCTTGCGGCGCTAGGCGCCAAGCTACGCCTTGTCTTCAGCGCGTTTTTCGCCCTACAACAAGGTTTTATTCATTATACCACACGATTTACGGAAAGTAAAGACATTTTTTTATAAAACCTCCCCAAAAAAAGAGAAAACTGTTGAAGTTTCTATGAAAATATGATATAGTTGTGTCAATAAATAAGAATTTGACAAAGAGGCGTGATTCTATGAAAAAGTTGAGTTATTTATTCACAGCACTTGCGATGATTCTATCCAACGTTATGTGTTTCGTAGTTGCCTATGCATATCGTGGCATGCTTTGTGGCATCGAACACAGTGGTTATAGCGCTCCTGCAAGCATAGCATTCCTCTATGCCATCCCGTTTGCGGCAGGCATTGTTGTGTGTGTAATCTTGGCAGTTAGATTCCGCAGGAAGTAAACCCATTCCAGTTTCTTAAGGATAACAGTACGGTGATTTGTCAAACTAAGTGCAACACTTTTTAAGAAAAAGTTCAAATAAATCTATTGGTTTTTGGAAATTTAATACCTTTTTCGGTCTGGCGTTAATTAACGCCAGATTTTTTTCAAGCGTTTTCGGGGAAACACGAGAAAGATTATGTCCTTTGGGATAGAATTCCCGTAAAAGTCCGTTTAGATTCTCGTTTGTTCCTTTTTGCCAAGCACAATATGGATCGGCAAAGTACATTTGGCAATTCAACGCACTTTCTATTTCTCGCCAGTTAGCAAACTCCGAGCCACGGTCACAAGTAATTGTTTTTACTGCTCCTTTCGGCAGTTGAGATAATGCTGCAATAACCGCTTTTGCAAGCGTACTACCTTTCCTGTCGGGTATCTTTATGGCTATGTAAAAACGAGTTTTTCTTTCCGCAAGGGTGGCAAAACAAGTGCTTGTTTTGCCACGCCCCGAAACTACCGTATCCGCTTCCCAATGTCCAAATTCTTTACGTTTATATACGCTTTTACCCCTTTTTCTTATTGATTTACCGGTGGTAAATCGCCCGCCATTTCCAAGTCTTTTACGCGTTTTCCCTTTCTTTCTCAATACTTTGAGATTGCCTTTTGCAACGTAGCCTTCATACAACCAACGGTATATCGTTTTATGACAAGGCATTTTTAATTCACAGGGGGTATTTGCGATTTGTTCAGGTGACCACGTTGCTTGTAGCTTTTCCGTGATATATTCAACGACTTGTTCATTTCCAAACATACCACGATGACAAAAACGACGTCTGAATAAATATTTTTTATGTGCAGTGTGGGGATAGTAGGTGTTGTATTCGTATCTACTTGTATAGTTTCTTGCAATCTCGCGCGAGATTGAGCTGGGGCTACGCCCTAAAAGTTTTGCAATTTTGCGAAAACTTAGTCCTTCCATATAGTATTTTCGTAGACAAGTTCTTTCTTCTATGGTAAAATGATGGTAGCAGTTCATATATTTCTCCTTGTTATTTTTTGTTGTGGTAAACTTATTATAACATAGATTTATATGAACTGTCTTTTTTTGTCAGGTGTTGCACTTGATAGTATAATTCACCATGTAGAATAAAAACCCCCGAGGATTTTCCTCGGGGGTTTTGTTTTTGTGATGATTTACGCTTGTTCGGTTGCGTTTTCCATGCTTTCAATCGTTTGCGTTTTTTTGGTGCGAACGAAGAAGATGTCCACAACCAACGCGATTGCGTACATGATTGCGGTGAAGATGAGAATGTTCTGATGGTTGTTCGTCTTTTCAACGATGAGGTTGGCAACTTGGTTGCCCGTCAAGCCTGCAACTGCCCAAGCCGACAACGCGATGCCGTGCAGGGAGGAAATTTTGCCCATGCCGTATACATCGGAAAGCAGGGTGGGAAGGTTGCTAAAGCCGCCGCCGTAGCCAAGGTTGACCAAGATGAGCAGGGGGATGCAGATGAAGGCGATATCGTTGCTGATTGCGCCTGTAAAGAGCGCCGTCGCCGTGATTGCCAGCTGACTGATTAAAATAATCTTATAGACGTTGTTTCTATCCTTCATGTGGTCGCCCAGCATCGAATAGCCCAAACGGCCTGCCGCGTTAAAGAAACCGGTCATCGTACCCAAGATAGAGGCGAACGCGCCAAGACCAACGGCAGTATAGATTGCCTTTTCGTTGGAAATCAAGGCGAGACCGCAGGTGATGTTGATATAGAACACCAGCCAGATGCCGATGAATTTTACGTCGCCGAAAATCTTGAAACGGCTGAAGAACGCTTTGAAGTCGAATTTCTCGTGGCTCTCCACCCAACCTTCGGGTTTACGAAGGAGCAAGTGTCCAGTGAACATCATCAAGAACCAAACGCCTGCGAGGATATACATCGTGACTTCAACGCTGAAAACTTTCAGCATTGCGGAGATGATAATCGAAAATATCATCTTTGCCGCACCAAATCCAGCCACCGCGAGCCCGGTCGCCAGCCCCTTATTGTCCTTGAACCAAAGCATCAAGGTCTTTACGGGGGAGAGGTAGCCAAGACCTAAGCCGATACCCATAATCACGCCGTAACAGATGAGTACCAGCGGCATGCAATGCAAGCGGATCGCAAGGCCCGTGCCTGCTACGCCAACGGCAAAGCAGAGGGTTGCAAGAAGGCTGGCTTTGCGGATGTCCTTTTCGACGAAGTTGCCGAGGAACGCCGCGCTCATACCCAAGAAGAAGATGGCGAGGGAGAATGCCCAACCGAGGGCGTCCGTGCTCATCTGTGCGCTCTCAAAAGCTTGTTTAATCGCGCCTTCAAGATAGGACCAGCAATATACCGTCCCGATGCTACAATGTAATAACAGCGCAGGGATTGCCGCGCGTGTCCATTTGTTGCTAAATTTACCCATATTCGTTTTCCTAAGTGTTTTAATTTTTTGGCGCTGTCACATCATCTGGTTGATTTTTAACGGACAAAATAATCGCGAAATACTTCGTGTTTTGTTCGGTTACAGACCGCTGGGGGTATGCGCCCTCACAAAACATTTGTCTTTCTTATATTTTCCTCGTTAATCCAACAAAAAGGATTTTTGTTATAAATCAACCATTCTCTGTGACACAGCCAATTTTTTTATTTTTCAAAGCCAACGCCTATTATAGTCCTATGTTTTTAATAAGTCAACGATAAATGGATAGAAATTTAAAAATTTTTTAATTTTTTTACAAATGGCCTTGTCGTATCATCTGATTGATTTTTGTTGTAAGCCAACCATTCTCAATGATGCGCCTTATAAATAAAAAAAGAGCCGAGGTGGCTCTTTTTTTTATTGAGGTTAAACTTCTTCTACGGAGAAGGTGGCTGATTGCAACTTGTAGGTCAACTCGCCAAGACCAAAGTGCATCGGTACGCTCATTTTCAGCAATACGTTTCGGAACTGGTTGTCATTTCTATCCGTCGATTTTGCATACCAAAGGGTTTGGGAACGATAGGCGTTTTTGTTGCTGGTTTTAATCGTCAAGGGGATGTATTCGATTTCGTAATCGGAAGCATCTTCGCCGTTCAACTGCAAATGGAAAGAGGTTGTTGCGGACGTGCTAGGCGTGGTGGAAACCGTTTCCATTGCCATCAGCGATGCGTTATACATACTTGCCGTTTTAGAGGCGGACGCAAGCTCTTCGCTGGAGATACCGCGCAGTGCAAACAAGTACTGTTCGTTGTCGAGGTAGGTGTACGTTTGATCGGTGACCGAGAATTTGATTTCCTGCTTGTCGTCCTTTAAACCAAGGGTATGGTATTTAGAATTGTCCGTTTTCGTCAGCGTGCAATCCGAAAGGTCATCGTTGTAGTCGATTGCAAATTCGTAGTCATATTCGATAAACGCGCCCACTTGTGTAATTTTGCCTTTTTCGTCGTATGCGTTTTCCAAAGCAGTGACGTCTAAGTCTCTCGGTGTGTGCGCTTTTACCTGCTTTTTAGAGTAGATGGGTTGCAGGGAATTGTTTGTTTTTTTGAATTTTACTTCGGAGGTGACCGTATCTGTTTTTGTCACGCTCTCCCCGCTAACTAAAGTGAAGGTGACGTCCATCGTCAGCGAAGTGGTATAAAGGTAGGTGCCATCTGTCAGGTATTTCAGCTTCGTGGTGTATACGCCTGCCTCTTTAGCACCGTATTTTACGGTGTAAAAATCCTTGTGAAGGAAGGTGGATTCCTCATGCTCTACCGAGTAGGTCAATTCCTCAACGGACGCGGCATCCGCTTCGGAAAGAATCGTCTCTTCCCAGTTGGATTTGAAGGTCAATGTCTTGTTGGAAGTACTACAAGATGCCAACGTCAACGTGGAAAGGGTCAATGCAATTGTTGCAAACAGTTTCTTTTTCATGTGACTACCTTGCTCTGGCAAGCAAAACTTGCGCAGGAGCGATGATTTTTGGTGTTGAGGACAAGCCTCACAGCCCTCATTATAACACATTCTTTTGAAATTGTAAAAGCAAAATGCCGTTTTTCAAAAAATATTTGTGAAAAATAGCTGAAAAATCGCAAAAATGGCCCAAAGATATGTTATAATAATGTAACCTAGAAGGAGAAACCTATGATCACTCTCATCAATGCCTATACGTTGTCGGAATGTTTGGACGCAATGGCGGAACGTATTGCGGCATACGAACAGCTTGGACAAAAGAATATCGTCTTTTGCGAGGATCGATTGACCCTCGTGGCGGAGCGCGCCCTCATGCGCAAAATCGGTGGTACGTTCTTGACGAACGTGACGACATTCTCTCGGTTTTTAAAGACGGATGAAAAGGTGCTCTCCCGTGAAGGTTCGGTTATGGCGGTGGCGGAGATTATGTTGCAGTTGCAAAAAGAGAACCTTTTGCGCTGTTTTACCTCGAATTCTAGCGTCTTGACGGGGGCGAAGTGTATCTACGAGCAGTTGGCGCAATTTGCCGCCTCCGAGCTTTCGCCTACGCAGCTTCGTTTAGGGGTAAATCGCTTGCCTGAGGACGCCTTGAAAAACAAGATGTCCGACCTTGCCTTGCTGTACGAACGCTATGACGGCTTTTTGAGAGAAAACGGGTTTTTAGACGAGGGGAAATACCTGACCTTATTGCCCGATTGCATCAAAAACACCGAGGAGATGTCCGAAACGAACCTCTTTTTCCTCTGTTATTCTTCCTTTACAAGGCAGGCAAAACGCACGCTGAGCGCCGCCTTCGAGAATGCGAAGAACGTCGTTGGTATCTTCCTTGCCGGTGAGGAAGAAGCGTACACCAACCAAGCGTACGGCGCGTTTTTTGAGCTGGCAGAAGACTACTGTCAAAGACGAGGATGTGCTTTCAAGGCGTACAACCTTGGCGTTCCCTTAGAAGGAGAGGCAGAGCAGCTTCGCAAATGTCTGTTTGCAACGGAAACTTTATCGGACGAGGGAAGAGAAGAGCGGTACCCGACCGATGCGATACGCATTTTTGCCGCACCTGACAAGATGGGCGAGGCGGAGTACGCCGCCGTGTATATCCGCAAGCACATGTCGCAAAACCCCGACCTGCATTATCGAGATTTTGCTGTTTTGACCCCCAACGTGGAGGAATATTCCTTGGCGCTTCGCAAGGCGTTTTCTGAATACGGAATTCCCTATTCGTTGGACGAGCGTATTTCCTTAAAACGCCACCCCTTGGCAAAGTTCATTCTTGCCGTCATGGATGCGGCAATCGAACGGTATTCCCCTGCAAGCGTGGACGCCGTCACGAAAAACGTCTTCTTTGGCGATGGGGATAACTATCGAAATTACTTACTAAAGCACGCAAACTTCCGCGCGGGCGCAACCAAGGAGATTAAGAGTGCGGCGGCGGACGACTTTGGCGGTGTCGAATACTTGACCGCCTGCAAGCAAAAAATGCAGACGGTGGTGGGTTTATTTAAGGACAAGCATACTGGGGGCGAATACTGCCATGCCGTAGAGGCGTTGCTTGAGTCGGTAGGGGCGCAAGAAACGCTGAAAGACCTTTTGAGAAATGCGGCGGACGAGGGAATGCGCAGTTACCTTTCGCAGATTGAGAAAAAGATGCAAGGGGTACTGGACGAGGCAAAACTGCTGGCGGGCGACAAGCCGATGAGCTTAGAGGATTTTGCAACCCTGCTTTCTGACGGCTTAGAAGCGACCGAGGTTGCCCCCAATCCTCTGCGTTTGGATGCCGTGTTCGTTGGCGATTCGACGGACAGCCGTATCGAACGGGTGCGCGTGCTGTTTGCGTTCGGGATGACGGACGCATTGCCGAGAAGTTCGGACGACGCCAACTTAATCACCGACCAAGACAAAATTAAGTTGCAGGAAATTCAGGCGTATTTAGAGCCGATGGTGGAGGAGGTCAACCTCAGAAACCGTGAAAGCTTCGCCCTGAATTTATGTACCTTTACCGATGCCCTGCACCTTAGCTATGCGTTGGGCTCGAATGGGGAAGACCCTGCTCTGTCCGAAGTATTCCGATATATTAAGGGTACGTTCCGGACCACGTTAAATACTGAAATTTCCGAGGAGAAAAAATACCCCGCGGAAGATTTTGCGTACCGTTGCAGTTCGTTGTCTTCTGCGACGAGACAACTGTTGCTTGAGAAAAACAATATCGAAGAAAAAAAGACGGATTCCCGTAGGGAATATTCTTCCCTCTACGAGGCGTTGAAGAAGAAAAACGCTCTGCCTGACGGGGTTGAAAAGGAGATGAGTCCTCATAAATATATTGAGGACGGAGAGGCGCTGTTCTTCCAGCGAGAGGCGTTGTCTCCTTCACTTTTGGAAACCTATTTCGACTGTCCGTATAAGTGTTTTGCCGACAAGGGCTTGCGCCTTGAAGAGAGGCAAGAGGCGACCGTACTCAGCACGGATACCGGCAACTTTATCCACAAGCTGTTGGAGGAGATGACGGATCGTATTCACAAGTGCGCAGACGAGGACACTTTCGCCACAGAGGCAAGGGCGAAAGCGCAGGAGCTGATGCAGAATGAAAAGCTGTTGCCCAAGGCGGACACCTTGGCAGGGGCGTACTCTTCTGAAAAGCTGTTGGAAGAAGGTGTTGCAATTGCGCGCGTGGTCTACCGCCAAGTACGAGATTCTGCGTTCGATACCATTACCAAGGAAAGAAAAGTCCATACCAAGGACGTCTACGGCAAGGTGGACCGTGTGGACGAGAACGATACCTTCGTCCGTGTCGTTGACTACAAGACGGGGTCGATTACCGCCGATGCGAAGAGCTACTATTTGGGTTTAAAGCTGCAAATGGAGCTGTATATGTCCGCCGTACGTGGGGAGAAAATCCCTGCAGGGGTTTTGTATTTTCCTGCCTCCGTGGGTTTTTCTGACAGCGCGGAAGGGAAATTCCGTATGCAGGGCTTTTTAAACAGCGACGTCGAGGCGCTTCGATGCGGAGATAAAACGCTGACGACAGATAAAAAAAGCGAGCATTTTGATGCCGCTTTGGAGAAAAATCGTAGCGGCAACGTCATGCCTGGGGAGACATTTACCGATTTCTTGGATTACGCTCTGTACGTTTCCCGTGGGGCGACGAAGGAGCTGAAGGAAGGCTACGTTGCGCCCTCGCCCGTGGGGACGAGCGGTCATCACGCTTGCACCTATTGTAAGTTCGGGGGGATGTGCGGCTTCCACAAAGAACGCCAGCAGGTACGTACTGCGCCGAGGACGAGCTCTCAAAACGTAGTTGACGTTGTCAAAAAACGCAAAGAGGAGGAGAGTGATGAGTAAGTTTACCGACGAACAAATCAGCGCCATCAACGCGCAAGGTAAAACCATCGTTTCCGCCTCTGCAGGTAGCGGTAAGACGACGGTGATGATTGAAAAGATGATACGCCTCATCCGTGACGAGGGTGTAGACGTAAAGGACATTCTTGCCGTCACCTACACGAAAAAAGCGGCGGCGTCGATGAAGGAAAAGCTTCGCAAGGCGCTGGTTAAGGCAATGAACGACCCTGCGACTTCTAAGGAAAATCGTGAGCGTTTGAAGGCGCAACACCGTCAGGTGGCTTTGGCGGATATTTCCACCATTCACTCCTTCTGCGCAAAGCTCATTCGCACGCACTTTTACGCAACGGACGTGGGCAACCGCTTTGGGATTATCGCCGAGGACGATGCGGATGGAACAGCGCTGAAAAATCGTGCCGTGGAAAACGTCTTCGAGCAGGCGTATGCCGAGGGGAACGAGGACTTTAAAAAGCTGTTGTCCGTATTCTTCCGCAAAAAGAAGGACGATACCCTGCGTAAGGTGATTTTGGAAACGCACAGCAAGGTGCGTACGCACGTTGATTATCGTGAGGAATTGCTTGCCTCGGGGAAGGATAGCGACGAGCTCTTTGATGAGATTTGCAAAGAGTGTTTTTCGTGGTACGTAGATAAGTGTAAATACTATCGTGAGCAGTTATCTACCCTCTACGCTACCTTTGAAAAATACGGCAGAGCAGACCTTGCCAAGCATTGTGGGATTTTGATGGACGTATTGAACGGGTGGATAGATGCGGGCGATTTGTTTACGCTGGCCGCGATGCCTTGGGGAAAGATGCCCACAAAGCCTAAGGTTGACCCGAATAAGGATGCGCCTGAGGTGCTGTCTGCCTACGCGCAAATGGTGCGTTTGCAGGATAAAAAGCTGAAGAAAAAAATGAACGACGACGAACGCATGGTGGTTTCCACGCGCGAGGAAGAGAGAAGAAACTTCTCTCTTGCGGCGGGGTTGGCGCAACCTCTTGCCAAATTCGTCCTGCGTTTTGACGACGAATATATGCGCCTCAAAAAGCTGCGTGGCGTGCTTGATTACAACGACTTAGAGCACTATGCCTTGGCGCTATTGACCCGTGAGGAAATCGCCGAGGAGTTTTCGAAGAAATATTCGTACGTGTTCGTGGACGAATACCAAGACGTCAACCCCGTGCAGGAGCGTATCGTGCGCGGTGTTTCGGGGAAGAACCTCTTTTTGGTGGGTGATATTAAACAATCTATCTACGGCTTCCGTGGCAGTAAGTCCAAATTCTTTGCAGAAAAATGGTCGAAATTTAAAGCCGACCCGAATGCGAACGCTTTGCTACTCAGCAAAAACTTCCGTAGCGTATCCCCTGTGTTGGATGCCGTCAACGAGCAGTTCAAACATATGATGACCACGGAAAACAGTGAGGTGGATTATAAAACCGACGGTGTGATGGCGTTTGGCGGGCTGTACGAGCAGGGCGCGGGCAGGGTGCAGGTGCACTTTGTAGGGAAGGACGAAGCGGAAAAGGAAGAACCCGTTTCTGACGTGTACTCCGTGCGTGAAAACGCCGCCTTGCACAAAGCCAAGGTTTCGAAAATGGCGAGGAAAATCCGTGAGATTATCGAACGGGAGCGTATGTCGGAATACTTTGACGTGGAAAGCGGTCAATACAAGCGTGTGCAGTATTCGGATATTGCCGTTTTAGACCGTTGGAAGAAGGGGAGTATTGCAGAGGTCATCGCGGCGCTGTCTGCCGAGGGTGTGCCCGTTTGCGCGGAAGCGCCTATCAATATCTGCGATTTCCCTGAAATTAAAACCTTGATTGACCTTCTGCACCTGCTGGATAATTTCGAGCAGGATATTCCGCTTGCCAGCGTGTTGCTCTCGCCTATCGGGGCTTTGACCGAGGACGATTTGGTCGCCATTCGTCTGGCGCAGACGGCGGTGGAAAAGGCGGAAGAGGAAGTAAGAAAAAACTGCGGTAACGGAGTGGAAAACGAGGGGGATAAAGTCCGTCGGGCGAATTTCCGTACCGCTTGCCGAAATTATATTTCGGCATATAACGACGAGCTGTCCAAAAAATTGCAGGGCTTCTTCGATTACTTTGAAGGCTTGCGCCGCTTTGCGCAGGTTGCTGATGCAGGCGAAGTATTGACCCGTGTGATTGCGGAAAAGCAGATGGAGGTCGGTCTGCTTGCAGGGGTGAACGGAGAGAATTGCTTAAAGCGGATTCATCGCTTTATCGAGGAATCACGCACGCCTGAGCCGTTGGACGTGCACGATTTCTTGGCTCGGTTAAAGATGTTGGACTATACCGTTAAGTACTGCGAAAACGGCGGTGAAAACGCCGTGCGCGTGATGACGATGCACGCCTCCAAGGGGCTGGAATTCCCCGTGGTCATCGCATCCAACCTCAGCCGTGGTTTCCGCGAGGGAGAAAGGGACGAGGTGTGGTATGTGGACGGCTACGGCTTAGCGCCCCGCGCGTACGATACCGAAAAAATGGTGAAATCTTCCACCGTTTTGCGCCTCTTACACAAGCGTAGAGAATCGTTGGAATGTGTGCGTGATGAGTTGAACGTTTACTACGTTGCCTTGACGCGCGCCCAGTACGCTCTGCATATGATTTTCGACGAGGAATCGGAGGGGGCGGATATTCGCTACGGCAAGTCGTACGAGGATATCACGGACTTTTCACTCTGGGAAAAGTATAAAACAGAGGGGGCAGGTATGGAAATACCGACCTTGGAAAGGCAAGCGCTTGCCACGGATACGGACGAAAGCTTGGTCGAGGAGATCGAACGCGCGCAGGCGTGGAAATACGCCCACCCCGGCTGTGAAGATATGCCCGCCAAGACCTCGCCTACGGCGCTGATGAAACTAATCGAAGCGGGAAACGACAAGAAATCGGACGCTTTCTTTGAAAACTACGACGATGAATTCGTCCAAGAGGCAGAACGTGCCGCAGGCGGCACGGATACCTTGGCCGGTAGCGCATACCACGCCTTTTTAGAGCATTTTGACTTTGCCCGTCTGGACGGCGCGAAGGGGGATAAAAAGGCTCTGGCGGCGGTGGCGACGGAAGCTTTGATTGAAATGCAGGCGCAGGGGGTATTGAACAAGGAGTATTTCCTCGTCCTGCAACCTGAAAAGCTGGCGGAGATTTTGCAAGGCGAAGTCTTCTACCGTCTGCGTGACGTGCGGTTATACAAAGAACAACGGTTTATGGCGGCGTTGCCGGCTAGCGAGGTCTTGTCTGTCCTTGGCGAAGAGGAGAGCGGTGGCTGTCCTGCCTGCGACGAGGATATGCTGTTCCAAGGCGCAATCGACCTTCTTGCGGTGGGCGACGGCTGTGCGGAAATCATCGACTATAAGTATTCGCAAAAGAGGGAAGAGGCTCTGCGTAGCACCTACGCTCTGCAACTTCGTCTGTATCGAATGGCGGTGGCGAAGATTTTGCATCTCCCCATCGAAAAGGTACGCTGTACCCTCGTCAATATCTACCACGGATTTGAAGTGGAGATAGAGTAATCAAAGTATAAAAGCACCTCGGTTTGGCAATGCTTATCCCGTGAGGTGCTTTTATGTTTTTATGGGCGTTTGTTGGTTGTTTAGGGGTAGCTGTCGTTTGTTTATCCGTCCTTCGTTTCCATAGGAAACGAGAGAGAGAAATGGAGTACCGTAGGCAGGAGGCGGGGGCGCAAGTCTACTTGCCTGATAGTCGCAACGGGTATTTGCGTAGTCGGTTGGAGACGGCGCTTGGTGGAGCGGTAGAGTCGCGCCTTCCCGTGGACGTGAAATTTTTGCATGCAAACAAGCTGTTGTACGCTCTGTCTGAAAAAAGGCTATCCGGAGCGGATAGCCTTTTGTTGCATAAATTGCAAAAGGAGGTAGGCAGGTATTCGACCAAACAGTCTGTATCTGTCTACGAAACGGAAGAAATTTCCACCTCGCTTTGTAAGCTGTTGACACTTTGCGCGAAATACGAGGTATAGTGCGACCGCTTAGACGGCGCAACTCTTACGCCTTGTCTGCGGCAGAATTTTTCGATTCGCGCTGGCGTTGTTGCTTGTGTTTCAGAAGTAGGGTGTGCGACAACTGCATCTTCTGCAGGATACATTTGACGAGAGAATCGAGGTCGCTCCCTTCCTGATAATCGGCAGGGGAGATATAGTTGACTCTATCGTCTAAAAGAAGGTCGGTCACCTTGTTCTTCTGACCCTTGGTGTAGACGGCGATGGATACGCCGCCTTGCTTTTTGATGAGGGTCATGCAAGGGATATCCGTGATACCGTCCCCAAAGTAAATCATATTCTGATAGGGGATGACCCTATCGCCCATTTTGTCGTTGACACGCTTGGTATCCGTTTCGTCGTAAATCCCCTTGGAAATACGGAAAACGTATTGCGTTTTCTGCGTGTAGTTGATGGCGATTCTCGGCCAAGCGGCAACGCCGTTTTTGTCGAAATAGTACTGACAAGCGAAGATTTTCTTGAAATTATCCTTGATTTCGCAGCCTTCGATGATTTCCTTGATACCGCTGGAAATGACGTAATGTTCGATGTTTACGCCGATGGATTCGCCGTACTTATTGGTGCGGTCAAACCAGTTTTGAACGCCCTTAAAAAATCGAATATCCTTGCCCACCGATTGCAGATATTCCTTTGTAAAAGGAATATTTTTTTCTTGGCAAATCTGCATGGTGTAGTACATATAGCCCAAAATACTCTCCATATAGTTCTTCTTGCGGAAAGCCTCTACTTCCCCCCAAAATTCGTCGGGAGTCATGCCGAGGTTGGGGATAAACGAGTAGTTTTGCATATCCTCCGTGCAGAGGGTTTTGTCAAAGTCGTACATCAAAGCGATTGTAGGTTTTTTACGCATAAGCTTCTCCTTTTTTACGGGGGCTTCCCGTGTCGTTTTTAGTATAGCAGTTTTTGGAAAAGTTGTCAAGAGGTATTTTTTTGGAAGGTATTGACAAGGGGTAGGGGTTGTGGTAGACTTAAGTCAAGCAACGGAATAGATTGCAAAAGAAGAGGAGAAACGAATATGGGCAATGACGCGACAAGGTTAAAGGATAAAAAGCTGTTTTTATTCGATATGGACGGCACGATTTATCTTGGCGAAAGCTTGTTCGACGGAGTAAAAGAATTGTTGCAAAAAATCGAAGATAAAGGGGGCAGGTACGTATTTATCACGAATAACGCCTCGAAATCGGTGTCCGATTACGTAAAAAAATTGCACCGCCTTGGCTTAACGCAGGTAGGGCAGGAGCATTTCTTTACGTCTGCGCAGGCGATGCTGATGCTCTTAAAAGAAAAGCACGCAAACGACTTGATTTACTTGCAGGGCACGAAATCGCTGGTGGACGAATACAAGGCAAGCGGCTTAAACATAACGACGGAATACACGGAGAGTGCAGGCGCGATTGCCGTGGCGTTCGATACCGAATTGACGGGCGAAAAGATGTACAATACCTCTAAGATGCTGACCTTGCATAATCTTCCTTATTACGCAACCAACCCCGACTGGGTTTGCCCCGTGGAGTTTGGCTACATTCCCGATTGCGGCTCTATGTGTCAAAGCTACGAACGCGCTACGGGGAAAAAGCCTACTTTTATCGGAAAGCCGCAACCGACGATGATTTTCGAAGTGATGAAAAAGTTTGGCGCAAAGCCCGAGGAAACGGTTGTTATCGGGGACAGGTGCTATACGGATATTGCATCGGGCAACAACGCAGGGGTGGATACCGTTTGCGTTTTGAGCGGTGAGGTAACCTTAGAAGAGGTAAATAACGCGCAGGGCGTAGAAAAACCCACTTTCCTGCTTAACCACGTAAAAGAAATAGAATTGTAATAAGGGTAAACAAAAAACAGGCCACCAGGCGGGGGTCTGTTTTTTTTGTAAGGAAGAATGGCGTTTTACGAGTTGTTTTCCTCGTAAATCATATATACGTGTGGGATTCCGTCTTCAAGGTAGGGGAAGGAGCAGGGAACAAAACCTGCTTTTTCGTAAAAGGGTTGGGCTTGAATTTGCGCGCCGATTTTGATTTTCGTTGCGCCCAGCTTTTCCTTTGCCACCGCTTTGCCCGTTTCCATAAGAGCGCGTCCGATACCGCGTTTGCGGTGCAAGGAAACGACTCTGCCGATGGACACCTCGTCCAAGCGCTTGCCTTTGTCAATCACGCGCAGACAGCCAACGACTTCGTCGTTGTCCTTGATATAGACGTGCCAAGCCTCTTGGTCGATATCGTCCAAGTCTTGATATACGCAATCCTGCTCGACGACGAACACCTGCGCTCGTAAACGCAAAATCGCGTACAATTCGTCTACGGTCAATTCATGAAATTGTTTTACTACGACCTGCATACGCGCCTCCGTGTTTAGGTTTGTTTTTACAACAGTTTGAGAAGGGTATCTACGGCATCTTCGGTGGTTGCCCAGCTGGTGGTGATTCTAACCAGCCTTCTATCATCGTCGCCGTACGGGCCCCAGTCGTCGAGAAGCACTTTATCTTGGATAGCATCCAGCTTTGCTTTTGAAATGATGGGGAATTGCTGATTCGTATACGAATCATTGTAGAATTCATAGCCCTTGTCGGTAAGCTCACGCTTGATACGAATCGCCAAATTGACGGCGTGCTTTGCGATTTTTTCATAGAGGTTGTCTTTGAACAGCTCGTCGAACTGTATGCCGAGCATACGCCCTTTGGCAAGAAGCGCGCCGTGCTGTTTGATTTCCGTGAAGAACGCCTCGCCGAGGGTCGTATTCGTAAAGACGACTGCCTCCCCAAACAAAGCGCCGACCTTTGTTCCGCCGATATAGAACACGTCGCAAAGTTTTGCGATGTCGGGGAGTGTCAAATCACTGCCGTCGGACGCCAAGCCGTAGCCGAGTCTTGCTCCGTCCAGGAACAGTCGTATTCCGTATTCGTCGCAAAGGGCGCGAAGCGCCTGAAGTTCTGCTTTGGAATAGAGCGTACCGTATTCCGTTGGATGAGAAACATAAATCGCGCCGGGGCGTACCATATGTTGCCAAGAGCCGTCCGCATAAAACTTTTCAAGATAGTCTTTTGCTCGGTGATAATCTACTTTACCGTCGCGTTCGGGAATGGTAATAACCTTATGTCCGGAATATTCAATCGCGCCTGCCTCGTGCACGGCAATATGTCCCGTGTCCGCCGCCAAAACGCCCTCGTAGCGTTTGAGGATAGAATCCAAAACGGTATAATTCGTCTGCGTTCCGCCAACCGTGAAATATACTTTGGCGTTGGGTGCGTTGCAAGCATCGCGTATTTTCTGCTTCGCGCTGTCGGAGATAGGGTCAAGCCCATACCCCGGTGTTTGTACGAGGTTTGTTTCAACCAGCCTTTTGATGATATTCGGGTGCGCGCCCTCAAGATAATCACTATTAAATCTGTACATACGATTTTCCTTTTTTGTTTTATCTAACAGTAGTATATCATAAAGTAAGCAAGAATTCAAGTGTTTGTGGATAGAAAGCGGTGGGGCTTTTGCGCTTGCCTCCTAGCCCGCCCACCCGATACAATCACGGCAGAGCCGTGTATGGAATCCGCAACTTGTTGCGGTATGGAATTGATTGCGAAGCAATCGCATGGAATCAAGCCGCAGAGAAAAATGCGCCTCTAGTGATGCCATACGCCTACGGCGATACCATACACGCTAATGCGTGATTCCATGCCAATCCTGCGGCTTGGATAAAAAAATCGACAAGCCGAAACTTGTCGATTTTTTTTGGCTGGGGCGAAGTGATTCTCGCCTTTAGCGGCGCGCCCCGCTCCGACGTTATTAACGTCGTCCTTTGCCGTCAACTAACTCGGTTGCCTGCTTCCGTATGGCAAAGCGTTTTGCTCCCGCAAAACGGCTCCCACCCTCGAATCACTTCGCATACGCACTCAGAAAAACAAAACAGACCACCTGATGGTGGTCTGTTTTGTTTGGCTGGGGCGAAGTGATTCGAACACCCGAATGACGGAGTCAGAGTCCGTTGCCTTACCGCTTGGCGACGCCCCAATATTTTTGTGTGAAACTCGTTCACGACCTTTACTTGCGTTATTTTAACAAAAAATTTCACTTTTTGCAAGCGTTTTTGCCACCGTTTTTGATTTTTTTTAAAAACTTTTTTCTCTACAAGTTTTTGCTTTTCTTTGCCCTAACAAAAAAAATTGTTTAAAGGCTTGACATATCCTCTCGATTTTATTATAATAATATAAATCCTTAAAGTTGTTTTTTAACAAAGATTCTACGAATGGAGAAAATTATGTATCAATTATTTTGTGATTCTAATTGTGAGTTATGGCATACAAAAGTAAAGGATTTCGGGCTTAACGTTATCCGCATGCCTTACCTCTTAGACGATAAAGAATATTTCTACGATATGGGCGAAAACACCGACTTAAAGGCGTTTTTCGATAGAATGCGCGCGGGCTCTGTGCCGAAGACGCAAGCCCTCAATGAATACGATTACACCCAGTATTTCGAGCCCGTTTTGGCAAGAGGTGAGGATATCTATTATATCACTTTCTCCCATCAGATGAGTGGTACTTTCAATTCGATGAAGGCGGCGATTGCCGCTTTGAAGGAAAAATACCCCGAACGCGAAATCCGCTATAAAGATACGAAGATGATTTCGATGGGCAACGGATTTGTTGTGTACTACGGCGCGCAAAAGTATAAGGAAGGCGCGTCGATGGACGAGTTGGACGCTTACCTTGACGAGCTTATTTCTCAAACGGCGATGTATTTCGTCGTAGACGACTTGACTTACCTCTATCGTGGCGGCAGAATCTCCGGTGCTTCCAAGGTTATCGGCAATATGTTGGGGATTAAACCCGTGCTCTCGTATAACGAGGACGGAAAAATCGTCAATATTGAAAAAGTAAAGGGCAGGAGAAAGGCGTTCTCCCGATTGATGGATTTCATGAAGACGGAGGGCTGTGAGCTTGATCAGTACAAAACCTTCGTGATGGATGCGGATTGCAGAGAGGAAACGGAAGCCTTTGCAGAGCAATTGAAAAGCGCCTTTGGCGATATCGATATTGAATTGCAGACGATAGGGCCTGTTATTGGCTCTCATTGTGGACCTGGGTCAGTGGGACTTATCTTCCATTGTTATAAAAAATAAGGAGAATACCATGGGAAGATTAGACGGAAAAGTAGCAATTATCACGGGCGGTAATTCGGGCGTAGGCGCGGCTACCGCACAGCTGTTCGCGAAAGAGGGCGCAAAGGTTGTTATCACCGCACGCCGTGTACCGCAACTTGAGGAAGTAGCGGCAAAAATCCGCGAAGAGGGCGGCGAAGTATTAACCGTTCCCTGCGACGTTTCCAACGTCGAGGCGGTAGAGGCGATGGTGGCAAAGGTTGTGGAAACGTACGGCAGAATCGACGTGCTTGTCAACAACGCAGGCGTTTTAGAGGCGGGCTTAAAGCCCATCGAATGTTGTACGGATGAGGACCTTGAATGGGTGCTTGGCATCAACACTAAGGGCTGTCTGTACTGCACGAGAGCGGTTGTAAAAGAAATGATGAAAAACAACGCTGGTTCGATTATCAACCTTGATTCGGTTGCAGGCGCGTTCGGTACGGGCGGCGCTTCGTACGCGACGAGCAAAGCGGCGGTGATTGGCTTGACCAAGCATACGGCATTGCGCTTTACGGGTACGGGGATTCGTTGCAACTCCGTCAACCCCAGCACGATTATCACGCCGATGACGATGACCACCGACCCTAAGAGCTTGCACCCCGAAATGATGGGGCAGATGAGAAAGCACATGAACCTCACGGTACAGCCCTGCATGCCGATTGACGTGGCGAACATCCTGCTCTTCCTTGCCAGCGACGAGTCGCGCGCAATTACGGGTCAAGTAATCGTATCCGACTTTGGCGCAACGCTGTAAAACAAAGTATGTAAAACAAAGGAAAAAAACGGAGTTCCAAAAAAGGAACTCCGTTCTTTTTTGTCGCTTAGCGAGCCTCTCTGCCGCGAAGCCACAAAACGCCGTCCGTGATCATGGGCGACACGATCAGCCAAAGCGCCGCAACGGCAATCACGCTGTACGTGATGATCGAGCCAACTGCTCTTGCGCCGGAGAATACCGTCGCAACGAGGTTGAAATCGAACAGCCCGTATAAGCCCCAATTGACTGCGCCGACAATTACAAGAATATACGCAATGATATTGATGATTTTCATACAGCCTTACCCTCCTATCCGTAGTTTGCGCCAAAAATGGACGGTTATACGCCGAGGCTGTAAAAATTGCGGCGTTTTCGCAAAAAAAGAGGGAAAACTGTACGATTTTTTTGAAAAAGCTCTTGAAAAACGCGTGCAAGCATTGTATAATAATACTACGAACAAAAAAATGGATACGGTGGATTTACCATCGTAAAAAAGGAGAAAAGAGATGTTACAGTTGTTGGCAATAGATGCAGGGACGATTGTCGCGATCGTCGTTGTGGCTATCGTTGTGATTTTGTTGGTGGCGATTGTCGCTTGGTATATTAGCACCCGCAATAAATTCGTGCGCCATAAAAACAAAGTGGAGGAAGCTTGGGCAGGTATAGACGTCTACTTAAAGAAGCGTTTTGACCTCATCCCCAACCTTGTGGAAACGGTAAAAGGGTATGCTTCGCACGAGAGTAAAACCTTGGAAAAAGTGGTGGCGGCAAGAAATATTGCGGCTGGCGCAAGAACGGCAGAAGAAAAGATTTCTGCTTCGGCGAACTTAACCAGCAGCTTGAAGACCTTCTTTAATGCTGTTTCAGAAAGCTATCCCGACCTTAAAGCGAATACGAATTTCTTGGATTTGCAAAGCCAGCTTAAGGGCATCGAGGAGGATTTGGAAAACGCCCGTCTGTACTACAATGGTCAGGTGAAGGCCTTCAATACGGAAATTGAGTTGTTCCCTGCGAATATCGTCGTGAAGGGAATGGGCGAAGATTACAAGAAACGTCCTTACTATGAAATCGAAAACGCTGAAGAGCGTCAGAACGTCAAGGTGAGCTTCTAATGAAAAAACAAAAAACGGTAGGAAAGGGGTGGGCAAAAGGCTTTTTGCTTGCCCTTTTTTCATTGATTGTCGCGCTTGCGATTTTTCCGTGTTTGCTGGGCGTAGCCGCTATGGACGGCGGGGATTCCCTGAAAAAGCGCGCTGAGTCAAGAGCTCCTTGTACGGTGCATTATTATACGGTAAACGCGCAGGTAAACGAGGATAGAACGATTGCCTTTACGGAAGAAATTTCGTTTACGATGCACCAAACGAAAAATTCCTTTTATAGGGCTTTGCCGATTGAAGGAGATCGTTTTTTGAATATTACGGCGGAAGGCGTGGGCAATCCTGATTTCTCTTTTAGCGTAGCGGACAATCCAGACGTGGACGGGTTTATCGATATTAACTGCTACGGCGGGCTTTATAAAGGCAAAACGCTGACCTATCGGTTTACCTATCTAATGGAATGCGATTTTTCGAACACGGAAAAGGGCATGATTATCGACTTTGTGGGCGGCGGCTGGCCGTTTGCGCTTGCGAACGTGGACGTACAGATTGACTTCCCTGCGGCGTTGGCTGGATACGAGATTTATTCTGACGCCTTCGGACAGAGCGGAAACCGCTATGCGCGCGTAGTAGAAAAGACAGATACGCGCCTGCGCCTGCGTGCAGACGAATTGCCTTTATGCTATTCGGAATACGGCTATTTCGCCGCGCCGATTACGGTGAAATTCGACCTTATTGACGAGGGATTTTTGCCGACAAGCGGTCTAGATTTTACGCGCCCGACCCTTTGGGTCGCGGTAGTGTGCGGACTTGCTTTGTTGGCGGTTGCGGCGGCGCTGTTCCTCTTTAGTAGCCGAAAACCCATTCTCTCCACCGTCGTGAGTTTCAAAGCCCCCGACGGAAAAGACCCGATGTCGGTGGGTTTTCTCTTGGATGGCGTAGTCGATAACGAGGACGTCACTTCTATGATTTACTACTTTGCCTCCAAGGGCTACCTGCATATCGGGCAGGAGAACGGCGAAACGGTACTCATACGCCAGTGCGATTGCGACCTGCCTGAGGGGGAGAGTGAACACGCCAAGGCGCTGTTTAAGGGACTGTTCAAGCGCGATAGAACGAAGACGGTGATGGCTGACCTCAAGGAAGAATTTTACGAGGATGCCGACAAGGCGAAAATACTCGTTGCAGATAGCAAGCAAAAGACGGAGATTTACAAAAAATCTTCGATTGTAAGGTTTGTCGGTTGCGTTGTTTTGGCGATGGGACTGTTTTTTCTCGTGCCTGCGCTGACGGGTCTATTGTACGTGGGCGGTGGATACGTGTCCTTGGTGGGCGGTTTGATGATGCTGTTCCCTGCAGGGATTAGCGCCGTACTGCTCTTTGCCTTGGAGAATTACCGCTATAAATGGAAAAAGCTCAAGACGCTTATTTGGATTTTGATTATTTTGGCGATGTTGATTGGCGGTGTCTTCTACGCGTATGCATACACGCACGTGATGACAACGCTGGAATGTATCTTCACGCTGGCGTTTGGTTACGGGATTTTATTGCTTAACAGCGGTATGCTAGTGCGCACTGAGGAACATACGGAAATGCTGGGCAGAATTTTAGGCTTTAAGGAGTTTATCCTCGTCACGAAGAAGGATCGTTTGGAGGAGATGTTAGAGCAAAATCCGGAACTTTTCTACGACGTATTGCCATATGCGCAAGTGTTGGGTGTGTCGGATATCTGGGAAAAGAAATTCCGTGCAATCACCGTCCGTCCTCCCAGCTGGTACGAGGGGAATTACGACCTGTTCGACTACTGGATGTTCCGCCGAACGATGCGGATAATGACCCTTGCCATTCTCGTCCGTCCGTCCAGCGACGGTTCTTCCGTCGGTCGTGGCGGCGGTGGCGGCTCGTTTGGAGGCTTCTCCGGCGGCGGTGGCGGTGGCGGCGGTGGCGGCTTCCGTTAATCTTTCCGCGCAAAAACCTATGAAGATCAAAAATCAGACCTCGAAAAAAGGTCTGATTTTTTTACTTTTTTTTACGAAAAACACTTGACAAGGTATATACTTCGTGATATGATGTATTATGTAAGGAGAGGTATGCGATGGACATTCAATTAAAACGAGGGCTGCTGGACGTGTGCGTCTTGGCGGCTATCAAAAGCGAAGAATCGTACGGGTATAAAATCATTAAGGACGTCAAGCCTTATATCGAGCTTTCCGAATCCACACTCTATACTATATTAAAGAGGCTGGAAAGCGCAAAAATGCTGACGGTGCGCACGGCAGAGCACGATGGCAGGTTGCGTAAATACTACCGCATCACCATCTTGGGACGCAAGAAAATCGAGGCGTTTAAAGAGGAATGGAAGGAAGTGATGCAGGTATACGGTTTTGTCAATCGGGAGGAAACAAATGACTAAGCAAGAATTTTTAGCAGAGCTCAAAAAAGGCTTGTACGGCTTACCGCAAGCGGATATAGACGAACGGCTCAGCTTTTACAGCGAAATGATAGAGGATAGAATGGAAGAAGGGCTTTCCGAGGAAGACGCGGTGGCTGGCATCGGCACTGTGGACAGCGTAATTTCGCAAATCGTTGCGGAAATTCCTCTTTCAAAAATCGTAAAAGAACGAATGAGACCGAGGCAAATCGATAGAGGTTTGATTTTGTTGCTTGTTTTGGGATTCCCCGTATGGTTGCCCCTGCTGATAGCAGGCTTTGCGGTTGTGGTTTCCCTCTACGTTTCCCTTTGGGCGGGTATTATCTCCCTCTGGGCAGTGGCGGTTGCTTTGGCGGCGTGCGCGGTTGCTGGTGTGATAGTATTCATCATCCTTTTGTTTGTTGGCAAAGCGATTACGGCGCTTGCAACGCTGGGCGCAGGGATTGCGTGCGCTGGTTTGGCGATTTTGCTTGCAATCGGTTGTGTGTATGTGACGAAGGGCGGCGTGTTGCTCGGGAAAAAAGTGATGCAACGGCTGAAAAGGGCATTCATGAAAAAGGAGAAGAACAATGGCTAAAAAAATACGTAAATGGCTGATTGTAGGCGTGTCCCTTCTTCTAATCGGCGGGATCATCTTCACGGTGGCGATGTCTTTGTTTGGCTGGGATTTTCTAAAGCTGAGTTCCACTAACTACCAAACAAAGGAGTATGCAGTGGCGGAGGAGTTTAACGGCATTTCCATTCATGGTCAGGAGGCGGATATTCGCTTGGTAGCGTCCGAGGACGGGGCGTGCAAGGTAGTGTGCTTGGAAAAAGAAAGCGTGCCGCACACCGTAGAGGTGCAAAACGGCAAGCTGGTCATCACGGAGGCAGGCGTCCAAAATTTATACGAAGGGTTCTTTGATTTTGTGCAAGAAACGGTGACTGTCTATCTGCCCCAAAAGGAATATAGTACCCTTTTGATAGAAAATAGGACGGGGGACGTGGAAGTTTCTAAGGACTTTTCTTTTGAGAGCGTGCAGGTGTTCACGAGCACGGGGGATATCCGCTGGTTGGCCTCTGCAAGCGGCGCGGTAACGTTAAAAACATCCACTGGGGATATTAGCGTGGAAAATATATCGGCAAGCAGTTTGAAACTGACCGTTTCCACGGGGGAGGTGTACGCCAAGGGCGTGCGCTGTACGGACGGTGTTAGCGTGCAGGTTTCTACGGGAGAAGCGTATTTGTCGGATATTGCTTGCAACAGCTTTACTTCCAGCGGCAGCGCGGGAGATATTACCCTGAAGAAGGTGCAGACGGCAGAAAGATTGTCGATAGAAAGAAGTACGGGCGACGTGCGCTTTGACCGGTGCGACGGCGGTGAAATCGTCGTCAAAACGAGCACGGGGGATATTGAAGGTACGCTGCTTTCAGAAAAAGAGTTTATCTGCAAGACGAGTACGGGCGAGGTTGAGGTTCCGAAGAATACGACGGGCGGCAAGTGCGCCTTAACGACCACGACGGGTGATATTGAGATAGATATTCTTGCGTAAGGTAAAATAAAAACAGCCGTAGCGGTGCACGCTACGGCTGTTTTTTTAACCGATTAGTTATTCAGTTCGCCGTATTTGTAGACGGGTGCGCTTTGGGAGAAGCGTTTTACCGATTCTACCGCGCTTTCGCAACGGCTACGGGTTTTGTAATGCTCGCCGAGACAAAGCAGCTGTCCGTTGCCGCCAAGCAGCTTAAACAGGTAATCCCCTTTCTTCGTAATCGAGATGCGGAAATTGCCTTTGGCAATGTTTGCTTTGTGGGTCGCAACGGCGTTCACCGCCCCTTCGTAAGTGGTGTATTCTTCGCTGGTCAACAGCTTTTCGCCGTTGGATGCAAACAATTCAAAGTAGTACATAACGCCTACTTCCTCGTTGCCCGTGGTGTTGATAATCCACTTGCCAGTGTAGCCGTTTTCGGGCGCGGGCGTTTCCGTCTGCGCCGTGTCGTCTTCGGTAGGGAGAGGCATACGAATTTCCTCTACCTCGTCGTGTACGATAGCGGTTGCCGCAAAGCGCTTGGTGGAGGCGATAGCTCGCTCACAGCGTTCAAGGCTCTTGTAGTTTGCGCCCGTGCAAAGCAGGGTGTTCTTTGCGGTCAGCAGCTTGAATATGTAATCCCCTTTCTTGGAAAGAGTGATGCGGAAGTTGCTTTTTTCGACGTTGTCCTTGTGCGTTTGAATGCCGCGTACAGCGCCTGCGTAAGAGGTATATTCCTCACTGACCAGCAATCGTTCGCCATTGGAGGCGCGCAGTTCAAAGAAGTAGTTTTCTTCTACCACGTTGTCCTTGCTGTCCGTCAACGCAAGCTTGCAGATGACCCATTTGCCGGTGTATTTCACGGAAGCCATTTTCTCCTCTGTTTTTTCAGCGGCGGGCTTTACGGTGACAGATTTTTTCACCTCTGCTTTTACGGGGGTAGGCTTTTTCGCCTCAGTCTTTGCAGAAACTTCCTTTTTTGCAGTGGCTTTCACAGCGGGTTCTACCTTCTTGGGCAGAGTTTCTTTTTTCGGTTCGCTTGCCTTTTTCGCGGACGCAGGTTTTGCGTTGGTCGTCTTCGCTTTTTTTGCGGGGGTAACCGTCTCTGCCTTAGCTTCTACGGGCTCGGTCGTCGCTTCTGCGCTTTCCTTTGCGGTTTCTTCTATGACAACTTCTTCTGCGATAACTTCGGGCGCAGGTTCATCAGCTACTGCAATCTCTGCGGTTTCTTCTATGACAACTTCGGGCGCAGGTTCTTCAGCTACTGCAATCTCTGCGGTTTGTTCTTCGGCAGGGGCGCTTTCCTCTACGGCATGCTCCTCTGTCGTCTGCTTGCAAGGGCAAGCGGATGCTTGCTGGTTTCTCTTCTTTCTCTTAACCGCGCCGACGACGATGAGGGAGACGATGAGGGCCACGATAGCGACGCCACACGCAACCACAATCCAGCGTTGGATGGGGTTATCGATCAGGTATTGCAAAATGCCTTTCACGAGGGTTTTTAACTTTGCGATCATATTAAACTCCTTTTTTGTCCTTACAATTCCATTGTAATACATTTTTTTGAAATTGTCAAGATGGGAAAGGGCAAAAAAACAAAGCAATTTTTTCAAAAAAATTGACATTTCAAAAAAAATAGAGTACAATAAAGGTATGAAACACTATTCTACTGTTATTATAGGCGGCGGCGCGGCAGGATTATTCCTTGCGGCGAACGCTACAACAAAATACGGAAACGTCCTTTTGTTAGAACGTGGTGAACGTGTGGGCAAGAAGCTCTCCTCTACGGGCAACGGTCAGGGGAACATCACGAACGCGCGTGTAGGCGAAGCGGCGTACTTTTCTGTGCGCGGCGACAAGACGCAGGAAAAGCAGGTGCAAGGGTATCTTTCTCGCTACGGCCGTGACGAGCTGTTGGCGTTTTTAGGTCGCCTCGGCGGCTTGTTCCTTGCCGACGAGCGTGGCAGATATTACCCTGCAGGCCGTCAAGCCTCGGCAATCACCGATCTTTTGCGATACGAGATTGCATCGCGCGGCGTGGAAGTACAGACGGGCGCATACGTGCAATCGGTGAAAAAAGTAGCGGGCAGGTACGAGATTACGGCAAAGACTGGAGAGGGCGTAGGTACTTATTCTGCGGACAGCGTAGTCGTCTGTACGGGCGGCAAAGCGGCGAAAAACTTTGGCACGGACGGCAACGGCTATGCTTTGGCGGGTACTTTTTCGCATACGACGACGGCGCTGTATCCTGCGTTGGTGCAGTTGAAGACGGACGTTCGACATACGAAATCCTTAAAAGGTATTCGTGTGATGGATGCAAAGCTGATGGCAGTCGTAGACGGAAAGCCCGTACAAACGCTGACAGGAGACGTGATTTTCACAGATTACGGCGTTTCGGGGGATGCGGTGTTCCGCATTTCTTCCTTTGTCGCGGATAAGCTGGATACAGGTAAGGTCAGCCTTTTGATAGACTTATTGCCCACGGTGGAAAAGGAAACTCTGCTTGCGCTCTTGACGGAAAAGCAAAAGAACTATCCGCAGTTGCCGAAGGCAGAGCTGTTATGCGGTATCTTAAACAATCAGGTCGGTCGGGCGGTAATGAAACGGTACGGCGAGGCAGGTTTGTCTGCGGTGGTGGACGGCGTAAAAGCCTTTGCGTTGCCCGTCGTTGGCAGTCTTGGATTTGACTACGCGCAGGTGACCAAGGGCGGTATCCCCTTGGCGGAGCTGGACGAACACTTGCAGAGCCGCAATGCCGAAGGGCTGTACTTTGCAGGCGAGATTTTGGACGTAGACGGCGAGTGCGGCGGCTTTAATCTGCAATGGGCGTACACCTCGGCGATCGTCTGTTTGGAAGGACTTGAAGAGAGATTTAAGGAAAAAGTATGCAAGTAAAAACCCTTTCGGGCATCAAACTGTCCATTGACAAGAAGGAGAGCGAGCTGATAAAAATCGCGCAAAAACAGCTGGGGAAAACGCCCAGCTATTTTGCAATTCGCAAAAAGTCCTTGGATGCGAGAGATAAGGGGAATTTACACTATATTTATACGATAGAATTTTCCGACGGCGCGCCTCCGCAAAAGCCGCCTTTGGAAAAGTTGCCTGAGGGGAAATTGCCTAAAAAACCCGTGCTGATTATCGGCAGCGGCCCTGCAGGGCTGTTCTGCGCCCTTAGATTACAGGAGCGTGGCATTCCGTCGATACTCATCGAGCGTGGCCCTTGCGTGGAAGAACGCGCAAGAAAAATCGACGTGCTCTGCAAGGAAAAACGGCTGGACGTAAACGGCAACGTACAGTTTGGCGAGGGGGGTGCAGGTACTTTTTCGGACGGAAAGCTGAACACCCAAACGCACAGTTTATACAATAGAGACGTGCTGGAAACCTTCGTGCGCTTTGGTGCTCCGCAGGAGATTTTGTGGTTGCAAAAGCCGCACATCGGCAGTGACAATTTGCGCTCGGTGGTGCGGAATATGCGTGAATATTTGCGTGAAAGTGGGGGGCAGGTACGCTTTGACACCCTTTTAAAGGATATTTGTGTCAAGGACGGCATTCTGCAAAAGGCGTTGATTGCCGACCTCAAAAGCGGCGAAGAGGCTTGGATAGAGCCGTCCGCTTTGGTGCTTGCCGTTGGGCATAGCGCAAGGGATACCTTTGAAATGTTGCTTGCCCGTGGGGTGGAGATGACCCAAAAGGAATTTGCCATCGGGGTGCGTATCGAGCACCTGCAATCCGCCATCGGTCTGGCGCAGTACGGCAAGGCGTACAACCGCTTGCCTGCCGCCGATTATAAGCTTGTGTCGCACGCGCACGAACGCTCTGCGTTCACTTTCTGTATGTGTCCTGGGGGCGTGGTGATGCCTGCCGCCAGCGAAGAGGAAGGGGTGGTCAGCAACGGTATGAGTAACTATGCCCGTGACGAGCGCAACGCCAACGCCGCCTTGATTGCGCAGGTAAAGCAGAGCGATTTCGGAGGCGAACATCCCTTGGCTGGCGTAGAGTTCCAACGCCGTATCGAACGCGCCGCTTTTGTGGCAGGTGGCGGCGATTACAGCGCGCCCGTGCAGACCTTAGGGGATTTCCTGCGCGGGAGATGTAGCGACCACTTTGGCGAGGTATTGCCCTCGTATGCGGCGGGGACGAGCTTTGCCGATCTAAACGGCGTGTTGCCGTCCGTGGTCTGCGACAGCTTGAAGGCGTCCGCCTTAGATATGGATAGACGGTTGAAGGGGTTTGCCAATCCCGATGCGGTTTTGACGGGGGTGGAAACGAGAACAAGCTCCCCCGTGCGCATACAGCGTGATGAGGAATTGCAATCCGTTTCGGCAAAGGGGCTGTTCCCCTGCGGCGAAGGGGCAGGCTACGCAGGGGGGATTACCTCTGCGGCGGCAGACGGTCTGCGTGTTGCGGAGAAAATCTATTCGATACTTTGTTAATCGTTGATTAACAATGAGTGGTGAAAACTGTACGAATATTTACTTTTTTGGGGGGGATAGTCGTGAAGACCTATTTATTCGACTTTGACGGTACTCTTGTAGATTCTATGCCGTATTTTATTGCAGGCCTTTTGAAGGAGCTGGACAAAAAGAATTGCAAATACGACAAGGATATCATCAAAACAATCACTCCGTTGGGGGTGGTCGGTACGGCGGAATATTTTATTAAAAACTTTGACTTGAATATGACCGTAGAAGAACTGATTGAGGCGTTCAGGGCCAACATAGCAACCGCGTATTTTTATGAAATATCCACGAAACAGAACGTCGTCAAAGCGCTGACAGAGCTGAAAGAAAGGGGCGCAAGTCTAAACATTTTGACGGCTGGGCCGCACGTTACCCTTGATGCTTGCTTGAAAAGGCTGGGGCTGTTCGACTGGTTTGACAACGTATGGTCTTGCGATGATTTCTCGACGACGAAAGCAAATCCTGAACTCTACAAGACGGTTGCAAAGCGCTTGGGTGTTGGCGTTCAAGAAGTGTTGTTTTTTGACGACAACTTGGATGTGGCGACAACGGCGAAAAGGGCAGGGATGAAGGTGTGTGGCGTTTTCGATGAATCCTCTGCCGATTACGTCAGCCAAATGAAAGCCATTTGCGATTTTTATATCTACGATTTCAGCGAATTATCGAAGATAGAATAGAGAGCTGTATTTATCCGTTAAGCTGACAAGACTTGAACCATTTCAGTCTTAAAATGTTATTTTGCGCGCCTTTAAGACGGTTGTGCCCTTGCAGTATGTCGATACGGCAGCGGTCGCCACCGTCTAAATGCATCACAAAATCTCTATTGTAGCCAGACAAGAATAATACAAGCCTGATTTTTAATGGCTGATTTTGTCTAAATACTGCGTTGAAATCCTCGGTAAACCGTTTAGGTTGCCCTGCGGTTTC